>JAUNVQ010000021.1:0-8929 GCA_030540715.1 Actinomycetaceae bacterium | reverse complement strand
GCTGTCTGGTTCAGCAGCAAAACCACCTGGGCCATCACCAGCGGCACCATCAGGTTCTACTTCCCCATCAATAGATTCGCCGTCGGTGTCTACTGCATCTTCTGCTCCCTGGCTCCCGGCACTCAACGCAGTGCCCTCCCATTGACTGCCATCGACAACCATTAAGCCGCTATCGCTGACGTGTACAAACGAGGGCCTATCAAATTCATAGCGCCACACGGCTTTTCCGCTTGCCTGTTCAAATGCTGTTACCGAGGGAACCGCCACCCCTGCCACATCATCGTGACCTGCGTGTGCGGGAGCATCTTGACAGCCAAAAATATAACCATCCTTTGCCCCAAAGATGACATCAGCAGCGATGGTTTTGTCTAAGCCACGCCATCCACGCACTTTATCATCCCAGGTGAACTTCGTATCTTCGATGCGTTTGGCTGGGCGACAGGCCAACCCGTCCACAGCCGAGCACAGTGATCTCGAGGGGTTTGCCAACACAGCATGGAGCGCCTGTTTTACTTTCACGTCGCTAAGCTTCGGTTTTTGTCCCGCTACACTTTCCACAATCTTTGCCTCATAGTCACTGTCTGTTTCCGCGATAACAAGCGAATAGACAGTGTCACTTTTTTCTTCCACGGCTGAGGCGAGCGCAACTGCGCCCTCTGGAATTGAAAAACTGGCCCCCTTCTTCACACCGTAGGCATAGGAGTCACCTGGCCACAGCATATATCCGGCTATACCCGCCACGCACAGCGCTACCACAACGACCGCTACAATCAGCGTTCGCAACAGTGTAGCGTTTTGCCGTTTTTTTCGTTTTTTCTTTCCAGAAGACGTTGAAACAGCCGCTCTTGTCTGCAACGACGCTGGATAGGAAGCCTGCAGCGAGGAACCCTGCTGTGGATGCATTTGCCCCTGTGATACAGGTATCCCACTACCCGCATGCGGCACAGTATTACCGCTGTGCTGTGATGCGGCTGCGGGTATAACACTTGCCGCCCCGCTCTCTTTTATTTTTCCAGAGGGCGCAGCACCTGCTCCTGTTTCTGCAGCATCGCCAAGCAAAGCCCCTGAGCCATCAGACACTGACACTCCAGCCGATTGAACCTGCCGAATCCACGCCGCAAGACCCGGATAACAATTGGGATGAGCAAGAATCTCCACATGCAAATCAGGGCGACTCACAGCTAACTGCTGTAGCTACTCAGGCATCAAATGAGGATCAAGCTCCATTGCTCCTCCTATAATGGAAGTGGGGTAATACTCTCTATTGTGCCACGCAAAAGCCATCTTATGTTCGTCAATTCGCTGAACTTTAGACTTCTGACAACTTCCTGGCTTATGCACGAACACACTGAGTTGCCGTTCCGTGCAGTAGATCGCGCTACAGCGCCACTATCACTCACAACAGGACACCACACTGCACTATGTGATACATAAGCCAACCGCCCGCACTTATCGGCATATACGTCACGGAATATTTGCACCATTTACGACACGACGGTCGTGCAATGGTTCTTTGAGTGTCACTTTAAGTTTCACAACTGCGCCCTCAGATGTACACTGTTCGGGTGGATCGGGAATCGTTCCTTCAAAGAGGGTGATGACTACTTCGTCGTGTTCTTCCTGAACTTCAGTGCGCACTCCATAACATTGATCGCTGCCTTTTACTGCGCTGATATACAGAGTGTGGTCATCAGCGGCTTTGTAATCATTCCAGGGGATTGATACTTCGTTTTCTAAGTCTTTGCGTTCCTTTTCTAGCGGGTAAGAATCGTCATTCAAAATATCGTCACCTGGTGGACTATCACCTTTTGAATCGTTTGCATCTAACGGCTGCGATGTGGTGGTATCCGGGCTGGCGGACGTAGGAGCACTACTGTGTGAGGAATCAACCGATGAGGAACACGCAGTCAAAATGAGGCTGATACAACATATCGTGACCAGCGTGGTTAAAACTTTGAGTGGAATGGTTTTTAAGACCCATTCTTTCAGAGTCATGAATGTAGATAGCATCATTATAGAACCAGGCCACGATCTCACTGCGGACTCCTTTCATTTGCTCTTATGATAAGTTTTGTGTGAACCCTACCAACAGAGCATCGTAGAACACATAGCTGAGCAGTCTTTTCTGTAAGATCTGCTTTATTCGTTTGAAACACACAGTCGAGCGGACTCTTAGAATGGTACAGATCTCTGCTTCGCATCTGGCATCACGCACGCTCCTAGTAGATAGTCTGATCTTAGTTAGTCTGTAGCCGCCCCCCCATGATGCCCCTTCCAACCTGTCAGCAACCGCAAGCACCTCTTAATCTTTACCCTCCTGTCAACATGTAGGTATCTTCCTATCTTCACAAACACAAACTGAAATAACACCCAGCACGCTTCACAGGTGCAGCGCAATGGCCTTGGAATCGATATGAAAATTATTTTAAGACCTACCAATCAACTGTTGAGGTGACATAGATTATTGAGAAACAACGGTGTGAAGAGGACGTTTACCTAGCAAATGCGGAGGTTTTCCACTATAAGAAGATGGGTTCCAAATGGTTATTCCGACACCAAACCGGCATCGGAATAGCCATTCTGTTGTTTCTATATATGAAACAACTACTATGTATTCAATGCAGGAATATCAGTACCAATGCCAGCTTTTTCAGCAGCTGCCACAATGGCTGATGCAGCCCATAAGTCTTGAGCACCAACGCCTACGGTTTCATAAACAATAATCTGGTCATCATTGTCACGACCAGGTATTGTTCCATCTAAAACATGGCCTATATCGCCCGCGATATCATCGCGAGTAATCCCCCCATCGTTGATTGGGATAATCAAGTCCCCTGATTCCTCTAACGCAGATTCCACATGGTCGCAATAAATTTTATCGGCGCGCTCAATAATATCGGCACCGCATTCTTGCATATGTGGCTGATAAGAGCCAACACAGGATATGGTCACACCAGGTTTTAAATTATGAGCAGACAATACAGGTTCGGTTGATGATGTTACCAGTATTATTACATCAGCATCCTTGGCAGCATCATCACTAGATGAATAGCCACGAACTACGCCCTCGAAACCAAATTCTTTCCAAGGCTTCCAGGAATCCAAGGTTTCGATAAAACGTTCCAATTGTTGTTCATCAGGGTTAACGATCCGTAGCTCCTCAAGGCTTGGAACTGACGCTACCATTGCCAATACCTGTGTGAACGCTTGTCCGCCTGTACCAACAACAACGCCGATGTGGGCCCCAGCTACTGCTAATGCACGAAATGCAACACCTGAGGATGCACCGGTGCGAATCTTGGTGACAGTGTCTCCGTCAAGAACTGCTTGCAACTCGCCAGTATCAGCATCAAGCACAATCGTTGTCGCAGGTGCTGTGGCTAAACCGCGTGAGGCGTTGCCTGGATACAGACCGATTGTCTTCACGGCCACGGCATCAACTTCATCGGAAAAGCACGGCATGACAAGCACAGTTCGTGAATCATCAAGATTCATTCGGGTGCGAAGTGGCGATATTGTCTTATCGTTGCTGACTGCCTTGAATGCTTCAGCGGTATCGACAAGGGCGTCCTCCATAGAATAGACGTCCCAGATCTGAGTCTTATTGAGCAGTTTCATGAGTATCCTTTCGTAGCCTCCTTCCACGGTAAAACGCTGCAACGATTCCCACAAGTGAAAGCACCGCTAATCCAGCGATGTAGAGAGGAATTGGCCACCATTGATCGTCTGCTTTTTCGACCAGGTAGACGCACACCATCGGAGCCGTACCTGAAAAGATGGCCGCACCGATCTGGTACCCCAGTGTAATTCCGGTATAACGAACATTGGCCGAGAACAGTTCCGACATCATTGTTCCAAGAGTTGCGGTAATAAATGACCAAGCAAAACCAAGGACGATTATTGTTGCAATCAGCATGACAACAAACGAACCTGTCTGAATCATCATGAAGTACGGATAGGTTGCTGCTGTTAAAAATATGACTCCGAAAACGTAAACACGTACACGACCGAAGTAATCAGAAAGCAAACCGCACACAGGAATAAACAGTGAGCTGACAAGAGCCGCAATCAAAATTGCCAGCAGCAGTTCCGACTTCGGATATTTCAGCACTCGTATGGCATAGCCAACCATGTAAATGACGAAAACATAGAACGGTGCAGTCTCGACGGCTTTTACCGCAATCGCGATAAGCACTTCTTTCCAGTTTTCACGAAGTGTTGCACCGAGTGGGTTCTTTTCAACGAGGCCGGCGTCTTTAACTGCCTGAAACTCTGGAGTTTCTTCGAGTTCTTTACGAATCCATAAGCCAATGAAAATCAGGATAAATGAGGCAATAAACGGCACACGCCACACCCAGGTTTCAAAGGCGTCACCGCCAAGGTATAAAGCAATAAGGAATGCTACGTTACCCAGGATTAAACCCCAGGTCACACCGGTTTGTGGAATTGCTCCATAGAGGCCTTTACGCTTGTTGGGGGCGTATTCGTAGGCAAGCAGCAATGCACCGCCCCATTCACCTCCAATGGCAAGGCCTTGGATAATGCGGCAGGCAAAGAGCAATGCTGGCGCCCAAAGACCGATTTGATGATAGTTCGGCAAGAAGCCAATGAGCATAGTACCCCCACCCATCATCGAGAGGGTAACAATAAGTGTCTTTTTGCGGCCAATACGGTCGCCAATATGGGCAAAGAAAATACCGCCAAAGGGGCGAATAAAGAATGTTAACGCATTACCCAGATATGCGAGCATTATCGAGACAAACTGGCTTGTTTCGGGGAAAAACTGTGGGGCAAAGACGATGGGAGCAATTGTTCCGTAAAGCAGGAAGTCATACCATTCGATGGTGGAACCAGTAATAGACCCAACAAGGGCTCGACGGCGGAGTTTCTTTTCGTGTGGAGTAAGTACTTTTTCTTCCATACACATAACCTTTCTTGGAAAATAAGGCAGCGCTCCATAGAGCTGCATTTTGGTGGTTCAAATAAATATTTTAAACGTAGGTTAATTAATTTGTCTTTTTGAAAAATTATTTTCGGTTTGACAATAACGTATATTACGAGGTCACATGTAATTTTGAAAAAATCTGGTATCAATGTCAGTAAGGCTTTTTGAGGGCGGGTTGTGCGCGATGGCTAAGAAGGACTATAGCTTTTCATCTTACATCAATGTTCGTGAGCCACTCTTTCTACTTTAACTACTCTTCGATACAATCAAAACAAAATCTACAATGTAATTTCTAAAGGTGGGTTACAGTGAAAAGGATCGGCTTGATTGGTGGAACTAGCTGGGAAAGCACTGTTCCCTACTACGAGATTATTAACCGATATATCTTACGACATACAGGCGGTATTCACACCGCCGACCTCATATTGCGAAGCTTGAATTTTCATGAAATCGAATCACGTGTCTTAAGCGGTCGCCTTGATGAATGCTTCGATATCATGGCTACTGCTGCAAAAGAGCTAGAAACCGCCGGCGCAGATTTTCTGGCGATTTGTTCTAATACCCTGCATAAGACTATCCCTGCCATTGAAGAAGCTACCGATCTTCCAATCATTCATATTGTTGATGTCACGGCAGAGCGAATGCGTCAATCTGGGCTCAACAAAGCTTTGCTGTTGGGGACAAAGTTGACGATGGAAGAATCCTTTAATTCGGATCGATTCCGCAGCCTTGGTTTTGACACCTTTATCCCTAACCTAGCTGAGCGCGACAAGACAAACGACATTATTTTTGGACAGCTCTGTAAAGGACATTTCGAGGACGGATCACGCCAAATCTACAAAAACATCATTGATAAATACTGTAGCGATGACACAGTTGGCGCTATCTTAGGTTGCACTGAAATCGGCATGCTGATCACACAAAAAGATGTTGATGCGCCCGTGTTTGATACAACGGAAATTCATGCGGAAGAGATTGCCAGGTACGCTTTGCAGGATCTCTAGGGTGAGATAAAACCATCGATACCACTGTTCAAAGAACTAACAGCTTGCTTGCATTCAAGGACTATTGCGAACCAATTTTAGCAACCTTGACAGTTTGACAGGCCAGTCGCGCGGGCTTACTATAAATTAGTCACATTAGCCTTACCTTACCTATCTGTTGAAAGAGATGCACAATGAAATTCAGCCTGACGACTCGCGATTTAATCAATGTTGGTATTTTTACCGTCATTTACTTTCTATGTCAGTTCACTCCTGGAATGCTTGGGTTGGCTGGACCTCAGTTTATGTTACTGGGGATAGTCCTTGCCATCTTTTTCTGTGGCATCGTTGCGGTATTTTATATGGCACGGGTCAATAAAATGGGAGCCATGACCATTTTAGGGGCTATTTGTGGACTTCTCTTTGTACTAACTGGCCACACTGCTTGGTTATTGGTTGGAGGTACCGTTCTTGGATTTATTGCGGATATGATTCACTCAAAGCTCGGGTTTTCTGAACGGCTATCCCCAGCGCGTGCAATTGCAGCCTATGTCGTGTTCAGCCTTATTGTTTTAGTTGCCTTAGAACCAATGCTGTTTAACTCTGATGCCTACTTTAAAGCCATAGAGGGCGAAATGGGTGCCGATTTTGCTCATAATTATCGTGCCTTCTTCACTCCACAGCTCATTCTCACCTTTGTGCCGATCAGCATGTTCCTATCATTTGTTGCTGGTTGGATTGGCGTAAAAGTAAATAAGAAACACTTCTCGAAAGCTGGATTGATTAAGAGCTAGAAGATCTAGCAATAACCATCAGCACTATCGCGGAGAACTAACCGAATGCTTTTGTATCACCGTCTTCACATACACGCCGCGGGTAACGCTCAACATACAGACTGTTTTTGAGATGCTTGGCAACATCAAATCGAGGAAAAACAAAATCTATGCCAAATAGACTTTACGGTAATACTGAAAAGATCACCTAGTAAGATGTAAAACGCCACATGAGTTCTAGCAGAAACCTATTCTGTTAAGACGATTATTCGAAAAAATCTTCGTCGATCTCTAATGTTTCAAAGACTTCTTTAGCTTGAGTTCCTACGCGGTATTTCAACATGAGTGAAGTCAGTTTTTGTCCATCGATCAAAACTATTTTTTCGCCCATGCGATTTGCGTAGTCAAAAGCTGATGCGGTAAAACGTGAGGTAGTGATAAATACTCCATTATCTGCATGCCTTTCAGCGAGTGCTCCATAAAAATTTCTAATTGAGTCAGCTCCTACGGCATTGCCTTCTCCATAACGCTTCGCTTGAATATAAACATTTCTCAATGCGAGCGGGTCCATACTAACAATGCCATCTATCCCACCATCACCTGATTTTCCTAGATGCCGAGTATCTTCAATTGACTGCCCGTAACCCATTTTCTGAACTAACTCAATGACTGCCCGCTCAAAGAAATCAGCCTCTGATTCTCGTAAGCGGTCTAGAAGTTCAGTCGCAACCTCATCGTCGATTTGAGCGACCAATCCACGAATAGTTTCAACTGGATCCGCTTCGGAGATTGAAAGATGTTCATCGTAGGAAACTAGTTCTTTTTCTTCTAATTTTGCACGCTTTCTTTCTGCTAACTGTTGTTGGTAACTGTCCCATTTTGGTAGCCCACTCAATTTGGATTCAGTGATACTAAATTGAAACTTCGGCTTCATTAACACCGATGCAACATCAGTGATTTGATAGTATCCGCGATGAGGTTTCTCTAAGACACCCGCTTTAGCTAATGAACTCAGTGCCCATCCAACTCGATGATCACATTTTTTCTCACCAGAAAGGATCGCTTCCTCTCTCAATTCTTGAGGAATGTCTAAAATATCTTGAGCTGCTTTCAGTATCCATCGACGGTGACGTACTTCTCCATCTTTCATGACCTGTAAAATTGCTGGTCGAAACGCATCGCTAGTAGGAATTCCATCACGACATAAAGGAATCCTCGGATCCATCACGCTTCCTTTCAATAGAGCTGGCCGATTAGACTGAGTAATCCCAATCTAACCGGTTCTCAAATAAACTCTATCACTCAATGGCTAAAATCAGATGTACGTAAGCTAACTGTCTCAAGTGACAAACTAAGCACAGCCAAGTAGTTAGATTATCAACTGTCCTTTCACAAAGAAACCGGCAAACATCTATAAAGCATTCTCACATCGTTTATATGAAATTTTCATATGTACAAAACCTAGTAAACAAAAAGCCGAAAAGCCCCTCATCATAGTCTCCGTGCCCCTCACGACCCCGTGAATTACTAATGTTATCGAAGTACGACGACAAAATCGCATAGTGTGAAGTGAGGACATATGAAGTTATCAAAATGAAAATGAGGATCAGCGTATCGTATGATACACGGATCCTCATTGGTAGGTACCAGTGCGAAAGCATTGGTACCTCAACACAACAGTTATTGAGTTTGTTACTTAGTGTCGCAACGAATTACTTCTGGGCTTCTTCTATCTGTTTGCGTACGTCGTTCATGTCCAGTGCTTCGATCTGTTGAATAAGCTCGCGCAGTGATGCCTCTGGAAGTGCACCTGGTTGGTTGAAGATTCCGATGCCATCACGGAAAGCCATAATGGTAGGGATAGAATTAATGCCAAAAGAAGCGGCTAACGATTGTTCTTGTTCAGTATTGATTTTTCCAAACACAATTTCTGGATAATCTTCACTTACTTTTTCGAAGGTCGGGCCAAATTGACGGCAAGGGCCACACCAAGATGCCCAAAAATCAAGCAGCACAATACCGCCCTCTTCAATTGTTTGTTCGATTGTATCAGCGGTGATCTCTACGGTTGCCATGAAAACTCCTCACAGTAAGATTGTCATTACAACCTGTCCAACCGCTATTGCCTCTGTGTTATTCCCCTATTCTTCGCGAAACACAACACGTTTTCAACATCTCTCGGGATATAAAAGATATAAAAGTGCTTACGGTTTCTAAAAAGCAATGAA
>JAUNVQ010000020.1 GCA_030540715.1 Actinomycetaceae bacterium | reverse complement strand
AGACATGGGAAGTTGACTCCCACAATGTGAGCCTGCGTGTCCATTTACCTATTCCAGAGGGCGAAGCACTGCATCCGGGGCGCAATGTTCACGCGTGGGGTCACGGTGAACTCAGTGGCACTGTAAGCCTCGACAAAGAAAAAGGTGTTGTGAAGGCCGATGTTCCTGCGGTGAGTGCAAAAACGTGGGCCGAGATTCGTATTCTTACACCACCGCTGTGGTTAAGTAATGTTTTTCCTGGTGATGCAAACTTCTACGAGATAACAGACTGTGATTCCATTATGAAACAGGAAGAAAAGTTTGCTACGAGGGCAAACTTATTGCGGCTACGCTATTGGATTTTAGGTGGAATATATCTGTTCCTTATTCTTGTCTTGGCTGGTGTGTACCTGCGGTTTGGTCGTGAATATAAGCCCACATTTACAGATAAATATTGGCGCGACCTCCCTGCGGCCAACCTGGATGCTTCTTTCGGTTTACCGCGCGACCTGCACCCCATCATTGTTCATGCAAACGAGAACTTCGGTATTATTCGTCCCGATTCCTTTAGCACAGCGGTCGTGCATCTGGCCTATGGTAGCTATGTTCGTTGAGAACAAACCGGAGAAATAGACTTTACAATATACCGCTGCCGCGCTGATGAGGATACCATCTGGCCAACACCGCCTGCACAGGACGAGACTGCACAAGACGGCGTAACGAACCAGTCTGGGCGTAGCGCTGACGCAAGGCTTGCACGCACGTCCACGAACCGTCAGAGGTATAAAGTACCTGATGACCCTATCGATCGTGAAACATTATATGTGCTGTTTGATGTCGTCGGTAAAGGGAGCGACCAGGTTGCTGTCAGCCAGATTGACCCCTACGCAAAAAAACACGCAAAAAAGTTCCGCCGAGCCTACGATGATTGGGTAAAACAATGTAAACGCGGGGTCAAACACTATCGGCTGCGTGATGATAATGCTCAGGCTGCATCCTATGCGTTGCAATTCCTTGCTGGAATATTATTCTTCGCTGTTATTGGTACCTTGCGTTTAGCTTTGATCGGATGGTCGTTTCTGCATTTTGTGGTATTGACTGCAACCGTGATCATTATCGTCATGTTTTCGCTGGCTACACGAAAAAGAACTCGCGCTGGAGCCGAACTACATGCCTACACTCAGGCACTCAAACGCTGGCTAGAAGACTTCACGCAGTTAGAATACAGACCACCCACAGATTCACTCGTGTGGGGCCAGTTCATGACCTATGCGGTGTTGCTTGGGGTGTCGCAACGGTTTATCAAAAACCTTGAACAATATGACCCCGAGGAACTCCATATTGACTCCTCTCACCTGAATTCACCCTGGCTGCTTGGCGCGCACTATCGCACAATGACATCGCAGGACTACCAGCCGCCCTTACAGGCTTTTGGCGCGAGCCTGTCAAGTAGTATCTCTGCTGTGACAAGCCCATTTTCTAGTACAGGTGGATCTGGAGGCGGTTATAGTGCCGGTGGTGGCGCAGGCTTCGGCGGTGGCGCCCGCTAGCTCTTTCAAAGCAAACAAACTGTTGTGTTTTATTGACTTTGGTCAATATCTACGTATCCACTCTGAGGGGCTCACTTATGGTCGTACACACATATAATGGCTCTACCTGCGGGCACGTCCATGCACAAGGGCACACGCACATATGAGGGGTTCACCTATAGACGCATGTCAGCGCTGAAAACAACGGCTTGACGTGAAAGGCTGCTGCGGTCCCAGTGGGCAATCATATAGTCAATAACCTCTTGGTTAATCTCGACAAGCTCACGCTCACCTGCACAAGCACCACCGGTACTCACGTGAGCGTCACGATTGCTGGAACTGCCGTGAGTGACCATATTCTTGCTGTTTCCACCTTTGGTAGTGGCAGAGTTACTACCGATAGAATCCGTATGAGCACCGGCACCGCAGTCATTGCCAGGATCATTGACTGTGTGCTCAGCGCTACCCGCTATAGGCACAACCCTGGTCGAATCAACAGGTGCAGCCAGATCTTTTGGTAAACGAACCCCAATACTGTACGCAATCCACACCAGCACATCGTGGGCATCAATCCCGCGCGCTGCAAGCTGTGGCAATGTAATCGCGCCATCGCGTTTAGCAAGGCGTTGCCCACGGTCATTAACCACTAGGGGCACATGGATGTATTCAACTGGAGAAATCCCAAGCTCGTAAGCAATATAGGCTTGCGCCGGGGAGGAATGTAGCAGGTCATCACCACGAACAACCTGGCTTACACCCTGGGCGTCATCATCAACAACCACCGCCAGATTATAGGCGGGCAAACCATCACCGCGCTGAATCACACAGTAATCAATCGTGTCGGTAACATCACCAAACAACTGGTCATGTACCGTCCACTGCTCAACATGTGGTCGTAAGCGCAATGCGGGCCGTCGGCCCTGCTCGGCTAATTCAGCACGGCGTTTCGCCCTCTGAAATTCACTAAGATTCACACAGGTTCCCGGATATAACTGTTCACCAGATAAACCGTGTGGAGCCTGGACGGCGTCACGAATATCTTTACGTGAACAATAGCATTCAAACAGCAGGCCCTTTTCACGTAAATACTCAACGGCCGCACGGTGTTGGGCACGCCTGCGCGACTGATACATCACATTGTCGTTCCAGGTAAGCCCTATAAGGGACAGGTCGTGAAGCTGTCGGGCATCAAAGTCTTTGCGCACACCTTCCAGGTCATCAATACGCACCATAAAATCGGCGCCATCCTGTGCGGCCCACAGCGCAGCCAGTATCGCCGTTCGCAAGTTACCGCAATGCAGGTCACCTGTTGGTGAAGGCGCATAACGACCAGCGCCACCGGCAGGTCGTCTGCCTATCGAAGTGACGCAAGCCGCTTCGCCAACACCGACGGATCGTCTAGCAACCCGACAATCAGCGCCGTTTCCGGTGCCATCATTGTTCCTAGAACCACTACCAGGATTCTTAGCAGATTCGCTGCCAACGCTTGTGCTGTCAGCATTTGCGCCGTCACACCCCAAGGTGGCGAACCTGATGGTGTTGCCTACACTGCAACGCGACGATCCGCTTATATCGGCTGTCTGCTTCACAGAATCGATCATTGTCACGGCGTCAATCTGTTAGCGACGTTGTGAGCCACCCCGGCTGCCCCTCTTGCCACGGCCACCGCTGCGCCCACGCCGTTCACGAATACGCATATTCATACGCATTGGAGCACCCTCAAAACCAAATTGTTCACGTAGTTTACGTTCAATAAAACGTCGATAGGTTGCATCAATAAAACCAGTTGTAAACAGCACTATTGTTGGTGGCGCAGTGCGGGCTTGAGTAGCAAAAAGGATACGCGGCTGTTTCCCTCCGCGCACCGGGTGAGGCTGCGCAGATTGAAGCTGTCCCATAAAAGCATTGAGTTCACCTGTTGGCACACGAGTAGTCCACCCGTTAAACGCAGTGACAAGTGCTTTTTCAATACGGTTGGTGTGCCACGTTGTTTTCGCCGAAATATTGATATGCGGTGCCCAGGTGACGTGGCGAAGATCCAGCTCCGTTTCGCGCAGCAGTTCACGCTGGCGAAGCTCATCAACCTCATCCCACTTGTTATTGACTAACACCAGGGCTTTCCCTTCGTCAAGCACAGTGTTGATAATGCGAATATCGCCCTCGGAAATCGTTTCTGTTGCATCAAGCAGCACCATCACCACATCGGCATCAGCTATAGCCTTATTTGTGCGAATAGAGGCATAAAAATCTGCTCCGCGTGATTTGTGCATTCGGCGGCGAATCCCGGCGGTATCAACAAACACCCAGTCGGTGTGTTCAAGTTCCACCAGTTCATCAACAGGGTCGCGCGTCGTGCCTGCCACGGAATCAACGACGACTCGGTCCTCGCCCACAAGGGCGTTGAGCAGTGATGACTTCCCCACATTGGGGCGTCCCACAAGGGCTACACGTGCTGGTTCATCAGCAAGGTCATATTCTTCAACCTCGGATTCTTCTGGTAAAATCCTCATCGCCGC
This sequence comes from Actinomycetaceae bacterium, assembly GCA_030540715.1. Taxonomy (GTDB): domain Bacteria; phylum Actinomycetota; class Actinomycetes; order Actinomycetales; family Actinomycetaceae; genus JAUNVQ01. The sequence goes on along the minus strand of JAUNVQ010000020.1, from coordinate 46,531 downwards.
ATCCAGCATGTCGCCCATACCGCGACCGTGTAAAGCCGACACCGGGTAGGGCGTGTCAAGCCCTAACGCCCACAGTGCCCACACTTCAGGTTCTTGACTAGCTGAATCAACCTTATTGGCTACGAGCAGGCACGGTTTACCACTGCGACGCACAATTTTTGCAAGCTGTTCATCAGCATCGGTAATCCCCACCACTGCATCAACAATCAACAGCACAATATCGGCGCGCGCAATCGAACGCTGAGCCTGGTCAGCAACCAGATGGTCGATACCTTTAACATTGAGCTCCCAGCCACCAGTATCCAGCACAAAAAAGTCTCGTCCCGCCCACTGTGCCTTATAGCGAACACGGTCACGGGTCACCCCTGGAATATCCTGCACAACGGCAACACGGCTCCCCACAATGCGGTTCACCAACGATGATTTCCCCACATTGGGGCGACCGATTACGGCGATAACTGGCAGGCGTTCATCTGTGGTATCTGTAAAGGATTCATCCCCAGCAAAAGCAAAATCGTCACCGTCATCAAGGGCAAAGTCCTTAAGTTCTGCTGGAACTTCCCCACCAAGAAGTGCAAGGTCAGAAAGCTCATCCAACGAGTCATCTTCAAGGATCAGGTCACTGTCATCACCAGCGGAAGGCTGCCCATCGGCAGGTGGTGGAGTGTGTGTTGAACTGTGTGGCGTGCCAGGGCCATCACGGCTGGCCTTGTAGCCTGAAGCACTGGAAGTCACTGGTTGTTGTTGCACGTGGGAAGCATCCCCCGACTTGTGAGGATCGTGTGTAAAAGCGTCTTTACGGGATCGATTTGGTGTATTCACCTGTTCAGTCTATGTCACCTTGGGCAAAATTTCGAAAAAGTGCATTTAGAGGGCGAAGACTACCCCTCTGCTTTGAGTGCATGCCCCACCATGAATACAATCTGATCGACAACCTGTTTTTCTGTCATATGGGTAGTGTCAATAACAGAGACACCAGGAGCCGGCTCCATAAACTCGTTGACTTCTGAATCTTTTCTGTCGCGTTCTTCAATAGAATCTTCATTCATACCTGATTGAGCGGCACGACGCTGCTTGCGCACTTCTTCAGAGGCAGTAATCAAAATACGTACCTGGGCGCCTGGAACAACCACGGTGGTCATATCGCGGCCTTCGGCAACAATTCCGCGTCCGCTATTGACCGCAGCCTGGATCAGGTGGCGCTGGAAGTTAATCAATTCGGCGCGAACACCAGGGTAGGCAGCAACTGTTGATACAGCCTGGTTAACCTCTTTGGAGTGCAACTGGTTGGTCACATTCTTGCCATCAAGCAGCACGCGCGGTGCATGTGCAACATCTTCAACAGTCATGGGGACTGTTCGCGCAAGCTCTGTCACAGCTGGCTCGTCGTCGGGATCAACACCTTGCTTTAATACATAGAGCGTCAAAGCTCGATACATTGCCCCCGTATCTAAATAGTTTAGGTACAGCTCCGCTGCTGCTAAACGGGCAACTGTACTTTTACCAGCACCTGATGGACCGTCAATAGCAACTACAAGGCCTTTGCCCAAAATTTGCTGCCCTACGTATTCTGATCCGTCTCCCGCCATTTTTACCTCCTAGGACGATTACCTACTGTTTTACATGATAAACGAAAAGAGAACGATTTGGTTGAAATTGCTAAAGATATTCACTCAGTGGTCATTTTTCATACTAGAAAACACAAATCTGAGCTTACTCCCACACAACAATTGTCCAATCACGCTGTTCTAAGCCCTGTTTCACTGTTTGTGCCATACGAGGTTCCACACTGAGTGTAGCGATACCCTGTTTACCGTAACGTGAATGTTCCAAGCGAAAATCTTCGATATTGACACCGATGTCACCGACATCACTAAAAAGCCTGCCAAGGAAACCTGGTTTGTCTGGAACTAGCACATCGACGGCTGCATATCTGCGGGGGGCCCCTCCATGTTTGCCTGGAATTCGGGCAGCACCCTCATTGCCACGCTGCATAGCCTGATAGACAGCGCCCACAACGCCTTCACCTGCGCAGGCATCACTGAGCTCGCGAAGCTCATCGGCAATATTGTTGAGCGCCTGAGCAATTTTGTGTTTATTTCCAGCAATGATCGCCGTCCATAGTCGTGGATCCGAGTGGGCAATACGCGTTGTGTCACGAAGTCCCTGCCCGCTAAGCTGCAATGCTTCAGCTGGGGCATCGTGAAGCTGAGCAGCTAAAACAGAGGAGACAAGCTGTGGTACATGCGAAACAAGCGCCACGGATTCATCGTGAAGGTCAGATCCTAGTTCTATTGGGGTTGCTCCCACATCAATGGCGACGGTTCGAACAGCACGCAGTGTTTCAGGTGCCGTCTTGTCATGGGCTACAAGCACCCAGGGTCTGCCTTCAAAAAGATCAGCATCGGCTTTACCAGCCCCCGATTTTTCCTTCCCAGCCATAGGATGTGAACCAACGTAGCGCTCAGAGCGCTCGGATAACACAACTTCGTTTTCCACACTGACTTTCACACTTGCCACATCGGTAACATGGGCGCGTGGAAAACGTTCAAGGGCATCAACAACCACCGCACCTGCCACATCCGGTGGAGTTGCCACAATAACCATGGCAACGTCGTCTGCCTTGATGCCCTTGTCTTCACGTGAAGACGACAACTTAAAGGGTGTTCCGGCCCCGATGTCACTGGCTAGTTGCAGTGATGTTGGAGAGGTGTCCTCAAGATAGACCTCAACACCGCTAGCTCGAAGACGCAGCCCGATGGAGGCACCAAGAAGTCCTGAACCGATCACAAGGACTGGTCCCACTGTTTGTACATGTTCAGTCATAGACCAGATTATAGCGACAATAAAAATACCCTAAAAGTTGGGGTCTTCAATCAATGGAATTCCACGTGCGAAGTTTGTATTCTCAAAAGACATACCCCTTGCTTGAGCGTTGATAAGGAATCAGAAAATGAAGAAATCGCTTACCACTACTGCCGTGTTGTGTCTGTCCCTGCCCATGGTACTGGCAGGTTGTTCATCCCATTCCGATGTTGAAGGTTTGACATGTCGTGACTATACCTCTGCAAGGCCAGGAGAATCATCCAAAATGTTAACAGACCTTCTTGATTACCGCGGCTTCGCAAAAGATCCTGACGGCATTATGGCCGCCTCCAATACACTCTTTAGCGAATGTGGACAACACCCTGATAAGCTCTTAACCGATATCGCTGACTCGTGGGAAGTTGGCAAATCCTATGACTACTAACAACCAGGCTTAAAGATCTAGTGCGTGATAGAGCTTCTTTAGCTCACTATCGCTCAGCTCACGAAACTCACCGTGTTGCAGATCCCCTAAATGGATTGGCCCCACCGTAATGCGTGCCAACTGGAGAACTCGGTGACCAACCGCATCAAACATCCTGCGAACAATACGGTTTTTCCCCATGTGAAGACTCATCTGTACCAGCGACCTGCCCTGATGGACAGACTTCACCACGACGTCATCAGCTTTGGCCAGTCCATCATCAAGCTCTACGCCCTCTTCCACAAGATGCTTCGCAACCGAGGGCTTCATACGCCCGGCAACCGTTGCCACATAGGTTTTTGTCAGCTCATAGCCCGGGTGCATAATCCGATGGGCAAGTTCACCATCATTCGTCATTAAAATAAGTCCGGAGGTATCCTCGTCCAGGCGACCAATATGGTAGACACGTTGCCCAATGACCCGCGCTAAATCACCAAGATTGGGGCGCCCCTGCGGATCTGACATCGTTGAGAGCACACCCACAGGCTTATTGACGGCAAAAGTTTTACGAGTATCGTCAAGCAGAACACGCAAACCATCAACGTGAATGGTGTCTTTGTCAGGATTTACCCTGGTTCCAAGCATTGTCACCGTTTCACCATTAACGCGCACCCTGCCCTGGGTAATCAGGTCTTCACATGCCCTGCGTGAGGCAACACCGGCATGAGCCAAAACCTTGTGAAGTCGTTGAGGACTTGTGGCTTCGTCCTTAAAAATATCCTTGGAATTATTCATCTGTTTGGTCTTTCACCTGAAAATGGCGTTCAATAATTTCGTCTTCAATCGTGTCAAGGTCGCTGTCGGGTGGAAGATGCGGTGCCAGCGGGGGTAAGTCGTCAAGGGTGTCTATTCCCATGTATTCCAAAAAGCCCTGGGTTGTTGCCCAATAGGCCGCCCCCGTGGATTCATCGGTATCTACACATTCAATCAGTCCCTTCGCAGACAGTGACTTCACCACGCCATCAACATTTACGCCACGAATATGACCAATAGCCGAACGTGTTATCGGCTGCTTGTAAGCAATAATAGCCAAGGTTTCAATGGCGGCCTGCGATAGTTTTGCTACCCGTGGAGCACTCACATACTTTTCCACTACATCAATGCAGCGCGGGGAAGAATAGATGCGCCAGCCTCCCCCGGCCTCACGCAACTCAAATCCACGCGGACGCAAACCCGTGTAATAACCATTATATTCGTCGCGCAAATAGTTCAAGTGGTCAAGTACCGTGTCAGCTTGGGCTCCAACAATAGGTGCCAACTGTTCAGCTGTTATTGGGTGGTCAGCGATAATAAGTACCGCCTCAATTGTCATCATGAGCTCGGCATGAAGTGTTGGTTGTTCTTTCAATAGTCCCACTCCCAGTTCAGATTATCGCTTAAGTGAAGGTCATGTTCACATTCAATCGTGAGTTCGGACTGCGGATTGTCTTGCCAAATGCTGATGTATCCGTCGCGGTAAAGCACCAAAATAGCAAGGAAGCGACTGACATTGCGGTGAATATCAGCGCAGTCACCAATCAGTTGATGAAAACTCAGTTTCGGCGTTTTTTTCAGCGCGTTCATAATATGTTCAGCTTCGGGGCCAACCGGATAGGTGATGTCATGAAGATGAAATGTGGCGTCTTGGCGTGTAGGCTCCAAGAGTTGAACGGCAGCAAAGCAAAACGCTTGCAGTGACAGGTGGCGCACCAGTTGCGGGGTAAAAATTTGTGCCAGAGGTTCTTCCACATTTCGTGCCACGTACCCCTCATTGCGGGCCAGTGCCTGACGGATATGATGCGAGGCTTCCTTAAAGGCACGGTATTGCAGCAAACGTGAAAACAGCACGTCACGCGCTTCGAGGAGTTCCAGATCCTCATCATCTGTTTCATCCACAGGCAGCAGGCGTGCCGCTTTCATATCCAAAAGAGTTGCGGCTACCACCAGGAACTCACTGGTTTGAGACAGATCAGGATAGGTGCGCATATGGGCAATAAACTCGTCAGTGACATCGGCCAGCGACAATACCGTAATATCAAGTTTTCGTGCAGAAATAAGCGAAAGTAAGAGGTCGAAGGGGCCCGAGAACTCCTCAAGGTCAAGAATAAACTCCCCCGCCTCGTATTGATAGTTGCTGTCAGATTGCTGTACGTCCATGTCACAGGTGGCTCTATGCTTACGCGGCGTCGCCCCTGGCGATAACTTCACGTGCTAGCTGGCGGTAAGCCATCGCACCAGGATGACGCGGCTCGTAACTTAAGATTGGTTCTGTTGCCACCGAAGCATCAGGAAATTTCACTGTGCGTCGAATCTGCGTGCGATACACCGTATCGCCAAAGGCCTCATTCAGTCGCTGCAACACTTCGCGTGCATGAAGGGTGCGAGGATCCACCATTGTCGCTAAAATACCATCAACTTTGAGGCGCGGATTAAGACGATCACGTACTTTATCTATAGTTTCAATCAGCAAAGCTACCCCGCGCAAAGCAAAAAACTCGGCCTCCAGCGGAATCATCACCCCGTGAGCTGCCGTCAGTGCGTTTACCGCCAACAGGCCCAATGATGGCTGACAGTCAATAATAATCACGTCATAGCGGTCCAACACGCTGTAAAGGGCGCGTGACAGGGCCATCTCGCGAGCAACTTCATTGACCAATTGCACCTCAGCCGCCGACAAATCAATATTGGCTGGCGCGATGTCTAAACGTTCAATCCCTGAAGGAACAATCACATCCTCGATCGACACCGAGGAATCAACCAGCACATTATAAATCGTCTGATCCAACTCGTTGGAGTTGATCCCCAACCCGGCAGAAGCCGCACCCTGCGGATCGAAATCGACAAGCAACACTTTTCGCCCATATTCAGCAAAAGCCGCCGCTAGATTAATGGAGGTCGTTGTTTTACCCACCCCACCTTTTTGATTACACATGGCAATAACACGCGCTGGGCCATGACTGCTGAGCGGTTCAGGTATCGCAAAGTCAGTGCCACTGTCATCTGCTATAACACTGGCATTCTGAGCGGTGGATGACACGTCATCTTCGGGACCCGCAAAAAGACTGTCCTGTAGGTTACTCACTATTCCATGTTACCAATCAACTCACCAATTTAATATCTGTTGCCATAGTACGCGATAGCGCTGAAGAACGCTATCCGCAAGCCCAGTGAAAGCCTGCTGACCTCGCCACGGCTTGTCTTTGATAAAAATTACTTGCAAAACTGTGCGCCGCGTTCACATCAGTGCACATATTCACTCTCTTGTGGAAAAACAAAGAACCAACCGCAACCAACACGCAGACAAATAAGTAATCATGCCTCCCCTGTTAGGCGGCAACATCACACAACCACCAACACTACACGCGGACAACGATCAACAATGGACTCCCACTTCACACAACCATCCTAGCGCGCACGCGGATGCGTCATCGCATAAACCTCGCGAAGTGTTGTTTGTGACACTTTCGTATAGATCTGGGTTGTTGTCACCGAAGTGTGCCCTAACAGTTCTTGAACCACACGAATATCGGCACCGCCTTCTAACAAATGAGTTGCAAATGTATGACGCAGGGTATGGGGTGAAATCTTTTGAGTCAAGCCAGCTTGCTGCGCCCTCGTTTGTAAAATTGTCCACGCCAACTGCCGTGTCAGCGCACGTCCTCTGGAATTAAGAAAGAGGGCGGGACTGCCGTTTCCTTTTGCGGCTAAAGAAGGACGCGACCTGGTAAGATAGGATTCCATAGCCTTGTGCGCATATGATCCAAAAGGAACTAGGCGTTCCTTGCGGCCCTTTCCATAGACGCGCACAAAGTCACTGTCACGCGCGTGACGTGCAACATCGTCAACTGCCAAAGACATCACCTCAGAAATTCGTGCTCCCGTTGAATATAAAAACTCCAGCAATGCACGGTCGCGCAGTGAAATAATGTCATCGCCACCGGCTGCTTCAAGCAATGCTTCCACCTGGGCAAAACCAAGGCCATGCGGCAGATTTTTTGCCTGAATCGGTGCCTCAATATCGGCGGTGACATCCACATCAATAATGCCTTCACGCAGACAATAGCGATGCAGGCTGCGTACCGCCGACAATGTACGCGCAATAGACGAGGACGTTAATGCCTTACCCTTTGACGACCCCTCAGCAAGAAGCTGAATAAACCGCTCAAGATCATGAGCCGTCACAGCTGACAGCTCATCTTTTCGCTGAGAAACCAAAAAATGTTGATAACGCTTCAAGTCACGTTGATAGGCTTGCAGGGTGTGGGGTGAAGCTCCTCGTTCGGCAGTCATATATACCTGAAAATCACGGATATTCATTTCTAAAGCATCCACTAGGACTCCTGTCGCCACCTAAGCATAAGCCCAATTCGTCACTCCCAACCTTACGTGGGTCACAAATTTTGGCTTCCACTGGGTATATTGTGCATCACCAACATTTCCTGCTGTCAGTGTAGTGGACAAATCCCAGATCAACACCCAGGCACACAACGAAAAGCAAAAGGATGCCTATTTTTTATGAAAACGACGTATGATCATTATGTATAAACGATCGTACTGTGAACTGAAATGGAGAGGGATTATTGTGACTTTGCAATGGAACGAACTTGATTCACGCGCCGTAACAACAGCGAAAGTGTTAGCTGCTGACGCTGTTGAAAATGCGGGCTCGGGGCATCCGGGAGCACCAATATCTTTAGCGGGAGCAGCCTACCTGCTTTATCAGCGCCACCTGCGCTTCGACCCGGCAGATGACCGGTGGCTGGGCCGCGACAAATTTGTGCTTTCAGCTGGTCACGCATCACTGACACAATATATTCAACTGTATTTAGCGGGAGCAGGCCTTGAACTTGATGACCTGCGTCAATTCCGCCATTTTGGCTCACACACACCAGGACACCCAGAATATAAAGAAACAAAGGGGATCGAAGTCACTACCGGCCCACTGGGCTCAGGACTTGCCGCAGCCGTAGGCATGGCAATGTCACAGCGTCGCCTGCGCGGATTGCTGGATCCCGACACCGCGGCACACGCCAGCCCCTTCGACCACAACGTCTATGTCATCGCTGGTGACGGTTGTTTACAGGAAGGTATTTCCTCTGAAGCATGTTCCTTAGCCGGCACACAAAAACTTGGAAACCTTATCCTTCTTTACGACGACAACCATATCTCTATTGAAGACGACACAGAGATTTCTTTTACAGAGGACGTGTTGAAGCGTTATGAAGCCTACGGGTGGCATACACAACGGGTTGATTGGACACACGGTGGAAGTGAGTATTCAGAGGATGTGCAGGCGCTTGATGACGCGCTTAACACGGCCAAGGATGTTACCGATAAGCCCTCGATCATTGCATTGCGCACCATTATTGGGTGGCCCTCGCCCAGCAAACAAAACACCGGCGGTATTCACGGCGCGAAGTTGGGTGAAGAAGAACTTCGTGGACTCAAGGTTGCCCTGGGGGTTAATCCCGATACGATGTTTGATGTTGATGAAGGAGCCGTGGCTCATGCGCGCGCCAATGCGAAACAGCGCGCAGACCAGGCACGTAAACAATGGGATAAAGACTTTGCCAGCTGGAAGGAAAATAACCCTGAAAAGGCGGCTCTGCTTCAACGCATGAATGCCCGCGAACTTCCTTCGGGGCTAGAAGAAGCCCTGCCTGATTTCGAGGCCGGGACATCACTTGCTACCCGCGCTGCATCAGGACAGGTTATCAATGCCATTGCACCACTTTTACCTGAGTTGTGGGGTGGTTCAGCAGACTTGGCAGGTTCAAATAACACACCGATTAAAGGCGATGCCTCGTTTATTCCACCCGAACGTTCAACAAAGGCATGGAAAGCCGATCTTTACGGACGTAACCTGCACTTTGGTGTACGCGAACACGGCATGGGTGGCATCATGAACGGTATTGCCCTTGATGGTTATTCACGTGTGTATGGTGGAACCTTCTTTGTGTTTGCCGACTATATGCGCGGAGCCGTACGCCTGGCGGCACTGATGAACCTACCGGTGACCTATGTGTGGACACATGATTCAATCGGTGTTGGCGAAGACGGTCCCACACACCAGCCCGTTGAGCATCTAACGGCATATCGCGCAATCCCGAACCTGTCGATGGTTCGCCCAGCCGATGCCGCCGAAACAGCCTACGCGTGGCTGGCAACAATGAAACAGAATGGTCCTGTTGGTTTGGTACTGACACGTCAGGGGCTTCCCAATCCTGCACGCGGCAATGGCGATGCGTTAGCTGATGGCACATTGGCTCATGCCCGCAATGTTGAACGTGGAGGCTATGTGTTGCGCGACTGTAAGGGAACACCCGATGTGATTTTGATGGCTTCGGGTTCTGAAGTGCAGCTATGTTTAGGAGCAGCCGATGTATTGACTGATGAAGGAAAGAAAGTGCGCGTTGTATCAATGCCGTGTATGGAATGGTTTGATGCACAAGATGCTGACTATCGTGAAAGTGTGCTACCTGCTAAAGTGACGGCACGAGTCAGTGTGGAAGCTGGACTTGCACTGCCCTGGGCACCCTACATTGGATGCAAAGGGGCAAGTATTGCTATGGATGGCTTCGGGCTTCCTGGTGCAGGCGGTGACCTCTTTAAGCACTTCGGCTTCACCGTTGATGCCGTTGCTGATAAAGCCCGCAAAGTAATGGAATAAATGTGATGTGATACCGGGGAAACTCGGTATCACAATAAAAAGAAATGTCCGCTGCAGCCAACTGGCTGTGGCGGACAGTCTTTTTACTGGAATTTCATCATGACACCTAGGGCTATCACAACGCCAACCCAGATCAGCGCCATGCCCACGGTGATGCGATTCAAGTTACGTTCCGCAACACCCGACGAACCTGCGGCTTGAGAAAGACCACCGCCAAACATATCGGAGATACCGCCGCCACGGCCTTTATGCATCAGCACAATAAGAATCAAAAGAAGACTGGTAATAACCAGCAGCACCTGGCAGACAATAATCGCGATATTCACAGTATTCAACTCCGTATCTGTATAAGAGATGTCCACAAGAAACCATTTTGCCCTGTTTACCGTTGACGGTGAGCTATTGCAGGTACGTTTTCTTGCGAAGCCCCTTATAGAGCGTTCATATTCAATTAGTCATTGTAATGCAGAAGCTCCAGGTAACAAAGTGAAACCTGGAGCTTCTGCAAAAAACTGGTTCCATCTCACATCACGCAAGATAGCACTAAGAAACGCACCAATAAAGTGTTCTTAGCCGTCCTGGCGGACAATACGTGAAAACTCATCGGCTTTCAGCGAGGCACCGCCAACCAGTGCGCCATCAATGTCGGGACGCGACAAGATCTCTTTCACATTGGATGACTTCACAGAGCCACCGTAAAGAACACGCATCTTATCGGCAACTTCTTGGCCATACAGTTCAGCAAGTTTTTCGCGGATTGCTCCACACACTTCTTGTGCGTCATCAGGAGTAGCTACTTCACCAGTACCAATAGCCCAAATAGGTTCATAGGCAACAACGCACTTGAGGGCATCCTCTGCTGAAATTCCGTCAAAGGCACCGTTAATTTGCTTAAGTACATGATCAACATGTGTACCAGCCTGGCGGATTTCTAGACCCTCGCCACAGCAGACGATAGGTGTCATACCCGCAGCTAAAGTCACTTTTGTTTTTTCGTTGACAACGGCATCGGATTCACAGTGATATTCACGGCGTTCCGAGTGTCCCACAACAACGTAGGTGCAGCCAAGTTTCACCAGCATAGAAGCCGACACTTCACCAGTGTAGGCACCGTTGTCGTGTACGGAAATATCCTGTGCACCATAAGCAATTTTCATCTTGTCAGATTCCACCACTGTTTGCACTGAACGAAGATCCGTAAATGGCGGTAATACAACAACATCTGCATCAGCATAGTTGAATTTGTGGTCTTCAAGGTCAAGTCCAAGTTCTTGAACAAGTTTGATGGCTTGAAGATGATCCATGTTCATCTTCCAGTTACCAGCTAGTAAAGGTGTACGCGACATATTTTAGTCCTCCAAAACGTCGATTCCAGGCAATACGATGCCTTCTAGAAGTTCAAGTGATGCTCCCCCACCTGTTGAAATGTGGCCAAATGATGATTCATCGTAACCAAGTTGACGAACAGCTGCCGCTGAATCGCCACCGCCAATCACGCTAAAGCACGATGATTCGCTCAGAGCTTTCGCAACAGCTGCGGTTCCCTTAGCAAACGCTTCCATTTCGAAAACACCCATAGGGCCATTCCAAGCCACAGTTTTTGCGGCAGCAATCTTGTTGGAAAACAGTTTTGCCGTCTTAGGGCCAATATCCAACCCCATGTGATCATCTGGAATCTTATCGGAATCAACAACAGTTGCTGGTGCATCTGCCTTAAATTCTGGGGCAACAACCGTGTCAATCGGCAACAGCAGTTCAACGCCTTTTTCCCCAGCGGTTTTCATATATTCTTTGACTGTATTCACCTGATCGTTTTCCAATAGCGACGAACCAACTGAATGTCCTTGCGCTGCAAGGAATGTGTAGGCCATACCGCCACCAATCAGTAAAAAGTCAGCTTTTTCCAGTAGGTTGGCAATCACGCCTAACTTATCTGAAACTTTTGATCCGCCAAGAACAACGCCGTAGGGACGTTCAGGATTATCGGTAACGCGACGCAGCGATTCGATTTCCTTGACAACAAGTTTGCCTGCCGCCGAAGGAAGTATTTTAGCGACATCGTAAACAGATGCCTGCTTGCGGTGAACAACACCAAAACCATCTGAAACAAAGCAGTCAGCTAATGCAGCATATTCGTTAGCCAATTGTTCGCGTTCTGCTTCATCTTTCGATGTTTCACGCTTATCAAAGCGCACATTTTCAAGCAGCGCGATATGGCCTTCTTCTAAGCTGGCTACAACACGGCGAGCATCCTCACCAACAGTGTCTTTTGCCAAGGTGACCTTGGTATCAATCAGCTCACCTAGACGCTTGGCAACAGGTGCCAAGGAAAACTCGGGTTTGACATGACCCTTTGGGCGACCAAGATGGGCAAGTATCACAACTTTTGCCCCGGCTTCCACCAAAGATGTCAGTGTGGGTAAAGCGGCACGAATACGGCCATCATCAGTAATGGTGCCATCTTGAAGTGGAACATTGAAGTCGGAACGCACAAGCACTTTTTTGCCGCGCACATCCCCCAAAGTCTCAATTGAACGTAACGCCATAGTGTATCTCCTTATGAAATTTAACCAAAACGCCTGCACAAAAATATCTCGTGCAGGCGTGTGGTCATGTTGTCTTCACCAACTCCGTAACACGGAGCAGATGTGGTTAAAGGCGTTCTCCAACATATTCGGTCAGAGTCACCAACTGGTTAGAATAGCCCCACTCGTTGTCATACCATGACACGCATTTGACCTGGCTACCAATAACCTTGGTGCAGCCTGCATCAAAGATTGATGCGTGAGGATCGGTGACGATGTCAGTGGAAACCAGTGGATCTTCGCTGTAGTAAAGAATTCCCTTCAGAGGGCCTTCTTCAGCAGCTTTCTTCACAGCAGCATTGACTTCTTCAACGGTGACATCTTTACTTGCGGTAAAGGTCAGGTCGGTCAATGAACCAGTGACCACAGGAACGCGTACGGCATAGCCATCAAGTTTGCCCTTGAGTTCAGGCAGAACCAAGGCAACGGCGCGTGCAGCACCTGTTGTGGTGGGAACAATGTTCACGGCGGCAGCACGAGCACGGCGCAGATCCTTGTGAGGGCTATCCTGTAGACGCTGATCACCTGTGTAAGCGTGAATTGTTGTCATCAGACCACGTTCAATACCAAAGGTATCGTTAAGGACTTTCGCCATCGGTGCAAGACAGTTTGTTGTACATGAAGCATTCGAGATGATGTGGTGGTTGTCTGGGTCGTAATCTTCGTGATTAACACCAACAACAAATGTTGCATCTTCATTCTTTGCGGGAGCAGAAATGATAACCTTCTTTGCCCCACCATCAAGATGTGCCTTTGCCTTGGTAGCATCGGTGAAGAAACCAGTTGATTCAATCACGATGTCAACGCCAAGGTCACCCCATGGAAGGTTTGCAGGATCTTTTTCTGCGAAAACTTGGATTTTCTTGCCATCAACGGTGATAGATTCATCGTCGAATTCGACATCGCCGTTCAGACGACCCAAAATTGAGTCGTATTTCAGCAGATGGGCAAGGGTTTTATTATCGGTAAGATCGTTTACGGCAACGACCTCAACGTCTGCGCCTTTTTCTTGAAGGGCGCGGAAGTAGTTACGGCCAATACGGCCAAAGCCATTGATACCGACGCGGATGGTCACTATGTCCTCCTGAATATTTGCTTTTCGCAAAATGATGTCGTAGATAGATTTGATGTCTTGGAAAACAAAACTTTCTGTTTTCCACATCTTCTAATTTACACGTATTCCCCCCATGTTTCAGGGGTCAATGGTCATTAGAGCAACGTGAAGCCTGACACGTTATGGCACTACCCTCATGTATTTTCCCTCAAACGTGATAAGTGTCACCAGACTGCTGTCACTGTGTCATTATCCCTAATCATTCATCATTTCTGGAGTAAGTGCCGAGCGTGTATCCTCCATGCCATGTTCCATAGCATAGTTATCGGCCATTGCTAGCAACCGACGAATTCTTCCAGCCACTGCATCCTTTGTTAAAGGAGGCTGAGCCTGTCGCCCCAGTTCTTCTAATGAAGCATCTCTGTAGGTGATACGTAATTGGCCAGCCTCATAGAGGTGTTCAGGAATATCCTCACCTAAAATCTCGAAAGCTTTACGCACTCGAGCCGCCGATACCACTGCTGCACGTGCAGAGCGACGCAAGTTGGCGTCATCAAAGTTGGCTAAACGGTTAACACAACCGCGAAGCTCACGACGTTCACGCAGCTCATGCCATATCTTACAGGTCTTGGGTGCTCCTAGTTCACGCACCATTTTTTCAATCATGTCACCATCGCGAATAACAACGCGATCCGTTGAGCGAATCTCACGCGATTTTGCGGTCACACCCAAACGCCGTGCAGCACCTACCAACGCTAATGCCGCTTCTGGGCCGGGACAAGTAACTTCTAAAGAGGACGATCTTCCTGGTTCTGTCAACGATCCGCGCGCTAAAAATGCGCCCCTCCATGCTGCTCGGGCTTCGTTTTTACCGCCACTGACTATTGCTGGTGGAAGACCTCTTACAGGGCGTCCATAGCGGTCAATCAATCCAGTTGATTTTGCAATATTGTCAGCCTCTTCAACCACACGCACCACATATCGCTCACCTTTTCGTAATCCACCACCAGACACAATAATTACTTGTGATTCAGCATGAAAAAGCTGTGACAACAATAGTCGAAGCCGTGTGGCCGTCAGTTCAGTATCAACTTCGGCAGCTACAACAATACGCCTTGCAACAATGTTAAGACCCGACGCAAAGCGAAGCATCGCAGCAATTTCTGCCTGTTTTTCGCTTAGGCGTTGAAGTGGAACACGCGCAAGCTCATCTTTCATATCAGAAGTCAATGACACGGTGATTATCCTTTTTCTTGCAGGTTGTATCCTTGGAAGGTATCACGCAATGCGGCACCAAGTCGAAGTGAATCATGCCTGGGCGTTCCCGATGCCACAATCACCTCTCGCAGCAGCAGGTCTGCACCTAACTCACTCACCGCCGTTTCCACTTCGTCATATATATCAACGACACTTGGATCAACAATCACCGCGTCGATATGCACGTCAGGGGCATGCTGATGGAATACTTTCAGGTGGTCAGCCACAGATAACCCTTCGGTTTCGCCTTTTTGAGCAGCAAGGTTGGCCACTAAGATCTTTTTAGCAGAGGTCTTCTTTAACGCATCATGAAGCTGTTGTGACAACAAATGTGGAATTACCGATGTGTACCATGAGCCTGGCCCCAACACCACAAACTCTGCTTCTTCAATCGCCATTAACGCCTCAATCGGTGCCGGTGGTGATGATGGCGTCATGTGAACATTCACAACTTTTCCTTCAGTGGCTGCCACATGCGACTGACCGTGAACCACCCGCAACTCGCCATCAAAATCAACATCGGCATAAATATCAACAGGAACTGATGCCATCGGCAATACACGTCCGTGACATCCCAACAGTTTTGCCACCCAATCCAGGCCCTCAACGGTATCGTCAAGCATGTCCCACATTGTTGCGATCAAAAGATTACCCAAGGCATGATAATCCAGGTCACCTCTGGAATGAAAACGATGCTGCATAGCGTCACGCCACGTTAACCCCCATTGCGAATCGTCACACAGCGATGCCAGAGCCATCCGTAAGTCACCAGGTGGCAAAATACCCAGTTCATGACGTAAACGCCCCGAAGAACCTCCGTCATCAGCCACAGTCACGATAGCCGTTAAACGCCTAGTAACGTGACGCAATGCCCTCAGTGTTGCTGAAAGTCCGTGACCACCGCCAAAGGCAACCACCGCTGGACCATAGGAATTACGCTTTGTCCAGCCGTCATCATCAATAATTGCTTCAGTCATTATTCTAACCCCATATCTCGATGAATCGTTTTGACTGGAAAACCCTGTTCGCGCAGTAGCTTCGCAATATACTCAGCCATCGCAACGGAGCGATGCTGGCCACCTGTACAACCAATTGCCACTGTCACATATGGTTTTAACTCGTTAAGATAACCGCTGAGCACAGGCGTTAGAAGTTTCACGTAGTCGTCACCAAACTGTCGCGCACCGGGACGTGACAGTACATAGTCGCGCACAGGTTTATCAATACCACGAAGATGACGCAGTTCAGAAACCCAATAAGGATTTGATAAAAACCGTACATCAACAACGTGATCAGCGTCTAAAGGTATGCCACGTTTGAAACCAAAACTCATCACCGATAGTTTCAAAGGCCTATCTGCTTCATCAGCAACGACATCGCGCATATGCCGGGCTAGCTCGTGAACCGATGTGCACGAGGTATCAATAAGCACGTCAGCGCGCTGCCTTACTTTTTCCAACAGGGCGCGTTCCTTACGGATACCATCAAGAATCCGGCCGTTGCCTTGTAAAGGATGGGGCCGGCGAACCTGCTCATAGCGACGTACCAATATATTATCATCGGCATCAAGAAAAATAAGTCGGTGCTCAATCTGTTTTTCTTTCAGCTCGGCAAGAACATCGAAAAGCTGGCGAAAAAAGTCCCCCGAACGCACGTCCACAACGGCTGCTAGACGGTGTACACCACCACCATCAGGAGTCATCATGCCAACAAATGGACGAAGCATATGGGGCGGCAAATTATCGACAACATACCAATCAAGATCTTCCAATGCGTCACCTGCACGTGAACGCCCAGCGCCTGACATTCCCGTAATAATCAGTAATTCGGGTGAATCTGACACAATCTTCGGTTTCTTTTCGTCCAAAGCCGGAATCCCCGTTGGCACTGTTATAGGGTCTGTCTCGTCAAAGGCAGGATTGTCACCATTCATACATTAAGCATGCCAAAAAATTTGCGCATATGTTAGTTGTTGACTATTTTTCTTTTCCTGGCGAAGTTGAGCCGTGAAAAAATTGAAAAATCTGTTCCGCCAATGCGGGGCCCACCGAATCAACCTGTGACAGTTGCTCCACACTTGCTTCACGAATCTTCTTCACCGACCCCAATG
This sequence comes from Actinomycetaceae bacterium, assembly GCA_030540715.1. Lineage (GTDB taxonomy): Bacteria > Actinomycetota > Actinomycetes > Actinomycetales > Actinomycetaceae > JAUNVQ01. The sequence goes on along the minus strand of JAUNVQ010000020.1, from coordinate 29,587 downwards.
CCTTCAACAGCTGTTTTTGTCGATGCGTTCCTACTCCTGGAATCTGGTCAAGTACTGAACGCTGAACGGTTTTTGCGCGGCGTTTACGGTGAGCCTTGATGGCAAAGCGATGCGATTCATCACGAAGATACTGCAAAATATAAAGCCCCGCCGATGCACGAGGCAAAATCACGGGGAAATCCTGACCCGCGATCCATACTTCTTCCAAACGTTTAGCAAGGCCTACCACCGCCACATTCGCACCAATATCATCTAGGGCACGTTGTGCAGCATTGACCTGGGGCAGTCCACCGTCAACCACCACAAGGTCAGGGCGATAGGAAAACCGTTTTGGCCGTCCCGTTTCACTGTCAATAAGCTCGCCCGATACTAGAGTGGAACGTTCACGGTCGTTGTCTTGATCCAAACGTGCAAACCGTCGCTGTAAAACCTCTGACATTGCCGCAGTGTCATCGGCGTGTCCTTCACTATTATTGCGTATCGCAAAGGTTCGGTAATCGGATTTACGCGGCATGCCATCTTCAAACACCACCATCGAGGCCATCTGGTGAGTTCCTGCCGTATGCGATATGTCGTAACACTCTATGCGAAGCGGAACCCTTGGCAGCTCCAGGTTTTCATACAGTTCTTCCAGAGCTTTTGAACGATGAGTCAAGTCACCAACACGCTGGCTTTTATGACGTTTTAAAATTTGCACAGCATTACCCAAGACTGTTTCCATCAGGTCTTTTTTCTGCCCTCGCTGGGGTGTTCTTAGCGATATTTTCGATCCGCGTATACCCTCTAACCACTGTTGAACAACATCGGCTTGGGCTGGCATATGCGATACAAGGATTTCTTGAGGAATTGCGTGGGTTGGTAAGTGCATAAGGTCGTCAACGGATCGTGGATCTTCGGTTTTTTTCCTTTCACAGGGCGTAGCTCGTTCTACCTCTCCGTAGATTTGCTGCAGCATTCGCTGCATCAGTCCCCCCGCATCTGCATCGTCCGTTCGTTCCACTACCCAACCACGTTCACCGCGTATGCGCCCTGCTCTAACATGAAATAATTGTACGGCTGCTTCAAGTTCATCAACGGCTAATGCGAAAACATCAGCATCCGTTCCATCATCAAGAACCATTGCATTTTTTGTCAGCACAGTTTCAAGAGCATCAATCTGGTCACGTATTTTTGCTGCTTTTTCAAATTCCAGGTCTTTGGCTGCCGCAGTCATATCGTTGTGAAGGTGGCGTAAAAACGGCCCTGTTTTTCCCGACATAAACTCGCAAATATCAAGGGCAATCTGCCGGTGAGCATCAATGGAGATAGCTCCCACACACGGTGCGGAGCATCGTTCAATATATCCCAACAGGCAGGGACGCTGGGCACGATGGGATCGCTGATATACACCATTGGAGCAGGTACGTAACGGAAAAGCTTTTTGTAGCAGATCCACGGTTTCACGTATTGCCCACACATGGGCATAGGGGCCAAAGTAGCGCACACCTTTACGTTTGGCTTCGCGTGTAATATACATACGCGGTACATCGTCACTCATGGATATAGCAAGGTAGGGATAGGATTTATCGTCGCGATACATCACGTTAAATCGTGGTGAAAACTCTTTTATCCACGCATATTCTAAACTAAGAGCTTCCACATCACTGGCTACAACTACCCATTTCACGGCGGAAGCCGTTGTCACCATTTGCTGTGTTCTGGGGTGAAGCTGACTAAGATCCTGAAAATAAGAGGTAAGGCGGTTGCGTAAATTTTTGGCTTTACCAACATAGATGACACGTGCTTCTTCATCAAGAAAACGATACACACCAGGGTGCGTAGGAATATCACTGGTGCGAGGTCGATACTGCGACGGATCAGCCACCTTCATTCCCCCTGTGTTCTACTGTTTGCTTTCCATTCTAAGTCGAAGACAATCAAAAAACTTAACGGCACACATGTCTGAAAAACTGGATGCTAGGTGACGAACATCCACTGTAGTATGTGATGACATGGCAATTGACGAAAACATATCATGAGTGATCTGGTAGATGTAATGAAGATGACAGTTAATTTTTGCTGCTGATTCTATTATGAAATATAGCGACAATGTAAAGTCGTGGTAAATTCATTACGTTATGGTGTTTAACCAACCCACGCATGAAAGGTGACACCCATGTTTTCAAGTAACAAAGAAGCAATCGATTATATTCGTTCACATGATATTCGTTTCGTTGATGTCCGTTTTTGTGATCTTCCTGGCCTGCAGCAGCATTTTACTGTTCCTGCAGAAGAGTTTATTGTCACAATTGATACGGGGTTGATGTTTGATGGCTCCTCGGTGCGTGGTTTTACTGAAATTCACAAGTCGGATATGAAACTTATTCCCGATGTTTCCACCGCTTTTATGGATCCTTTCCGCGAGGTTCCAACCCTAGTTGTCCTGTTTTCCATTGTGGATCCTTTAACCGATGAAAAGTTCTCGCGCGATCCGCGTCAAGTTGCCGCTAAGGCCGAAGACTATCTGCGCTCCACCGGCATTGCCGATACCTGCTATATTGGTGCAGAAGCAGAGTTCTATCTGTTTGATGCTATCCGCTATTCTAACCAGCCTCACCAATCTTTTTACGAAATTGAATCAGCAGAGGGCTACTGGTCTTCGGGGGGTAATGCCTCTGGGAAAGATCAAGGCTACACCACACCACTTAAAGGCGGATACTTTCCCGTATCACCCAACGATCAAACTGCCGATATTCGTGACACAATGACCACGCACCTACTTAATGCCGGGCTTCGCGTTGAACGTGCACACCACGAGGTAGGTTCTGGTGGGCAGCAGGAAATCAATTATCGTTTTAACTCATTGACACGCGCTGGTGATGACATGATGACCTTTAAGTACATCATTAAAAATACCGCATGGCAGTTAGGCAAAACCGCCACTTTTATGCCGAAGCCTCTTTTCAAAGACAATGGCTCTGGAATGCATACCCACATGAGTTTGTGGAAAGATGGCTCCCCACTATTTTACGATGAAAAAGGCTATGGCTCCCTGTCTGATATAGCACGTCACTTTATTGGTGGCCTGCTTGAACACGCCCCAGCCCTGTTGGCGTTTACGAATCCGTCTGTCAATTCCTTCCGCCGCCTGGTTCCTGGTTTTGAGGCCCCCGTGAATCTGGTGTATTCAGCCCAAAATAGGTCTGCATGTATTCGTATCCCTTCTTCTGGTTCCTCGCCAGCAGCAAAACGTATTGAATATCGAGTCCCTGATCCTACCGCTAACCCCTATTTGGCGTTTAGTGCATGCCTTATGGCAGGTATTGACGGAATTCGACATCGCATTGAGCCTGCCGATCCCATCGATAAAGATCTGTATGAGCTTCCGCCAGAAGACTACGCCGATATTGACAAGCTGCCACCTACACTGGAACTTGCGTTAGAGGCCCTGGAAGATGACCAAGACTTTTTAACAGAAGGTGATGTATTCACTGTAGACCTTATTGAAAAGTGGCTGGACTTCAAACGTGAAACCGATATTGTGCCTATGCGCCAATACCCCCACCCTTATGAGTTCCAGCTGTACTACGACCTATAAAATAACGTAAAAAGGTGCCGGTCACAGTCTTTCATAAAGAACCAAGATCGGTTGCTTCTTGTGAGGATATACGGTTGTAGCCTCTTATAGCACCATCACCATCTAGGGAACTTGTCACAGGTAGGTTGTGATGATACCGCTTACTATGTAAAGCCAAGAGTGTGGCAGGACGATATTTCACTATACGGCTCTGCGAGATTGTTATGTCACACTTTGCACCACTGTTAAGAGCTCATCATCGCCCCATGTACAGATAAACTTAGCGGCAAACCTCTCCCCTTACTCAAAAGTGAGATAAATCACGATTTCTACAGGCGAAGTGCTACGACCTTTCCCCTATGGCAAGTTTTAACATTTCAGCACAAATGCAGCAGAAGAAAATGCGTTAAAACAGGCGTTGATCGTGATAGTTACACACCATTTTCTCTAGATCCAAAAGGTATCGTTTACGTGAAATACCTCCCGCGTAGCCTCCTATATCATTGGCACCAACAACGCGGTGACAGGGAACAACGATTGACAGCGGATTTGCACCAACGGCCTGGCCCACCGCTCGCGCCTTATTTGCGTTTCCAAGTGCTGTAGCAATCTGACCATAGGTTGCCGATTGGCCGTAAGGTATCTTTTTCAACTGTGACCACACGCTGTATTGAAAAGCGTTACCTTTGATAGAAGAAAGAAAATCAAAGTCGATGCGCGTCCCATCAAAATACTCATAGAGCTGCATGGCAAGCGGTTCAAGAACTGGATCGCTTGCCGGCACAATGATTCCAGGCATGCTATCGCAATGGTCGGCAAAATAAATACCCGTAATAAACTGCCCCTTCGCCCCAAGGATAACATCGCCAACGGGGGTCACCGTGACGGTATAGCGAAGTGGGTAATGCGACAAAATGTTCATTACTGCCATTATGACCTGTTTTCTGTGACAATTGAAGCGACGGTGTAGTAACTTAAGAAGTAACGGTAGCGTAACTTACACAATTGATACGAGGTCTTAAGTCCACAATGCTGCTTACATATAAAACCACCAAGTTCAATGTTGCTGATTGTCCCTCCATAGCTCACGCGGTTGATATGCGCGCAAAAATGCGCCCGCGCGATGTCGCCGTTGAGCGCCTGTCCGAGCTTGGCGATGCGTGGTGGCCAGTTACGGCACCAGAACTTTCCGATGATCTGCACGTTATTGCCCGTGGCTATATTGGGATGGGTCTTCAACCTGGAGACACTATCGGTATTATGGGTGCCACCTCGTATGCGTGGACAATCCTTGATCTGGGAGCCCAGGCTGCACAGCTAGTTCTTGTGCCAATCTATGACACGGATTCATATGAGCAGATTCAATGGATAGTACGCGATTCTCAATGTAAGCTCATTGTCTGTGACACTTCCGCTCAGGCCCGTCTGCTCAAGCCACTTCTAACAGAAAATGATTGCCTGCAACATATTTTGAGTTTAGATGATTCTGGTTTGGAGTATATTCAACAGGCAGGCCAAGATATTCCTGAATCTCAACTCATGTTACGAATGGAAGCCGTCAATCAAGACGACTTGTGTTCTATTGTCTATACCTCTGGTACAACTGGTATTCCAAAGGGTGTTGAGCTGACACATAAGAACTTTGTGTTACCGGTATCATCAATTCATGGACCGTGGAAGCCGCTGATTAACCTGCCCTCATCACGTATCCTACTGTTTCTACCGGTTGCACATGTTTTAGCACGGATCATCAACTACACAATGATTTGCGGGCACGGCCGTGTGGGGCACGTCCCTTCTATAGCTAATCTAATGACCGATATTTCATCATTTAAACCTACCGCTATTTTAGTGGTGCCACGCGTCCTCGAAAAAATTTACAATGCTGCTGATGCTAAATCGGGGCGTGGCCTTAAACATCGTATCTTTGTGTGGGCTGCTCATGTTGGACAACGCTGGGCCTTAGCCAATGAAACGAAAGAAGGGCCTACACTGTGGCAAAACTTTACTTTACGTATCGCCCGCGCGTTGGTATTGAATAAGATTACTCGCCTGCTTGGAGGACAATTAAAGAACTTTACCTGCGGAGGTGCTCCCCTAGCTCCACGAATTGCACTATTTTTTGAGGGACTTGGTATCTCAGTTACGCAAGGCTACGGTGCTACTGAAACCGGCGGGCCTTTAACTATGTCATTTTTAGATTCCAATAAGCATGACACCGTCGGTAAGCCACTTCCAGGTAATGAGGTACGCATTGGCGATAACGACGAAATACAGGCCCGCGGAATCTCGGTGATGCGCGGCTACTATAACGATCCCGAAGCCACAGCTGAAGCATTCACTAAAGACGGCTGGTATCGTACAGGTGACCAAGGCAGTATTGATGACCAAGGGCGCCTTAGCGTGACTGGGCGCTTAAAAGAAATCATTGTGACTGCAGGTGGAAAAAACGTTACCCCTTCCCTTTTAGAAGAACGATTAAAGGGCCATCCTCTGGTCTCGCAAGTGGTTGTTGTGGGCGATGGAAAACCTTTTGTTAGCGGTTTGGTAACAATTGACCGTGAAATGTTACCTCTGTGGCTCAAAAACCATAACCTACCTGTTATGGATGTGACCCGCGCAATCAAAGAAACAGTGGTTCTTGACGCACTATCAAAGGCATTAAAGAGGACGAACTCTGCTGTTTCCCGTGCCGAATCAATCCGAAAAATCAAAGTGTTAACAACAGAATTCACCGAGGAAAACGGGCTCATGACCCCTTCCCTGAAGGTAAAACGTCATGAAGTCGCCAAACGCTATGCCACAGCTATTGACGAGCTATATAACGGTGACCACCCCTCACATGTCACACCTGCGCCCTAGAAAACTACAGCCTGTCGCATCGGTGTACACCTAGCTCTGTGAAGGATCTGTGAATGAGTCGCATAATGCCTAATCCCGCACGCTATTTTTCGCTGCCACATAGTTCTTGCAGACAGGAATGGACTTACCAATGCACATTCTAGGCCTTGCTCAGCGAGGCAACTAGCTCACAGATGTTTGATCACACCGCTTAGTTTCGGGGTACTACCAAGAGCAAGGAAGAATCTGTGCGGTACTTCTGTCAAGATTCGAGGACAAAACATCACAATAACAATGGCACCCCGTAGCCTAGCAAGACTACCGAGTGCCATCCGCGCAAAAGTTAGACGGTAGTGCCCTCTTTTGCCAATACTTCCAGCAGTGCTTTGCGGCGAATCTCCTGTTCAACAGGGTCAGCTACCGGCACTGAAGCCAAGAGGCGTTTGGTGTATTCATGCCGCGGATTACCAAGAACCTGTGGAACTGTACCGATCTCTACCAGTTCACCTTGACGCAACACACCGATCCTATCGGCAAGTAAACCCACAACAGCCAGGTCATGAGTAATGAATAGGCAGGCAAAATGCAGTTCATTTTGCAGTTCCTTAAACACCTGTAACACATGAGCCTGAACGGATACGTCTAAAGCAGATGTTGGCTCATCGGCAATTATGAGCTCAGGATTAAGTGCTAACGCCCGCGCCAATGATGCTCGCTGGCGCTGACCACCAGAGAGCTCATGCGGAAAACGCTTCGCATAGGAACGCTCCAAATGTACCCAATCCAATAGTTCGTGTACTCGCGGCAGGGCTTCAGAAAGATTAGTTGCATCCCCGTGAACAATCAGGGGCTCTGCAATACATTCGGCGATTGACAGCAGCGGATTAAATGATGTTGCGGGATCTTGGAAAACAAAACCTACGCGAGGTCGAATATCCTTAAAATCTTTTTGTTTCGCGTGAACCACTTCGGTACCAAAAACCTTCAAAGAGCCCCCCGTAGCTTCGGTTAGCCCAACAAGGGAACGACCAATCGTTGTTTTCCCTGATCCTGATTCTCCCACAAGCCCTAAAACTTCACGTGGATGCATCTTTAAAGATACGCCACGAACAGCGCGAAAACCGGGTTGTCCAAATCGTCCTGGATATGTAATTTCTAGTTTATCGGCCACCACAATAGGTTCATGAGTGGTGGCAAAAGACTCCATCCATTCACGTTCTTTTTTATCAAAATCTTCGGCCTCTTTCACACGTTTTTCGCGCTCAGCCTGGTCAAGTTTGGCATATTCGTCAAATGACAGGCGCGGCACAGCTGCCAACAAAGATTTTGTGTAGGCAGCACGCGGGTTGGCAAATAGTTCCTTTGTAGGGGCCTGTTCAACAATGCGTCCCTGATACATGACGGCTACGCGGTCAGATAAGTCTGCCACAACGCCCATATTGTGTGTCACCAGAATTATTGACACGTCAAAGTTGTCTCGCACTTGACGAAGCAGCTCAAGGATTTCTGCCTGAACAGTCACATCCAATGCAGTAGTTGGTTCATCTGCCAACAAAACTTTTGCCCCTAAAGCCAGTGCCTGGGCAATAACGATACGTTGTTTTTGTCCACCTGAAAACTGGTGTGGATAATAATTCACACGTTCTTCGGGGTCAGGAATACCAACCTTATCCAATACATCAATGGCAACTTGGCGAGCCTCAGCTTTGCTGATTTTTCTGTGAGCCCTCAAGCCCTCTGCAATCTGCCACCCTACTTTAAAGACGGGATTCAGCGCTGTTGATGGCTCCTGGAAAATCATTGCCACATCGGTTCCACGAATATTGCGTAGTTCAGAACCCGACATCGTTGTTACTTCTTTATCGTGCAGAATAACCGAACCACTGACCATAGCAGATTCGGGTAACAAGCCCATAATCGATTTTGATGTCACGGTTTTACCTGAACCTGATTCACCAACAATCGCCAAAATTTCTTTGGGATGAACATCGAGATTCACAGATTTTACCGCTGATACAGGTTGAGCACTGGTAGCAAATTGCACGTTAAGGTCACGAATTGTTACCACATCACCATGTTCACTATCTCCCATGTCTGTGGGGTTAGCGATCAACTCTTGTTCAGTAGCTTCCAGACTTTCCTCGCTCATGAATCCTCCTTGGGCTGTTTTTCATCAGGTGATTGACGGGGCGCATCTGGACCTTCAGGATCATCAAACCCAGGTACCATTCCCCAACCGGGTTCTTGGCGATCCCATGCACGGGTTTTCGGCATGACAACTGGCTTCTTCGCTGCGTCCTCTGGGGTGTCCTTTACCCGATCCGCAGCCACTGGAACTTCGACCTCGTGAGCCTTATTGCCACGTTTCTTACGAACGCGGTGAATCCGTAGACGTGGGTCGGCCAGATCATTAAGAGACTCGCCTACCAAAGTAATCCCAAGGACTAAAAGCACAATCGCTAGGCCAGGGAAAAGCCCCGTCCACCATATGCCGCTGGCCGCATCAGCCATTGCGCGGTTAAGGTCGTAGCCCCATTCAGCTGCGGCTGTGGGCTCAATACCGAATCCAAGGAAACCAAGACCAGCAAGAGTGAGGATCGCTTCAGATGCGTTCAACGTCAAAATCAGAGGTAGTGAACGCGTTGAGTTACGCAGTACATGGCGAAAGAGAATCCGTGATGTGGGTGTTCCAATGACACGCGCTGACTCGACAAATGGCTCGGCTTTCAGCCGAATAACCTCTGAACGTACCACACGGAAATACTGCGGAACAAACACTACTGTAATTGAGCCGGCTGTTGCAAAAATACCACCCCAAAACGACGATTTACCGCCGTTAATAGAAATCGCTAGCACAATTGCCATCAGTAGTGATGGAAAAGCGTAGACTGCATCGGCTACAACCACAAGGATGCGGTCAATCCAGCCACCAAAATAGCCGCTGAAAAGACCAAGCAAAACCCCAATAACAATGGACAGCGCGATAGCCATTATCACTGTGACCAGGGCAGTTTGCGATCCCCACACAACACGTGAAAACACATCGTAGGAGCCAACTGTTGTCCCCCATGTGAAATCACCGCCAGGCGGTAACTGCGGCTGAATTCTTTTGCCGTCAACACTGCCCTGTGCCCATTGATAGGGAGCAATGATAGGGGCAAAAATAGCTAGCAAAATAAAGAAGATAACCAGGACAAGACCAGTAACAAGCATGCCGCGTTGCAGGCCAGCACTTGTGCGGACCTCACGGATGATAGGAATGTTTTTCCATGCAGCACGCCTGGGAACAAACTCTGGCGGGTCTGCTGGGATGAGGTCTTCTTCAATGGGAGGTTCCAAGTTTGTACTCATGGTTAGTACCTCACTCGCGGGTCGATAAAGGCTGCAACCACATCAACAATAAAGTTGGTAACGGCCACAATAATGGAAAGCAGAATGACGATGCCCTGCACGGCAACAAAGTCACGATTTTGCAGATATTGCTGCATGGCAAAACCAAGACCATGCCATTCAAATGTTGTTTCAGTAAGAACAGCTCCACCTAGCATCAGCGCGATCTGCATTCCCATAACTGTAATAATAGGGATAAGAGCTGGACGCCAAGCATGTGTTTTTACCAGACGTTTTTCAGCAACACCACGTGAACGTGCCGCATCAATATAGCCCTGAGATAGGGTACCAATCAGATTGGTGCGTACAAGACGTAAAAATACTCCTGCCGTCAGTAATCCCAGAGCTATGGCAGGAAGTACAGCGTGAGCAAGCACATCAGAGATAAGGTCCCATCTGCCTGTGCGCAATGCGTCAATAAGGAGTATTCCCGAATAGCCGTCAATGCGTTGTAATACTGAACGTGTGGTAATTGTTGCGCGTCCGGAAATTGGTAAGAGATTTAACTGAACGGAAAACACTAGCTTTAACAGCAAACCAGCAAAGAATACCGGTGTTGCGTAAAACATAATCGCTAAAACACGCATAATAGCATCGGGCCACTTATCACGGTAACGCGCAGCGATTCTTCCCAAGGGAATACCAACTATAAAAGCAATAATAAGGGCATAGACGCATAGTTCTAACGTAGCTGTACCGTGAGTGGCTAACAGCTCGGTAATTGTTCGATTATCGGATGTGGTACGTCCAAGATCACCTTGAAAGACTTGCCCAAGGAAGGCGACATATTGAACGATAATGGGACGATCATATCCTGCCTCATGAATACGCTGGGCAAGCTCATCAGGTGGTAGACGGCCACCAACTGATGCAGTAATGGGGTCTCCTGTTAAACGCATAAGAAAAAATACCATCGTCACCAAGATAAAGACGGTAGGGATGATAAGAAAAAAGCGAGTAAGTAAATATGTGCCAAGACGAGATTTTGTTCGTTGAGATTTTGGCGTAACCACAGATTCCGTTTTTTCGGCCACAGTTCTCCTTAGGAGTAAACAAGTGTTGTCATCGGGTAAGTTTCCCCACCCGATGACAATTACTTATCGTGTATCAGCAGCAGTTGCCACGTAGGCTACTACTTACTTTGTTAATGATGAATAGTGGAACTTAAACGAGGCATCCAAGACAACGCCTTCAACATTCTTTTGTGCCACTGCAATTTGAACACCCGAGAGCATTGGCAGTGTCAACACATGTTTAGCCAACTCTTTTTGGGCGTTTTGCAATTCTTCTTCACGTTTGTCCGCATCCGTTTCAACGGTTGCCGCTTTAATATGTTTTTGGAACGATTCATCTAGTGCAGAGTTGTAGGACTGCACGAAGTTTTCATCCAAGAAGAATGGCGACAAATAGTTATCAGCATCCGAGAAATCGGGGAACCAACCCAGCTGATAAATCGGATAGGAGGCGATACGTTCTTCGGAGTAAGTTGTCCATGCGGTTGATTGAAGTTCAACCTTAAACAAGTTGGATTCTTCCAGCTGCTGTTTAATTGCCGCATATTCATCTGCCGAGGATTTACCGTAGTGGTCAGGTGAATACTGAATTGTCAATGTGACAGGTGTACTAACTCCAGCTTCGTCAAGACGTGACTTAGCTTTTTCGACAGAAGGTCCGCCCTTACCGTCGCCGTATTCTGACTTATATGACTGGTCTGAACCTGGCATAGCCTCGGGAACCATTGAATAGACTGGTGTGTACGTACCTTTAAAAACGTTGTCAGAGATTGCTTGACGGTCGATGGTATCAGCAATAGCCTGGCGTACTGCCAAAGCCTTCGCCGGGTCGGCATCTGGTGTTTTTGCACCAAATGGCATCGAATCAGAATTAAACACCATATAACGTACTTCACCACCAGGGCCTTCAACAACATTGAGTTTATCGGCAGCATTCTTCTTCAGATCTTCAATAGCGGTTGGTGAAAGCGAACGATAGGCAACATCGATTTCACTCTTTTCAACTTTTTGTTTCAAGTTGGTTTCATTCGCAAGGTATTCAACGTTAATCAGTTCGTTCTTTGCAGGATAAAGGCCTTGGTAATCAGGGTTACGCTCATAAGATACTGAGCTGTTTTCCTGATAATTAGTAATAATATAGGGGCCCGCAAATGCTTTTTCACTCACAATTTTATCGGCCGGTGTGATCTCGTCAGCTGAAAATACTTCGCTGTCAAGAATGAGGGCTGCTGGTGTTGTCAAAATCTGTGGGAATGTTTGGTCGTTTTCGGCCTTCAATTTAAACTGAACTGTCGTGTCATCGACAACCTTGGTTTCTTCCAGATTTGCCAGTAGTGACTGTGGGCCTTCTGGATGGTTAATCTTGTTCATCCGGTCAAATGAAAACTTGACATCCTCAGCGGTAAGATCATGACCATTGGCAAACTTCAGACCTTTCTTAAGTTTGACTTCATATGTCGAAGGGTCTGAAAACTCTGCAGATTCAGCAATATCTGGTTCAATCTTGTTTCCGCCAGCGGGCACGCCCATCAGCATGGGGTAGACATTGATTGCTACGGCGAAGGAACCGTTATCATATGCTGCCGCTGGATCAAGCGACAATACTTTGTCTGTTGTACCAATGTTAATGGGGTCGGTGGTAACAACATCGCTGCCACCTTCACCGCTTGCTGCCTTGTCATCAGTTGAGGCACAGCCGGTTAAAGCGAGAGTCGACGCAAGCGCCACCCCTGCCAGCGCAGCGATCCCTCTTGTTGTTTTTCTTAGCATTCCATGCTCCTCAAGTTGTTTAATCTCATTGTTCGCACGTCAAAATCTCAAAAGACAAGATTTTCAAACGTATGTTCTCTAAACTATCGGAATTGTTAACGATGCGCAAAGAATCAGTCAAAATAACTTGAATTGTACTTTACCCTGGACAGATACTGTTCATAAAGTGGACGCTTACACTATGTTGACATAAGACAGGAATCTTCAGCGTTATTACTATCCCTATTAACCTTCTTATACCTAGCAAAGAAAACGACAATAAAGAAGAAAAGTGACGGTAGGGAAAAGCCAGATCTCTCACTGGCTTTTCAATAGTGAAAACTAGTCAACCGCGATCACATAAAACAAATGACAGCCCAGGGATGACTACCATAAAACGGCAGATATCCTCGTAGCAATAACGTCCCAACGCATCCCGAATGAACAGATTACCTATTAACGAAATATCTTGAAGCGCACTACAGTTCACAGGCTTTATCAAAGAGCATACAGTGCAAAACGCAACTGTCCACAATGCGTGATACTACCCTACAATGTCGCGAAGATAGCGCCCAGTAAAAGACTGCTTCACTTTGGCAACATCCTCAGGCGTTCCCTCGGCAATGACCTGGCCGCCGCCACTACCACCTTCAGGGCCCATATCAATAATCCAGTCAGCACATTTAATCACATCAAGATTATGTTCAATAACAATTACCGTATTGCCCTTATCAACCAACCCCTGCAATACTTGCAAAAGTTTACGAATATCCTCAAAATGAAGCCCCGTAGTTGGTTCATCAAGTACATAGACACTACGCCCTCTGGTACGTTTTTGAAGTTCCGATGCTAGTTTCACACGCTGCGCCTCGCCGCCAGACAAAGTTGGGGCACTTTGACCAAGTTTGACATACCCCAATCCCACATCAACAAGGGTGGTAAGATGACGCGCAATATTGGATAGTGGTGCAAAAAACTCTGCTGCCTGTTCTATGGGCATATCTAAGATATCAGCAACAGTTTTACCTTTATAATGGATCTCTAACGTTTCTTTATTGTAGCGGGCACCACCACATACATCGCAAGGCACATAGATGTCTGGTAAAAAATTCATCTCAATTTTTAATGTGCCATCACCTTTACAAGATTCACAGCGTCCTCCTTTCACATTAAACGAGAAACGACCCGGAGTATATCCACGTACCTGAGCTTCGGAAGTCGCAGCAAAAAGTTTTCGAATATGATCCCATACTCCTGTATACGTTGCAGGGTTTGAACGCGGTGTTCGTCCAATAGGTGATTGATCAACGTGAATGACTTTGTCTATCTCACCCATTCCTTCAATACGCGTATGAAGGCCCGGCACTGTTCGACTACCGTTGAGCTCGCGGGCAAGAGCTCGATATAAAATAGTGTTAACCAGCGTAGATTTACCCGAACCAGACACACCGGTAACAACAACGAAGTTACCTAAAGGAAAATTCACACTCACCTTTTGTAGATTGTTTTCGCGTGCTCCTACAACTGTAACCATGCGATCTTTATCATGAGGCCGCCGTTCCGCAGGTACATCAATACGGCGTCTACCTGCAATATAGTCTCCTGTCAAAGAACGCTTTTCCTTTTTTAAGCCAGCTAGCGTTCCCGAATAAACAATCTTTCCGCCGTGTTCACCAGCACCGGGACCAATATCAACAATCCAGTCAGCAGCGCGCATCGTTTCTTCGTCATGTTCAACGACAATAAGCGTATTACCAAGATCGCGCAGTTTTTCAAGAGTTTCAATCAAACGCTGATTATCCCGTTGATGTAATCCAATCGAGGGTTCATCCAATACATATAGCACGCCTACCAGGCCTGAACCGATCTGGGTAGCAAGACGAATACGCTGAGCTTCCCCTCCAGAAAGAGTGCCCGCCGATCGTGACAAAGTCAAATAGTTAAGCCCCACATCGTTAAGGAATTCAAGGCGAGTACGAACCTCGCGCACAATCGGTTCAGCAATCGCCGCTTCACGTGGCCCCAACTTCAAATCGGCAATATAGCGGGCAGAATCCTCAATAGCCAAGTCACACAGTTCCATAATATTGAGGTCGCCTACACGTACAGCTAACACCTCAGGTCTTAGCCGTGCCCCCTTACAGGCAGGACAGGCAACCTCGCGCATATAGCCTTCGTAACGCGAGCGGGTAGTATCAGAGTCAGTTTCCGAATGTTTGCGTTGAACAAAATGGGCGGCACCTTCGAATCCAGATGCGTAGATACGTTCACGTCCCCACCTGTTACGATAACGCACCTTTACCTCATAATTTTTACCAAACAGCAGTGCTTTTTGTGCTTTCTTCGGAATTTCTTTAAAGGGCATATCCAAAGTAAAACCAAGCTCCTCACCAAGAGCCTTCATTTGTTTACGAAAATATGTATGACTGGCTGTCCACGGCGCAATAGCTCCTTCAGCTAATGTTTTATCCGGATCGGGCACCAATAGATCGGGATCAACTTCAAGACGCGAACCAAGACCTGAGCATTTCTCACATGCTCCATAGGGGGCATTAAATGAAAAAGTACGTGGTTCTATTTCGTCAAGAAGAAGCTGATGCTCAAAGGGACAGGCACGTTTTTCACTAAATCGGCGAAACCTCTCGGGATCATCTTCATCTTTATCAACGAACTCGGCAATAACAAGACCATCAGACAGATGTAAGGCTGTTTCTACAGAATCTGCTAAACGTTTACGAATACCTTCACGGATGACCAAACGGTCAACAACAACCTCGATAGTGTGTTTTAACTGTTTTTCAAGAGAGGGAACATTGTCCAGTCGCAACACTTCCCCATCAACACGTACACGTGAAAAACCGTCAGCTTTCAACTGGGCAAAAACATCATGATATTCACCTTTGCGACCACGAACCACAGGGGCAAGAACTTGGAAGCGTGTACCATCAGGCAAACCCTCTAAACGGTCAATAATTTGTTCAGCAGTTTGCGATACAATTTTTTCGCCACATGTTGGGCAATGAGCCTCGCCTGCACGTGCATATAAAAGACGCAGATAATCATAGACTTCAGTAATAGTTCCTACCGTTGAACGCGGATTACGTGAGGTAGATTTTTGATCAATGGATACCGCTGGCGACAATCCCTCAATAAAATCAACATCAGGCTTATCCATTTGCCCAAGAAACTGACGCGCATAGGACGACAAGGACTCAACGTATCGTCTTTGCCCTTCAGCAAAGATCGTGTCAAAGGCCAACGAGGATTTGCCTGAACCGGAAAGCCCTGAAAAAACCACCAGCTTATCGCGGGGAATATCAAGATCGACACCCACAAGATTATGCTCACGGGCACCACGTACTACTAACGAATTACTCACCTTGCTAGTGTACCTATTGAAGAAAGAATTCGCACATACGTTCGACAACCGCGTACAAAATCAACTATCACCGGCTACTGAATCGATAAAGTCTTGATACACGCTTGGAACCAACATGCAATTAAGCGACGAATACGACATACTGTTCTTATGAATAGCGCACTCTTTATTGCCGAATGCATCTATCACGAGATTCCACTCATGGATGAGCGTCTGATGGCTGAACACATGAAGTATTTGCGTCTCCTGAACGCCGAAGGCCATATTTTGACCTCTGGAACAGTTCATAACGATGGTGCCATGACGGGAATGATCACCTTACTTCTGGCTCCATCACCAGAGGCCGTTCGCGAACTGATGTCCAAAGATCCGTTTATGACCAGTGGCATTATTAAAGATGTCTCGATACGTAAATGGACGCCTATAATTGGTACCTTTGTTGAAAATGACACCATACGACAGGATTTACAATGAATGTTTATGCGATTGAATATATCTACGACCCTGATGCTGAACCACAGATGGCGAAGATTCGGCCACAGCATCGAAATTTTCTTACCCAGCTTTTTAACGAAGGAACGCTACTGATTGGCGGTGCATGGATCGCAGACAATCACGATAGCGCAACTGCTAAAAAACCCGGAGCATTACTGCTCATGCACACTCAATCCGATAAAGAAGCGCTGGAAATTCTTCATAACGATCCGTTCTACATCAACAACTTCATTATTGAGCGCACAATACACCGATGGAACCCCCTGCTTTCACCCTTTGACCTTGAAAAGTAAATAGTGCCGGATAGTAGCAGTCCACTGCTATCGGGCATGATTGCTTGACAAAAGTAGCGATTAATCGTGTGCGGCCCTCATTTGCGTTTATAGTAAAGGATCTTCTGTGCGTTCACATCTGTTGCATTTGAAAAATCTGTTTGACCCGTTCATCTTGACGCTTATCTTTATTTTTATTGCGGGGATTTTGATTCCAGTACCCAACGAATTTATTGCGTTGTTAAAAATTGCTGGACATGTTGCTGTTGTGTGCTTATTTTTTGTCTACGGCGCACGGTTATCAACTACCGAAGTTATTGACGGTCTGAAAAACTGGAAACTTCAACTGTCCGTATTTCTGTCAACATTTATAGTATTTCCCCTGGTCGGCATTGTTTTTCACCCACTATGGACCTACCTGTTAGGCGGAGTGTTTGCCATGGGCACCCTCTACGTCACATTACTGCCCTCCACCGTTCAATCATCGGTGTCATTTACCTCTATTGCTGGTGGAAACGTTGCGGGAGCGGTGTGTGCGGCTACAGTATCAAATACTGCTGGAGTTGTATTAACACCCCTGCTTGTGTTCCTTGTGATGGGGCGAGCCTCTGGGATTGATCTTTCTACCATGACCAACGTGTTGTTAGAGCTGCTGCTGCCGTTTATTATTGGACAGTTTTTTCAACCCTATATTGGCCGGTGGCTTCGAACCCACCGGTGGCTGACAAAAACAGTTGACCAGGGAACAATAGTGATTGTTGTCACCTCGGCAGTATGTGGTGCCACAGCGATGAACCTTTGGGATAAAGTCAGCGTTGTTCAGGCCCTTCTTCTTGTGTTGAGTTCTGCCGTGGTGTTAGCAGTTATGTTGGCGCTAACCTGGATGGGTGGCGTTGTTAACAAGTTAAGCTATGAAGACAAGATTGCACTGCTGATGTGTGGTTCAAAAAAATCTTTAGCAACGGGTCTGCCTATGGCAAGCATTATTTTTCCTATTGAAACCGTTGCCGCAGTAACTGTGCCCATCATTATATTCCATCAATTTCAGTTAATGGTCTGCGCATTTATTGCTCGTTCGATGGCCAGGCGCCCACAATAGTACAATTCCCACTGTAGTTTCGCTTTGCCAGTGAGCCTACAATTTTGTACGGCCTTACCTGAAAAAGTCTGCACATCCCATATGGGCAATGAAAACTAACTGACATAAGTTGTTGTGGTTATCATTGAACACTCTGTTTATCTCTTGCAGTTCGAACGCCTTAGCCTGTGAAATATTTTTACCACCTGCCACCCGGAAAGCGATTTTTAGCAGAATAATGATAAGAAAAAGCCCGGTAACTATCATCAAGTGAATAAAGTGTTGATGATAGTCAAACACCTCAAGGATTTTATGGATGGTGCCTATGCTGTCCAAGAAATCCAAGTAGCCTGCTTTTACCTGCAGTTATCCGTTTATTCCTGCCCGTGTTTCTGCTTATTCTTGATGCTGGAATACCATACAGAGGCAATGGTGGTAAGAATGAGAACCGAAAAAATAAACGCCATGGAAAGTCCGATACCTGGTTCGGGTAGATAATGAATGGGTTGACCATCGTTGATAAAAGAAAGACTGTTTTCTGCCATTGCATGAATAATCAGTTTTACGCCAATAAAACCAAGAATGAGTGCAAGACCGTAATGCAAAAAGGCAAGTTTTTCTAACAGACCATCGATCAAAAAATATAGCTGACGTAACCCGAGTAAGCTAAATGCGGTTGCCGAAAAAACAATGAAAGGTTCACGAGTTAACCCAAAAATCGCGGGAATTGAATCGAAAGCAAACATTAAATCGGCTGAACCAATAGCGATAATCACAATGAACATCGGCGTGATATATGTTTTTCGATGGTGACGATGAATCAGTTTTCCACCGATAAAACCCTGGGTTGTGGGAATAATGCGACGAATAAAACGTGTCATCGCATTTTCTTGATATTCTTCGGTACTAAAGTCGTCTTCGTTTGTCACACCTTCGCGCGCCTGGGCAATAGCTGTATAAATCAAAAATGCTCCAAACAGATAGAACACCCAGGAAAAACTATTGATGATAACAGCACCGATCATGATGAATGCAAAACGCAGCACCATGGCAATAATAATGCCCACC
This sequence comes from Actinomycetaceae bacterium, assembly GCA_030540715.1. Taxonomy (GTDB): domain Bacteria; phylum Actinomycetota; class Actinomycetes; order Actinomycetales; family Actinomycetaceae; genus JAUNVQ01. Next base: position 10,746 of record JAUNVQ010000020.1, on the reverse strand, counting down.
AGCAAAACCTCTTGCTGATATTTTCTAGGCACCTTAAATGCAGCAATAATAATAATGAAAACAAAGAGGTTATCTAAAGACAGTGACCACTCTGTAATCCATCCTGCCCAATATTCCGCCGCATATCGCAACCCATAAATTGGCCACAGCACAACACCAAATAGTGCCGCTAAGCAAATATAGCCTGTTGACCATATGGCAGCTTCTTTGATTGTTGGCTCATGGGCTGCTTTGACGTGGCCAATAAAATCTACACTGATCAATACAATGATCAGCGCAACGAGCCCAAGCCAACCATAAATGTGGACATCCACTCTTCTTATACCTCCGGAAAGAGAATTCCTTGACGTTCCGGAGGTCTCGTTCCGCCATTTTCAGGCCAGGTATGCCGGGCGTCCTCTGCTAAAAATCATGTTACTTATGAGTGTGTGCAGCAACTGCCGTGATGACGACATACTTGTTCGTGGAAGTACTCCCCTCCAAAACATCAGTCTATAAGACTCTGGGGCACCCTCTCAATCTGAAGGATAGTATTTTCGATTCCATAACCAGCCTACAATACCAATCAAAACCCACCCGACCAGCGTGGACAACAGAATCACGCTCACTGTGCTACGTGACGGAATACTCAGTTCAAAAAAATGACGCAGCGGAGTAATAAGGATAGCTAAGGAAATCGATCCAGCCATCGCTGCCACTAACACTCCGCGCCAGCTTAACAAAGGACGTGACAATACAGCTAATACCATAATGGCAACAGCTGCCAATGTAAGCGTGGCAGCAGTAGCCCTACCCTGATGCGCCCCCGGCTCCATCCAGTAGGCAAACATGGACGTTACTCCAACAATTATCCCGCTAGGTAGCGCTAATGACAGTGTGCGTGTCAAAAAGCCCGGACGGTATCGCTGTTGTGAGGGAGCCAATGCCAATATGAAAGCAGGCACCCCGATTGTCAGGGTTCCTACCAAGGTCAAGTGGCGCGGTAAATAAGGATAATGAGCAACCGATACAGCGATGATGAGTGCCACCGCTACCGCGTACACTGTTTTTGTAAAAAACAGTGTTGACACACGTTCCATATTGCCTAAAACACGACGCCCCTGCGCCAAAACAGAAGGTAAAACCGAGAACTGTGAATCCAATAACACAACTTTTGCTGTTGCCTTTGTTGCTTGAGCCCCCGATCCCATAGCTATCCCTAAATCGGCATCCTTAAGTGCCAGAGCATCGTTTACACCGTCACCCGTCATTGCCACTACATGCCCGTCATCTTGAAGTGCGCGCACCATTTCGCATTTTTGTTCGGGAGTTACACGTCCAAACACCTGATATTGGCGCATAATATCGCTACTGATTGCTGTGTCAGCTAACTGTCTTGCATCACACATTGTAGGGTGGGTGGCAAGTCCAGCACGTTGAGCAATGGCAGCTACCGTATGAGGGTTGTCGCCAGAAATCACTTTGACATCCACACCTTGCTCACTAAAATAGGCAAGAGTTTCTGGGGCATCCGGCCGTATTTCTTCAGCAAGAAGTAAAAGTGCCAACGGATACAGCCCCTTGGGTAATGCGACCTCATGAGCCTGTAAATTATTAGCAGAAAAGCCCGTATCAGCACGCATTAGTCCAATCACCCGGTAACCCCTGTCAGCATAGGACTCAACCGTTTGCAATATTGACAGAAATTTATCGTCGCGGCCCATCAATACTTCAGGAGCGCCCATCACCCAAGTTGCGTTGGCGTCAGAATAAAGCGACCATTTGCGAATAGAGGAAAATGGCACATGTACTCCCCCGCTAAGAGGTGTGATAACCTGTTTTTCGCACAGGTCATCAATGGCAATAGCCGTTGCGTTGCCTCGTTGTTTTACCAGAGTCTTTATTGCTGAAGCGTTTGTATTGCCTAAAGATGTTATCAAAGTTTTTGATAAAAGAGGGCGATCATCGTGGCTATGTTCACCCGTATGATGGCTATTATCTTGGATATCTGTAGGCCGAACATCTCCATGCTCGATGGCTTGGTCATCATGAAGCTCAGTAACATCAATAATACCTAAGGCTTGAATATCACCCGAGGTAATAGTACCTGTTTTATCAAGGCACAAAGTGTCTACACGAGCCAATATTTCAACGGCAGGAAGCTCTTGTACAAGGGCTCGCTGGCGTGCCAGCATAAGTGCCGCCGAAGCAAAATTGACCGATGTCAGTAAGACAAGCCCCTGCGGGATCATGGATACAACACCTGCCACAGACAAGACAATAATGCGTTTCCACTGATACGGTGTTTCGCTGACACTTTCCCACCCGCCAAACTGGTGTATCTGTGACGCTACAAGTGCTGCAATAATAAATGGCAAGGCGAATAAAATAACCGTCAAAATCTTGTTGACACCAGATTCCAATTCAGATCGTGCCATCCTAAATTTTCGGACCTTTGCACCCAACTGATTTGCATAGGATTCAGCTCCTACAGTGACGGCCTGAATAAGTGCTTCACCCGAAATAACTGATGATCCCGACAATACCCGATCACCATCTTTTTTATATTGAGGCTGGGATTCTCCCGTAAGAATCGACTCATCTATTTGAATACGCTCTGTTTGACGTACAACGCCGTCAGCCGGTATTTGGTCACCAGTACGAATATGAACAAGATCATCTTGGACTACTTCTTCGGGAGGAATTTCTTGCAATTCGCCCTCGCGAATGACGCGCAGCGGCGCTGTTTCTAAAATTGCAAGGGCATCAAGTGTTCGTTTTGCGCGGATTTCCGATAATATCCCCGTCAGAGCATTGGCAATCATGACGATGCCGAACAGAGCATCCTTGACATTACCAAAAATAAGGACGAGCACTAAGGCCGAGGTCAAAATCGCGTTGAATAGTGTGAATACATTGGCGCGGATAATCTGTGGAATACTGCGTGATGTCACGTGGCGAAAACGATTCGTACGCCCCTCAGCAATACGCTCCTCTACCTGGGCATATGTTAAACCAGTGAGTGGAACAACATGAGTTTCCACAGCATCGCTACCACCCCCCAGAACACTACCAACGTCATTTACACAAGCTTTGGCTGGGTGAGCGAGCCTAACGTCCTTTGACATACTGTGAGACTGTCCGTTCAAAGTTCCTGCGTAGGATGTTGTGGGAACGCTTGCCTGTAACTCGTCGTCTGGGTGTTGGGGATGTAACGATTCCTGTGACACTAATTCGCCTCCTTCATTTGACGCAGCTCCTTTTTCAAGTCACTCACTTCGTCACGCAGACGTGCCGCTACCTCAAACTGAAGTTCCGCTGCAGCCGCGTGCATCTGCTGCGACAACTCAATAATCAGATTTTCAAGTTCGGTTTCATTCGTTACCGCTAAGCGTTGACGTACATCCATGCTGGCTTCGTGACGTTGACTTCCTGAAGGCCCACTACCCGCGCCCCGGTACCCCGTAGCCAGTAACTGTTCAGTGTCAATGTCTTCACGCGCAAGCATATCGGTGACATCCGAGATCTTCTTACGCAATGGCTGCGGGTCAATGCCGTGCTTCTTGTTATAGGCTATCTGGATTTCTCGACGACGCTCAGTTTCATCAATCGCTGTTTTCATTGAATCCGTTATCGTATCTGCATACATGTGAACCTCACCCGACACGTTACGCGCAGCACGTCCAATTGTTTGAATAAGTGAGGTTGTCGAACGTAAAAAACCTTCCTTATCGGCATCAAGGATCGCTACCAACCCTACTTCAGGAAGATCCAGACCCTCACGAAGCAGATTAATGCCTACCAGCACATCAAAGCGCCCCATACGCAGTTCGCGCAGGATTTCAACACGACGAAGTGTATCCACATCAGAATGTAAATACTCGACACGAATCCCGCGCTCCGATAGATACTGCGTTAAATCCTCTGACATCTTCTTTGTCAAAGTCGTTACCAATACACGTTTTTCTTCGGCTACTTGTACACGGATTTCTTCCATCAGGTCATCGATCTGACCCTTTGTGGGTTTCACTATAACCTTGGGGTCAACTAGGCCGGTCGGTCGAATGATTTGTTCCACCACACCGTCACTTTGTTCAAGCTCATAGGGGCCAGGAGTTGCCGACATATACACGGTTTGCCCAATGCGTTCTTGGAATTCCTGCCATTTCAGTGGGCGATTATCCAGGGCCGATGGCAAGCGAAAACCGTGATCAACGAGCGTTCTTTTCCGGGAGCGGTCACCTTCATACATACCGCCAATCTGTGGAACAGTTACATGTGACTCGTCAATAATAAGTACAAAATCTTCTGGAAAATAATCCAGTAGTGTATGCGGTGGTGTTCCTGGGCCACGACCGTCAATGTGTCGCGAATAGTTTTCGATACCGGAACACGTCCCTATTTCGCGCATCATCTCAAGGTCATAGGTGGTACGCATACGCAGACGCTGTTCTTCCAACAACTTATTGCGATTGCGAAACTCCTGCAGTCGCTCGCCCAGCTCTGTTTCAATATCGGCCATAGCCCGTTCCATGCGCTCGGGGCCGGCAACATAGTGGCTGGCAGGGAAAATAAACGCATAATCCTGTTCTTCGATAACGTCACCAGTGATGGGATGCAAGGTTGCCAGCGCATCAATCTCATCACCGAAGAGTTCAATACGAATCGCCATTTCTTCGTATACGGGAATAATTTCAATCGTGTCACCACGAACCCGAAATGTTCCGCGAGTAAATGCCATATCATTGCGGGTATATTGCATAGCGACAAAACGTTTCAGCAGTTCGTCACGGTCAATGGTCATGCCCACTTCCAACGGCATCATCCTGTCAACATATTCTTGGGGCGTACCCAAACCGTAGATACATGACACTGAACTTACCACCACAACATCGCGTCTAGTCAGCAGCGAGTTTGTTGCCGAATGACGCAACCTTTCAACCTCGTCGTTAATCGAGGAATCTTTTTCAATATAGGTATCGGTTTGAGGTACGTATGCTTCAGGCTGGTAATAGTCGTAGTAGGACACAAAGTATTCAACAGCATTATCTGGAAAAAACTCACGCAGCTCCGCCGTAAACTGTGCTGCCAGCGTCTTGTTTGGCTCCATAATAAGAGTTGGTCGCTGGATTTTTTCGATAAGCCACGCAGCTGTTGCGGTCTTCCCTGTTCCCGTTGCCCCCATCAACACAATATCCTTTTCACCGTTGTTGATACGGCTGGCAAGTTCTTTGATTGCCTGGGGCTGATCCCCTGATGGCTGGAAATCACTCATCATTGTGAAGGGCTTATGAGCGCGAACAATCTTGTTGGGCTGCATTGATACCTTTCGTCTTGGCGGTACAGGGATTTTCAAGGACATCACCGCTTGTCAAGTGAGCCTATTGTTTCATATCTGAGTTCCATTGTGCTAAACTATCCTGATATTTTGCTGAAAGTGCGCTTGCAAGCTGTTGTGTGTGGAAAACCGGGCTCGGGCCCGGTGGGTACGGGGTTGTGGGCGGAGGTGGCTGGTAAGTACAACCGTTATTGTTGTCAGATGCCAAACTCACCTTCTTGTTGTCGCACCACCAAGAACATCTTCCATTGTCGCCACACCGATATGGGGTTTCTGTTATCCAGCATCGAGTTCTGCTTCCTGTGGTCACCACAAGAACAAGCAGCCCAAAACTGCCCACGGCAGAACAACCGGCCACAGGCGAACCCACACCAAAACAACCAGACTAAAACAACCACACCAGGATAATCCACCAAAAGCAAACCCACAGGAGTTCCCTTCCAGCTTTTATTGATTGTCGGGTGTCGTGGGTAACGATGTTGCATCCTTACCTCGTACGTACCCGGGCTCACGTGCCACACAAGCCAACGTATCCTTAACTATTACAGGGGGTATACAATGTTCGTGTCTACCTGCACCCCAGTAAATGCAGCAGGTAGGGCATCAACTCATCTTCCACACATACACGCAGGTCATCCAGGCTTGTATCGTTAACAATCACTAGGTGGGATACGGCTTTTCGCTGCTGGTTGCTGACCTGAGAAGAAATCCTGCGCCACGCATCTCTGGGGCTCATATTGCGTTTTTCCATCATCCGTTTTACGGCAAGCTCAACTGGAGTTTCCACCGCGATCACGCAATCCACGTCAATGCCACCACTTTCAACGAAGAGTGGGACATCATAGATACGTATCTGCCCCGTTGTACCCGAACTCAAAAACTCCTGTGCACAGCCTCGAATAAGGGGGTGAGTGATTTCTTCCAGCATTTTTCTCTTTTCAGAGGAAGAAAATGCTTTCCTTGCTAAAGCCTGCCGATTGATTCCACCCCTGCCATCACTGACATCTTCACCAAAAGCCTCAATAACTTTGTCAACAGTGCCACTTCCGGGATGATACAACTCGTGGCCAAGACGGTCAGCACTCAGAAGTGCGATCCTGGGAGGTGCCGGTGGATCGAGGTGGTAGCGTCGGGCATCAATCGTCGCGCTGTCATGGCCAGCCTTACATGAGGACTGCACTGCGTCCTCTGAAATTGATTGAACGCCCCGACCAAGTAACATGTTGCACACCGTTGATTTACCGCTTGCAATTCCTCCGGTGATAGCCACACGTAAACCCTTGTTTGGTTCACGCAATACACATGGTCTGCAACGTATAATTTCAGTCATCATTACCTCAAATTTGATTGATCGATCCGCTTGATACACTTTAAAAAGATAATTAAGTGCAATAATCTGGCGAATATTAATCTATCGCCGATCTGCTAGCGTTATGCAATCGATAGTTAGTATAACGCCTCCATAGTCAACATCCTTATCTCCATATATCTGCTCGAAAACAGAACTCCCCCTGTTCCCGGGCACCTACACAGTGCAATATTGTTACATAGCGCAAATGAAAGTTATATCATATTTGTGTTGTTTTCATCATAAAAACAAAAGACAGTAGTAACTCATAGCCATCTTTCATTTACTATTGATAGTGCAGCAATAAAATGGAATCGTGTTTTCTGCCGTTGTTCCAATATATAGTAAAGGCGTTCCCCATGAAAGATTATTCTTATCATTCTCGATTAAAAAAGGCGTTCTTCGCAACTCTTACTCTTATAGCCCTGTGTGTAACACTCCTTATCCCAACAGGTCAAGCGCAAGCACAATGGCATCTTGATAATCCTGAAAATATTGGCTTTTCTACGCTTTATCACGACCATATTCGAGGGCGGATGCTTCTCACAGGTAATACACTCATGGACTGTGACGAGACTGGAAGCACTCGAAAAGCATGCCTACGTGCTCGTCAGGGCAAAGGTTACCAGCGTATCAAACCAATTAACAATGATCACGCCATGGTTTTTATCGATAAAGATAACGACGACACCACATACGCCTCTTCAAGCGCTCACATTCAGATTCCCGATCATGCAACCGTAAAAAAAGCCTTTCTTTTTTGGGCTGGTCGTACTGCCTGGATCGATGATGATAAAAAGAAAAAATGCGAAGAGATCGCTATGCAGCAAGATTGCGATGTGAATCCTGGGGACTTTGAATACTCAATGAAAATTAAAGGACCAAAAGATAACACCTACACGCCTGTCAATGCCGTCAACTCAACAGATCCCAACGTTATTCAACCACTCTACAAAGGTGGACGGGAAGTCTATCAATACGGTGCTGATATTACTGATTTTGTCAAAAAGAGAGGAAGCGGTACGTACTGGGGTGCCGATGTAGAGACTTTTCGCAGTCCAAGCGCGAAAGGCAGAAGGGATATGTTCGCTGGATGGGCAATTGCGGTGATATATGAAGACCCTCACGAGAAAGTCCATGACATCCTACTGGATGCTGGACAAGCACCTATCTATGGAGCTTCATCAGCAGAAACTAGTCTTGAGGGCCTTGCAACACCGGTGACTGGTCCTGTTAATGCCAATATCTTTACCCTTGCATGGGAAGGCGACTTAAAGTGGAAAGGCGACGATTTAGAGATCGCAACCATCGGGAAGGATCCATCAGCTCAGCTTGACTATCATTCACTTGCTACCAATGGCGAATTCTATTCGTCAAAGATTACAAACAATGGCGTCAACATCACAGATCGTGACCCTTCCTACATCAACAACTTTGGGGTAGATATTCGCAATGAACCATTCACTGGTATTAAAAACGGTGATACTGCTATAAAAGTTCGAGCAAAAACCTCTGACAGCACTTTTTCTAAAGCTGACCTTATTTATCTTCATGTATTAGGTTTGGAAGTAGATGCTCAAACCCCAGTGCTAAACCCAGTAAAGTCCGTGCAGAACCTTTCACATTCAACGAATACTAGTCAACCTGGTGATACCCTTGAGTATTCAATCTCTTTTACCAATACTGGCAATGACGCAGCTATTGATACTGTCCTGCGTGATAAGATTCCTGCTGGTTCAACTTATGTCAAGGATTCTTTACGCGTGACCTATCAAAAGGACGAGAAATCGAATCCAGTAATAATTGAAAATATTACCTCCGACCAAGATGACGATATAGGCTCAGTTGTGGACAATAACATCAGTGTTCACGTAGGAGAAGGCGCCACTGCCACCACTGGAGGAACAGTTCCCATTAACGCTAAGGTAACGGTTGAGTTTCACGTTAAGGTGACCCCGGAAAAACTGGGTAGCGAAGATCCTTATATACGTAATACCGCCCAGGTTCTGTACAAAGGTGAAACGACACAAATTCAATTTGACGGCAAGAAATCCAATACGGTAGAAACGCCTGTCATTCCACCTCAGATAGATCTTGCTATAACAAAGAACGGACCAGCAGTTGCTTACAGTGGTGAAAAAGGCCTTGAATGGATTCTTACACTTGTCAATAATGGTCCAGATACAGCCCCTGATGCCACTGTAACAGATACAGTTCCGCCAGAGTTTACAAATGTGAGAGTTGTTGACCCCACGTCCGATTGTGAAGTCAATGATAAGACACTGACCTGCAATTTTACCTCCATCAAAGCAGGTCAATCGAAGGGACGAACGATAAAATTACAGGCTGATGTTCCTAAGAATATTTCTCAGCCCTTGGAGGTAATAAATACAGCTTCTGTTAGTCACGATAAGAATAAAGCTCATGACACTGATCCGAACAACCAGGAATCCAGTGTATCGACGAAACTTATGCCACCTGCAGATGTAAAGGTTGAAAAGCTCTATGTTCACAGTTCGGATGACGCAGAAATTCCTGGCAGGACTCAAACATGGAAAATCAATGTTGACAATATTGGGCAATCCGCTGCAGATGCCGTCACAATTATTGACAAGCTACCCACTGGTCTTACCTTTGTTCGAACGCCCACGATAGAGGGAGGCAGCTGCAGTGTGACAGAACAAGAACTAACATGCACACTCGATGCCCCCATGGAACCCGATGCCAACGTGACCTTGACAGTGCAGACGAAACTAAGCGAATCATGGACGCAGGAAACTAAACTTGTTAACCATGTCGATGTCACAACGACAACGAAAGAAATCGATAATACCAATAATCACAGTAACGCTTCATTTATCCCTAAAAAGCCTCAGGCGGATTTGGTGTTGGATAAAAAGCTTGTCTCAGATAAGCTTGTGGTTTCACAAAGTGGTCAATATGAGCTTAGTGTGACAAATAAAGGGCCATCCACAGCTGTCAATACGGTGGTGACAGATGTTGTTCCAGAGGGTATTCACCCAACAAAGGCAACATTTGACACTCAACAATGCGCGATCGACGATCAAAAAGTTACCTGCTCACTAGGTGATATTGCCGTAGGTGAGACCGTAAAAATAATGCTCGAAGTCAACGTTGACGACTCAGCTAGTGGCAAGGTGGTCAATACAGCCTCCGTTAACTCAGATACAGATGATCCCAACAAAAAAGATAACGACTCATCCGTTTCTACTGAAATTCAACAACTAGCAGATGTTGTGATTAACAAGAAACTCACTTCAGAGGCAATCGCAGGAAAAGAAGTCACATGGGAACTGAGCCTCAACAATAATGGCCCATCTGATGCAGCTAACATTATTGTGACCGATCAAGTATCACAACTCGTCTCCAACGTAAAAGCAACTTCACATACCTTGACATGTGAAGTAACAAATAATAAAGTCACCTGTAAAAAGCCTCGCCTGGCAAAAGACGCAACAGAAACAATTAAAATCAGTGGTCTACTATCTGCTTCAGCAAAAGACACTTTAGCTAATACAGCCAATATTTCAACTGACACAGATGAAACCAACACTGATAATAATCAATCAACAACCACAACAAAGATTACCCGAATCTCTGACATCGCTATCGTCAAAACCGTTAACAATAAGACTCCCCACAGTCAAGACACTGTGAAGTGGACACTGACAGTCACCAATAACGGAACTTCAGACGCTGACGATGTCATCATTACAGATACCCTGGCCCCAGAACTAAGCGTCGAAGGCACCATAAAAACACCCAAAGGCGTCACATGCACCCTCACAGGACAGGAACTTACCTGCCACACAGGTGCTATAAAAGCAGGAAAAAACCTCACCATTACACTACCAACAGTCATAAAAGGCAAACCCGGAACCATAACAAACACCGCAACAACAAAACCAGTTAATACAACAGACAATAATCCCACAAACAACTCCTCCACCGAAAAAACCACAATTCAACCAGAAAAACCCGACACACAAGAACCCGATACTGTGGAGCCTCAGGCGGATTTGGTGTTGGATAAAAAGCTTGTCTCAGATAAGCTTGTGGT
>JAUNVQ010000019.1 GCA_030540715.1 Actinomycetaceae bacterium | reverse complement strand
GTATGCCTGTGCTTGGTATTTGTAATGGCTTCCAAGTGCTGTGTGAGGCGAAGTTACTGCCAGGAGCGCTTGTACGCAATGATCATCAGCACTTTATTTGCCGAGACCAGCGGCTTCGCGTTGAAAATGCGTCAACGGCATGGACGTCACGTTTTGAGGTTGGCCAAGAGATTACCATTCCGCTGAAAAACGGTGAGGGCTGCTTCCAGGCTGATAAAGACACTTTGGATACTTTGGAGGGCGAAGGCCGCGTGGTCTTTACCTATCTTGGTATGAACCCCAATGGTTCTGCACGCGATATTGCCGGTATCACCAATGAGCGCGGTAATGTTGTTGGCTTGATGCCACACCCAGAACATGCAGTTGAAGCTGGATTTGGTCCCGATACTGATTCGGGAATGCGCGATGGTATTGACGGGCTGGAGTTCTTTAAGTCCGCGGTTGATTGCCTATTGGCGTCTGCCTAGATTTTCGGAAAACATATCGAGCGCCGCTAAGACTTGCGGCGCAATATAGAACGAACCAAAGTTGTGCTGATGTTTTTCTTCGATAATTTCGGCACTCACCAGTGATTTCAGTGCAGGGTAGATATTTGGTGTCTTTACCGCTAGCCGTTTAGCGGCCATTGGTGCGGTGATAGCTGGCGTGCGTAATAATTCGTCAAGGAGCCTCCACGCGTGAGAATCCTTGCGCGTTTTCAGCTGTTGTTCCCAGGAAGTTTTGATCTGAAGTAAAACCTTTAATAATATGCGAGTACTTTCAACAGCTGAAAAGCTCGCATGTGAAAAACAGTCAATGATGGGATCAAGATTGCCGTCACGGTAGTCCCTCAAAACCCCAAAATAATCATCTAGATTCACAAAAAGACCAGCTGAAATAGGTATGGCAACACTTTTTGTCAGCCCGCGCGCACGCACAATTGCTTGCACTAACGCTCTTCCAATTCTTCCGTTACCATCTGTAAATGGGTGGATAGTTTCAAACTGGGCGTGGCTTATTGCTGCCGCAATAAGTGGAGGAATATCGGTGCGGTGAGTAAATGCAACCAGATCATCAATCAGTGGTGGAATATGAGTCCAATGAGGAGGCACGTAGTCAGCTCCTACCGGTGTGGAACTGCTTCGCCCAATCCATACAGCTTCTTTGCGAAATGCGCCGGCGACGTGGCGGTCGTCGTTTTGCATAAGAACTTTATGCATACGCCGTATAGTTGTTGGCGAAATATTGTCAGCCAGATCTATGGTAGTACGCATAGATTGTGTATGAGCTGAAATAATATCGGCATGAGGGCTTGCTTTCATGCCAATTTCAGAGCTCAGGATTTTTCGGGCTGATGCTGTGAGGTTCTCAATTTGCGATGACGAGGTAGCTTCTGAGCGCAAAAGAATCGGTGCAAAGTTGATCAGATGACTATCGAGTTCAGCATCTAAACGCACCAGTTCCAACGTAGCCTTCTGCGCTAGTGTATGGGTTTGTGTTGATGGGTTTGGGGTCAGTTTGGCAATCATTGCTGGAAGTGCAGCGATATATTTTTGTTTTCGTGAGGAGTAATTTCCGCGTTGAGGAAACAGAACAGAGGTGCTGTTCCACTCGTGTTCTTCACTTCCAATTACAGGCCATTAAGAATCCACCATAAATCAAGTTAATATTATGGGCTAAGCATTAGTCCATAATAATAGCTGTTTCTGTTATGGATTAGAGGCTAATCCATAAAATAGAGCAAACTAATTATGGTCTATGGAAGCTTATTACGGACTCTTGCCCGATGAGTAACGATAAGGTGGTTATGCCTAAGGCATCATCTGCTCAGGTGAGTGTTCATTCAATTCTGGCGGTATCGGCTCAGATAAATCCGGTACGGCATTGCTTCGGCAAAGATACAGAAACTCTGGGAAGTGTGGCTATGAATCAGCAATGCCGGCAGCAACAATATCGGCCAGGCTGGCCGGATCATTGGCAGCAATATGAGTATCTTCTTGCGCAGCCCACATATCCCAATAGGGCGTAAATATATCCCCATCGCGCGCGAGAGCACGCTGTTTGCGCACATCATCTGGTATATCGATCCAGATAGCAACATCAGCTAACTGACGTGTTTGCTTCGTCAAGGCACCACAGCCTTCAATAACCAGGTTGGCCAGGGGATCGATTTCCACCCATTCAGCTGGCGTCATGCTCTGCCAATCCCAACGCCGATAACCGGGCAGTGTGCCGATAGTATCCGTATCATCAGGCGAAGCGATATCTTCTTTGAGACGGTTTGCCATTGCGTTGGCCCCCAAAGATGACGCAGTGCCTAAGTCCACTTCACTCAACGGAAAACCCTCTGACAGCGCACGAGGCGATGAGTGGCTAGTGCCGTCTGCGCAGACTGATGTCGGATTGACTCGCGGCAATAATGCCTGTTCAGCTGTGATACGACTACCTTCAGCCAAACCACCCCAACCGGGGTAGTAATCCTCAACATGCACAATTTGAATTGGGCGTGAAAGCGCAGCTTTTTCCTGCAGCCGTTCTTTATGTTGGAGGGCGGTATTCTGTGCCCCAGCATTATCAATAACCAAAGAAGCATCAATCGCCGCAGGTAGCGCTTCGACTAATGCAGCAGCTAAGGTGGATTTGCCGCTGCCGGAACGTCCATCAATCACCAAGCTCCAAGGAGGCCAAGCAAAGTCCCGCCCTCCTGAAGTTGAAACGTGAGGAGCGAAGTCCGTGCGTGGGGGCGCATCGTCAAACGGGGGACGATGAGTTGGTGCAGGGACATATGGTGTGGGTTGATAGTCTGCCGTTGGTTGAAGATGCGGTACCGATCGTGCGATAAGCAAAGACGCCACCTGTGCGGCAATATCTGCAACACTGGTGGCGTCAATGAAATATGTCATGGTAAATCTCAGTTGGGTTTCCTGGATGATTAGTTGTGCTGGGCATACAATCAAGTTACAGATCTGGTCGGGAATAATGCCTCATAAGCCCAGCTTTTCCATGCGATCCTTAGTCGCCCAGCGCCTGCGAGACAACAGCGCGAGCCTGTTCTTGGACTTGCGTCAAGTGCTCAGGCCCCTTGAAAGATTCACCATAAATCTTATAGATATCTTCGGTGCCAGAAGGCCGCGCTGCAAACCAGGCGTTTTCTGTGACGACTTTCAGGCCGCCGATCTTTGCATCGTTGCCAGGGGCACGGACAAGCTTTGCTTTGATGGGCTCACCAGCAAGATCCGCAGCGGTGACATCTTCAGGGGAAAGCTCGGCCAGTTTCGCCTTTTCAGCTTTCGTTGCAGGAGCATCAACACGTGCATATGTTGAATCACCGAAGCGTTCGACCTGCTCTTTGTGAAGCTGCGAAGGAGTCTTACCGGTAACAGCCAAAATCTCGGCGGCCAGCAAACACATAATGATTCCGTCTTTATCGGTGGTCCACACAGTGCCATCTTTGCGTAAGAATGATGCACCGGCAGATTCTTCACCACCAAAACCAACACTGCCATCAAGCAGACCAGGCACAAACCACTTAAAGCCAACGGGGACTTCCACGAGGTCGCGGCCAAGTTCGCCAACAACGCGGTCAATCAACGATGACGACACCAGGGTCTTACCTACTTTGCAATCGTCAGGCCAGTTGGGGCGATGGCTGTACAGATATTCGATCGCAACAGCTAAGAAATGATTCGGATTCATTAACCCATCAGCGGTCACAATACCGTGGCGGTCAGAATCAGCATCGTTGCCTGTAGCAATATCGTAGGGAGTCTTACCATTTTCATCAGGAGTCATCACATCAAGTAGCGATGCCATAGCGTAAGGTGAAGAACAATCCATACGGATCTTCCCATCCCAGTCAAGGGTCATAAATGACCAAGCCGGATCAACCTTCGGGTTGACAACGGTAAGCTCCAGGCCGTAACGATCACCAATTGCACTCCAATAATCAACGGCAGCACCACCCAGCGGGTCAGCACCGATACGTACACGCGCATCACGGATAGCCTTCATGTCGATGATAGATTCAAGATCGTCAATATAGGTGTTCTTGAAGTCGTAAAGCTGTACGCAATCGGTATTTTTCAGGTTTGCTTCCGATACACGCTCAATTGATTGCCAGCCCTTACGCAAATAGTCGTTTGCGCGATCAGCTATCCAGCCTGTCGCTTCGGTATCTGCAGGCCCCCCGTGCGGGGGATTGTACTTAAAACCGCCATCACGTGGTGGATTATGGCTTGGGGTAATGACAATGCCATCTGCTAAGCCTGGGCCTGTTGTACGCACCCCATCGCCTGTACCCGCACCATTAGCTTTCAAAATGGCGTGCGACAGCGCTGGGGTTGGCACATAGGAATCATACGAATCAATCTTGACATTCACACCATTAGCAACAAGTACTTCTAAGGCTGACCGATGCGCCGGCTCAGACAGAGCATGCGTGTCGCGCCCTAAAAATAGAGGACCGTCATAGCCTTGTTCACGGCGGTAGTCAACAATTGCCTGAGTGATGGCGACAATATGTGCCTCATTAAATGAACCATCTAAACTGGAGCCACGATGCCCCGAGGTGCCAAAAGCCACTAACTGATTGGGGTCGTTAACATCGGGTTCTGTATCGTAATATGCTGAACACACATCGTTAACATCAATAAGGTCTTGTGGCTGTGCACGTTTGCCAGCACGCTCATACATAACTATAGTCCTTGTCTGTGACAGCCAGTGTAGTTACTTCGGGGCCATACGGAATGGCTCATAGTCCACACTGGGTTCTGGTTTACCTTTAATACTGGGATGGCGCAGGGCTTTAAGGATGCCAATGCGTCCAATCTGTTTCGTTTTTAATGCGATCACTGTCTTCCACACGTCAACAAACTGGTGAAAACGGTGAATCTGTCCACGAACACTATTGGTGCTGACACGATGACCAAATTCGCAGGGAACTTCTTGAATGGTCAGACGTCTACGCAAAATAGCTATGGTCATTGCTGTTTCGACACCCCATCCTTCCGCTAGTGGCACGGCAGCTTGATAGGCTTCGCGTGTTAAACAGCGTTGACCTGAAAGCGGGGCAACGGGCTTCCATCCGGTAAAGTGGTAGATAGCTCTGCGCGACAGGTTTTTCACAAAGCCTCGACCACCAGCACCTTTTTGGGGTGGTAAAACAGCGATAGTGCAATCTGCTTTCCCTGTGGCAACAGGTTCAATCAAGGGCGCGGCCTCCGCTGACGATTCTCCCAGATCTGCATCAAGAAACAGAAGCAGGTAGGGTTCAGCTCCTTCGGGTTCATGCATAGACACAACGTTGGCCCCAGTTTCCATCGCCGAGGCCTTTCCACGATTAACAGTGTGGCGAATACCAACGGCACCGGCTGCACGCGCTACATTTTTTGTATTGTCATGCGATCCATCGTCAACAACAACAATGAGTTTGACACCAGGAAGTGCCTTGGCGGAACGCACTGTTGATGCAATGGTCGTTTCTTCATCTTTCGCTGGAATCACCACTGCAACAGGTGGTGTGTGTTCACCGTCTGATGTAAATGTGGTGTCAAGCCCGCCTTGCGAGGACATCCGCTTTTCCCTCCGCTGGATTATCTGTAAGCGCCTACCCTTATATCGTAATATCTTTACCTGGTTTTTGCCTGGAAAAGAAGGGATGAATTGGTGGGCTTAACGTAAAGAAACCTGCCGTGAGATAAAGCCATCACGTGCGCGGCGTTGAGCTGGAGTCAAAGCGCTTTTATCGGCAATCGCTTTCGTTAGTTTTGCGTCAAATTTTTTCGCCGCTTGTGACAATTTGTCCAGGTCATCATTGTTGTCTACCTGCCATACGGGTGTGAGTAGTCCTAGCATACGAAATGCGCCGATGCAGCGTGCGCCGTCGGTGAGCTCGGCATCTTTTTCCGCTAATAAACGTGCCAGGCCATTGAGCACAGCGTCTTCATCTTCGGAACGTACCCAGCGCACAAAATTATTGGTCATTTTGCACCAGTATGCGCCGCGTACACCGTCCAGAGCTTTGGTAGGAACCATCGACTCTTTCATCTGTTCAAGTGCTTGTGCAATGTCTTTTTCTGAACGTTCTTCTTCCGTGAACCAAAAACCGAAATCTTCGTAAATCTCAAAGTCAGATTCCGAGGCGATCATCTCGCGCAGTTTCGGAGCTTCAGCGCGAACATCCAGGCCTTTGATTGTTGTTCCTGGTGAGGCATCGATGAGTTTTTCTAAGACGAGGGCGATGTCGTGGCTGGCATCACCTGTTGAGCCAGCAGTTTGAAGGCCAATCAGGATGCGGCCATCGTCAGTTTTTACGCCTTGAGCCTGTTCAGGGGCAATAGAGACAAGCCAGGCATCGGTGTCGCCATATTCTTTTGTGGTATGGATTTTGACTGAACCGGCGGGAATAAGTTCTCGTAGTGCTGCAAGTTCCACTTCGTGTTCTAGCCCTTCGAAAGGACGATGAACACGTGAAATATATACCGGTTTCTTCGTGACATTTTGCCGTCCAGCAGCACTTTTTGCTGCTGCGTCCTTGCTTTGTGCCTGTTGTGAAACATTTTTTTCCGTGGCTTTGCCTTTTTTCATGGCAGCCAGTGCTTTTCGCTGCGATTTTTTACCCATGAGCCCTAGCTTACACCGCATGAACGATTTTTCGTGCTTTGTTTACATTGCGTGATGTGCTTGACAATCGTCTGGCTATTTCTCAAGACGTGACATTGCTGATACTAGCGAAGCACCATAGGCTGGAATGGCGTATACCAGTGCGGTTGCTAAAATTAATATTCCTGAGTCGTTGATAAATACACCAATAATACAGGCTGTTGCTGTTGACAGTGCAATAGGGTAAAGAATGTGAACATCTTTTCCTGCGCGCCAGGGCATGTGTGCAGATGGTGTCAGCGGAGGGCGGAAACGTTTGCTGCACCACCACAGCAGCACAATAATAGCGGTGATACCTGCAAGAGCGCTTACAAGGTTCACGGTGGAACCAATAATGGTGTCAATGGCTGCACCTGCTTTGCGTTGAATCACGGCGTTACCGTGTTGATGGTGAAGAAGATCAGAATAGAATTTTCCAATATGTGTTGTACGCATCGAGGGCATAGTAAGTGTAACAATCCCAAAAAATGCTATCACCAATATAGTAATTCCTAGTGTTGCTGCTAGATTTTTCCAGTTCACTTTTGTGTGAAGTACCAGCATTATTACGAGCAAACAGATGCCAGGTACCAACGCAGGAGGGCCACCGAAGTCAACTCCTAAGGTGGGGAAGCCGTCAATAAAAACCGCGATGGCTCCGATGACACCAACAGCAAAGAGGGAGTGAATGCGGCGTCCTCTGAAAATAAAGGCCGCTACGCCTGCACATATCATCGTAGCCACAATAAGAAGAGCAAATTGTGAATTGCCAACACCATAAAAGCGCAAGCCATGTGCTGTTCGCGTGCCAAGGAGGGCATCTAGTTGGTCAATTGAACCCAGAAGTGGAGAAACAACCAGTGCAATATAGTAGGCAGCGCTTAGCCACGAAACCGCACCCAGAGGGTTCCACCGTGTGTGCCAGTTGCTAAACTTCATGGCAAATAATCGGTCAATCATCGAACTTACCAGGGATAAAATGCTGCTTAGGGCCCCGATAAGTATAAGGGTAATCCACAGCGAGGCACTTCGAGAGGAAGGCCAGATCATCCATACAGGAATAAAAGTGCAGATATGTGTGGCAAAGGGGATTGCGGCTGCCCATAATAATACGCCAGAGAGTATGCGTAGCAGACGTTTGCGGCCATAAAACCATGTACTAAGCGGCGTCATAGACAGTGCGATAATGATAAATAAACTGGCGACAGTGGTGATTGTGATAGCGATAAAGTAGTCGGGGAAAATAGCCTGGGTGACATCTGAGTGCAGGGCGCGCGATACTAGGGCATTATAGCGCGCCTTGAGGGGAGTGCCAGGAGGCCCTACTGCAGAAATAGGTGCCTTGTGGGTGATGGGCAGTGTATCGGAGGTGGAGGTATCAGGCTTTGAATTGGTGCTAGGGTTTACGTGAGCGCTTTCAATAGAATTCGAGCCTGTATCAGAGCCGTTCTGGATGTCAAGGCGATGTAAAATTAGTTCTGTAATGTCGGTTGTTTGAATGATGCCATTTTGTTTTACTGATATGGAACGTGCCAATGTGCCAGCACTAGCTGGGTAAGAAGAATCTTCAATAAGTGCCATTTGTAGATGGGCGATATGTGAGGTGTCGCCCAACGAAACAATCATAATATCAGCACGACTATCAACTGCCTTAATGATGGCGTTGATTCTGCGAAGTAACGGTTCAGGGTGATAGCTCTTAACTAAATCTTTATCGGCAAGATTTGTGGGTACCTGTCCGTTGCGAATGGCGCTGAGGGGATCAGCCCCAGGGAATCCGTCATCGGGATTGACTACCAGATTGGTTGACGGAAACGTAATATCGTGAGGTGAACGAACGTTGCCTGCATCAACAGCAACAAAAGAATGTTTGTCAAGTGCTTTTTCAACGGCCCTACCGTAGTCACTATCAGCGTGGGGAAGATGATAGTAGGCAGGAACAACACCGTCGTGACGCGCAAAGCCAATGGCGGCTCCGGGGCCAATCACTGCATAGGGTCTAGATGCATCTGCAAGTGAGCTGCCAAGGTTTCCTGTGCTAATAGCGGGGGAGTTCTGGCTTACACTTTCACGATAGGACTTCCAGTGGGGAACAACGGCATCAATAGCTGGAGCTGTCGGTGTTTCCGGGTTCATAAAGTCGTGCGGTTCTTCAATGGGCCGACATTTTTTAGTAGCACGCGCCTGTTTATCAATGTGACGCATACCAGCCGATAAAGTAAGCCATCCGTCAGCAGGGCAGCTAATGGAAGCCTGTGAGCGCACAACCGTATTGGCAATCATTGATTTTTCTGCCAGTTGTTTCATAGGTGCATTGTCAGAAGCATCAAGGTTAATATCTTGCCAGCGAAGCCCACTGACCCCAATAAAAACTGTTGGTGTGGGGGTGGACGCTTTGGTGCGGTGCGTGGTGCTTACGGTGAGGTCAGAAGTCCCCCAAGAATGGTGACTGTCAGTGTTTGCAGTGTTGTTGTGTGATGAGCCTTGCGCAGTGCTAGGAAGCTCCGATGCGTATGTTAAAGAGGTAAAAGGCGCACTGGTAAGGCTTGCCGCCAGGATGGAGCACAGCACAAGAGCCCCTAGTATGGTCAGCAGGTGACGACGGGGATGTTGCGGTGTCGCAGCTGTGTGTGACTTCCCTGATGTCTTTTCAAAACGTGGCACATCTTAACCTTAAAGCACAAAGGCGCTGTATCCTACTATCAACATTGAATATGAGAAACAGTCCACCCCAAGGAGCCGTCATGAATGACCATCACACTTGTTGTGAGCACCCACAACCTCGACGTTACGCCTTTTTGGGTCCTTATGGAACCTTTTGTCACCAAGCATTAACACAGTTTGTGAATGGAAAGGCTGAGCTGATCCCCTGTGCTGGTGAGCGTGTTGCCATGGATATGGTACGCGAAGGCAAGGCCCACAGAGCAGTTGTGCCCATCGAGAATACTGTAGAGGGCGGAGTAACGGCCACTATGGATTCCCTAGCAAATGATAAACGGTTGATGATCCTGCGTGAAACTACGGTTCCTGTAGCATTCACATTAGCAGTAAAACAAGGTGTGGCCAGGGAAGATATAACTGCCATTGGTACGCACCCTCATGCCTGGGCACAGTGTCGCAACTGGATTGCAGATCACCTTCCGGGTGTGGAACATGTGCGTACAGCATCGACAGCATCGGCTGCAACGCTGCTTAGTGAACAGGCAGATCCTGGTTTTCAAGCCGTATTATCCTCGGCAGTTGCTGTAAAGCTGTGTGGATTAGATATTTTAGAGGCCGATGTTGCCGATAATCCAGGAGCCCATACACGTTTTGTTGAGCTGGGGCTTCCCTGTCATGTGGGTGAACCAACTGGAGCTGATCGCACAACGATTCAAGTGTATTTACCTCCTGACCGTCCCGGGTTGTTATTGACGATGTTGGAACAGTTTTCTGTACGCGGGGTCAACTTGACTCGTATCGAGTCGCGTCCCGTTGCTGGAAGTGTTGGGCGGTACTCATTTAATATTGATATTGATGGGCATATCAGAGAGGAACGTGTTCAAGCTGCTTTGGTTGGTCTGTATCGTACGTGTGAAGATTTACGGTTTTTAGGTTCGTATCCTAAAGCGGATAAACAACCCAATTTTATTGATGTTGATTGTCACGACAATGACTTTACCCAAGCTTCGCAGTGGGTGCGTTCTATTCTTAATTATGACTGATTTTGCTAGACTAGGCCAAAGACTGTCACTCATTAAACTAGTAAAGGTGGATTCTTAACGATGGAAGAACAATCACGAATGGGGATGGGCCAGACAGGTTCACAACCGCCAACGCAACCAGGCGCTGCGCAGTCAGTTCCGACTCAAGCTCCTGCCCCCCAGCAGTGGTCAGCCTATCAGCAACAGGGGCAATTTCAGCAAGGATATGCACAGCCGGGCTATGGCCAGCCCGCATATGGTCAACCAGGGTATGGCCAGCCCGCCTTTGCTCAACCCGCACAGCCTGTTTTTTCAAAAAATGCTCTTCAACTTGGAGCGATTACATTGGGTGCATGGGTTGGTCTGACTTTGGCAGCTGCATTGGTAGCTAACCTTTTGATGTTCCTTCTTCTTGGGGGTCGTTCAGCTGGAGCAAAAGAGTTCTTTGCCGGCTTCTATTCGATGATCGCCTTGATTTTTGGTGCGTCATCTGGACACAATGAAAGCTCATCTGGTTCTATATTCTTCCTCACTATGACGATTATTGTTTTCGTTGCTGCCTTCATGACGATCAGGAAAATGCGCGCTGCGCGGCCACTTACCAAAAAGATTGATCTTGTGATGTCTGTGGTTGTTCCCAGTTTCGGTGCCGCAGTGTTGCTCACAATTATTGTGGCAATAATGAAGGCCTCGACGATGGGATACTTTTCGTGGGCAGCATTGCTGTTTACTTCATGGTTTTGGATGATGGTGATTTCATTCTTTGCGCAGAAACCATCGGAACTTCCCTTTAACCCCCAAATGAAACAGAATATGACGAAGCTGGTAGAAATGCTTCAGCCGTCATTGAAGTCCTACGGTGTGTTGGCTATCGGGATGTATGTTTTCTACCTGATTTCAACCTTGATAACTTTTATTATTTACAGTAACAGCATAAAGTTTGGCGAGTTTTTTGGTTCGCTTATTCTTACTCTTGGCCAAGACCTTCTGTTAGCCCCCTATCGCATGATGGGTGCCCCTCTTTCTGTCGATTCATACTCCCTATCGTATTATCAAGGTGAGTGGTGGATGATTATTCTTACTGTGTTGGCAACCATTGTCATGCTCCTTGTGGTTGCTATCGCAGTGGCAATCTTCCGTAAAGGTAATGAGTCATGGATAGACCTTGGCGTGATTGTGGGACTGTGGTTTGTCTTTTCACTCTTTACCATGTGGGTTACGGCAGTCAGTGACGGTGGCTTTGCTGGATACTATAGCCTTATTAAAAGCACGGGAGGTGCCTATTCCTCGGGCAACATGATCTTAGGTGGCCTTTCGCTACTGCTCATTATGGTTTTTGCAGTTGTGGTGGATCTATTGGCTCGTTTCGTTGTGCCCTATATTGCCCGCGCTGTGCCAAGCCTGGGGCAAAAGTACCCTTATTTGACGCAGATGCGCCAGGCTGAACGCCTGTTTGGTGCGCCGAGTGGACCAATGCCAGGATTTGGGCAGCTTCCTGGGCAGCAACCCTATATAATGCCAGGTCAGCAGCCTTACGGTGGGCAATATCCTGCGATGGGGCAGCCACCAATGCAGGCAACAGGTCAGCCTCCAGTTCAGCCTGCCACAGGGCAAATCCCAACAGGACAGCCTCCGCTAGGGCAGTCCCCAGTTGGCCAGCCACCCGTACAACCCCCTGCGGGTCAACCACCAGTGGTGCCGCCTACGGGTAATGCACCTGGCCAACCCTCGGCAGGGGGCTTCCCTCCACGGGCAAGTTCCTAGAACATTCGCTACGTATAAATATGGATGTGTGACGGTCCTCCACTACCACAGTGGGGGACCGTTTCATCTCACGCTTTGGGATAGTGAGCACGTGTGTTTGCGTCCGCTGGCGATCGGTCATATCATCAACTCAGCAAGATAACCATCAAGAGCAGCTTAGAGACCTGGCTCGCTGAAGCTGCAGCAACCCGCTTACGCAGGGTGCTTCTGCCAGGAACGATGGAGGAACATTCATGACAAATATCAAGGGTATTAACGAACAGAACTTCGCTGAAACGCAACCACCAACCAGTGAAGGTGACACTACGCCCTCTGACAATAGAAAAGTCATGATCGAGCTCAATGATGTTTACAAGGTTTATCCAAGAAAGAAACAGGATAATCTTCATGCGCTTGACGGTATCAACCTAAAAATCTATGAGGGAGATATCCACGGTATTGTTGGCCAATCAGGCGCAGGAAAATCCACGCTTATTCGCTGCCTGACGGCGTTGGAAAAACCGACCTCTGGATCTATCTATGTTGACGGTGAAGACCTGTCGGCCTTAGCTGAACGTGAATTACCGAAAGCTCGGCGTGCTATCGGAATGGTGTTTCAGGCAGCTCATCTTTTTGATTCGCGCACTGCTGCTGGCAATATCGCCTATCCGCTGTATCTGGCAAAACAAAAACGCGGTACACGCCATGAACGTGTTGAAGAACTGTTAGCCCTGGTGGGATTGAGTGGACGTGGTTCGTCCTATCCCTCACAGCTTTCAGGTGGTCAACAGCAGCGCGTGGGTATTGCACGGGCGTTAGCAGATAACCCATCAGTGTTACTCTGTGATGAACCAACCAGTGCCCTTGATACTGAATCTACGCAACAAATCTTGCATCTGATTCGTGACCTGCGTGATCGTCTGGGTGTAACCGTGGTAATAATTACCCACGAGATGAGTGTTGTCCGCGAGATTTGCGACTCGGTGACACTTTTGGAGTCGGGGCGTATGGTTCAAACTGGGCGTGTTGAAGACATTATAGCTCAACCTGAAACGAGGCTTGCTCAAGAACTTGTACCGCCCCCACGCGTAGACGAAGAAGTGCAGCTGGACGGAAAATATACGCGTGTCATTGATATAGCGTTTACCTCCACCCCAGGTAAACCCACCGGCGCTAAAGTGATGAGTGTTGTCGCTGATGAAGGTGCCGATGTGGTGGGTGGAACCTTTGAAACAATTGGAAAAACCCAGGTGGGGCGCCTTGCTTTAGCTGTACCTGTAGGACGCGTTGAGCATGCTGTACGAACATTTCGATCCTTAGGGATTTACACGGAGGTACGCAAATAATGTTGAATGGATTAACTACTACTTCCGTGCTGCTACAAGCAATAGCAGCAAGCCAAGATGGAACATGGTTGAACAACCCTGTAATTACCGAGTTCTTTTGGACAGCCATGCTGGAAACCATTTTGATGACAGTATGGTCCACATTTTTTGCCGTGCTACTGGGGCTTCCACTTGGGCTTATTTTGGTGGCAACAGCACCAGGTGGGCTCTATCATCATCTTAAAATTGCGCGTGTAACAAATCAGCTCCTTGGATTTATTGTGAATGTAGGACGTTCACTACCGTTCGTGATTTTACTTATTGCCATATTGCCGTTTACACGCTGGCTTATTGGTACATCACTGGGATGGAAAGCGGCCGTTGTGCCACTGTCCATTGCAGCGATCCCATTTTTTGCTCGCCTGGTAGAATCCAATATTCAAGGTGTAGGCTTCGGAAAGATTGAGGCCGCAAAAATGGCGGGAGCAACGTCCTCTCAAATAATGTGGGGCATCCAAGTACGCGAGGCCCTTCCCGCGCTAATTCAGTCCATAACCGTCACCACGATTGCGCTGATTGGTTACTCGGCAATGGCAGGCCCCCTTGGTGCCGATGGTCTGGGTAAATTGGCCTTAAACTACGGTTATGCGCAGTTCCAAGGTGACGTGATGTTAGTGACTGTTGTTGGCGTACTTGTACTGGTCATGATTGTTCAGGCCACGGGTGACATGCTAAGCCGACTGGTTGATCACCGTTAAGGAACAGCCAGTCGGAGCCACAGCCACTACCGCAAACCACACGGTTTTCTTTTTCGTGGACGAAGTATAGCATCACGTGGTGTTATGGGTATTGAGACAAGAAACAGCCAAGACAATCTCACGAAAACTCCTGTGCGCTACGTGTGCTTTGTCTCGTTCGTCCACACTGTGAAAATCATTATGAGACGTTATAGCTAAACATGCCACAATGGCAGTGTTTCCAATGAAAGGAATAAGAATGCGTATTACAAAGAAAATATTTGCACTGGCAGGAGCCGCAGCATTGACACTAGGTCTAAGCGCATGTGGCGGTGCTAACGACAGCGCCAAAGATGACGGCGAAGCGAAAGACGGTGCCAAAGATGGCGGTGCCACCACTCTTATCGTGGGGGCAACACCAACACCACACGGCAAAATCTTGAAGTTCATTCAAGACGAACTGGCTGAAAAAGAAGGCTTAACACTTGATATTAAGGAATACACTGACTATGTATTGCCAAACGAGGCACTACAGGCTGGTGACATTGATGCCAACTACTTCCAGCACGTACCCTATATTGAACAGCAGATCGCCGATAAGGGCTTCGACTTTGAATGGGGGAAGGGTATTCACCTGGAACCGCTCGGTTTGTATTCCGATAAACTGACCGACATTAAAGACATCAAAGAGGGCGCATCGATTGGTATTATCAACGATCCTTCTAACCAGGCACGCGGCTTGAAGCTGCTGAGCGATGCTGGATTGTTGAAGATTCCTGCCGATAAGGAATTTAATATTGCCGAGATTCAGTCATCTGCTGAATATAACCCAAAGAAACTTCAGTTCAAAGAGGTTGAAGGTCCGCAGTTGATTCGTTCACTGGCAGATGTTGATGCCGCCGTGATTAACGGTAACTTTGCGTTGGAAGGCGGTAAGGAACCAAAGGATGCTCTGCAACTTGAATCAGCTACCGATAACCCGAACAGCAATATTTTGGCGTGGAAGAAAGATAGCCCCAAACTGGATGCTATTAAGAAACTTGACGCACTGCTGCACTCTGATGAAGTAAAGCAATACATCGAAAAAGAATGGCCAAATAAAGCCGTTATTCCAGCCGAGTAATATTGTTACTGACTAACAGACGGGATCTGTAGTCGTGACTGGGCTGGTTGGTGCGGCTTGTGTAACTTGCTGAGCGAGGCCATCCTTGTTGTCACGGCCGAACCTGTTCGTCTTGTTACTTGACTGGTGGCTTAGTCAGTGTTGATACTGTGGCGTGTGTGAATCCCTTTTAGGTAAAGCCTTTGATGGGAGCATGCCAGGTCAGTACTGTCACAGGTTCAGCATAGAATACGATACCAGGCGGGGGAACACATTCGTGGAATGTGTTCCCCCGTTTGCTTATATTAAACACTGTCACCTTACAGGACACCATGTGAGTGACAGAGATACTATGTGTAGAGACATGTGTTTTCTTCTGTTGACCTAGAAGCCTACTGTTTTCATGGTGTAAGGCAGGATTTTTATGTGGTATGCCTGATAAATAACCATTTTGAGGGGCTCTCGGTGTGGTGTCTTCGTTATGCAAAGAGCTGAAAGGCTTCATTGTGATCTTTATGGGCACGCTCTTGGATGGAACGTATTAGGCTGCGGATTGGGTTGCACGGATATCTGGCTGCGGGTCAGGTGTGAAGTGTATTGGGGCGTGTGGAATATGAAAGCGGGGAAGGTACAAACGTGGCGTGGGTGAGTGAGACGAAATTAATATATGAAAAGAAGTTCACGACAGACAAATGCGTGCCTTCGAGTGGGCTGAAAAACCTCTTAGCGCCCAAAAAACTCCTGCAATTGCTGTGCTGCTTCATCGTGGCGCAGCCCACCAATGACTTCAACGCGATGGTTGAGCCTTTTATCACGCACGATATCACGCAGTGAACCACATGCTCCAGCCTTGTCATCCCATGCGCCAAAGACCAGGCGGTCAATGCGTGATAAAACAATCGCCCCTGCACACATTGCGCACGGCTCTAAAGTAACAACAAGTGTGCAGCCTTCAAGACGCCACGTTTGCAGGTGTTTGGCAGCTTCACGTAATGCAATAACCTCGGCGTGAGCACTTGGGTCAAAAGGGGGAGTTTCGCGTTGGTTATATCCACGTCCAATAATGTAGCCATCACTTTGTTGGACTACTGCACCAACAGGAACATCGCCGCAGGTAGCTGCCTTTTGTGCAAGGTTAAGGGCTTCAGTCATTGCCGCATTGTAGCGTGAGAGAACCACTGAAGGAATAGTGCGGCTTGAAGTTGTTGCGTTAGGATGTGGTGGCTGCTTCGTCCTCTTCATAAAAACATCGTAACGTGATAGGAACGGTTTGTGGAGTTGATGATAAGTGACCCGGCTCCCGGTGTAGCGGGATAATGGTTGCCGTGGTTTTTTCCCCTTGTCCGCTGAACCTTGCCACATCAACAGGGTGGCTAAGGGAAATGAGTGCGCGTCTAGGTGATCGTGCTGTCTGCACAGACTTCCACGCTTTACCCGGTATCCGTGTGCAGCAAGGCCCTCGAAAGGTGATTGTGCTGTCACACCGATTATCGTCCGTGTTGTGACTGGGTGTGATGCTGTGAAACGGCTTGCCATTTTTACCGTCATGCCTCAGTCGCTACCCGTCGTGAAACCCTCCGCCCTCACGCATTGTTTGTCCAGCGTCGATGCTTTAAGGTTAAGGTATGAAGCTCACCATTATTCGCCATGCTCATGCGCAGCGTCGAGGCATCAGTGACCATGCTCGAGTTCTTAGCCCTCAGGGACACCGCCAAGTCCAGGAACTTCGACCGTGCCTGCACGACGTGATTCAACCCGATATTGTGTTGCACTCCGATGCTGCAAGGACTACGGAAACCGCGCAGCTTCTAGATTTTAACTGCGACTATCTTTCCTTGCCGGAGCTTTATTCGGCCGGGGTAGAAGGAATGGTTGATGCGGTGGTGGAATACGGAAAAGACTCCACCGTTGTGGTGGGTCATGAGCCCACCGTATCCGCAGTTGCGGCCTTCCTTAGTGGAAGCGATGAATTCTTCGGCGGAGTCCCCACGGCAACGGCAATTATTTTAGAGGGCGAAGCCGTGCAGGCCGGTATGAGTGTGGTTGACCGTTTTGTGGCACCTCGACGCTGATAGAAACCGTTGGGCTAGTGGCACAACTTTTCGTTGGTGTAACTGTTGAGCGATGCGCTGTTGGATCTGCGCGACTGTTAATGGTCGTTGGTACGTTTGGAAGAGCAGCGTGACGAGATATTTCTGACACGTATGCGAATCTTGATGCACAAGGTTGCAGAGTCAAGGTAGATTGAAAGTATGCAACTGAAAACAATAGAACACCCTTTGGTCGCGCATAAGCTGACCGTTTTGCGTGATAAAAATACGACGTCGGCAGTTTTTCGTGAACTTGTTGATGAGTTAGTGACCCTGCTGGCATACGAGGCTACGCGCCATGTGCGGGTGGCTCCCAAAGCGATTAACACCCCTGTTGCCCCTACTGTTGGTACGGCATTAACTCGGCCACGACCAATCGTTATTCCAATTTTGCGTGCAGGGCTTGGAATGCTGTCGGGTATGACAAAACTTCTGCCAACTGCAGAGGTCGGTTTTTTGGGAATGCGTCGTGACGAAGAAACACTGGCTATTGAAACATACGCCAATCGTTTGCCACAGGATTTAACGGATCGGCAGGTCTTCTTGGTCGACCCGATGCTTGCCACAGGGAATACTCTGGTCGCTGCCATTAACTATGCTTTGGAGCGCGGTGCACAAGACGTGACCTGCATCTGTATCCTTGCTGCCCCTGAAGGTATTAAAACAGTTGAGGCTGCTGTTGATAACAGGGCAGATGTCTCGATTGTTGTGGCAGCTGTTGATGAACGTCTTAACGACAAGGCATATATTGTGCCCGGGCTGGGCGATGCCGGTGACCGTCTGTACGGAATTGTGACCGACTAACTGTTGCTCAGCACTTATTTGTGGGTACTGATTATGTCATTTATTTCAGATCATGTACCATAACAGAGTTGGTAATTCGTTGTAACCTTCACAGGTGCGATGTGGTTTCCAATGACTTGGTAGCGTGTCCGAGCGGCCGAAGGTGCAGCACTCGAAATGCTGTGTGGGTTTAGGCCCACCGTGGGTTCAAATCCCACCGCTACCGCCACAATTTAACCCCCTGACCTGTATAAATAGGTTCGGGGGTTTAGTTTTATCGGTTTCGTGGGCTGAGCGTGGGCTAACGGTTTCTTATTGCACGCGGTTGTGTGTGGGCTGCTATGCTAGATTGTGCCCTTTCTTGCTGAAAATAATTCGACTATTTTCAATCAAGTTAGGGCACTTATCTTTGTGTGGTGTATATACTGAACCCCCTAGCAATCACATGACGCAATGCTAGGGGTTGTTGTGCTGTTGGTTTGGTGAGGTTTCCGCGTGCTTAACTGTCACCAGCTTTCGCGTTGTTTTCTATTGCTTGTTTGGCGTTAGTCTCATAGCGTTGAAGAACTTTAGTCAGTTGCGATATTAGCAGCGGGCAAAACTCTTCTAACCTCCTGCCAGTTGATAGCTCTTCTAGGTCTCCTGTGTGGTCATGGGTTGAGCTGAAACTCATCACATGGTCTTTACATGGGTGTGTAAGACGCTGACATGCTGTAATCTTTGTGACTGTGTAATGCG
Organism: Actinomycetaceae bacterium; assembly: GCA_030540715.1. Classification (GTDB taxonomy): domain Bacteria; phylum Actinomycetota; class Actinomycetes; order Actinomycetales; family Actinomycetaceae; genus JAUNVQ01. The sequence continues at coordinate 35,434 of JAUNVQ010000019.1, read as the reverse complement.
TAAAACCGAGGCGGCTAGCGCTTAATGTGACTGTTCATTGTTTACATTCGTCAAAACAACCTGCGGTACAAGTGTCTAGGATCCATGGGGGGACCTGATTTGTTAGCTGTGTGGGTAGGGCAATGGTTTGATAGACGGCTAATTGTAAATCCCGCAAAGATGGATTATTGATTTCAAACACTTTGGTTTCTTCTAGTTGCGAGCCGTAAAATCTATTGAATTGCTAAGATAGTGTCAATGCCTTGACGTATGGTTTGTTGAGCACGTGCGGCAATCTCGACTACTGCGTGAGGATCAGTTTCCTGTGTTGAAAAAGAAAGATCTGATACAACTGACATACCGCATACCCTTACCCCTAGTGCATGGAGCATAAGAGCTTCCATGACAGTTGACATTCCTACGCAGTCAACACCGGCTCCGTGAAGAAAACGAGTTTCGGCCATAGTTTGATACTCTGGGCCACGCATAATCGCATAGTTACCGCGTCTTTGGCACACCTTCGATAATGCCTCAGTGTATTCCTGATCCCATGTAGCAGAAATATCGGTGAAAAATGTACCATTAAAAGGTGAAGTGCCAGTAAAGTTCAGGTGATCGTCGATTGCAACAACATCGCCTAGTTCCCACTCACGCAAGCAGCCGTTGGCATTACATAATATTGCAGTTTTCACACCAGCGGCATAGCAGATTTTTGCTAAAGCAGTGACAGGGTCTGGGCCATGTCCTTCGTATAGATGGGTTCGCCCCAAAGCAACTGCGATAGTTAGCTTTTTTCCTTCAGAGTCAAGGGTTTGGTAGAGGTGCATCTGATCAAGATGACCATCTGCAATAGGTTTCATGACACCGGGAATATCTGATAGCTCGAATGTGTCAATAAGGTCCCCCAAAGGATCGTGAGCAAGGGTATCTGCCAATCCTGAGCCAAGGACAATAAGAACATCAAGATCGCTACCACATTTATCTTTTAAGTATTGTGCACCATTTTTTATTTCATCGTCAATAAGGAATTGTGGAAAGTCTTCGGGTGTCAATGTTAATCTCCTTCATCGCAAAAAGACAAAAAGTTGTATAGATAGTGTAAATATTTATGGAAAAGCAAACCACTAAATATCGTGATTATTGATAGTACTATTCTATTACACGGTGACCAGATCTTTTATTTTTTATTCGAAATGGAATAGTAATTTTCGATTGACAAACTATCTCACATACATGTAGTGCTTCGGGACATAAGTCCGCAAGAAAATAACAAAAAAAGATATACGATTACCTGGTTGTATAAGCGCGGCACACAAGCTTAAACAACTTATTTTTTACGCATATCTACGGAAGATATGGTTGTTTCAAAAGGAGTATTTATGCAGTTTAAACGTATAGTTTTGAGTTCTACGGCTGCTGTTTTAGGTCTCATACTTGCCGGAGGGACATCATTGGCTATGGCTGAGCCTGTAGATGATGTTGTTGAACTCCATCTCTATAACCTCACAGACATTCATGGTCACATTGAACAGGTTGAATATAAAGGAAAAATAGTTGAAGCTGGATTAGAATCTATCGGCTGTTATCTTGAGAAAGCACAGAGGAGTCACGCGGATTCAGCATTAACATTGCTTGGGGACAATATTGGAGCTAGCCCATTTACATCAGGTATTTTGTATGACAATCCAACAATCGCTGCCCTCAATGAGTTAAAACCGCAGGCTTCAACAATCGGTAATCATGAACTCGATTTAGGTCAAGATACTTTCCGCGCTCGCTTAGAGGGAAGCACCTATAATCTCAACGGTAATGACGTTGCATTTGAAAAAATTGGATTCCCCTATTTGGGTGCCAATGTTAACGGGCTAGGTGATTTTAAAAATGGTTCCGGTCCCTATCTTAAGCCCTATCATATTTGGCAATCACCAGCCGGGATTAAAGTTGCCTATATTGGAGCTATTGCACCAGATGTTCCGGATAAGTTGGCACCAGGAATGACAGACGGCATGTCATTTGGCGATCCAATTACTAAAATCAATGCCCTTGCCAAAGAACTAAAAGAGGGAACACTGGCTAATGGTGATAAAGCAGATGTAGTTATTGCCATGCTTGATGACGATGTAGAGAAGAACATCAACAATATGGATAGTGCCTATGTTGATGGTCTTATGGGTGGAGATACCCATGTTCCTTACTTCTTTAACCAAGGGGAAAATGGCTACAAGATCTCTGGAACAGCCTCAGGTGCCTACACAGATAATCTTTCAAAGATGATTGTGAAAGTGGACAAAAACACAGGAAAGGTTGTTAAAACCTCGGTTGAGAAGATTCCAGCCGCAGACATTGCAACATGTAATTCGGCAGAGTCACCAGTTGCAGGCAAGATCAAAGCGATTGTTGATGATGCAAAAACAAAGTCTGAAGCTGAAGGAAAACGCGTTATTGCAAAGAATCTACAACCAAATATGAAGTTTGCTCGTGCAATCGTTGGCGACAAAGGCCCCGGTTCAAACCGCGGACATGAATCAACACTTGGTAATCTGATCGCTGATGGTCTTCATACAATGCTCAGGGATCGTCAGGGCAATCAAGTCGACATAGGTATGATTAATGCCGGTGATATTCGTGATGACCTTGAAACATCCGACAAAGGTGAACTTACCTATGCTCAAACTTATGCTGTACAGCCATTTTCTAATGAAGTTGGATATGTAACACTTACAGGTAAGCAGTTTAAAGAAGTTATAGAAGAGCAATGGAAAACTGGATTATCAGAACAGAACTCTCGGCCACTCCTTAAACTCAGCTTCTCGAGTAACGTGAGCTATCTCTATGATCCGCACCGTCCACTTGGCGAGCGTGTGATACATGTGGCTATTAATGGTCAACCAATTGATCCGCAAAAGAAATACACAATCGGTTCATTGTCGTTCATCCTCAGCGGTGGAGATTCCTTCCCCGCTATTACTAAGGGTGGGCCAATGGTAACCAATGGTGACCTTGACCGTGATATTTTCAATAAGTATCTAGAAACCCATGCAAAAGATATTGCAGTTGCGGATGAAAAGCATTCAATCGGTATGACTGTTCATACTGATGACAAAGAAACACATATTGCACTACGCGGATTGAGTTATACAGAAGGCCCGGGATTATTAACCGATAAAGATACTGTTTCTCTACGTATCGGCAAATACACGGTGGATAATATCGTTATCGATCCAACGTTGAGTGAACCAGGTTTAAGTGGTAATGACTACAATGAGCCAACGGCTGTAGCACGAAAAGCTCCTATTACAACAGATGGTGCAGGTGCAGCTCAAACAGTGATCGATAATGCTGAAATGTGTAAAGCTAATGAAGGTAAGGTTGAGAATCTTCCTGTTGAGTTGTTTGTTGTTCGCGAGACAGGGAAGCATGTTTATAAGGTGACTCGCGATGCTCCTGGCGTAACACTGGAATGCCCAAAGCAAATTCAGCCACCAGATACTCGTGATAGTGATACTAAAGACAAGGTAGATGTTGCTAAGAAGAAACCTGGCAAAGTATCATCTCGTCTGGCACATACTGGTAACGATGTAAGCACATTGATTGTCCTCTTTATCGTTATGTGTGTTGCCGGCACGAGCATTGTTTTATTCGCGCATTACCGCAAAGCTTAACGCCAAATACATCTTGTAAATTAATGGAAAGGAAGATTATGGGTGAAAAAGAATCGTCATCCGCGCATGATGTCTCAGAACTAGGTGGCAACAATGATGCCCAAACTATCCAAGGTAAGGGCGGTATTGAGATTACCGGTATTGAGATTGTCCATGAATCTGAGCGCACAGCTAAGCCACACCAGTTATTTCTGCCGTGGTTCGCATCGAACATTTCGGTTTTCGGAATGTCGTATGGTGCATGGGTACTTAGTTTCGGAATTTCATTTTGGCAAGCAACACTCGTCACTGTAGTCGGAGTTGTCTTATCTTTTGCTATTTGTGGTGTTATTGCTTTAGGTGGTAAACGTGGCTCTGTTCCTACAATGGTAATGTCACGTGCCGCATTTGGTGTTCAAGGGGCAAAGATTCCTGGAGTTATCTCGTGGCTCACATCAATTGGCTGGGAAACTGTTCTGGCTATTACAGCTGTGCTAGCAACGGGAACAATCTTTAAGCGACTAGGCTGGGTTGGTGAAGATGACACGATGGTGTCGGTATTTGCCTCAGTTACGGTTGCTTTCTTGATTGTGCTTGGTGCTGTCGCCGGATACCACATTATTATGAAAATGCAGGCAGTTTTAACATGGCTAACAGGTATTACAACAATCATTTACGTTATCTTAGTTATCCCAGCAATTAAATGGGACGTGGTCTCGTCGATTCCTCACGGAACCTTGCCAGCCATGATCGGTGGTATGACCATGGTCATGACAGGTATGGGACTTGGTTGGGTTAATATCGCTTCTGACTGGGCACGCTACCAGTCACGTGATGCCAAAGGATCCCAGATTGTTTTTTGGAATACCTTCGGTGGGTCGTTAGGACCTGTTGTTTTGATTACCTTCGGTCTTGTTCTTGCAGGATCGTCACAGGAATTATCTGATAACATCGGTATGGACCCGGTGGGTGCCCTTGCCTCACTCTTGCCGACATGGTTCTTGATTCCATTCTTGCTTACAGCTATTTTGTCGCTTCTATCTGGAGCAATTAACGGTATTTATTCATCGGGGTTAACACTCTTGACGTTGGGAATTAAGATTCCGCGACCAGTTGCTTCATTAATTGATGGAGTTATCTTAAGTGTTGGAACGATCTATGTAGTGTTCTATTCGCCAACATTTATTGGACCATTTCAGTCATTCCTTGTTACCCTGGGTGTCCCATTGGCCGCTTGGGCAGGCATTATGATGGCAGACATTACCTTGCGTAAGAAGTCATATGATGAGTTCGCCCTCTTTAATTCCTCTGGACGTTATGGGGCAGGTAATATCACCTCACTAGTATTGATGGCTGTGTGCTGTGTTATTGGTTGGGGGCTGGTTGTCAACGGTTTCCAAGAAGCAGCGTGGAATAACTGGCAGGGATACCTTCTTGGTCCCATTGGTGGAAAAGAAGGACTGTGGGCATCAGGTAATATTGGCGTTATTATCTCTCTTGTTATTGGCTATGTTGGTTATTTTGTGTTATGTAAAGCAAAGGTTGCTCAACAAGAAGCAGACCAGGGCGATAGCGATGTGTAGATGAAAGATACATAGCGTGTAATCGAAAGAGGGCGAAGAATATTTTCTTCGCCCTCTTTCAATGAGTACTAAATAAATAATTATTCGGGTCGCATGGTTTTAGGTACGCTCGCGGAAATAGCGGTATATTGACGATGTCGACAATGCTGCGCAACCAACAAAACATGTTAGTGAGGTACCCACATACCCGAGTGCCATAGGGCTAATAAGATCAATTCCATAGGGCCAACGGATTTGGTGGAGCCCCGTTGAAGAAATCATAACGGCACCAATCAGGGCACACACCAGCATTGCTAAAAGATAAAGAGCGCTGAGATGTAGCCAGGAAATTACCCAGACTGCATAACGATTGGATCGAGCAGTGTGGATCGAAAGTACGATCTCTAGTTTGTGTCGGCGCAACCATACCGCTACTGACAGAATAACCAGAATAATATAGATGATAGGAGCCATGCGAAGTGATAGGAACCTTGGCGTGGCATCCAATTGAAAGCTACGACCATGAGTTGTTACCAATTGGTTCACTTCTAAAGTTGACGCATCTGCGTGGGAAGCTCGCACCATTGTTTTTGCTAAGTCGAGCGAAGCATCTGAATAGGGCCAGATCTGCACATAACACGTATCGTAGAGGACGCTTTGTGACCCTGGAACCAGTAAAGATACAGCCATATCCTTATTTGTTGCTTCTTTTGGAAAATAAAAAACACGGTCGATTGTCATCATGGGGGAGTCTGTTGTCGAAATACTTGATCCAGCACTGCGCCCTAAGATTTCTGCAGCCGAACTGGAAAGAGCGACACGTTCAGAAGGTATGCTTATCTGTTGACCTGTGAGGCTAACGCCCTGTGTAGAAAAAACATCTGCAACATGTCCAAACGTTTCAAAAGTGCTGACGTTAATGCCCGGAAGATGACTAGCATGAAGATCCTCCACCTTGCGTGTGGCCCCACTGGCTCCAAAACCCGCAACACTTTCCAAGGCTGTACAACCTGGTGTCGATATTCCATGGATAGCATCGTGAAATACCCAAATATCTGCGCCTTGAGAACGAAAAGTGTTGGCAGCGTGCAAATAGTCGGTATCAATTTTCACCTGAGGAATAAGAGTAACAAGGCAAATAATCACAAAGACAGCAATCCACCCAAGACTGCGCCACCATTGAGTTACAAGGTTTTGATATGCTTCATGTGCCAAAACTGACAGACGGGGACTTGCTATCTTTTCTGTTTTACCGTTATTTTTTACTGCCATTATCAGCCTCACGATCGGGCAGTGGCAAACGTGGCGGATAATCACCAAGGTCAATGATATGGTCGCAAGCTGAAATAAGCTCACTATCATGCGAAGCCACAATGGTAATCAGCGGAAAGTCGCGCAAGTGACATATAACGGAACTAATATGTATGGCACTCCTGCGATCCAGTTGTGCCGTTGGCTCATCAATCAATAGCAGGTCGGGTTCAATGGCAAGGGCGCGTGCGAACATAAATCGTTGGGCCTCACCACCAGACAATGCCGCAAAAGGTTTTTCTGCGGCATGTCTTAGTTCAACAGTGTTCAACAGTTCGAGAGCCTGAGCTCGTGCCTCGTCGGGGGCCACTCCATTCATGAGAAAAGGAAAAGAGACCTGATCGATAATGGTTCTACGCGGAATTCCTAAAGGATTTTGAAATACCCACGATACGCTCGCAACATCTTGGCGAATCACACTGCCCCGCAAAGGCTGAAGCCAACCAGCAATAATTGATAGAAGTGTCGATTTACCTGAACCGGAGGGGCCACAAAGTGCGGTGATGTGTCCAGGTACTGCACTAAAGTTGACATCGGAAAAAAGGCAAGATTCCCCGAAACAATGACCAACATTTACGAGTTCGATTCGCATGAAGGTAACTTCCGTGTCATTTCAGGTGTTGGCATCGTTACGTGAGAGGGAATAGATGGTATTTGTTTTTTCTTTGGTGAAGCGTCCTTTTCTATGTCTGGAGTAAAAACGGTTGAGCCTAGTTTTGCGCTGAGTGGTTGAATTTTTATCGGGTGGCCTTCAGCACTGGGAAAGATATAGGCACAGTCTTTGTTAGTAGCAATAGCGCGAGACAAAACTCTGTAGGCTTCACGAGGCGTGGCAAGGTGGTAAGAACCTGACAAAAGCGTTTTATCTGGCTCCTTCGCCCATTGTGAATAGTCTTCACTTTGTTGTATTGCCTTCATGAGTTGTGGATCATCAACGAAACCATCTGTCACTTCAGCAGTTGCGTCGGCAAAACTCAGGACATATTTTTCACCAGGCTTACCAGGGGTGAAGTCTTCAGGCAGCTCAATCTTGATGCCTGTCATTGTCGGCACTGTTTTTATCAGTGGCTGACCAGCTTCAATAGTGGCTCCTAGTTGAGTTGCACAGGTATCGACAGTGATAGATTCATCGGGAATCCACACGATATTGTCGAGCCTAATGACTGAATCTTGTGTGCCAAGGATTGATTTCGTGAGCTTTTTCCACACATCAAGAGTTTCGCGATTCATCCTTCCCGTTACTGACAAAGAATCATCTTTCATTTTCAGAGATTCTTGAAAAGCCGACACGTCCTTACCAGTGGTGTCTATTGATAAATCACGCCACAGAGGGACAGAAGAATAAAAAGCAACCTTTTCTTCGGCATCAATTGTCACAACGCCCTCTAAAGAAGAAAATTTTTGTCCAGGGCCGCACGCAAGTTGTGTGATTTTCCCGGAAGAGGGTGCCAAAAGGTCAATGCTTTCCCGGTTAACCGGATGAAGGCGAACGTTATGTCTATCGTCAAAGGCTTCGTTGACAACGGGAATGCTAGTGCTGGCTTCGTCGGCAACAAGAAGTTGTGGCGTTGGCTCATGACCAGCGATATACCAGGTAATGAGGGACGAAATGAGGGCCACAGCAATAAGTGTGAGGCTACCGAGCGTAATACGCTTTGTCATGGTATCCCTCCCTGGTTTATTTATCACTATAGGACGGATCGTTAAAACAGGCATTGACAATAGGCTCTGCACTTGAAGGAATCTTGGCAGCTTCCTGAGTGTATGCTTCCTCCTGTTCTGAAGTGTAGTGCTGGTCAAGAAGACCATTTCGTTCTAGACACGTCGATAACAGTAATACCTGGTCGTTGTTATGTGGGTTAACATAAGCCGTTGACCAAAAACTGATGTAGCTAAGCCCGGAGCTATGTTCGCAACGTTGCAAAATGTCTTCAGTCAATTCTTCTGACTTATCCGTGTCTGAAGAATAGATCCCTGCGCGTAGCGACCTGTTAACACCAACTTCTTTCAGGCCTAAATCTTGGCTACACTGTTTAAAATCATCGACAACAGATTCAAACTCAGCATCTGTGATGACTTTATCTTCAAGAACACTGATAGCTAATTGGTGTTTATCTTTTCGTGCTTGGGTAAGAGCATCGTTTATTTCTGCCGACCATGCCTGACTAGAAGGCTTCCCTTTATTTGCCGAATCGTTTGACATGTGCCCGGTGCTGCAACTAGCAACCAAAAGGGCGATGACGATGATGCCAAATGCCAGGCGTGGTCCGCGATAAGTGTGAGATCTTTTCATTCGTTATGGGTAATACTTCCGTGCGTGTCCCATGCGTATCCAAAGAAGGTGGTGTTGGCGCTAGGAAACCCGATATGCGGGAGGGACCGACCCAGTGAGCATAGTTGTAGCCTTTCTTATAGCCATACCCAGCTTTGCGCACATGAATCCATTTCCTTACGCTTTACAGCTGACATTTTTAGCATTTAATTTATCGATGTTGTAGGCTTTGCAAGGAAATACGGTAGGGACGACCGTATCAATACTAGCGAGCGAGGCACTTGCATGAGCTTGGAGCGGGATAAAACTTAGCGAAAATGCTGCTACGAGCGCAAACAATTTTTTTCATCTGATGATTAACCTTTCTATTAACACCTAATTGCTTAGGCTAAAAATACTATAAAGTGGCAAAAATAAATGTATCAACGGTTATCTTGGAAGTTTTTAAGAATTTTAACAATCAATTATTTTTACAGGTATCAGCCATTCCACAGGTATCAATTATGTGTATGAGAGGTAAAAATCGTGAGAATATGGTGGACACTTCTCCAGGTGTGCGATGAATAGGTTAGGCATAATGGGTCTACCCGATGGGACGGGCAGAGGATAAAGGTCTGGGTGATTTTTCAGTTTCCTCGCAAAATACGACTAGTGGCATCATTTTAAGATCGAAGGACTTTATGAGCGTGTGCGAGAAAAGGATGCTGCGGTGGGAGTAAGAAAGCAATAAGACTATTCAATAAAAATAATGATGATAGAAATTAAGTATTTATCATTGAAAATGTCTTGCAAAGTCAATGTTATGTGCATATACTTTAATCGAGTCGACGCGCGTCGATATTGTGTGTTTTTGAGCAGATATGTCCGACATGACATGAATGATGGATATATGACGCGATACGACTTCAACTATTTTCTAAGACACGAAGGGGTACTTAGCACATGAAACGAAAAGGTTATGCAGTCATTGCTGCATTGGCACTATCTGTAGCAGGTCTTGCTGGCTGTGGTGGAGGTTCAGGCTCTTCTGGTGGAGATCCCGCCAATGTTGAGGCAGCACAGTTTGAAGGCCGTGGTCCCATTACTTATGTCCAAGGAAAAGATAACTCCGGCAAAATGCAGGATTTGATGGACAAGTGGAATAAAGATCATCCAGATGAACAGGTCAAGATGATCGAGCTTTCAACAGAGGCCGACCAGCAGCGTCAGTCGATGATTCAAAATGCTCAAACAAAATCAGACGCTTACTGTGTTTTGAGTGTTGACAACATATGGGTAGCAGAATTTGCGGCCAACAGGTGGATTGACCCATTGCCCGCCAATGAATTCCCCAAAGCTGAGATATTGGAACCCGTATGGAAAACTGGTGAATACCACGGCGGATTCTATGCGATGCCGCATAGCTCAGATGGTGGAATTCTGTATTATCGCTCCGATCTTTTAAAGGAAGCCGGTGTCGAAAAGGCTCCTGAAACATGGGATGATATGAAAGACGCCTGCGACAAAGTACGCGCACTTCCCGGTCATGAAGATATTGGGTGCTATGCCGGCCAGTTTGCCAAATATGAAGGTTTGACAGTCAATATCGATGAAGCGATTCACTCGGCTGGTGGAGAGATCATTAACGCCGAAGGTAAAGTTGTGGTTGATTCGCCTGAAACTTTGAGGGCTTTTGAAACTGTTGCTAATGGATTCAAAGACAACTTTATTCCGCAAGAAGCTTTAACATACAAGGAAGAAGAAGACCGTGCGGCCTTTGAAGCAGACCGTCTGGTATTCTATCGTAACTGGCCATACCAGTATTCACTGACGATGGAAAAGATGGAAGGTAAGTTTGATATTGCACCACTTCCCAGTATGGAAGCAGGAAAACCGGGTGCTTCATCACTTGGCGGACACAATGCGGCAATCAGCAGCTTCTGCAAGAATAAAGCAACAGCATTGGACTTCGTGAAATGGTATACCTCTAAAGAATCCGTTGATTTCATGCTGAAAGAAATGACGCTTGCACCGACTTTCACCGAGCTGTATGACAACGAGGAAAATATTAAGAATTATCCCTACCTGCCAACATTGAAGAAATCAATTGAAAACGCAGCTCCGCGTCCACAGGTAGTCAACTACGGTGATGTGACGGCAACAATCCAAGATGCGGCATTCCCACTAATTAAAGGTGAAAGTAGCCCTGAGGAAGCCGTGAAACAACTCAATTCAAAGCTATCGGAGCAGATTAAGTAAAGCGATAGAGTGGTGGGATTCTTCAATACGTAAGAGTCTCGCCACCGTTGCGAGGTGAATTATGAGCACAGATATTTCTGCTACTTCCACAGTGGAAAAAAGAGGGCGCTCAAAATCTGCCAAAGCACAGGCTCGATTAGCAGCACTTCTTGTAGCACCTACGTTAATCGTTATTACGATAGTCATTGTTTTCCCAACAATCTCTGCGGTTTACCAGTCGTTCTTTGGTGCCAAAGGCATTGATCCTGCAACAGGTTTTGTTAACGAGACAGAGCCATTTGTTGGATTCGATAACTATGTGAGCATGTTCCAAGGAAGCACAGGTAGCCGTTTTTGGAACGCCGCATGGAACACGACGCTGTTTACTGTATGCACAGTTGTTATCGAAACAATTTTAGGCGTGGCAATGGCGTTGATTATGCATCGTGCAATGCGTGGACGCGGCCTGGTTCGTGCCGCAATTTTGGTTCCCTGGGCTATTCCAACAGCTGTTTCAGCGATACTGTGGAAATGGATCTTTGATGCCCACGGTGCCGCCAATGCCCTATTGAACACACAAATCCTGTGGGCTACCAGTGATGGATACGCCAAACTGGCAATCATTATTGCCGACTCATGGAAAACAGCGCCGTTCATTGGCCTGTTGACCTTGGCGGGACTACAGATTATTCCCGATGAAGTCTACGAAGCGGCAAAACTTGATGGTGCCGGTGCGTGGAAACGTTTCATTACCATCACATTACCGCTGGTAAAGCCTGCTTTAATTGTTGCGATTTTATTCCGCATGTTGGATGCGTTACGGATGTTTGACCTTCCATACATTTTGATTGGCGCCAGAAAAGGCTCGGTGGAAACACTGTCGATGCTGGTGCAAGATGAAGCCTCGAACCTGCGGTATGGCTCAGCAGCGGCTTACGCCATTATGCTTTTCCTGTACGTATTCCTGATCGCATTTGCCTTTATCAATATTTTAGGCGCTGATGTTATTGGCGACGGAGGCAGCTCGAAATCTCAAATGTCATTGAAAACATTTATTCGCGGCTTCAAAAAATCACCAAAGCCTTCATCGCGCACAGGCAGCAACGTTCAGATGCACGAAGAGGCAAAAACATTGGTAACACACAGTGTTGGCACGAGTGCACCAAACAAACAGGAAGGAGACAAAAAATGAATGCAACATGGCGTTCACGCTTGGGTAATACTGGCTCAACCCTAGGTATTATTCTGATTGTTATTTTCTGTTTGGCACCGTTTTATTGGATGTTTGTATCGTCAATTCGGCCCGCGAGCCAGATTTTTGAAACATCTTTTTGGCCACGGGAGATCAGTTTTGAAAACTACGTTGCTGTTTTTGATCCTTCACGTGGTTTCGGGCAATCGTTAATCAACTCTGTGATTGTTGCTGGCATTACGACAGTATTGGCTCTTATCGTGGCTACGGTAACAGCGTATGCATTAGCCAGACTACAGTTTAGAGGCAAAGCGATAATCTTGACGATTATCATAGCAACATCGATGTTCCCATTGGTAGCAATCGTTGTTCCATTGCTGAAACTTTTTACTGACATCGGCTGGATTAATACATATCAGTCAATGATCGTTCCTAACCTGTCATTTGCATTGCCGTTGGCAGTATGGAATTTGACCAGTTTCTTCAAGCAGATGCCAGTTGAGTTGGAACAAGCCGCGATGATTGACGGTTGTACACCGGGACAGGCTTTTCGGCGAGTAATTTTGCCATTGGCCGCACCTGGGGTTTTTACCACGGCAATTATCGTTTTCATCAATACATGGAACGAATTTTTGATCGCGGTTACCATGGTCAACGACACCAGAATCCAAACCGCACCGGTTGCAATCTCCAAATTTGGAGGTGTTAGCCAATTCGAAACACCTTACGGTTCACAAATGGCAGCCGGGGTTGTTGTTACTATACCTTTGGTAATTTTGGTATTGCTATTCCAGCGCCGAATTGTGGCAGGCCTTGCTGCGGGCGGCGTGAAGTAGTGTCGATAGTGGGCCGCCTTCCTCACTGAGGTGGTGGCCCACTAGCCGAGAGAATGCCGATCGGTCTGTGCCGGTCAGGCATGCCCTCTTCAACCCCTCAAACCACCAACACACCCACAATCCAAGTACGCGTGAAAGGACCAACATACATGAACACCAGTATTCTTTCCTCCCGTTCCGACCTCGACCAATGGTGGAGGAGTGCCGTAATCTACCAGGTGTATCCACGCAGTTTTGCCGATAGTAACGGTGATGGAATCGGTGATATTCCTGGCATTATTTCACGTTTAGATTACCTACAAAAGCTCGGTATTGATGCTATCTGGATGTCACCTCACTACCCGTCGCCCCAGGCAGACAATGGTTACGACGTATCTGATTATTTTGACGTAAACCCGGAATATGGAACCCTTGATGATTTTGATGAACTGGTAAAACAAGCACGTGAACGCAATATTCGTATGATTATCGACCTGGTACCTAACCATTGTTCAATCCAACATCAGTGGTTCCAAGATGCACTGGTTGCCGGGCCGAACTCAAAGGAACGCGAACGTTTTATTTTTCGATATAGCAAAGATGGTTGCCCGAATAACTGGGGCTCAATGTTTGGAGGGCCTGCCTGGGAACAGGTATATCCGCTCACGGGCAATGAAGAAGACCGGGACTGGTGGTATTTACATTTATTTGCCCCCGAACAACCAGATTTTAATTGGAAGCACCCTGATGTTCACCAGCTTTTCAAAGATTTCTTACACTTTTGGGCACAACGCGGTGTTTCGGGATTTCGTGTTGATGTTGCACACTCATTGGTGAAAGCAGAGGGCCTTCCCGATGATGATATTGGCCCCGATAGATGGAATAGTGACAAATGTGATCCTGAGTCATCAGATTCGGGTCCTTTCTTTGATCAGGATCCCGTACATGATATTTATCGTGAGTGGCGAGGAGTTTTGGATGAGTATGGCAAAGACCGCATGATGGTTGCCGAGGCATGGGTTGAACCGCCCTCTAGAAATGCCTTGTATGTTCGCGAAGATGAAATGAGTCAAGCCTTTAACTTCGACTATCTGAAAGTCGGCTGGTTTCCGGATAAAATGCGTGATGTCATCAATCAAACCGTGCATGAAATGTCGCAGGTGGGGGCACCCGTTACATGGGTCTTATCAAATCATGACGTGGTACGTCACCCAACGCGCTTTGGATATGAACCGGGATATTCAACGATTGAGGGGATTGGTGTTGATGATCCGCAACCAAATAAAGAGCTAGGATTTGCCAGAGGACGTGCCATCAGCCTATTTACACTGGGTTTACCAGGATCAGTATATCTGTACCAAGGTGAGGAACTTGGCCTTCCCGAAGTTACCGACCTTCCAGATGATGCACGTAAAGACCCCACATGGCTGCGAACAAATTATCGTGTTCGTGGACGGGATGGGTGCCGGGTTCCGCTACCGTGGAATAGTAGCGAACCCCATGCTGGCTTTGGTGGGAAGCCCTGGCTCCCTCAACCTGATGACTGGAAAGACTTTGCACCCGATCGTCAAGAATTTGTAGCAGATTCATCGCTGACGATGTATCGTAAAGCCATTGCTCTGCGTGCTCAACGCCAATTGGGGAAGGGGAGTTTTACTTGGTCAAAACATTGCAAGCACCCTCAGGTGCTGTGTGTCGAAAACGATGATACGTTAGTTGTGCTCAATATGTCTGATAAACCCGTGGTGTTGGAAGAGGTATCAATGCCATTGATAGCTTCAGCTATGGTAATGTCAAATCAAAACGGTGTTACTATGCCGGGAAACAGCGCAGCGTGGTTTGAACTGAAAACCCATCAGTAGGGATGTTGATTGAAGGGAAGGTGGCATGGCTACTCGCGCAGATGTTGCACGCTTAGCTGGGGTGTCACCTTCAACCGTATCGTATGTTCTTAATGGCCAGCGTTCGGTCAAACCTGAAACCAAAAAACGCGTACAAGCTGCGGTTAAGCAGTTAAACTACGTCCCTAATTTGAAGGCATCAAATCTGGCGGCACGGTCACTACGCACAGTAGGACTTCACCTCTTTGCAGAAACAAACGGGATTGACCTCATTTGCGCCAGTTATATATGCGGTATGAGACAATATGCGTCAGAAAATGATACCTCGCTGGTTATTCCCATTCTTCACAAGCCAACCCGGAAAGAATTTGCTCGATTTCTTCGCTCATCAGGCGTTGATGCCCTGATTTTTATGGAGGCAAGCATCAACGATTGGCGAGAAGAAGTTCTGCTTGAACTGGATTTTCCAGGAGTGATTTTAGGTACGACCGGACGCAAAGAAGGCCTGCCCTATGTTGAATCTGATTTTGAAGCAATAGGTTCAATGGCAGTCGATGTAGCAGCAGAAGCAGGGCATCGTCGAGCGCTGGTGATTGTTCGTAAAGAAAACCGATCCGACCTTGAACGCACAATTGCAACTTTGATGCAAGGTCTTCGTGTTCGAGCGGAACTGAGGGGCGTCCGCCTTGACGTTTTAGCTGTTCCAGCCCATTCATCACAAGCAGTTCACGCAATGAAGTTTTTCGAGGGCGAGGATCCGCCAACTATTATTATCGGTGAAAATGCGGAGGTAACAACCGCCACTGTAACATTAGCTAATAGTCGCGGTATAAGACTTGGGCCAAACTTTTCTGTTGTTACACTTGCGGCTAAAGTTCCCTATGGAGCTATGGCTGATTGTCTTTTTACCGAGATTACAACCGACCGAATAGCAATGGGGTACGCCTGCATGGAAAAGGTAACGGCACTGTATTATCGTCACCAAAGAAACGAGGTTGAATCCCGGGTATTTCCGCCTTTTCTTATAGATCGGAAAACAGTTTTTATGCGCTCCTAGCTCAGTTTTATTCACGTCGTACTCATATGTGGTTGGGCGGTTAGGTGAAGTCCATGTGGGCGCACGTCAAAGGTAACGAGGTTGATCTTGCCGATAAGTTGAAGATGATACCTGTTGTTTATGGAATGATGAAAGTTGCTGACCTGGAATTTATGAAGGTGACGCAGTGGGCATCCAAAGATGCGCTAAAGATCAGCTTTCTTTCCGTGCATGAAAAAGCAGGAGTTTTCTTTATCCTGAGAACCGATGAACAAGCCTCCACACTCATCGAAACCGTTGGAACCAACCACACTTCCAAAGAAGACCACATTACGGAGATTCGCCCAGTAAATGCAGCGTCACTGGCAGTTCTTAATCCAGAAGTGTTTTTCGTGATAAAAGACGGTTTGGATTCAACAGGTGGTATAGAAGATTCCCTGGTACGAGCTGGAGTGCAAAACACCGAAGCAGGAAAGAAACCACGTGTCTTTTCCAATCCCGAAGGCCTAGTACAGTCATTTGCTCAACAATCAGGAGATACTGTGCAAGCCATCGTTAAAGCACAATATGGAGTAGATGAGTGAATTCGTTACATAATGATTCACTTTGTCAAAGTGATGTAGTGAAAAGATGCAAAAACGAATTGTTACCTTAACTTTCCTTCTTATTGCGCTATTTCTTTCCCTCGTTGTTTCTGCAGTGCTAGGACAGTGCGGCATCTTGATTTCGGATCTGTTTTAACTCTTGAATATCAAGCAGCTTTGTAGCGGCCAGCGATACGACCCCGCTGTCGTATCGCTGTTGTGAACAATTTGCTTCCCGGG
The DNA here is from genome assembly GCA_030540715.1 of Actinomycetaceae bacterium. Lineage (GTDB taxonomy): Bacteria > Actinomycetota > Actinomycetes > Actinomycetales > Actinomycetaceae > JAUNVQ01. Next base: position 18,744 of record JAUNVQ010000019.1, on the reverse strand, counting down.
CATCGTACAAGGTGAAAGACTCTCAGGAGATTTTGGAGTTAAAGTATACAGCTGGTGCGGATCTGCCATCGCTCTTACAGCTTTGCTGAGTGTCGCAGCGCTATCCTATGTGGGTGGTATTAGTTTTGTCAGGCGATAGGGAACTTTAAAATGGCAGTATCAACTGTACAGGCAAGTTTATGAAGACTGAAGCCACATTGAGCTGACCTGCTTGCGGGCAGTACTGCCTCACAACAGTGATATTCCTTTTAGCTACCCGATATGCAACATCGTTGATATGGGTGCGTGCTGGTCGGGGGAAACTTCACACCAGGAATGCACTATGGAAATCTGTAGCGATTCAGATAACAGCGGCAAAGTGTCTATCGTGGTAGTCTATAATATTCAACTAACGGTAGCGTACTTCGACAAACTCACACTCATGTCTTGCGGTAATATTGTGAGTGATAGAACACCAATATATGTTTTAACAGTGCAATGTCTTAGCCCGTCTACGAATTCCCGATCACAATAGGAGCGCATGAAGATAATAGCACTATTGCTATACCGCAGCGACGTCAACGTCGGTGCAGCACACCAGACCAGAGCCACCGCCTATAGAAGAAGAGAAAATGAAGAAAATAAGCATTATATCGCCAGATGGACTGCGTGATATTCGTATTGTTATGTTTTTACGCCTTGCAGTGGCATGCGCAATGGCTGTGGTGCTATCGGTTCTTGCCTCACTTTTTGGTTCCTATCTTGACCACGCCAACACCACTATTTCCGTGACACAAAAAACGATTGTTGCTGTGACAGTGATTTTTGTTGGGATGGCAGCCTTTAGTGAAATCTTTTATGGTGGCTACGCTGCGCGCAAAGAAGAAAAACGTATCCGACATACCCTTTTGCAACGATTCTTTGGGCCCACAGCGCCAACAAAAGATTCACGGTACACAGACACCTCCAGACTGATCGCCCTTATGACAGATAATGCGGAACGCGTCACCGAATATCGTCAAGTCTACTTTGGCCCCACAAAGGCAGCATTGCTTATCCCTTTCCTCATTCTTACATATGAAGCAATTTTTATTGATTGGGTTATTGGGGGAGTTCTCCTTATTTTTTGCCCTGTTATTCCCCTGACCATCCTTGGATTCATGAAACTCTTTCGGTCAGTATCAGCGCAGTCGCGGTCACAGCGAGCCACATTGTCGGCAAAATATCTTGATGCTATTCGTAACCTTGTCACCATTCGTTTAATGGGAGCAGGACCGCGTATAGAAAAAGAACTAAAAGAGCAAGGCGAAAAAAATCGTTGGGCAATAATGCGACTTCTTGCTGGCAACCAAATTGTTATTATCATTATGGATGGTGCATTCTCGCTTTTACTGATATGTGCCGCCGCACTGCTAGCTGTTATCCGTTTTCACGCAGAAGCCATAACCTCGGGTGAAGCTCTCAGTGTCGTATTCTTATCAGTGCTTTTATTGGAACCCCTGCTACAGGTTGCTGGATTCTTCTATATTGGCATGGGTGGTAAAGCCTCTGAACGTGCTATCGCACGCTACATGCAGGCAGGCTCAGCACCCGCACAAACAATTTCGGAGGACACCGCACCTGACGCAGCACTTCCATTATCACCTGTAGACAGCACCATCGCCTCCAAAACATCGCCCAGTGACACCAAGGAAGATAGTACTACTCAGTGCAGTGGAGCCAGTGAATTCGTCATGATACAGGCCAAAAATTTACGTTATGACTATGGTCGTGGCCCCATATTTGACGGTATTAGTTTTGATGTGAGGAAGGGCAGCACCTGCGCAATAATTGGGCGTTCAGGTGGTGGTAAATCCACGCTTATGTCACTGATGCGTGCTCAGCTTCCCGTTCAGCAAGGAAGCCTGACAATTGCGGGACAGACGATGACCCCCAGTAATTGTCAGTTATTGCGCCACCACATTGCATTTGTCCCACAAAAAACATGGCTTTTTACGGGCAGCGTTAAAGACAACTTGTTAATAGCACAGCCGCAGGCAAGTGATGATGAATTATGGCGGGCACTTGACCAAGCCAATATCGCCAAAGAAATCTGTTCAATGCCTGACCAGCTAGAAACTGATGTCGGTGAACAGGGCACACTGATTTCTGGTGGACAAGCTCAGCGTTTATCCCTGGCCCGCGCATTTTTGTCACAACGTGAAATCTTGCTTCTTGACGAACCAACATCACAGGTTGATATTGAATCTGAACGCCAACTTATTGATGCCATTGGCTCAATAGGAAACACCCGTACCGTTGTAGTAGTCACTCACCGATATTCACTGTTATGTTTGGCAGATACTATTTATGAACTTACCGATGGCAGGCTTATCCCGCGAAGCAAACAAGAGATCCAAGGAAATAATGCTGCGTTTGGTGAAGACGATACACAGAATCAGGTAAAGGAAACAGAAGAAACAGTGGTGTTGTCATGAGCCTTCACTCCAACTCTCAGCCCACCCATGACATTGACCATACTTCGCCCTCTGAAATGAAAAAAATGAATGAAACACCGCAGATAATCGACCAACAACCACCGTTGCGCACCATTATCAAATGGCTTACTGGTATTACGCGGCCAGTTCACGCACCACTACTGGTGTCAGCAATGTTTCGCATCGTCACCCTGACCCTTGATATAGCATTATTTGCTGTAGCTGGGGGTGGCCTTGTGGCGATTATCCACAACGATGCTCGCGTTTGGCCAGTATTTGTGAGCCTAGCTGTGATTGCCGTTGTGAAAGCGGGTGCTGCCTACTTTGAGCAATTTTCAGGGCATTATGTGGCATTTAAAGCGCTGGAGTTATTACGCACCCACATTTTTTCGCATTTGTGGCCAAAAGCTCCCGCAGTTATGCAACATTCAAAGTCGGGCGACATCTTGGCTTCTATTACGCGTGACGTTGACAGGATCGAAGTATTTTACGCTCACACATTTGCCCCCATTGTGGGTGCATTTATTGTGCCACTGGTTGTTGTTCCCGCCGCTGCGTCACTGGCAGGCTGGGATATGTTGTGGATGGTGGCACTATGCGTGGCACTATCGCTACTAGTTGTACCAGCTCTTGGTTCACGCATGGCATTTAAAGCGACACGCCAGACCCTTGCGATAAGACGTGAACTTACCCATCACGTCACCGATTCGGTGTCTGGAGTAAACGAAGTTGTGGGTTACGGCCTGGAAAACCAAAGAATCACTGAGCTTGATGCTATTGAGACACGGCTGCGAGCATCCGCGGTGAAACCACGAGCCGCCATGGGGGCACGCCGCGCGCTAAATATTGTGCTTATGCTGGTCAGTACTGCTTCTGTGATGGCTTTAGGGATCTGGTATCACTATGATCCTGTGAGCATCGCAGCCATTGCCACGGGAACACTTCGACTATTTGAAGGCCCACGCGGGGTAGAAGACGCAGTGGGATATTTAGACCACTCTTTCGCTTCGGCACGTAGACTATGGGAAATCTGTCACAGCCGTGAAGCTGTAATTGATGGTCCCGAAGACTATGCACCAACAAGCGCACCCACGGTTACCTGGGATAACGTTAGTTATGATTATCTGAAAGCCGATGGTAGTATTGCTGGTTTTGGTGTGAAAAATGTATCAATAACGGTGCCGGCGCGAAGTCACACCGTCATTGTTGGTGTAAGCGGTTCAGGGAAATCAACAATTGTGCAGCTATTGATGCGTTACGATAATCCTTCCAGTGGCATAATTACCCTTGACGGTGTTCCCGTTCAACGCTATCAACTGGATTCTTTGCGCAGAAAAATGGTGTTGGTATCCCAAAAATCGCAGCTTCTTCATACTGATATTCGTACAAATGTCACTTTGGGCCGCCCCGACGCCACCGACCAACAGGTTTGGCACGTGTTGAAGATGGCGGGTATCGAGAGTGAAATTCAACGTATGCCTGACGAACTTCACACCCAGGTAGGTGAACAGGGGCAGCATTTATCGGGTGGCCAGATTCAACGCCTAGCCTTGGCGCGTGCATTACTGATGGAACCTGCCGTGTTGGTGCTAGACGAATTCACTGCACACCTTCATACTCAGCTGGAAGACAAGATCCGCGATAATCTTGCTGCGCATTACAGCGATATGACGATTATCGAGATTACTCACCGTCTGGAAGCTGTGAAAACCGCTGATCAGGTTGTGCTGATGGATGAAGGTCATGTAGTGAAAACAACCGTTCCTTCGTCACAGACTACACCACCGAGTTGATGGCTCTGCACATGTCACACCGATGATGGGAAGGGATGTTCCTTGGTACACTGACGGGTATGCACAGTCGAAGGAGTGGCCACGATAATTCCCAGGAAGCCCCTATCAACACGCTACACAGTTGCGTTCATGAGCATGTGGTTCGCAGTAGCCAGAGTTCCACAAAGACCACGCCGCCTGGGGCAGCAATGCGCGGCGGGATTGCTCCAACAAAAATTATTATTAAAGAGGACGCAGCGTTGGTTGATGCTGTTGTGGCACAGTGTGCACAAAAATGGAATATATCTGATGCTGATTTGCGGCAAGCTCTTTATGAGGCCTGCCAGCGCGGCGACATTGTTGATAGTAACAACCATCGATTATGTGCCACCAGTAAACTGAACAAGGGGCAGGTAATTTATCTTCATCGCAGTGCCGCCGATGAAACTCCCTTGCCACAACTGCAGGTTTTGTGGCGTGGCGACCATGCCATGATTGTGAATAAACCCGCAGTGCTATCAACTATTCCACGTGGAAGCTATATTGCGCGTTCTGTTGTTGTTGCAGCTAGACGTCAGTTTCGTAACGACAATATTGTGGCAGCTCACCGCCTTGATCGTTTGACAACAGGGTGCCTTCTTTTGGTGACTTCGCCACACTACCGACGTTCCTATCAGATGCTGTTTCAAGAAGGCTACATAGAGAAACAATATCAAGCAATAACACATACGACGAGTGCTAACGCAGGTGATACTTGTGAAGTGGGAGCCACTTTTCAGTGGAATCTTGGAATGTGTAAGCCAACACAAAGCCTGAAAGTCTATGTCGATAGGCATGAAAAAACTGTTGATACTGTGACATGTGCCCGTATTGTCGCCCTCTGTAATCGCCACATTCACTGGTGTTTAGAACCTAAGACTGGTTTTACGCACCAGTTGCGTGCGGCGCTGTGCCATCATGGCACCCCCATTGTGGGTGACCCACTCTATCCACAGATTCTCAAGCTAGATCATCCCTATAATACGCATCCACAGATGGCTTTGCACGCAAAGCACATCTTTTTTCAGGATCCTATAACCAGCAGAAATATTAGTGTCGAGGCACCGCTACCGCAATGGTGGTCAGCGCTATGCAAAAACTCTTAAGCTGTGCAAAGACTCGTCGAACAGGGCTACTGTATGTCAAGCGGAGTAGGATGATTTGGCGCAGGGAAACGCTCAGTAATACGAGCATAATCATCATCGCTGAGTTCAAGTCGTCCACCATGAGCATTCGATAACGTGTGAACAGCCTTCCCTGAGCGGGGGATCGCAATCGTGTGGCCATCACGAATAATATATGCCAAAGCGACCTCGCTGGGTGCGGCATCATATTTTTTGCCAAGCGCACGCAGCAGCGGATCGTCAAACAAGCCCTTGCCTTGGCGAAGCGTGGCACCTTGAGCCAGCGGACAATAGGCCATCGTAGTTACATGGTGTTCACGCATAGCCGGAACAAGATCGTATTCAATACCGCGTGAGGCTACATGGTAAAGAACCTGGTTGACCAGGCAATTGTTGCCCTGGGGAAGTGCCCATAGTTCCTCCATTTGGGTGCGATCAAGATTTGACACGCCCCACGCTTTTAACGTGCCCTCGGCAACAAGTTTCTCCATTTCTTCCACTGTTTCACTCAGTGGCACCGAACCGTACCAATGCAAAAGATAAAGGTCAAGGTAATCGGTGTGAAGTCTTTCCAAACTGCGGTAAAATCTGTCACGCAAATGTGGGCGTCCCGCATTGGAAGGCAACACCTTTGATACAAGATACAGCTGTGAGCGATCACTTTGTGCGACCACCGAACCGACCAGTGTTTCACTTCTGCCCTCGCCATACATTTCGGCAGTATCAATCAGAGTGCATCCTGCTTCAATACCAGCAAATAGTGCTTCGCGTTCACTTTCATAGCTGTCTGCTGAATCGCCAAGCATCCATGTTCCCAAGCCGATAGCAGGAACCTTGTCACCATTTTTTAATGTTACTGTGCGCATTATGTTTGTTACTCCTTCAGTATTACTTCCAATTTAGTAAGTCTTTGCGTTGAATGCACGTGGTTTACTCAAAGTCTGTAGCAAGGGCGTTGATTCAGTGTATTTGTTAACGGTGATGACCTGAAGAGCGACGCTTAGTGGAACGACGTTTACGGGTAGAGCTTGTACCAAAAACCTCGCGCGAAATCTCGCGTCCCAACTGTGTGCCCATCGAACGCATCATAGAACCAAACATTCCACCAAGAGCACTACCGAAGAATCCGTCGTCGCCGCCCCTGGGTGCTTCAACAGTTGGCGGGGTGATGGTGATCGGGGTATCGCTTCCTTTTGCATCGGTGGCACGTGGATCAGGATAGGAATAGGGATCGGTTTCATAAGCTGTTTGTTCCAGTTCCTGCATCTGACGTTTTTCACGTTCGGCTTGAGTTTCATCACCGGGAACATGCGTTGAAACACCGGGTGGTGACGATGCCGATGCGCCGGTAGCTACGCCCTCTTTATGCTGTTCTTCCAACTCCTCATAGGCCGAATAGTTATCAACAGCCTGAGCGTATTTATCCTTGAGCGCGGAACTGTCAATGAGTGCTGCAAGGTCTTTCTCTTCTGCCGGCCCCATAACTGCTGCCGGGGCACGCAAACGTGTGGGGGCCACCGGAGTAGGGCGGCCATTTTTATCTAACACAGTGACCACGGCTTCACCTGTACCAAGGGATGTCAAAACTTCCTCTAAATCAAAGGGACTGGTGGGGAAGGTAGAAACCGTTGCACGCAAAGCCTTGGCATCATCGGGAGTAAAAGCACGAAGTGCATGTTGAATACGGGCACCCAACTGACCTAACACGTCAGCTGGCACATCCTTAGGGGTTTGGGTGACAAAAATAATTCCCACACCCTTTGAACGAATGAGTTTGACCGTGTGGACAATCTGGGCCAGGAACTCTTTTGAGGCATCTTTGAAAAGCAGATGAGCCTCGTCAAAGAAGAAAACAAGTTTCGGTTTTTCAGCGTCGCCGACTTCGGGAAGTTCATGGAATAAATCGGCCAGAAGCCACATAACAAAAGTTGAGACAAGTGCTGGTCGTGACGATAATTCCGGCAGGCGAAGAAGACTGATGTAACCGTGGCCCTCATCATTTTTTCGCAAAAGGTCCGATGTTTCAAATGCTGGTTCCCCAAAGAAAACGTCACCACCTTGGGACTCCAATGTGGATACCGTCCGCAAAATAACACCGGCAGTTGAGGTGGAAATCCCCCCGATATCCTTTAACTCGGGTTTGCCTTCATCACTTGTCAGATAGCTAATGACTGCACGAAGATCCTTCAGATCGATAAGCTCAAGGCCACGTTTATCTGACCAGGCAAAAATTAGTTGCAAAGCCTGGGTTTGCGTATGGTTAAGATCAAGTGCACGCGCCAGTAAAATTGGCCCAAAATTGGTGATAGTTGTGCGCACAGGCAAGCCCGACATCAGTTTGTCCTCGCTGCCTAAAGTCAATGCTTCAACAGGGAAGCCAGCACCTTGCCATTGTTGACCAATGGACTGCGTGCGTTCAAGAAGTTTCTCACTGGATTGTCCAGGAATGATTAATCCAGACAGATCGCCTTTCACGTCGGTAAGAAAAACACTTACCCCATTTGCAGAGAGCTCCTCTGTTAGTAACTGAAGGGTCCTGGTTTTACCTGTACCCGTTGCACCGGCCACAAGACCGTGGCGATTGAGCATTCCTAAAGGTAGTCGTATCTGGGCTTCAGGGTGAGCGGTGCCATCGATAGTCAATGCGCCAATATCAAGTGTTGGTCCCTCAAAGGTGTAGCCATCAATAATGGTGTCGATGATGGAGGATTGTGGGGTGGGTTCGGGTGTTGAATCGTTATCAGAGGCAGGTGCCGCGGAATCCTTTGTCTTTATTTCAGAGGACGCCGCGGGTGCCTGGTGTAAATCGGTGGATGCATCCGGACTGGTGGCAGGTGTGTCTGTACGTAAATCTATTGTGGGGTGAGCACGGTTTGTGGTCTTTTGTGTGGCTGCAGCAGATGCGCGCGCAGCGGCCTGGGCAGCCTTTGCCTTAGCGGCAGCAGCTTTCGCTTCGGCTTCAAGAGCCTCTGCTTTTGCCTGAGCCGCAGCTGCCTGGGCCGCGGCCGCTTCGGCAAGAGCCTTGGCAACAGCGACCTCGTCATCGCTATCGGATACGGGCACTTCTGGACAAACGGGGGGATCAACATTATCAGCCATAATGCGATACTAGTACATGACGGGTGCCCGATAACAGGGAGAGACAGCAGTTGAAAGCAAATGTCAGAAAAGAAAGCGCTTGTCAGTCTGGGGCTGATGAATTGACGATGTCGTTGCCAGGAGTTATTGCGCTGACTCCTGCATTGCCTGGCTAAGAGTTTTCGAGAGGGCATCAATCTGCACGGGACGCGCTCTCTTTGCATGGCGTCCATCGCCAGAAGATTGATGCTTGAGTCGTCGAAGAAGCCATGGGGCAAAATGATGGCGTGACCAATGAATCGTTTGTTCGACAGTGTAGCGCTCGCGCTGGGAGGGAGGGGCTGCATAGTGAGGATTCGTAGGTGGGACTCCCAAAGCTACTAAAGCGGCATCTGCAATAACACGGTGACCATCAGAACTTGGGTGTAGCCGATCATCAGCCCACATTCGAACTTGTTTTAAAGAGCGCAAGCCCCACTGATCGACGACGAAGCAGCCGCGTCGGCGCGCAATAGACCAAATATGTGCATTGAGTGTGGCAACGTGAGAACGTGTCCGTTGTAAAAATGGTGATCCCAGCGGGTCAACAGAGGTGCATAATAAAACATCAGCACCCGCACTTATTGCCCGCACAACCATGCTTTCAAGTTGTTCGGCAATAGCGTCAGGAGAAGCAAACGGTCGAAGTAAATCATTTCCACCAGCAACGATAGAGAGAAGATCGGGTCGTAATGCAAGTGCTTCAGGGAATTGTTGGGTTCTAATAGAGTGGATAAGACGCCCTCTGACTGCTAAATTCGCATAACTCAACGATGAGGCGCCGGCCAGCATCCGACGACGTGATAACTCAAAAGCCAACCGGTCGGCCCACCCAAGCATTGGCGAGTCACTGCGTTGAGTATCGCGCGGATCGATAAGTCCTTCAGTAAATGAATCACCAATAGCGATATACCGTTTCCACGGTGGTAGAAGATGCGGTGACACTTGACGTGAAGTCATCATAAAAACCACGTTTCTGTTATCGGTTAGGCGGTCAAAAAAGACAATCAGTAATGCCGCGACGGAGCGTGACTAGTTAGTCACTGTTTGTCATCATATCTACCATTTTAAATTAAGCAAAGATAGAATAATGAGCGAAACCTTATTTTACTGTGACTGAAAAGGGGTATTTATGGCAAAAACTGAAGTGTCACAATCCGTGGGTATAACCGATCTTTTAGATGTTCTACCGGTTTCCGATGAGGCAACCACATCTCGTGTCGTTGTCAACAACCCATTGATGCGCGTAGTTTATTTTAGTTTCGACACCGATCAGGTATTAACAACTCATTCATCACCACGAGCAGTCGTGGTCACGTTGTTAAGCGGATCGATGGATTTCACAATCGACGATACAACACATCACATGGTCAGCGGCGACTGCCTGTATCTTGCTCCAGGTGTTCAACACTCGCTGATAGCAACGTCACCATGTCATATGTCGTTGGTCATGGTCGATACGCAATACAGCGGCAAACAATAGAGGAACATATGGCAGAGAAAGAATCCACGTCTCACTCACATGTTTCATCCCAAAAGCATGGCCAACGTTTAGGCCCTGAAGAACAACGTATGCAGGGTCACTGGCTTCTTGCATCTATGGGGAAGAAAGTTTTGCGGCCCGGTGGGCGTGAACTGACAAATGAACTATTATCCAAGCTCACGATCAACTCTGATTCGCGCATTATTGAGTTTGGTCCCGGTGTGGGGCATACGGCGGCGCGATTGTTAGAGAAGAATCCAAAAACTTACACTGCCGTTGATCGTGATCAAGAAGGCACTGCTCAGGTCAAGAAGCTATTTGAAAACTATCCGCAGACCAAATATGTTTCAGCTGACGCTAAAGAATCGGGGCTACCCGATGAATGTGCCACACTTGTTATTGGTGAAGCTATGCTTACGATGCAAACCGACAAGGGCAAACGCGCAATCATTTCCGAAGCTGCACGTATGCTTGAACCCGGTGGCATCTATGCTATTCACGAACTAGCATTTGTACCCGACAGCTGCCCACCCGAAGTACAGGAATCTGTTGCCGCTCAATTGCGTAAAACAATTAAGGTTGGTGCTCGGCCACTCACAGTTGCCGATTGGTCAGAACTGCTCAAAGAACTTGGCTTTGAAATCGAGTTCACAACAACCAAGCCGATGGCATTACTGGAGCCTAAGCGCATAATTAGTGATGAAGGATTGAAAGGTGCTTTAGGCTTCTTTAAGAATGTGGCATCCAATCCACCTGCTCGTAAACGCATTATAGCCATGCGTAAGACCTTTACTCAGCACAAAGAAAACCTTGCAGGCGTTGGAATCGTAGCCCGCAAGAAATAAACAATTCTACTGATAATCATGCGCGTATAGTTTTTATAGTACCCAGGGTCAAAAACCCAAAGAAGTGGCTATGAAGATGATGTTTTCGGGTTAATTCATTGCAACGCGATCAGCTGTTGTCAAGTGCGTTATAGAGCCTCGGCTTGTGAATTGCTTAGATGAATTGTGTAGGCATTATTTTCCGCTATTTCGGTGTGGGGTTTTCACGGACTGTTTTGCGTAACATCAAACCCCAGCCAAGGTAGGCAAAGGCAATTCCCATTAGCGGATTCAACAAATTCATCCATGCAAACGGCAGATATTCCAGCGTCGAAATCTCCAGCGTTTGACTGAAAAACACACCGGCTGTTGTCCACGGAATAAGAGGAGTTGTCAATGTTGCGCCCTCTTCTAAACAACGCGATAGGACGCCGCGGTCAATATCGGCATCATCGTAAGCATCTGAAAAGAGCTGTCCACCTAAAACAATAGATAAATATGCTTCCCCCATCCCAAGATTGCCAACAAGTGCACAGATAATAGTAGATGTCACTAGGCTGCCTATTCGTTTCACCCGAGTCAACAATCCGGCAAGTATCGCCCTCATAAAACCGTAGTCGGTCAAAACTCCTCCCAAGGCTAAAGCTTGGAGAGACAGCAGCACGGTAAACCACATTGACACAATACCACCACGACTAAAAAGACTTGTCAGGCTGTCAATGGGAGTATGTACGGAGTCGCCGTGCCACAGTGCAGCAAGGATAGACGCTGCGTCACCGCTTTGCATACCTAAAGCCACTAGCACCGCAACAATGGATGCAGTGAGCATAGTGGTAATTGCGCCGATACGGAGGATACTCATAAGAATAAGAACTATCAGGGGTGCCATCGTCCACCAACCGATCTGATAGGCAGAAGTAATGGCTGACTCCATTGCCAAGAGTTTATCTTCGGGAAGCTCATACCCCGTATATTGGCGACCAACTAATGCAAATGCCAGGAGTGTTATGAGGTAGGCTGGTGCCGTCGTATAGGTCATTGAACGAATATGGTGATAAAGATCGGTGCGCGCTGCCATAGCAGCCAAGTTTGTTGTATCGGAAATTGGTGACATCTTATCGCCAAATGTTGCGCCACATACCACCATGCCGGCAACCAAAGGCAGTGGAATATCCATTGCGGATCCAATACCCATCAAAACCACGCCTGCAGTACCAACGGTTCCCCAGGCCGTACCCGTGGCTATGGACATCAGTGAACAAAGGAGCAGACCAGCAGGTAAAAACCAGCCTGGATGGATAAGCAACACACCCCAGTAGATAAGGGTGGCAACAGTTCCAGATTGAATAAGAGCTGCAATAAGAACACCAATAAGGATAAAGATAATGAGGGCATCTTTGGCGCGCCAGATCGTGTATCCGATGGCGTGCAAAAGGTCACGAGCAAGAGTGAATGGGCGAGGGCGACAAAAGGACTCTTCGGCAAAAGTATCAGTTCGCATACGAGTCGATGGAGGAATCTTAGAGTGCGTTTTGCGGATCTCTTTAGCATTGCCAGATAGCAAAGATGATTCATCATAGCGACCAATGCCTGCAATCGTTTGGCCTGTAACGCAGGCAAATAGCGCAGTTGCTGCAGCAATAAAAAGAGCAATGCACATCAAAAGGTGAAGTTCGGCATGGAAAATAAGTAAACCGATAGAGATAACGCTGACGATAGCACCCAAAAGGAAAATAGATAGAGCAAACGAGGGTGTTGAAGGAATTGATGTGTGGGAAGCATTTTTGCCGGGTGAATCGACGGGGGTGAGCACGCCAAACCTCCTTTTCGTAAAGATACACATAGCAGTTTCTCTCTTTTAGTTTATGCACTAAGGCAAAAGCGTGCGAGAGCTAGAAAAGGCGGGCTTGCTTAGTTGATGATGCGCGGTATCGTGAAGAAAAACAACAAATGGGATTATATATTTTTCAGTTCTTTCACAATTGCCGAAAGTGTTTGCGATACACCAGCATTGATGCGGATGTCAGCGAAGGTATCGGCAGATGTTGGTCCTCGGTTGATAATAATAACTCTTGCACCATTTTCCCATGCTTCGCGTGCAACATATAGGCCAGTGAGCACTGCCAGTGATGTACCAGCTATCAAAACAATGTCGGCTTGTCGCGCGGCCTCAAAAGAATTTTCCATCGCCTGTGCAGGCAGCATTTCACCAAAAAATACGACTGAGGGTTTGATGATGCCTCCACAGGTGGGGCATGGTGCCACAACAAAATCGCATTGGCGTGATGCTACCGTGTCAGCTGATGCAAGAATAGCCACGTGGGCAGGATCGTTGTCGTATTCCATATCTGGGTTAAGACGTCGAAGCTCCGTGTCAATAACATCACGGTCAAACACCTCCCCGCAATCAACGCAGGTCACGCTACGAAATGTGCCGTGAAGAAGCTGCACATCGCGGCAGCCTGCTTTTTCATCAAGGGCATCAACATTTTGTGTAGCAATAGTTGTGATAATACCCATATCTTGTAGTTCTTTGAGGGCGTAGTGAGCGGGTGTTGGTTCCAAAGACTCAACGGTACGCCAGGTCTGTTGATTGCGATACCACACCCAGCGTCGCCACTGAGAAAAACGGATAAACTGGTCATAATCAACCGTAGGAATATCAGTGGAACCCTTCCCACGATAGTCAGGAATGCCCGAATCTGTAGACATCCCAGCACCTGCAACAACAACTGTTTTCTTACCATGCATCATCCGTGCTGCCGCTTTAGCTCCCATAAGCGGGTCTGTAAAAGTCTGCATTGACTCCTCCATACGTGCATCTTCTTTCACTCCATTGTAGTTGTTTTCCTCAAAGATGCCCTTGGATTGCTTCAGTATTGTCTGAGCCTAATCATTGGCGAAAAGAGTGGGATTTTTGGATTGTGAGCCTTGTTTTACCGTGAGGGCGATCGTCATGTATATTTAAATTCCGAATCAGATTAGTTCCCACCGATGCGCCAGCGCATCAGATTCGGAGGCCACTATGGCAGGTTTTAACGGCTGGAAACTTCACGGAGACGGCACCTCAATTGCCCCTGGTGAAGTAGTTTCCCCACATGAAAGGCTCACGTGGCCCCGTACATTTGGGATAGGTGCACAGCACGTGATTGCGATGTTTGGGGCAACCTTCTTGGTTCCCTTACTAACAGGGTTTCCCCCAAATACAACGTTATTCTTTACAGCAGTGGGAACACTGCTTTTTATTTTAATTACTGCAGGGCGTTTGCCCTCCTATCTTGGTTCATCATTCGGTTTACTGGCACCAATCGGTGCAGTCACAGCCTTTGATCCTGCAGCAGGGCAGGCACTTTCAGCAGAAGGACAGTCATTAGCTCAAGGCGGCATCATCATGGTGGGTGTCACTTTGGCAGTGGTTGGTATCGTCGTGCATTTTGCAGGTGTTCACTGGATTGAAGTGACAATGCCACCCATTGTTACTGGTGCGATTGTGTCGCTCATTGGTTTTAATCTTGCCCCTGCCGCATGGAATTGGGTGAAAGAAGGCCCCATTACTGCTGTGGTAACAATCTCGTCTATTCTACTGATTACCGTTTTGTTCAAAGGAATTATTGGTAGGTTGTCGATTCTTATTGGCGTGATTATTGGCTATATCGTTGCGGTGTTCCAAAATGAAGTGAACTTTGATGCCATCAACCAGGCTGCATGGGTTGGCCTTCCCGTCTTCCATCACCCCACATTTGACTTCAGCTATGCAGGATTATTTATCCCAGTGGTGTTGGTACTTATTGCTGAAAACATTGGTCACGTAAAATCTGTTTCTGCGATGACTGGTCAAGATCTTGATGATGTGACGGGTCGTGCCCTTTTCGCTGATGGTCTTTCCACAGTGTTGGCTGGTTCTGGTGGCGGTTCTGGTACAACAACCTATGCTGAAAATATTGGTGTGATGGCCGCAACACGTGTGTATTCAACTGCCGCTTATGTTGTTGCTGCCGGTATTGCGTTGTGTTTGTCGATGCTTCCGAAGTTCGGTGCAGCAATTGCTACGATTCCCCCAGGTGTTTTAGGTGGAGCCGCGACGGTGCTGTACGGCATGATTGGTATGCTGGGTGTTCGTATCTGGGTGCAAAATCAAGTTGATTTTTCCGACCCAGTTAATCTGAATACGGCGGCTGTTGCCATGATTGTTGCTATTGCCGATTACACCTGGACAGTTTCAGGTATGGTTTTCGGTGGTATTGCTTTGGGCTCAGCTGCGGCTATCGGTATCTACCATGTGATGCGTGCAATCTCGAAACTGCGCGGAACTAATCTGGAAGCAGCAACACCAGCATCTGCCCCCGGTGGCGTTGAACTTGAAGTGCCGCCCTATTCAAAGCGTGTTGCGCGCAAAAAGAAGCGTGAAGAAAAACGCGCAGTAAAACGTGCAGCTAAAGGCTAGTCACCGACAAAAGAATACGTGAAAAGCTGGTTGGTAAGTGTGTGTACCGGCCAGCTTTTTCGCATGTTACACAGGTGTGTTGGTGTGCGATTTATGTGTAAGTGATGCGCAATCTTGGGTGGCAATAAATGCCAGTTATGTGGGTGTGTTTCATAGATGTCAAGATATTATCGCGGTTTACGGTGCGTGTTTGTTGAGCATTTTGTTGAGCACCCGCATACGTCAGAAAGTGCGCCCAGCTTCCAGGGAGTAATACTTTTAATCGTCACCTAAGGAAACAGGTAAGCATCCTGTTCGTGGCTTGATGTCACCACGAATTGCTGCAGCAAATTGGTCTGCATCAATAAGATTGTCAAAACGTTCGCCAAACGTAATGGTCACCGAGGTGTTTTGCCGTGAATCGAATTCAATTGTTGATTCACTAAATGCTTCCGAAACGGTGTAGGCGCGATTCACACCTAACGCTCCAGCGCGAATTAGGACACTTCCAGTGAATTCACCCGATGGCGTGTTGTCGGTAGCTGTGACAACAAATCCACGATCTTCCATTTCTGCTTTTACTCTGCGTGCAAGTCCTGTTTGGTCAGTACCGTTAAGAAGGGTGAGTTCAATCTTTTCTGGTGATACATGTTTTGCGGGATTGATGGGGCAGGGTACAGAGCCCACAACAGCAATTTGTTGTTTCTCCGAGAATTTATCGAAAAAAGGAAAGGGGACGATCCCGAACCCTATAAGGATTCCTAGAGTTGCGATGATGGCCATGATAGTTCCTAAAATGGTAAAAACCATTGTTTCTCGCTGTTGTTGTCGCTCGCGGTAAGTCAGGCGGCGGCGAGGCTGCTGTGTCTTGGCTGTTTTCATCACGTCTTCAATCGTAGGACAAACACAGCGCACAATAAATTGAAACAACGCATTGTCACAAAAGTGTTACCTTTATTTCAGGATTTCTAGAGGGCGCATTTCAACTTTTGGAGGACGAAGTCTGCATCTGTGTTGGTCAATCGGATGAAGAAAGCATTTTTAGCTGCTCAACTAAACCACTGACAAAAGTTTAGTCTGTTTGACGTAACGCACGGAGCGACATCACCGCATCAATAAATGAAATGACTGATATAACCCCCACCACCAAAGCAAGCAATATTTTCCAGGTAAAGTTGCCATCAAGAATTTCTGCGACGACAAGAAAAATAGAAGCTGCGGCCATGATGAACGATGTGACAGCAAGATAACGTTGTTGTTGTCGATGAGCGTTGAGGCTGGTGGATGCAACCGAGAGTGCATAGTCAGCGAACTCGCCGAACAAATTCTCAGGATGTTCGGCTGCGCCAGGCGCGGATTGATTCGATACTGCGTTGCGTGCTGCATCGACACGTGCCATGGCATCAGCTTTTGGCAGATGAAACCTTTGACGCATAATGCGGTAGGCTGCCACATACCATTGCTCGGGACTGACGTTATTAGGCCAAGGTCTGCGCAAGGGGCGATCTGTGGTGTTGCCAAAAATGACAACTGCGATAATAGCAACAATAGGCCATATTATTCGTCCAGGCCACAGTGTGAGGGAGCCATCCAATATAGGTCGCGGAACAGTGGCGATGATCGCAATAATTGGTGCAAGGCTCAGCGCAATAATAAAACCATAACCCCAAAAGCTGAGCCGTCCCCAGCTGTAGCGCCACTGACCATATCTGACAACTGCGGTGAGGGCGGCAGCAGTTAATGAAAACAGCAGGGCTGCCAACGATACCGATTGCTCACCCCAAAATGAGCCTTGGCTTGCGATAGTAAGGCTCAGAAGTCCAAGAAAAGCACAATCACGAGCAATATCGTTGAGCGTTTGTGGGAACCAATCGCCAAAGCCAGCCTTTCGGCGACGCTGAACTGGAACCGATGCACCAGATTGCAAGGCATAAATCATGGGATCGCCTAAATGTTTCTGCGCAAAAGGGCCAGGTGCACAATGCTTTCTATGCGTATTTTTAGGATCAGCACTATCGCTGGAAGTGCCGGGATGATTGCTGGAAGCGCAGACATCGTAGTAGGAATTGATGCGTTTACTGGTTTGTTCGAGTAGACAACATTGGTCACTTTTTGTCATACCTAAAGACGATTGCTCAAGATGACGCCGCAGCTCATCAAGCCACTGTGTGTCATCGCTATGCCAATTGGTACCAGGTGTTGTAACAGTGCAATCAAAGTGGTGTTGGTTCATCAAAACTCCATCATGTTCCTTAATAGGAATGATTTTATATAAGGAACTATCTGTGTGTCTATCTCACTTCTTGCGCAGTTGCCACAGCTCCGCCCTCCTGAATCTTGTGTCTAAGTCCATAGAGATCCAAGCCAAAGTTTTCCTGAAATTCCTGTTGAATTCACCTTGTGTTTACCTTCTTTTTTTAGCCTCAAAGTGACAATGATAAATGAAAAATAGAAAGGGCAACAGGTTCGATGGAACTTTTTGTCATGATTGTAGGCTTTGGGCTTGCTGGATACTCCATTGTTGCTAATGACGCGATTCAAACACTTGGAACATTTTTATCGTCAAACTCCAAACGACCCTGACGGAAGCTTTGGCTCTATGCCTGCACGATTCTTGTTGTTGTTTTGGCGTATTCGTACTACGTATATCAAGGTGATGCGACCTACGGCAGGCTTGAAAAGTTTCCCGAAGTCCCAATGACCTGGATGTTTTTAATACCGCCTTTAGTTATCTTGATTTTGACGAAATACGGGATTCCGGTGTCAACAACGTTTTTGATTTTGACGATGTTTAACTCATCAAATATCGGAAAGATGTTAACAAAGTCTTTATTGGGTTACGCTGTGGCCTTTGTTGTTGCAATCGTCCTGTTTCGGTTTGTTATTAAGCGAGTGACGGAATATTTCGAGAGGACGAAAGACCAGTCAATACCACGTTATTGGATTGGGTTGCAATGGTTATCAACAGGGTTTTTATGGGCACAATGGCTGATTCAAGACCTTGCAAATATTTATGTGTATCTGCCGCGGCAGTTAAATCTGACCTACCTTATTGGATCGCTGGTATTTTTACTTCTGATGCACGCGGTGATTTTTTACTTCCAAGGTGGAGCAATACAAAAGATCGTGACCACAAAGACAGGTACGGCAGATATTCGGGCAGCGACGATTATCGACTTCATTTATGGTTTTATTTTGTTGGTCTTTAAAGAGATGTCGAATATGCCGATGTCAACAACGTGGGTATTTTTGGGTTTGCTTGCTGGGCGTGAGTTTGCGATCTCGCTGCATCTCTATACCCCACCCATGGGTGAGACAGCCCGCATTGTTGGTAAAGACACTGCTAAAGCTGCGCTTGGTTTAGCAATTTCGGTGTTATTGGCCTTTGTCATGCCGTGGCTTTATGAAACGATTTCCGGACATGTGACTGCGCTGATTTAGGTTTGACGTGGGAAAATAATCCAATGAGCGGAGGTAGGGGGATTCGAACCCCCGAGGGCTTGCAC
>JAUNVQ010000018.1:45312-56537 GCA_030540715.1 Actinomycetaceae bacterium | reverse complement strand
TCAAACAGAATCACCTTACAAAACCAATAAGCCGCGCCCGTCATACACGCTCCCGCCCGTAACGGCACTACCTCCACGTATGGCTCGGTCTAGTGCCATGATGGTGGCGACTACGCCGTCGATTTTCTCGGTGGACTTAGCCTTGTCGGGTTTAATGTTTCCTGCCGGGTCGGTACGCACGTGAATGTTATCCACCATCCAACTCAATACCGGATGCCCGCCGTGCGCGAGACGCCCCTCGAGAGCGAGTTTCATGAGTTCCTTACTAGGTGGGCTCATGTCCCGAAAACCCTGCCCGAACGGCACGACCGTGAAACCAGCGTCCTCAAGGTTCTGTGACATTTGGACTGCGCCCCACCGGTCGTAGGCAATCTCCCTAATATCAAACCGGGTGCCCAACTCTTCGATAAAGGCCTCGATCGCGGCGTAATGCACCACGTTACCCTCCGTGGTTTCCAGGTGGCCTTGTCGGTGCCATTGGTCGTAGGGCACGTGATCGCGCGTGACGCGCAGTTTGAGGTTGTCTTCGGGTATCCAAAACCACGGCACAACCACATACTTACCCTCGTCTGCTTCCTCTGGTGGGAAGACGAGGACGAACGCCGTGATATCGGTCGTACTGGCGAGGTCGAGTCCGCCGTAACACACCCGCCCCTCAAGGCTTGCTAGATCCATGGGGTGGTTGTTTTGTTCCCATACGTGCATGGGCATCCACCGCACGGATTGTTTCACCCACTGGTTCAGCCTGAGTTGTCTGAAGGTGTTTTCTTCGGCCGGGTTTTGCTTCGCCTGCTCACACGCTACCCGTACTTTCTCGATCGGCACGGTCACGCCCAGGGAGGGGTTGGCTTTACGCCAGGTGTCCTCGCTGGTCCAGTCATCGTCTTGGTTGGCGCCGTAGATGACTGGGTAGAACGTCGGGTCGCTCTTTTTGCCCGCCAGGATGTCCTGCGCTTTTTGGTGGTACTCGTAGCAAATGCTGTGGGTGTCGGTGCCGGCGGTGGTGATGAAGAAATACAACGGCTGGGTACGCGCATCCCCGGAGCCTTTAGTCATCACATCCACCAGTGCCCGGTTCGGCTGAGTATGCAGCTCATCGAATACCACGCCGGAGATGTTGAACCCGTGTTTGGAATACGCCTCCGCAGACAACACCTGATAAAACGAATTCGTGGGCTTGTAAATAATGCGTTTTTGGGAGGACAGGATTTTCACGCGTTTGGATAATGCCGGGCTCATGCGGATCATGTCGGCTGCCACCTCAAACACGATGGAGGCTTGCTGCCGGTCAGCCGCACACCCATAAACCTCCGCCCTTTCCTCACCATCAGCGCACGTCAGTAGCAGAGCGATGGCGGCGGCAAGTTCGGAGTTGTGGGTGGGTAGGCAAGTGCGACCGATGAGGTATTGATGGGAGGGTGAATCCACTTGGATGCACTGCATCCCGGTGTTTTTGATTGGTTCGATGCTCTCGATGTAGCGGTAGTGGGATCGGGTGCGCTTGTTACGTTTGATTGCGCGTGATTGTTTACGTTCTAGCCCTGCCACCTGGGTATCGCTGAACGCGGTGAACTTGACGTAGTACAGGGTTTGGCCGGTCGCGACCCGCCCACATACCGCTGAAGGCTGACTCCAATCAAGGCGTTGGGTTGAAGCGGTGGTAGTGATCGCATTCTTGACACCCAGGCTCCACAACAGTTCACTGACCGAAGCGGCTAGGGCTTTTTCGGTGGAGGTGTAGATCGCTTGTCCTTTGCAGGTGGAGATCGACCCGTCGGAATCCATCAGCCCCCACAACAGTTCAAGCCGCTGCCGGTAGGAAGCACGCAAATAAGATGTTGGGATGATCTTGTCATGGAAGGAATCAACAAGGCAGCCGGTGAGTTCTTCTACGCGCACGCACATCGAGTCCCCGGTGTTTGGGTAGCGAGTCGAGATCGTGTTCCACGGCCAGATTCGCTCCAACACTCCCACTACGTCGCATGACTGAATCGTTAGGTACGGCTTATTCGCGGTGCCGTTGCCCAGCCAGTAGCCCATCAGATAAGGCTCAACCGGCAGATCAGTGTCGGGTAAATCGAGGGCACCAGCAACCGGAATACGAAACCGGATCGAGCCACCATCACGGGGCAGACGATACAATTCCCCGGTTGTCATGATCGCATCGCGAGCCTTACCGTGCGTATACTGACCAGCCCACGGGTGATTCTCACCCGCCTCGATAACCTCTCCGTCTTTGAACGTGACCCGATAAGCCTGCTCGGCGTAATCGATTGCGGATTTAGCCACCACACGACATACCTGCCCGGTCTCATCAAACACCTCATCACCAACCCGGATCTCACCCATCGTGGTAAACCCCGCCGGAGTAGGAATCAGCGTGTCCAACGACACCTGCTTGCCCATCTTCTTCGGTATCTCAACATAAGCAGTGGTGAACTGGCGATACCTGTCAGGCTTGATAGTGCCGAACAGGTCGCGCACGATCTGTTCTTGCCAAGGCAGTAGCTCGAAGGGTTTACCAGCCCAGCGGCCCTTCGTATGCTTCAACGCTTGAATAAAGGCGACCGCGAAGTCAGCCTTGCGCTGGTCATAGACTGAGCCTTCAGCCGTGAACCGGGACGGCGTGTAACCGGTTGCCGTTGTCATGCGGGTTGCCTCCTTCCACGGGTATAAGAAAAGCCCCGACTAGCGTGGCCTACTTACTAGATGTACGGGGTTTAGTTCGTTGCGTCGTATTCGGCTTGGCAGGCTGCTTTACGCTCTTGTTCGGTGGCGAGGGCTTGACGGTAGAGGGTTTCTGATTCACAAAAAACCTCGAAAGACTCATCATCAATAAGCAACTCGTCGCCGGTGAAAAAGCTGGCGAGTTTATCGTGTAGCTCGCGTGCTGAGCGTTCAGCGTCGAAAGCATACCCAAGTGGCGTAGCAGCAAGGAAAGGTTTCCCGGCTGCGATTAGGCTTTTAGCTGAGGCGTGTTGGCGGTTAAAGAAACCAACCATGCCTTTGAGGAAGAAAATCGTCTCAGCAATCTCTTCCTCCCAACCCGCGGCGGTGGCGGCGGTGGTGTTGTTCATGGTGGTGTCCCTTTCTTTTTGTTTGGCTGTGTTTTTCCTTAGTTACATACAGCCATAGGTGCGCACCACTATCCAGTCATATTTGCCCTAATCAGCAGGTGTTTTCAATGAAAAAGAAGGAGGATAAAGAGGTGGGCTGCCGTCCCGTTGGGGTTGGCAGCCTGCGTGGGTTTGGTTTAGCGGGTGTGGATCATGCCAATGGCCCATTCGATTGCATGCCCGGCATCAAGGAAGGTTTCATCGGCTTCGGTGGCGATCATCACCTGGGTGGTGGCGGTTTTGCCTGTGTCGGTGAGGATGTCGGACAAGGCGGCACTGTAGTCGAGGCGGTTGGTGTCGTAATTCCATGATCCTTTGGTGGCGATCAGGTAAGCGCCGTAGCGAACCAGGCTGCCGTGGCAGGCGAAGGCTTTCTTCACGTCTGCTGCGGTCTTAAGGTTTTCTAGGTTGGTGTTCATGGCCGTTTCCTTTTCTTTTTCGCTGTTGTTTTCCTGTTAGTTACATACAGCCATAGGTGCGGAACACTATCCAGTCGATTTGGCGCATAAAACCGCCAAAAAATAGCGATCACCACCACTATTCACACCCCGTGAAAACCGCACTATTTTTACCGGTATCAGCGCCCTTTCTTACTGGGTAGGTTCGTTACTGGTGGGTGGGGTACGCCAAGCTGCGTTGCCGTCTAGGTTGCTCATGAGGATTCGGCGAGCCTGTTTGGTGTCGTTGCCGATCATGCCCAGGCGTAGTAGCCAACAACGCATCGCATACTTCTCGTTAAGCACTCTCGGTATGTTTGTTCGCACCCACGTGGTCTTTTGGCGTAGGCGATTAAGGCCTCAAGTAAATAAGTAACGGCCTCAATCACGTCTGGTTCGGGTAGCTGGTTGAACCAGGGGAACTTCACCACACCCTCACCCTCATCCACCAGCATCGAGACACCCTCGATGTTGAGGGCTTTCGTTAGTAGTGGGGCTTTGGATGCCAGGAGGGCTTTGAGTTTATTCGCCGTGGTCTTATCCCACCTGGTAGTGGGAAATACCAACGTCAACCCCACCACCTCGCTAGCGGGCTCACTGGTGGATGGTTGCGTGTGGAATCCCGCAGCCTTAGCAGCTTCAAGCACTACGGTGGGGTTGGCTGTTTCGGTTAGGTGCAGGCACCAATCACGATCCAGTACCGCTTCGCCGATACGGTAGGCAAACGACGGTGTGCCCTCGTACTCGACCGTGGCGCCCGTGGTTTGTGCAATGACGGTAGCGAGTTGTTTACGGGGTTTATTGTTTCGGGCGAAAACGAGAGTGCTCATGATAGGGCCTCCTCACCAAATAGGCCTTGCGCATCCCAAGCCGAGATAAGCTCGCTAAACCCGTGGGAGTCTTTGTCGATGCACCCGGTGGTGAGGTTGAAACCGCGTTGAGCTGCTTGCCGGTACACCTCGCCGGTATCTAGCAGGTTTACCCCGGCTGTTTTAAGTGTGGCTAGTTCTAGGTGAAGCTCACTCATCATGACCCCCTTTTTTTCCTTAACTGATTGTGTTGTTTAGGTCATGATTCATACAGCCATAGGTGTGCACCACTATCCAGTCATTTCCTTGCTTGTTCTCTAGTGGTTCAGCGCACTATCGACCAGTCGTTTCCTGATAGGTGATAGCAAGACGTTTAAGCACGTGTTCGGCTACGGGTAGGGCGATGCCGTTACCCCACAGTTTGTACTCGGCACGATCCCCACCAGGGTTGGCGAGCCATTTGATGATTTGTTTACGCGACCTGGGCCTGACCCCGCGCAGGTCATTCCACCTGCCCCACACGCCTTCCCAATATTCCACTTCATCCTCGCTCGGGTCGATGATGGCGAGGTTTTGGCACCAGTGGTCTGGGAAGCCCTGCAACCGCGCGCACTCGAGTGGTGTCAGCCTCCTAGGTCGCAACGTACTACCTGCGATTAGGGGTGGTGCAGTGTAGTCACTAGCTAGCAACGCGCCGGTTTGGTTGGGGGTGGCGCGAATGAAGAAATCCGACTTCGACGCCGAATAGATTCGTTCATCGGTATCTTGTTGGGGTTGGAGGATGATCATGCCGCCTTGGTTACACGTCGGCTCCCCACATTTAAGATCCAAAGTCTTAGAAACCTGCGCTTCATACCCGTAAGTGCCACCATCACGCCTAGATAGATGGATCGAGTTCAACCCAAACACCATCGCCTCCGGCGACTCTTGCTGGTCGAGGAGGATAGGCACATTAGTTGGCGAGTTACCCATCCTGGCAGTTAGCGTCTGTACTACGCCGTCTGTTTTGATTTTTAGGCGTGAGGCTTGCGGATGATGCTCAAGTACCACTACCGATCTGTCTGGGTGGCTACTGTTTGGAGTGCGGTTGCTAGTACTGGGGGCATGGTTTTGTTTTTGGCTGCTGCCCGGTTCAAGATTCCCTGACAGGCGCGGGGTGTCAAAAAGAATCTCGGGTGCACCTCCTCCTGCAAAATCGCATGCAAGGTAGATGCGGCGGCGTCGTTGGGCCAAGCCGAAATATTGTGCGTCGAGTACTCGCCAAGCAATCGAGAATCCACTCCCCACGACGACTCCCGCTTCTGACCAGCCTTGCTCAGGGATAGGCACGTCAAGGGCGGACGAGTCCGTGACTTGCGTGAGCGTGGTGAGCACTGCCTGGAAGTCTTTACCACCTTGTGAGGAGAAGGCGCCGGGCACGTTCTCCCAGATCGCGTATCTTGGATAGTGTCCATTGGTTGCTTGTCTCATTTCCTTGATGATTCGTACAGCTTCAAAGAACAGGCTCGAGCGTTCACCGGCTAGTCCTGATTGTTTGCCTGCAACCGATAAGTCTTGGCAAGGAGACCCGAACGTGATCACATCTACCGGTGGGATCTCGCCGCCATGAATAAGGCTCACATCACCCAGGTGCTCTACTTCGGGTAGGTTCTTGCGCGTAACGATAATGGGATACGGTTCAACTTCTGATGCCCACACGGGTGTGATGCCGACATTGAGGGCGGCGAGTGGGAATCCGCCTGAGCCGTCAAACAAAGAACCAAGACTCAAGTGCTGGCTGGTCATGGCTTCTCCCGGTCGATGTCTTTCACCAGATCCAAATACGCCAACTGCTCACCATTCCTGATGCAGGTGATGCCGGCGGCGTCGCCTGTGTGTTCGCCGTAGCGGCGTAAGATGACAGAGGCGTATTTCGGGTCTAGCTCCATCGCATAGCAAATCCGGTCGGTCGCCTCACAGGCCATGAGTGTGGAACCCGATCCGGCGAAGGTGTCGAGCACAATCGCATTAGCCTGAGTGCTATTACTGATGGGGTATGCGAGTAGATCCAGTGGCTTGCTGGTTGGGTGGTCGCTGTTGCGGCGGGGTTTATCAAATCGCCACACGGTGGTTTGCTTCCTGTCCGAATACCACTTGTGTTTCCCACCGCTCTTCCACCCGAACAAGACAGGTTCGTGCTGCCATTGATACGGGCTTCTACCGAGCACGAGGGAGTCTTTGACCCAGATACAGCACCCAGAGAGTTTGAATCCGGCATCGATAAACGCGCGACGAAAATTCAAACCCTCAGTATCAGCATGGAATACATACGCGCTCCCGCCTTTCTCGAGCACGTCTGCCATGTTTTGGAAGGAAGCGAGGAGGAAGTCATAGAAAGCGTCACTACTTTGTTTATCGTTCTTAATCGATAGCACGGAAGTAGATTCGAAAGCCACGTTATACGGCGGGTCGGTGAGTACCAGGTTAGCTTTCTTACCCTCCATAAGGGTTTCCACGTCAGTCTGGTTGGTGGCGTCGCCGCATACCAGGCGATGACGGCCCACCGTCCAGATGTCACCTGGCTCCACAAACGCCGCAGCCTCCAGAGCTTTGGTCAAATCGAAGTCGTCATCGACCACCTCGTCTTGGTCGAGAGAGCCGATGAGTTGGGCGATTTCATCGTCGTTGAAACCAGTCAGCTCAGCATCAAAATCGCTAGCGTCCAGGTCAGCGATCAACAAAGCCAGCTTGGACTCATCCCAATCGCCACTGATCTTATTGAGCGCAACATTGAGGGCTTTTTCCCTTGTTTCGTCTAGTTCAACTACGACACAGTCCACAGTTTCATAACCGAGGTCGGCTAAGACTTTTAGGCGCTGGTGCCCACCCACAACCCGCCCCGTAGTCTGATTGAAAATCACGGGTTCGACATAGCCGAACTCAGAAAGGGAACGCTTGAGCTTTTCGTACTCGGCGTCACCGGGTTGGAGGTCTTTACGCGGGTTATACGCGGCTGGTTGCAGTTTGCTGATGGGTAGGGTTTTGACGAGCATAGTGTTTCACCGCCTGACGTAACTGATGGGTGTAGTTGAAGGTGGCTTCCCATGGGCATAAGGCCCGGGCGAAGTGTCCATAGGTGGCAAGCTCGCTATAGCGAGGTAGGCGTAGTTTAAGTGCCTCAATCATCGCCGCCGGGCGCAAAGGAAGCACTTCACGCGCCGCAGCCGTCAGCAGCCAGTCAGGGTGCTCACCAGTGCCGAGGGTGTCGATATGGAAAGCGACCGGGTCGGCTTTCCCAATCGCATAAGAAATAGCGACTTGGCACTCTGTAGCGAGCCCAGCGTCGACGATGGTTTTTGCGATTAGCCGGGCCATGTAAGCTCCGGTACGATCCACCTTCGAGGGATCTTTACCACTGAACGCTCCGCCACCATGCGCTGCGAGCCCGCCATAAGTATCAACAGCGAGTTTGCGGCCAGTAAGCCCCGTATCCGCTTTCGGCCCACCAACCACGAACCGGCCAGAAGGATTAACCAAAATATTGGTGCGCTCGGTGATGGGTAAGTGTTCAACGCATGCTGGGGTAATAACCACCGACTTCACCTGGCGAGCAAGCTCATCAAGATCCTTATCCGCATCATGCTGAACAGACACCACCACCGTATCGACCGCAACCGGTATGCCAGTCTCGTCATAAGTAACACTGACTTGGGCTTTGCCGTCGGACTTAATCCCGGTGATCGTGCCCTCAGCGCGGGCAGCATCCAGGCGTTCACACACCCGGTGTGCTAACACAAGTGGAAGCGGCAACCGCTCACGGGTTTCGGTGGTGGTATAGCCATAGACTGTGCCTTGATCGCCCGCCCCTTGGAGAACATGGGCGGTCTCATCACCTGCGCGCACCTCCAACGAAGTACTCACGCCGGCATTAATGTCGGGTGACTGTTTACGCACCCATACGTAGATGAGGAACCGCCACGGCGAATACCCAGCCCGAGTCAAAGCATTACGTACACTCTCACGAATCCGCGGGCGGTGGTTGGTAGTGACCTCACCAGTGACAATAATCCGCCTGCCGGTCGCCATTACCTCTACCGCAACCCGAGCCGATTTGTCCTCCCACAAGATGTCATCCAAAATCTGGTCGGCAATCAGGTCACACAGTTTGTCAGGGTGACCAATACACACAGACTCTGCCGTTAACTGGCGTTTAGACATGAGACTTCCTTTCAGGAGAAAATATTTGGGTAACAAAAAACCCATCCGCACCAAAACGCGAATGGGAAGAAAATCTAGAAGTTCAAGGCCTTAGCGAGATTGCAATAAGCGTTCCATCACTTCATCACCAGGAGTGGCACCGGAAGATGGAAAGTTTAACTACGACGAGACTCTTGCGTTTTTAGAAAGGCTCGCCTCAATTTTCAAATGGCGCATCTACGAACCAGAAACTCTCGGTAAAACAGCTAGTTACGGCCCCCAACTTACTATGCTGCGTTGGTATACCGTTTTACTTACCCAATGGATGGAAGGACACGGACTACGCTCTATCGTGAACCGCGCCCTGCAATATCGCCAACAACAAGGAACTCTCTTCATAAAAGGAAAAGGAGAGATCCGATACGAGAACACATCCCAGCATCGCAACATCGTCATTAACGAAATCCTAAAAGTTCTTGAAGATGTCATACTCTTCAGCCTGTCTAACTACTTCCTTAATTTCTCCAACGAATACAAGAAAGTCCACGGAGTAGAGCAATTCGACAACGACTGGTATGAGTACATTGAATACGGCACAACAAAGCAGGAAACCATTCTTCTTCAACGACTCGGATTCACCCGCGAAAGTGCGACCTACATTCGCACCAATATTCCCAACGCGATCCTCCTGCACGAAGGAAAGCCCTACCTGAACCAAAGCCTGCTCTCGAGTTCAAACACCAATGTCCGCAAAGAAGCCAACGAAATCAAATACAACGTGCCAGAAGCCTTCTCAAGACCAAAATTTATATTCAACCCCCTAACGCTGAACTAGCCAACGCAAGCCGTAAACAGCACCCCCCTCCACACCCAACAGCGCTACAAAGACCAATCAGCACCACTATTAGGAACACCAAAAGCTACAAGCAGAACCAAACAACCTAACCGAAAACCAGCAAAATCCCTGACAATAAGCGATACACAGCAAGCTCGTTCCTTATCAAATCCGATGTCTAAATATCCACTTAGATGCCTCTGAGAGCTTGAAGTCTTGGCGCTGACAGTGAAAGCGTATATATCCTACAGAGAATCGTGTCAATGCTTGGCCTACACTCCCTTAGCGAGCTTATCGTGGGGTGCAGCTGGTTTTTCACCTACGTAAACCCTGTGTCTTCTCTGGTTAATGCTGGTTATAGTTGTGGCCTTTTACCTCCTGTTACAATTGTTGTTATGGCAAGACCTCAGACCAAAGATGAACTGATCGCTGCGGCAAACACACAATGTGAAAAGCTCAAAGAGCTCTTGGAATCATTGCCACCCGAAGAACGTGAAGCTGATTTTCCTTTAGCCTTAGCTGAGGGCGAGGCAGGGGCTCACTGGAGGCGCGACAAGAATTGTAAGGACGTCATTGTTCATCTTTATGAGTGGCAGCAATTATGGTTGAACTGGGTGAACGCGAACATGGACGGAGAAGACCGTCCGTTCCTTCCTTCCCCATACACCTGGAAAAACTATGCAGGAATGAATGAAGAGTTCACGGCCAAGCACCAAAATACTACCTATTGTGAGGCGCTTGAACTTTTAGAAACCTCACATGAGGAAATTCTGGCAATAGTCCAGATTTTGAGTAACGAAGAATTGTTCACCAAAAAGTATTTTTCTTTCACAGGTACGACATCCTTAGGGTCTTATACAGTGTCCGCCACGAGCTCTCACTATGACTGGGCAATCAAGAAAATCCGTAAATACAAAAAATTTCTGTAATATCTATAAACTGAGCTCTGTCCAACCCTATCGTCCCCACTGATGAAAACAAGAAAGGTCCGCCCTGGCGTGGTGATGTATAACTCGGACACGCATAGATGCTGTCAGCTCTTGTGCGTTACTTATCAGATGGCCGCCACCCCAGCCAGAAATACTCCTTCTGCTAGGAAGGTTAGCCCTCACAATGATGCGTGGATCAACAAGGGGTCAATTATCCACAAAAATCACTGGCGGCAAGTCTTTCTCATGGAAAATGCTGCTTATTATTTTCAACGTCCGAGCATCCATTTGGATGGTGAAGGTGGTGTGATTTATCATGAGTGCTCTCATGAACGTTAAAGATGAAATCGGATGATGCAGAGAAAGCATCTCTAAACAGGAATTTTACAAGACCAGTGCGCCTTGATGTGCAAAGGAGTTGAAATGAGTGGCAAGAATTCTAAGAAACAAGTAGAAGGAATGTGGTTGACCTGGTTGGCTATTCTCCTGATTGTGGTCGGTATGCTTCAAGAGTTTTTGTGGATGTTTTTTGACGGTAACACCTTGATGTGGACAGGTGCAGGCTGCGTCGTCGCTGGTATCGCTTGTATGGCGTACCTGGGGAAGAAAACCAGTCACAAGTAGAAAAGCCCAGGTGTCTTATATTAAGTTGCGTTAGGTTTTTATAGCTATTTTTTGGTTAATGGGGAGTATTTTTAGGATTTGAAGGAGGCCAAGTATCGCCACGATTGCTGAGCAGATACCGAGGAATAACTCAATGCGGAGGCGTTTCTTCATAAGTTGCCAACGCTGATTGAGACTTCGTTTTCGTCCACTTTTCTTTTCCCTGATATTAGGCATCTCGACATGGACAGCAGTCAATAATAAAAGAGAAAACAGTGCATAGAAAATAGTTTCAGCTAATAGACCAAACATCACTGTCC
>JAUNVQ010000018.1:42519-45212 GCA_030540715.1 Actinomycetaceae bacterium | reverse complement strand
CTGATAACTATCGAGTGTGCTGTGATATACCAATAAGGGTAGTTTTCGTAGGAGGATATCAACAATTGTCACACACGAACAATGCTATTTTTGAAACCAATGATTTGAACCAACTATCAGGCACTTTTTCTTTTCATCGTGTAAAGACGATACTTGCTTTTGCTGCCGTGTTGAGCCTTGTGCTTATTGGATCGATAGGGATCGGTACATCATATGCTGATGACGGAGATATTGAAATAAATGAAGTGAACTTCCCCGACGAAAACTTCCGAGAGTTTCTTCTAGATCCAAAAAATATTTCAGGCGCTGGACAAGATGGTGTATTGACATTAGCTGAGAGGAACCAGATCACATCGTTAAAAATCTCATCAAAAGGCTTGACCTCGTTAAAAGGTATTGAGTTTTTTACCGAATTAACGAAACTAGATGTTGAGGGTAACTATTTAACAGAAGTTGATATATCCGCCAATACAAAACTGAAGGTAGTTTATTTACGAAATAATCAACTGAAAAGCATAGATTTCTCTAGGAATACTGCGCTTGAATTTATTGAAATTTTTGACAATCGCTTGCAATCAATTGATGTGTCGATGCTGCCAGATCTAAGATTTTTACACATTGATCACAATAATTTAACGACCCTTGATTTAACGGAAAATCGCAAACTAGAAGCATCTGGATTTGTGGCTCGCAACAATCCACATTTGCATACGATTAAGTTACCAAATATTCCAGGTGAAAATGTCAGGTTAGAAGACTTTGTTGAACAAGATCCCGTTCCAGGTTACGGACATGCGCAGTGGTATATCGACGCAGCTCCCGATGTTATTATCGGCACTGGTGACCAAACGCAACCTCAAGGTACGATTCCGATGAATGGTCAAGTATTATATTCCAAGCGTGAACCGAACACCTATACAGTTAAATATGTACCTGGAGCTTCAAATGTGGAAGGTGCGGAGATTGCCCACGATGCAGTGTGGGATCAAGAAGTTGTGGTACATGATAATCCCTTTACACGCGAGGGCTACATATTTAAAGGTTGGCAATTGCCGACAACAAGAATCGTTACTCCTGGTGAGAGCTTAAAGAATATTGCTGGTTCTGATAAGACTAATGATTTAGTCAAACTTGTTGCTGTTTGGGAAAAGGATCCAACCATTCCCGATCCTGACGCTGGTTCTGGTGATGGTGATGGTACTGGCGGTGATGATACCAGTTCTGGTGACGGCGGTGATGGTGCCGGTTCGGGTGATGGTTCCGGCGGTGATACTGGTGGCGTTGCTTCTGGTGACGGTGGTTTGCACGAGGGCGATGTGGGTGGTTCCGATGAGAATGCCACCGATAATGAAGCTGGGGTAGACAACGATTCGGATAGTTCTGACACTAGTACTGATGGCAGCGGTTCGCATGAGAGTGATTCTGGTGATGGCAGTGGAGACGGTAACACTGCTGGTGAAGTAAGTGACAATGATTCCAGTGGTGAGGGGTTGGCAGACGATTCTCAGCCATCTGGTAGTGGAGAGCAGGATGCTGACAAGTCACAAGATGAAAATGCCAGCGGTGATGGTGATACTGGTGATTCTGGATCGGATAATGATGGTGTTAATGAGACTGAGGAAGGCAACAATTCGGACAGTTCCGACACTGATGGTGATGGTGATTCCGGATCGTCGGATAATACCGGCGATGAGCAAGCTGGCTCGGGTAGTGAATCAGATAATACTGATACCGACGGTGATGGGGCGGTAGATAGTTCTCAGCCATCTGGTAGTGGTGATCAGGATGCTGATACGTCGCAGGAAGGAATTGCTGGCGATGCTGATTCGGTTGATGATGTAGAAACTGGTGTCGGGGGTGACGAAGCCCATGAAGATGATTCTGATAGGGGCACTGCCAGCGATACGGCTACCGAAGGCGACAAGGCTGATAATGCTGGTCATGGCGCGAATGAGGACAATTTAGTTGGCGGAAATGCAAATGATACCAATCCGGGAACTATTGGTGATAAGGAATCTACAACGGAGGACAAGGATAAAAGTGATATCTCCGATAACATTGATAGCCCAGGGATAGATCTTCCGACGAGCGGTGAAAATAAGCCAGTAGAAGGCAGTGATACGTCCTCTTCCGAAGATAGAGAAGACTCGTCAGCCACATCTGATAGCTCCACCATATCTGATACAACTCGTGATGAGGCGGCATTAGGGGAGCGTGACAACCAGGAGACAGAAAATAACGTCACTGGTGAAGATAAGGCCGAACAGGGCTATTCCGAACACGAGCAAACAGATTCGAGTGTCATCGATACCAAGAAAACTGAAGCATCAAAGATCCCTGACGAGGTAAATGTGCAAAAGATGATGAGTGAGGGTGAACAATCTCGTCATGCGTCATTGGCGAGTACTGGAGTGGACCTGCATGTGAGTCTTCTCGTTTACGCATCAATGCTGCTTCTTGGAGTATTGCTTGTCTTACGAAGCTCAACATCGTCTAGGTACTTACAATAGGTAGTTCTATCCTTCAAACAGTCAGAATCTGAGTCGTCGAAGTGCCTAGACGGTCACATACTGTGTGGGGGTGGAGGTATGTGTGGGCTGGTTTTTGCGTTGAAAATCGAGTGGAATTGGCTGCGGGTAGGCTTCTAGCCCCGCGAGGATACTTGAGGGGACAGGCTTGATTGGGGAGCTCAT
>JAUNVQ010000018.1:0-42419 GCA_030540715.1 Actinomycetaceae bacterium | reverse complement strand
GATTTAGAAGCAGCAAGAACGTTCTTTACCACCTATTTTGATGCTACTTCCAACGATATGTACCATAATCCAACAACAGATTTTCGCTCCTACTTTTTGACATTCGATTCTGGTGCCCGCCTAGAACTGATGAACAGGCCAGGTATGGAAGATAGCGAGAAACCGCTGGCTCGAACAGGATATGCCCACATTGCGATAAGTGTTGGCAGTAAAGAAGCCGTTGACAACGTGACTGCACGTTTGAAGGCCGATGGGTACGAGGTTATTAGTGGACCGCGTACCACTGGCGATGGTTACTATGAAAGTTGCATTTTCGCTATCGAAAATAACCAAGTTGAAATCACGATATAGCGTGCCAATATTACCCAGTGGTGTCGCCAGGAAAAGTGATTTCTCATGTTGTCGTGTCCACTTTGGGGAACTTTAGGGGCGCGGTAGCACACCGAATACCTGGAGGGCCACATATATTGCAATGCACCCTAAGACGATTCCTCCATACAACTCGGCGCGTGTCTGTGTGCTGGCTCGTTGCCAGCGTTGATAAAGACTTCGATATCGCCCTGTTTTCTTTTCTTTCGCTCCAGGCAGTTCAAGCCAAAACAAGAAGAATGCGAACAAGGAACCAAAAGTGAAGGCAAGCAATTCAATGATAAGTCCGGTCACGATCAATCAGTATAATCTATCAACTTGTTAAAACAGCAATGTCATCCTCAAAGCACGCCACACCAAAAATCGGTTAAAAAAGATGGTGTGGTTACTCATGGCAGGGTAGTGCGTATTGTGTGTTGAACATTGTTGTGGTGAAGCAATTGATATTCAGACTTCCTGAATGGTTACGCAGCTGGTGCGGGATTCAGACGAAAACGTCGGTAAAGACGAAGCCCTCCGTAAACGACCGATAGTCCAGTGGAAACCCACATCACTATATCGATTACTTGACCGATGAGCGCTGGGGACTGAAAAATCCCTAGTTGAGAGGTAAATAAACCAAAATCAGTTGCCATGTGCCAAAAAACCAGGGCAAGGAAGTTCTTTGTGACCATATAGAGCAGTGCCGAAATAACACCGAAATTAATGGTGTAGAGCGATTGCTGGAAGGCTTCATACAGGCTCATATCGCTAAAGACATTCATCATGTGGACACCGGCAAATGTGATAACCGATAGGAAGAAAATGCCTACGCTCTGTGCAATAGACGGATTTTCGCCGGGCAACTCAAGAATAAAACGCCGAAACATCGCTTCCTCAGCGAAACCAATTAAGAGCGCTAGCAATACTGCTGCAATGAGGAGGATCGAAAAGGAACCGTGGACGATACTTTCGATAAGAGCGGCAATAACTGTTGCAACCGTTAGAAATGGGACAAGGAAAAGAGGCGTATGGTCCCACGTGAATCTTAGCTGACGCAGGTTAAACATTTCCGTTCGATTGGACTGCGCGTAGTAGGCCAGCGCCGCAAGAATCAGCATCATTGGAAGTGCCGCCCATATGATTCTGTCATCTATATAAGTGATTCCAAAAGCATGAAGGGTGGCAAACCCGATTGCGGATAGGACGTAATAAGCCACGATGAATCCCGCAGCTTTCAGTGTTATGTTACTCATCGTCATTCCTTCGTAACTACTGTGTGTGACAGATTTGGCGTTCACGCATCAACGAGTAAAACACTAAACCGACCATATGCGCGAAAGCTGAAACAAAGATGAATGAACGCTGGATATCGAAACGCTAGAGTAAAGAAGGGAAAATTGTTCAGCTATTATTCGGTGGGTCCGTCCCACGCACCAATTCCGCCTTCAAGACCAATTGTTTTTTCAAAGCCTGCCGATGCCATTTGTGATTGAGCGGAACGTGACCGATTACCCGAACGGCAGTAGATTGCATAGTTTTTCTGCGGGTCAAGGTCAGCAATTTTTTGAGCAAAATCAGGGCTGAGTGCGTCAATATTGATCGAATCTGGAATATGGCCTGAACTGTATTCACCAGGCGTACGGACATCAAGAATAACAACATCGTCCTTAGCAAGTGCCTGTTTGAACGTGTCTATATCAGTATGTTTACCCCAGGGTAACGAGCCTTCTTGAGCTGGAGCCTCATTAGATGCGGCCGCAGATTCTTGTTGACTAGATGACGCTGATTCTGGCGTGGAGGTTGCGCAAGCCCCAAGTGAAAAACACAGGCTTGTCATAAGGACAAGGGTGGTAAGGGTCTTTATTTTCTTCATGTCAGCTAGTCTAGCCGATTGTAATAGTGCACGTCAGAGGATTTCATCACAGGAATAATGTCAAGGGCTATGGCTAGGGCTAGCTTTACGGAAGGGTCGCAACTTGTCAAAGGCAATAGTGACGCATCTTGCCATGGAGATACCGCATTTGAAGACTGTGGTATTCCAGTCGACATACCATTTATTGGATCGGTCGTCGGCCTAAATAAGGTGGTCAAATAGTTGTTGTATGACTGTATGGAGGAAGTGACGGTGGGGGCACCTGAATATCACAGTGTAGAGATTATTGGGCGTCCTCAGATGGAATACCTTGTTCGATAGGGCCATCCCACACAGATACGCCACCTTCTAAACCAGCAACCTTGTCGAAGCCAACATATTTCATACGCGATACTGCGGTCAATGACCTGCTTCCTGAAAAACAATACACGGCGTAGGGTTTCGTTTTGTCGAGTTTATCGACGTAATAACCGAAGTCATAGGATGACACATCAATGTGGATAGCTCCAGGTATGTGGCCAGCGTCAAATTCCTGCTGTGTGCGAACATCAAGTGGGGTAGCACCCTCGTCAATAATTTTTGTGAAGGTCGCAAGATCAACGTGTTTCCCCCAGGGCTGATTCTGGAAAGCCTCCCACGCCGCTTGTATAGAATCATGTTTGTTATTTCCCAATGGCCGTCTCCTTCCTGCTGATTCACACTATAGCATCGTCTTCGCAGTTAATAGTGCAGATTCTGGTGCCAACAGGGGTATTAGCTTTACCTTTGCGTAGAGTATTCCTCATGAAACCTGGGCCCGCGGGTAGGGGCCAGATAGCGAGGGGGCCTTGGTGACTTAGGGCAGCGCCCAGTCGATTGGTTCAGCGCCCATGCCTTGGAGCAATTCATTGGTTCGTGAAAATGGGCGCGATCCAAAAAAACCGCGGTGAGCCGATAGCGGGGACGGGTGGGGTGATTCGACCACAGGAGTGTCTCCAAGTTGAGGGCGAAGATTGCGTGCTGCTGCTCCCCACAAAATTGCTACCAAAGGTTTCTTGCGTGCAACAAGTGCATCAATAGCGCATGAGGTGACATCTTCCCAGCCTTGATTTTGATGGCTTTGCGGCTGTCCAGGGCGCACCGACAAAACGCGGTTCAACAGCATGACCCCCTGGTGCGACCAGGGCGTTAAATCTCCAGAGGACGGCCATTGCGCGCCAGTATCAGAGCAGAGTTCCTTAAAAATGTTGATAAGTGATTTTGGGAAGGCAACTCCTGGTTTCACAGAAAAACTCAACCCCATCGCATGTCCAGGGGTAGGATAGGGGTCTTGGCCCACCAGCAATACCTTTACCTCATCCATCGGATAGGTGAATGCACGCAAAACATCACTGCCAGCAGGTAGGTAACCATGACCGGCGGCTGCTTCTTCACGCAGCATAGCTCCAAGACGATGAATTGTTGGCTCGACGGGGGCAAGTGCGCGCGCCCACTGCGGATCGATAACGCTGTCAAGGGGAGGGTAGTCATGTTCCATACGCCCATACTATCGCAGACAAACCCGCTATCAGTGCATCGCCCTGTGGAAATAGATGCGAAATTGTTTGTTGACGCATTCTTCTTTATACTAAAAGGGCCGCGTGTGTCATGGCCACATGGCAAAGACACAAGTTGTCGGCGAACGTCTGGTATATCCAGAGCGCACGTGTTCAACTTGGATGTAGGTGGCCAAGATTGCGATACGTGGTGCGCCTGATGCGGGTGTAGTTCATCGGTAGAACGACAGCTTCCCAAGCTGTAGAGGCGGGTTCGACTCCCGTCACCCGCTCCAGTCATTATGCCCCTGACCTGATAAAGCAGTGCAGGGGTTTTTGTTTTATCCCTTTCATGCCCACTACGTTCCCAAAGTAGATGAAAATATCAAATACGGAGAAGCCCCCGATTACTCTGCTGTATGTAACGGGGCCTTACTGGGTGCCATTATCAACCAGGGGCATCTTTTCACTTTTTTCAGCATATGCAGACCTGTGCGACGAACACACCGTGCATGCGACTTGCCTGATCCGTAGGTAGGCAAAGCATTGACCCATTATTATCCATGTGCCGATAAATCCTCACCAATACATCCAGCAGCGGTCGAAGATATACTCTACGGGCACGGAAAATGAACGGGAAACACCGTACCGAACTGCACGGAGGCTTCACTGGCACCATTGGCACTTTACCGATACTGCACGAAGCAGGTGCGCATGCCCTTTAGAACGTCACGGTTTTATCGGCCCATTCCACCATTTCAACGCAGTCAATCATTGTGGAAATCGGGCACACGTCCGAGCCTTCCATTTTGCGTGACTGAAGGCATGTACCGCACGCCAGGATTTCACCACCAAGTGCCGCGTATTGTTCCAGTACCGCACCTGTATCATATTTTTCGTGATGAAGTTCTTCGATTTCTACAGCCTCGCCCATTAAGAAGACTTTCACTTCGTGCCCGCTTTGTTTTGCGGTCTTTGCAAAACGCATTGCATTCCACGATTTTTCGGGTTCACTTGTTTCAATGATTATTCCAAGTTTCATGTTGATATGCCTTTCAAAATAAGTGGTCTTACTGCCTTCTTAGGTGGTAATAGCGGTATGCAATAACAGATGTGTTTTAGTTTAGTTGAAAAGGTAGACAATGAGTCTAAAATTGCGTAATGTAATTCTTTAAGAATTCCACTACTGAGCTCACGCTGGGGCTTTTCGCATGAATACCCTGAACTGCCGCTGCTGTCAATGCCCGCATGTCTGGGCGTGGCTTTGCGAACCGTCCCGTTTCCCTATCCTGAAGGTAGTCACCGATGACGGATGTGTTTTACCATGAGGTCGATTATTGTACCCTCAACGTGAAAAGACGCTTTCATCATAGAAGCATCTCCTTCATATATCCTATTGCGCAGGTCCTGTATGTACAAGAGCGGTGGATTGTGCGTCTTGAACCTGACCCACAGGATATTCAAAAAAACTTGGACAAGGCAATGTGTAACGTCTACGCTGTCACTTCCTATGCTGAAATTGTGTGGCAGCTTCACAACCCTCACTCCAAGGCAAAAAGTATTCCTCCACGAATGCCTATTCAACACTTGTGGATTAATGATGACGGCTGGGTCGATGGCATGAACGTGTTCGGGCAGATTTATCGTATCCGACTTGACGGGCTGATGGTTCCCATCAATTTTAACTGGTCACAACGATTCTGACATGTATGGCAAAGCAGAGGGCGTATTGATGGCGGAATATGTGTGAAGGCCAGTGAAGCAGCGGTGTCACTTGTTGATACAACTATCTGACAAAGATGTTGATTCATGCGAAAATGGGAACGTGTTATTGAGTGATTGTGATATCAAAAAACTAATTGAATCTGGGCGTGCAGAGATCGATCCCTACGACTCTGACCTCATACAGCCAGCAAGTATTGACGTGCGATTAGACCGTTTTTTTCGGCTTTTCGACAATCACAAATATGCCATTATTGATCCTTCGAAAGAGCAAAAAGATCTGACAAGGCTTATTGATGTTGGCTCCGAAGGCCCCTTCGTCTTGCATCCAGGTGAATTTGTTTTGGGTGCAACACTGGAACGAGTACACCTTCCTGATAATGTTGCTGCTCGTTTAGAAGGTAAATCATCCCTGGGTCGCCTTGGTTTACTGACTCATTCCACTGCTGGGTTTATTGACCCAGGTTTTAATGGGCATGTTACTTTGGAGCTCTCTAATACGGCCACCCTGCCGTTAGCCCTGTATCCAGGAATGAAAATTGGGCAGCTTTGTTTCTTCCAGCTATCCACACCGGCATCAGCTCCTTACGGATCGTCCTCACTTGGCTCCCACTATCAGGGACAGCGTGGGCCAACAGCATCGCGTTCCTATCAGCGTTTTGAACGCGTTAAAGTGGAAGGAACACTTCAGGGTGCCCAACTATTGGATGTTCCTGAACTCCCTGACTATCACCATGCAGATAAGTAGTGGCTATGGCGCTGAGTACACCTCGTGAACCACGTGGACGCCGAAGAAAACTATCAAAGGCTCCGAATCCACCTGAAGCCGACACTGCCACAGAAGAATCATTGAGCACTTCCGATATGCACGACGGTGACGCTTACCATAGTGTATCTATTCCTCCTGCTTCAGCACAGCAAAAGGAAGATGAACGACTTGAGCCGCGCCGGCGCTCAATTTATTCGGAAGCAGCTAAGCCGCCCCAATTTGCACTCAACCCAGGTGTTATCAACCAGGCATCCCAGCCTGCGCTTACTGATACCTCGACTTTTACGGCTCAGGCTATTCACACTACAGGAGCTTTTCGTCTTACCGACACGCAAGAGCAGTTCACACCTGTCGCCCTCGACAACATGAATCCTGGGCAGGCATGGTATCAACCTTTGGGAGATTTAACGCACCACTTGATTGCTGAGACTGCCACTCTTTTGCTTCCCAAGCCTATTGTTGCCGAAGAAGTTGAAGCCCTGGCAATTTCGCTTTTTGAAGATTCAATATGGACTGAACCTGGAACAATGCGACTGCACGGCAATGCGTATCTCTATGGCCCCTTCCATGTTTCAACACAGATGAACGACCATATGCGTACCCGTAAACTGATGCACTGGGCCTATGTTCTTCAATGCCCACCTGATCGTGACGCTCCATTACCGCCAGAGTTGAGCGGAACTGACCGTATTAACGATATTTACTCCGAAGGCATACCGCGATATAACGAACGTGAAGCACTTGATGCCCTCACCGCTTTTGCGCGACGCCTGGGCGGACAAATCGTTATCCACCACCAGGGTGTGTGCCACGTTTTGACGCCCGACCCTGATTCTGCGGTTAATCTGACCGTGTATTCACCAAAGGTTATCCCTGTGGAAGTTACCCAAGATTTACTATCCGTGGTGATGCCTGCACTCAAAATTGCTCATATTGACGCCGACTCGCACCCGTTGCCAACCTATTTTTTGGAAGCCCCCGCAGAAAAATCCAGCCATTTTGGTGTGGTTGCCTGCGCAGCAGCATTTTTTCCGCCATCACTTCGATGGGAAACATGGCTGGGAACGGCAGTGATGGCCTATTCGATAGAATGGCTGTACAAGGATCCTCCCGCGCTTGAACGCCCTCGTATCCCGCGAGGGCTTCGCCTTGAACGAGCACAGGCCTCACGCACCATTGAGCAGGCGGCCGTGGCTCTGGCCGTGTTGTCACAGGGAACAATTGTTGACGAGGACGGATTCCTTATCGGCTACGATACGGAAGGCTAGGTAAAGACAGCGCAGTATCGCCCTGCAGCTTTGCCTTTGCACAAGGTACTGCAAATAGGTGATTCTGGTGATTTATCAGAGCCTTACACACGATAAAGACCTACGTGAGAGCCCGGTAGGAGGCTGGGTAGTGTGTGGTTAAGGAATTGACTGAGACTAGACAGTCTGTATCTATACTGAGCAATGGTGCAAACGTTACGCGCTGGAAGTGAACATATATGCGGCCTACTCTTCATTCGTGGCACAATTGGGGTGATCTAACGACCAAATGACCCTTATAGGATAGTTGTGAGCACACTGGCCCTTGTCTATTGTGGCGTGGCACTAATGGCCCCCCTGCTTTTTCGCTATCTGCGACGTGCAGCCTTCATTGTGACGGCTCTCGTGCCCGCGGCAGCACTGGCTTGGGCCGTTGGGTACGCACCGGTTTTATTCTTGGAGTTTTCATTGCAGAGGACGCATACCGCGCCCTACCTTGAATGGAAATGGCCGTGGATAAGTTCCTTAGAATTCGATCTGATTTTTCGCATGGACGCTCTATCATGGCTAATGGTGATCGTTATCAATGTTGCATGTGCATTGATCCTTATTTACTGTGCCGCTTACTTTCCGCCACGAGCCTTGGGATTAGGCCGCTTCAATGCACTTTTCCTTGGATTTGCATTTTCTATGAACGGTCTTGTCCTAGCAGATCACACAATGCTGCTTTACGTTTTTTGGGAGCTGACAGCACTGTTTTCCTACCTGCTTATTGGTCACCATTTTACCCGTCGACTAGCACGTGCCTCGGCTAGGCAAGCATTTTTAACCACCACCATGGGCTCGCTGGCAATGTTTGGTGGCTTTTTCTTGTTACGCTACCCTTCGGGGGGAAGTTTTCGTATTTCAGAACTCGTTGAAAATATGTCAGCAGGGGTGATGGATACTACATCACCGGCTGTGCTAACAGGTGTTGCCCTTATAGTGATGGGGGCGTGTACCAAATCAGCAATGATTCCCTTCCACTTCTGGTTACCAGCAGCGATGGCTGCACCAACGCCAGTTAGCGCATTTTTACATGCGGCATCTATGGTCAAAGCAGGAATCTTCTTACTTGCACGAATGAGCCCTGGATTTATTCATGTTCCTTATTTTCGTATCTGTGCAGTAATCGGTTTAGCAACAATGATAGTTGGCGCATATCGTGCCCTCCGTCAAAGCGATCTCAAACTGATTTTGGCCTATGGAACAGTTTCACAGTTAGGTTTTATGTTGGCGCTGGCTGCGTGGGGGAGTCCTGCTACGCAGTTGTCCGCTGTTCTTGTATTGATTGCGCATGCCTCGTTTAAGTCGTCACTGTTTTTAACAACTGGTAGTGTTGAAAAACTGATGCATACCCGCGATATTTTTGAACTCAACGCCGTGGGGAAAAAACACAGGGTATTGGCAACATCAGCGGCTGTTGCAGCCGCATCGATGGCCGGGGTCCCCATTACTGCTGGTTATATAGGAAAAGAATCAGCGTTGCACGCGCTGCTTCATAGTGGCTGGTCTGGATACATTGCTCTTTTTGCCGTAACAATCGGGTCGATTCTTACGGCCGCATACTCACTACGCTACTGGTGGGGTGCTTTTGCAACCAAAAATTTAGAGAAGGCCACACCCCATAAGACCATTAGCGAACCTTCGGTACAGCTGGCCAGTGTCGCGCCCTCTTCAACGGTTTTAGTGGGAATTCCCGTGGTGCTTTCCCTGACGACGCTGGGGCTTGGGTGGCTGCCACGACTTATCGAAAAGGTTGCCATGCCGGCCGCGTTGGGCGGTTTTATTCCCACAGTGCCAGTGATGAGTCACCATGTTGATAAAACTGGGCGCACAACAACTCATCATCTGCCTAATACCATGGGCCAGGCTTTCACTGATTCGCAGGCTCCCGTTGATTTACTGGATGCTCCCCACATCGACTCATCGGCATGGAATATGCATGTGAGCTGGTGGTCAGGGCCCATACCAGCGATTGTGACAGCACTCATATTAATAATGGGTTTCATGGTGTTTCGTCAACGCATTCGTATAGGACTTTTGCAGCGTCAAGTTGCTATCCCCCACAAATTCTCGGCAGCCAATTTTTACGCCGCTTCTGTCAGGCGCCTGGAATCGTATTCCGCCAAAGTGGTATCTGTGATTCAGCGAGGTTCGCTGCCTCACGACCTTATGACGATCTTAGTGACTACGCTGTTTGCTGCGGGTATTGCTGCAGCGTGGGGGAATGTGCGAATTAACCCACACGTATGGATCGCCGACTTTTGGACGCAACTGTCACTTGCAATCATTGCGATAGGAGGAGCCGCTATGGCCATCCTTGCGCGGCGGCGACTTACCGCAGCAATCGCTTTAGGGGTGACAGGCGCAGCCATCGCCATGGTTTTTTTGACATTTGGGGGCCCCGATCTGGCTTTAACACAGCTGGTAGTTGAAGCCGTGACTCTCGTGATATTTGTATTGGTGTTTCGACGTTTGCCACGCTTTTTCTCTGATCGCCCTTTGCGGACAACCCAAATGATGCGTGCTCTGATAGCACTGGTTAGCGGTGTGGGAGTGATCTTGTTGGGGCTTGTGGTTACCCAGGCGCGTCAGCATCTTCCCGTATCGACGCTGCTGCCTGAAGAAGTCAAAGAGTTTGGACAGGGCGACAATATTGTCAATGTTATTTTGGTTGATGTCCGCGCGTGGGATACAGTCGGTGAACTCACCGTGTTGCTGGTGGCTGCGCTGGGCGTAACATCGCTTATCTATATGCGTGCCATCACGATATATATTAATACTTCGCGACGCGAGCGACGTACTCACTTAGCAAAGCGTGTACGCACTCAAAGTGAAAGAACACGTAAGCGGATTGCACACAAGGGGCTGATGTCTACAGGGGTAATGAGGTCACATACGGTGTCGTGGCTGCAAGGTGCTAAAGCGCTTCCACTGGAGCAGCGTTCTGTGATTATGGAAGTATCGGTGCGTGTTTTATTCCATACGTTGATGCTGGTGAGCATCTGGGTGCTACTAATTGGACATAATAACCCTGGTGGAGGTTTCATAGCTGGGATGACGGCTGGTATAGCATTGACCATTAGATATATTGCAGGAGGACGTTTTGAACTCTT
Source organism: Actinomycetaceae bacterium (assembly GCA_030540715.1). Classification (GTDB taxonomy): domain Bacteria; phylum Actinomycetota; class Actinomycetes; order Actinomycetales; family Actinomycetaceae; genus JAUNVQ01. The sequence continues at coordinate 31,785 of JAUNVQ010000018.1, read as the reverse complement.
TGATGCTGCCCCCTATAAGCCAGGTATCGTGCTTGGGCTGGGACTGTTTATTGCTGCATGTGCTGGGGTAACACCAGTTATTGCAGGTCAAGCTCCATTTCAAACAATGCCGATTGCCCTTGACTTTGGGTGGGCAGGCCACCTCCATTTCACAACGGCAATCTTTTTAGACATTGGAGTATATCTTGTGGTGATGGGGGTTGTGCTTGACATTTTGTCATCATTAGGTTCAGAGATAGACCGGCAGGCAGAATCGGAAGGGGTAGCACGATGAACGTTCCTTTTGTGTTATTGGTGATTGCTGGTGCTCTAGTGGGATGCGGGGTTTACATTGTGTTGGAACGGACTCTATCGCGCATTATTTTGGGGCTTGGTTTATGTGGCAACGGGGTGAACGTCTTTTTATTGGCAATGTCTGGGCAAGCTGGTGAGCCACCACTGCTGGGGCAGGCTCAACTTGCGGGAATGGTAGACCCACTGCCACAGGCAATGATTTTAACATCTATTGTTATTACAATGGCTGTCACTGCTTTTGGGTTAGCACTATCGTATCGATCCTGGCGTCTAGTAGGCCATGATGAAGTTGTTGATGACGTTGAAGATCGGCGTCTTGCCCGTAGAGCCGCACTTGAACGTATGTCAGAGCGGCTCACTGAAGATTTTGATGAAACCGATGATGCTGATATTAACTATGATGAAGATGAAGGCAGTGGCCAGGCAGCGTCCTCTGCTGAAGGTCACCGCGATGGTGTCACTAACGGTGCTCAAGCTGGTGTGAAGGCGGGCAGGTTTGCCACCAGTCGTCAGAACAAGGCGCGGGAAGTGGTGTCGGGGCCCGTGGTATCGGGTGATAATCAACTTGCCACTTCAACAGCAAACATAACAGAGTCTGTGAGCCCATCAGATAGGGAGCGCATATTATGATGACCCTGATAGGCGCATGGACACCACTAACACCCTTTGGACTTCCACCTGCGCTATGGCTTCTTCCCGCACCTGTGTTAATCCCCCTTATTTCGGCAGGTTTAGCGATTCTGGCAGCGAAATATCCACGCATCCAAGCCAGTATCGCAATTGTCGCATTGTCGTTATCTCTTATAGCATCAGCGGGTATTATTGTGGTGGTAGACCGTAATCCCATGGTTCTTGATGTTGGTTCCTGGGCGGCCCCTGTGGGAGTGTCTTTGGTAGCCGACCGTCTATCGGCGGCAATGCTTTTCATGGCACTTATCGTTACCTTTGCTGTTCATATTTATTCGGTGGCACAAGGCTCCTCCTCTGATAATGACGTTTCTGGTTCCCTGCCGCTACCGATTTTCCAGCCGACCTTCCTCATACTGTCCGCTGGGGTGTCGTATTCATTCCTAACTGGCGACTTGTTTAATCTGTATGTTGGTTTCGAGATTTTACTGATGGCCAGCTTCGTGTTGATTACACTAGGAGGAACCCGAGGACGTATTCGCTCAGGCACCGTGTACGTAGTTGTATCGCTTGTAGGATCCTTTATATTTCTGCTAGGAATTGCTGCAACCTACGGTGCAACAGGAACCGTAAACATGGCCCAGCTGACTACTCGACTGCGAGAGATCGACCCGGGTGTCGCCCTCATACTTCAGGCCCTTCTTCTTGTAGGATTCGCGCTGAAAGCTGCGGTGTTCCCACTGTCGGCCTGGCTCCCAGACTCCTATCCAGCAGCTCCAGCTCCCGTAACTGCCGTCTTTGCTGGGTTGTTGACCAAAGTGGGCATTTATGCGATTATTCGTGTACAGGTTCTTTTATTTCCACCATCACCGGCCGATAAAGTACTAGGTTTCCTCGGTATACTCACCATGATTATCGGTATTGTCGGCGCGGTAGCTCAAGACGATTTAAAGCGGCTACTGTCCTTTACCTTGGTATCGCATATAGGGTTCATGCTGTGGGGGATTTCGCTGTATTCAACCGTCGGAATCGCAGCAGCCGTCCTCTACGCCCTCCACCATATTTTGGTTCAAACCACGCTTTTCCTGGTATCAGGACTCATAGAACATTTAGGCGGATCCACATCGCTGACAAAACTGCATTCATTGGTTCGACTTAGTCCACTCTTAGGGGCACTCTACCTTATCCCTGCACTGAACCTAGTTGGTTTTCCGCCACTTACGGGATTCATCGGTAAATATGCTCTGTCCTACGCTTCAGTTATTAACGCATCACCCCTTGGATGGGCGTTACTAGCGGCAGGCCTTGTTACCAGCTTGTTAACACTGTATGTAGTCATCAAAGTGTGGAATATGGCATTTTGGCAAACCCAAGACGAAGCAGAAGCCACCATATCTGAAGAAGACATGGAACAATGTCGCAGCCGCAAATGCTCGTGGCGTTTTCGTGTGATGGCTGGAGCAACGGGTACACTCATTGCCGTGTCACTTGTCATGACAGCTTTTGGAGAAGTCGTCTATTCCTACACTTATCGATTAGGTTATGACCAAATGCTTCGCGAAACATATGTTACCGCCGTCATTCCCACCAAGGGGCGTGGACGTGGTAAATCGAAAGACGTAAAAGAAACCCGTGAAGAACAAAGACGGAGCTCCACAGAGTTAGGCATCGTGTCTGACTCTCAAGTCGATAGTTCTGGTACTGGTTTCCTTGAGGACTCGAGCACCGATGCTGGTGTGGACAAACCCAGACGTTCACAGAAACTAGGGGGGTAAACACCGATGAACAATGTGCAAGAAACGGGCAGTAGTGACCAGGTGCAGCCTCACAAAGAAGCGATACTGGCTCAGGATTATACTGCGCGGCGCAGGATTTACATTTCGTGGCGAATGACACTGTGGCTCGTTCTTATGTGGATGATTCTGTTCTTCCAGTGGGATCTTGTCACGTTGGTGTGTGGAATCCTTGTTGCTCTGGGAATCCAGGTGGCTTTTCCGATGCCGCATTTGGGTGTGCTGCAGAGGCTGCGTCCTTGGGCGATGATGGTGTTGGTTGGACGCTTTGTGTATGACGTTTTCGTGTCAGGCATGCGTGTGGCAATGCTTATTCTTCGTCGGCATAAAACAACATCGTACCAGGTGACGATTATGATGAAAACGCAGTCGCAGCTTTATTTGACGATCGTGGGTGATATGACCGCGTTGACACCTGGAACACTTGTTATTGATGCCCATATGTATCCTGCCACATTGACACTCCATGTTTTTGATGACGCAGCTTTTGGGGATCCTCAACAGATTTGCCAGATGGTGTGGGATCTTGAAGCTCGTGTGGTGAAAGCTATTGGTACACAAGAAGAGCTTCAACAACTTGAAGTGGAGGCACCATGAATTTAGTTTTAGGATTATGCTTAGCACTGTCAGCCATTTCTGCGATTTTGACGCTTTATCGGATAGCCGAGGGGCCTGACCTTCTTGATCGCGCTGTAGGCTTTGATGTATTAGTGGCCTGTTTTACTGGCATGGTTTTTGTGTGGGGTGCTATGACGGGGCGTAAGGATGTGCTCATCGTTATTGTGGTGTTGGCCCTTACCTCATTTATATCGTCAACAGTGATTTCACGTTTTGCTCGTACTCGTATAGATGAAACCGAGCGACGTCTGACTGATGAGGAACAACGTAAACTTGATTTGCTACGTGAACAGGAAGAGTCCCGCTATATAAACCAGGAGACGCGTCTTTTTGAACGGCTATGGTTGCGGCAAAATCTTCCTTCCCATAAAGGTGGTGAAGACAAATGATCGCAGTGGTGTTTTCGTGGGTAGGCGTTGCTTTGATTGTTATGGGCACCTTGTTTACCTTTGTGTCAGCAATAGGAGTGCTGCAGTTTTCGGATGTGTTTCGTCGGCAGCATGCTGCGGCAAAACCACAGATGGCAGGATATTTGTGTTTAGCGATTGGGCTGGCATTGATGATGCAGTCTTTGCTGTGGACAGGGGTTTTGTTGCTTGCCGTGCTTCTTCAGACGTTGACAGCACCAGTCAGCGCGCATCTATTGGGCCACGCAGCTCTTCGTCTAGATTATTTACATGAAGTTACTGACGAGTAGGCTCTCATTTATTCTACCTGTGTCTGCATTTTCTACTTTTTCTCTTTGCGTTGGTTATGCCAAATCTGGCACCGCTTTTAGTGTGTGAAGGGCTGTGTGGTGCCAGGGGGAGTACTGCTTGCTGCTGTGTTTGTAGAAGAGCATGTGGGCACGCTGAAAGATCAATATAGCCGGTAGCCATGTTGATATGTGGGGGCAGAAGTGTTGTCACACGCGTTTGCGTGTTATTTTTCTTGGTTTTTTGCGTAGTCTTCGGCTTCTAACCCCTCGATGCTTCTTCTTCCTGAGCTTACGGTGGGGCCTTGAGTGGTCCTTGGGTGGGGAATATTTCTGACAAAGCAGTATGTATCATTCCTAGAGTCACACTTAGTGTTATGTGTAACCTAAGTAGAAGGTATTCGAAGACGTGTGAACCCAATCGGCATCCAAGAGTCTGTTCATGTGTTTTCTAGATTTTCGTTGGGAATCTAGCAAAGTAGCTATTGGGAAACTGTGCACCAGTCAGATAGCAATATTTGACCCAGCCTCTCGCAGCATGTGAGCCATGCGTTGCCACCCACCTGCTTACCCCATATTGGCAATCCTGTGAAATCTGTTGGCAGCTTGTTCATAAAAAAGCCTCTCAATGCGTTAGTCTTAAAGGGAAGAAGAATCATATCAACTACCATTTAAGAAAAAGGGGAGCAGTTTCATGGACATTGGATGGAAAGTTGCATCGGCAGGAGCACTCGCAGTAGCAAACCTCCTGGCTGGCGCGATAGTCAACACAGGTTGGAAAAAAGTCACTGGACGAAAACCACCCGCAAATGGCGAGGAAGCGGCAACTGCTAACCTTGCGGAAGTTATTATTTTCGCCGTTATTTCTGGCATACTAGTTGCCGTTTTCCAACGCATGGCATTGCGTCAAACAAACGCGTGGTATGGCGGTAAACGTAAAAATATTCTTGCCGAAAAAGCGGATGAACTCAACGTATAAAAGATAACAACAAGAAAGTACGTAACGAATGAGCGATCATATTAAAGCAGAAGAACACAATAGTCATGAACACGGCCCTGGATGTGGGCATCCTGAGATTCGCCGTGAAGACCATCTAGATTACTTGCATAATGGTCATCTTCACCACAAACATGGCGACCATTACGACGAGCACCCTGTGGATGACCATGTTGTAGCTGAAGATCATCACGGCCACGAACATGGCCCCCAGTGCGGGCATGAAGCAGTTGAACATGACGGACATATTGATTACCTACATGATGGACATTTGCATCATAAAGACGGCGATCATTACGACGAACACTAAATTATATTAAAGGGCGGTGTGCGCACATATTGTGCATACCGCCTTTTTCTTGCCATTTTCCATTGATAATTCTTACGAAATACACAGTTTAAGCTTCTATGCACTACTTTTTGAAAGAAAGAGCTCGATTGCTTTGCTTAAGCTCACTCATCGACAAACGTATAGCTAAACGATACCGAGTATTGCTGCAAACGGGAATGTTGGTAGTAACGTCACCTGTCAAGTAAAGAAATTAGTGCGAAGCTTCCCCTGTACAGATTCCAGAAATATTGTTATCAACTAACGGCGAATCTAAGGTGAGGGCCGAACGTGCACCATCAGTTTTTTCGCATTGTTCAAGGTAGTCTTTCGAGTCTTTACCACGTGCAACATCATTAGTAGTAAGAACCGAAACAACGGGTTCAGCCCCTTGAAGTGAACAATCAACTTTTGTGACTCGTGCTTTGTACTGGTCTTTTCCTGAATCCAGTTTTTCAACGCGCACACAGTCACCTTCAATAAAACGAATTCCAGGTTTGACAGTTCCTGGCTGTGCCGCACGGCCAACTTGAACCTGAGGCCCATCTTTACCAGCCTGGGCAGGTACCCACTTCATAAGCCCCTGGGACGAATGAATATTAATACTTTGATGCGACCCGGGGATGATCGACGAAAAGCCATACGCATTGGTGCTCCAGATCCGTTCACCATTTTGCAACGCCAACGCCTGTAGTGTGCCGTCAGGCAGTGATAAAAGAACCACGTCTTGTAAGACGATGCCATAGCGAGCATCAAGATCGGTAGTCCATATTATTCTTCCTGTATGACGATCAAGAGCTATCACTGATTGACGTGTTAAAACAATAGTTTTGTGTTCAGATTGAATAAGCTCAGGCCCCACCTCGAATGCTGCGTCAGTATCACGGTAAACAGCCATCCCAACTGTGGGAGCCTCCCAGTTCATGGTGTGAAATGTGCCATCACGAATCACTGTAGATGGAATAGTACCACCTTGACCTGCAGGAACAATAACGTCATCGGGAAGGAACAAGAATCGGTGGCTATCAGGATTAATCAGCAAAGCCGGGCTGCAACCCGTTGGTGAAGCGACAACCAGGATATTATTTTGTTTTGCTGACTCATCCTGGCTAGAATTCTTAGACTGGTCTGTTTTATCAGGGGCATCGGAGGCTTCATCTTTATTTTCAGGTGGTGTAGCTTCGTCCTCTTGAGGTGAAATGGAGGAGCCACTTTCGCTGTTCTTGACATTGTCATGTGCAGAGGAAACAGGTGGCTCAAAATCTTCTAACACTTTACCAGAAGTTGATGCCAACACTTGATTATTTGAACGATCGATAACCTGGGTGAGCCCATTGTGGGTGATAAGTGACAGGTCCTTCGATAGATGTGTGTATCGTTCTGGGTATGACAGCGTACCGTGAGAGGGAAGATCGCATTGCGATACGTCAGCAAGCTGTTCTTCGTCTCCCTGGATTTGCTCCATTGCCTCGTCAAGCTGAACACCAGAGGAATCAATCGGGGTGACCGATAGATCCTGGCCAAGAAGCGTAATGGTTGAACCAGACGACACGTCAAGATTGATCATTGGTTCACGTGATTGATAAATCCAGCTGGTGTGGCCATTTGTGATGTCAACCAGTGCGACACCAGAATCTTCTTTTCCCTTGAAAAGACAGGGAAGTTTATTTTCAACAAGTGAATGAGCGCAGGCAATAAGAGGTTCAGGTACTGTTGTTTGCCATAGTGCTGTTCCCGTTTCCGAAATAGACATCAACGTAGTATTGGTGCCTTGTGCACCCGCCAAAATCGCGACATCACCATAAGATATCGGTGTGACCTTGTTTCCAGGACCATAGAGTGGCAAAAAAGTGGATAAACCAAAATCAGCGGGTTTGATCTCGGAGACAACAGAAGGCGCTTTAGCGTAGACCCCGTTGGCGGGAATCTGATGAAAATAGCGTTTCCATACCCAGTAGCTGCCAAAAGCCATTGTTGCCAGCAGTGCAACAATAATAAGGACAATTAGCCAGCGCTTCAATGAACGGTGGCGTTCCTTCTTTTGGTTTCGCTTGCGCTGGCGCAAAACATAGTCACGATACTGTGGAGAACCTGGAATCAGGTGCGAGGGGACAGAAGACGGCGAATCGCTGTAGTGCGATGGAACCATTCGTCACTCCTGTTCTTGCTTGCGTCCTACGGTGCGTTGTGCGGTGCCGTGGGCGTTCCTGTTGGGCGAAGGCACTGGTACAAAGCATCGGCAAGATGTTCCAGCTGTCACTTACTGTGACTTGCCTGCTGTTACCGACTTTAGGTACTATCTTATGTTGTCCACCTTGGCCTGACAATCAGTTTTACCGGCAGCAGTGTTACGATCTGCTACCGTCGCGCTTAACCTGTGTCTGACAGTAGTTTAGCTTACCGTTGTATGAAGTAAGAAATAAAGCCCCAGGTGTCACTGATCAAAATCTGAAGGATAAATGGAACATTCTGACCCCAGTTTAAGGTTGGCGATCCGTTTTTCCTGGCGTAGTTTGCGAAGGGCTGGAACTAAACGGTCGCGCACTCCCCAAGGGCTTATCGTATTGAGATAGATGCGTGAACCGCCCTCAAACCCCGCTAACGTGGACACACGCCATTTCACTAAGATACGCCAACGCATTTCTCGGGTGACATCTGGAGGACAGTGATACCACTCTTCATTACATGGAACATGAGGACCGGTTCCAGCGTGGATAGCATGAAGAAGGTCAGACACCCCACGGACCTGCGAAGGCGATGCCTCCCACGGCTGTGATGTTGGTCCAGTAGGCCAAATCTCAATACATGGATAACGGTGCCCAAAACCGGCAACTGCGACAGCGTGTTCATTTTGCGCAATTTCAAGTTTATGGGTGCTAACAACGCTCATAATATTGCGATAAATATGAGGATTTTTATGTAAACGTTCAAGCGCCGAATCAACTTGCACTCCATGTTCATCAATAGCAACAAGTTGTTTGTGTAGGTGGTCAAAAGAAGCGCCGGCTGGTTTGAGCCAGTTTTGGAAGGCAACAACATAGCGCACTGCTGGGTTGTGTTCATAAAGGTCACGCATAGAATCGCATGTGTATTTCATGTATTGGCCGTGTTCATCGGGAGTAAGCGTGCCAGATGAGGCCAGCTGTGAGGTGTCCTTGGCGTTATCCACAAAATGTCGTTTCGCTACAATCACATCGTGACCACCAGAGAAAAACCCGTTCGCATGGGATAACATCGTGGCTTCGTCGTAGTGTGATATTTCTTCCTCGCTCATCCCCAGGGCTTTTAAGCGTGCGCTTACAACCTTCATCACATGGTCAAACCCAGCAGGTGTAGAAAGATACTCGGCCATGTTTTGCCGTTGGTCGGAGGTGGGAACATGACCGTGGTTAAGATTCCAATACGTATAGGACACGATTTCAAAAAGGTTGGGGATGCGACGAAACTCGGCTGTTGTATCATACATTTTATCCGCACTAACATGGTTGATCTGCTCAAATGTGCCAGGTGAGGTGGCGATGATACGAGATTTTTCTGGCGGGGTTTCGCTGTAGCGTTCAGGGCAAAACGCGCAGTAACAGTTTTTATCAGAGGGCGACAGAGGTGCTACATTGATTGGCGGAACTTCAAGCGGGCGGTTTCCCCGACCAGGCACAGTCCAGACCTGCGTACCTGTTAAAATATTTCGCTGTTTAACGGTTCCGTCTGGAAGTGATATCAGTGCCTTTGTTGAAATATAGTCAGATTTTGCCATACTTCAACCTTACGAGGTTTGATCGTGATGTGTGGGGAATCCATGGCGTATCATGAAGAAAGTTCACCGACAGCGTTTTTGCGTAACTAGGTGCTGGTAGGTGAGCGACATGATAGTGATGTAGAGGAATATGTATGATCAAGTATTTAGGGTCCAAAAGGGTACTTTTGCCTGTACTGGGTACACTTGCCCAGGGCGCACAGGTACAGACGGCGTGGGACCTTTTTTGTGGCACAACGCGAGTGTCACAAGAGTTTAAACGCCGAGGAATCCGCGTTACTGCTAATGATCTTGCAACCTATTCTTATCATCTTGCGCGCTGCTATATTGAAACTGATATTGCATCTGTTGATCTGGATGAATTGAGTGATACTATTGCGCGACTTAATGCGCTTCCTGGTAAAGAAGGATATGTCACCCAGGTATTTTGCCGGGAATCACGCTATTTTCAACCAAAAAATGGTATGCGCATTGATGCTATTCGTGACTGCATTGAACAGGACTACAAACAGTCGTGGATGTATTCGCTGCTGTTGACCTCGCTGATGCTTGCTGCTGATCGCGTGGATTCCACCGTGGGAGTACAGATGGCATATTTAAAAAAATGGGCAGCACGCTCCTTTAACGATCTGGAATTGCGCATTCCACAGATACCAGAAGGCCCATCAGGTTATGCTTTGTGTGAGGACGCCAATGAGTTGACAAAGCACTGTGCCGATGCGAAAGCAGCGGGCGTCCTCCAAAAGAAAAAATCGATTGATGATGCCTCTTCATCTCCCCAGGCCAGCACGGATGCGCAGGGACGGTCACTCGCATTATTTGAGAAGGATAACGCGGTAAGTGGTGATACCATGCGCTGCAGCGCATCTGTCCTCCACGATAATCCACCCGACCTTGTCTACATGGATCCACCATATAATCAGCATAAATACTTTTCTAACTATCATATTTGGGAAACACTTGTCCGTTGGGACAATCCTGAAGCCTACGGTGTAGCACGGAAACGCATTGATGCTCGCGATACGCACAATGCCTCGCCCTTCAACTCAAAGCCACGCATATATGCAGCCCTTTCTCAGCTGTTTACTTCATGTCAGACAATGGGGGCGCGTATGGCAATGGTGTCTTACAATGACGAATCATGGGTAACTCGCAACGCCATGGAATTGGCCCTTGAAAAGGCAGGATGGGAACATGTGCAAACATTGGGCTTTGAGTCAAAACGCTATGTTGGCTCCCAAATTGGGGTGCATAACCAGAAGGGACACCGAGTGGGTACTCCAGGCCATGACCGCAACATCGAGTACATATTTTTGGCAGGGGAAAAGGCGCTAATCGCGGAAGCAATTCACGCTCTTGAATCCAGTGAACAGGTGCTTTACAAGGCATATTAGCGGGTGACCTTGAGCTACTTCCTTAACGAGAGTTACAGTATTAAGGGATTTATCTGATGTGACGCTAGTGGCCGTATTCATTCGACCTTATAAGATGCCCGATGGGCAAGGCTTCCTCCCATATTCGCATACCATTTTCCTATGGCAGATTGAGTGATAGTCAAGCTAGCTTTCACTTGTTTGAAATGGTAGTGAAAAGATGTGCAGCACGAGCCTTTACATTGCAAGTGCGTTCGTATATCCAAGGAACAGCTGCCATACGATACATCTTGTAGGACTATTATCATGCAGTGTTACAAAAGTGACTTCAAGGTAAGCATACTAAGACCCCTATGGGGGGGTGATATGTGGGGAAAGTGAGGCTATGTAGGGAAAGTCAATACATGCTTTTCAATGAGGAAGAGGGTGTGAGCCAAGACGGCGCTAGAACTCAACCAGTGGCGGTAGTAGGGTGTTGGTATGGCTATTACAAAGTTAAACGCTGTGTGAAAGCATCGCGTTAAAGCACCCTGACTGGTTCTGTTGTGTATCAGATTCGTTACGCAATAATTCAAATGTCACTCTGGCACCAGCTCTACCGCCCAGTCTAAGAATATGGCCCGGCCTCTGCAAATAATAATTCCTAGCTTCCAGCCGTTGTGCTCAAGCAAGAAGGTCTGCCGTTACACCTCAGATTTCATCCAACCGCGTGCCTGGCGCGCAAGATCATTAAGCATATCGATCGCGTCCTTCGCTTTAGATGTTGGAACAAACACATGAGCATGATAATAACCAGTTACGATATTGCAGGGAATTGATAGCGAAGCCAGGGTTTGTCCAATCGTTGCAGTAAGCCCTGGTGTGTTGAGTGCATCTTCTATATCAAGAATAATGCGGGTAAACGTTTCACCCTCATAGGAAATATGGTGTTTCTTAGCGTCATCAACACTGATAAGAGCAGTATGTGCTGGTTCTTCATTGATAACAGCAAATGGTTCCAGTCCATTTGGCAAGGTCGTTGCCGTATAGTAAACGTACTGGCCGCCAGTTTGCGCGTTCAAAGTGGCAAGTGTCTGATCAAAGTCACGAAAAGCAGTCATGGCGTATAGGCTATTCTGTTTCGAGTGCGAATGAAAGTTCGATCTCACGCCCTGGTATGCGCTGGGAGACACTGAAGCGGAAAGTGTGATGCCATCACAGTGAAAAGTGCTTGTATTTACGGTAATTAGATAGTGAATACAGATGATGAGGGCACAAGTGTTCACTCACAGCACAAAAGCGGGAGGGGCTAGAGCAACTTACCAACCAATCGCAAGAATTTCAACGTCAACACCATCAAGCTCTGGAAGGTTACACGTTTTCTTTTCCTTACTCCAGAGGGTAAAAAGCTGCTTCTCAATACTATGACCAACATTTTTTGCGACCGCTGTAGCAATAATCGATACACACAGGCGTACACGAACACTTGGACAATGAGAACCATTGTCATCACTCTGCGAATGAGTGATGACAAGAAGATCGTGAGGTTGAGGCTCCCCTGCTTCAGCATCACTACCATAGGTTAGATGCTTCGTGGCCTCAATCAAAGAATATCCAAGCCGCGAAGAGGTGTAAGACGGAAGAATATCATCAACCCCGTCTATGTCCATTACAGCATCAACAAGGGTGGAAACCACGTCCTCTGGAATAATTGACAGACCCGTGACCATCCCCTGCAAGGAACTTCCATCAGCGCAGCGCCTCCCGCAAGAAGGGCCATCGAGATCTTCACCAACAAAAGAAAGAAAAGGAAAAAAGTTCACGACATGGCCTCCTGCGGAACAATAATGTCACAGACATGAACATTAACGGCCGTTACCAAAAGATCAGTACGTTCCTTAAGGAGCATCCATATTTTGTCGCGAACATGCAGCGCCTGTTCAAGCGGAGAAGTAGGGTAAGATACTACAATGTCAACATTAATTTCGATGGGTGTACCGATAGCCGTTAAATCTCCGTGTGGCACAATCTCTGTTGAAGAAACAAGCGCTGTCGAAGAACTTCCATACGTTCTTAACAAAGAGCGTATAGCACCCTCAGACAAATGAAGGGAATCCGATTCAAACAAAGGTTCCAAAGGAATAAGAGCACCTTGGCGAACCTCTAAAGACAGTGCATCCAGCATAGGTTGAAGCCAACCAAGATCAGCAGAAGTGTTCGAGACATCATTGTGGAACATGTCACGAGTATTGTTGTGCAACCTATCTAGCTGAGCCAAAAAATGACGGCACTGAGGACAATGGGTGATGTGGTTTTCTAGCTTCTCAGCGGTACGTGGAGCCATCGCACCATATACGCCTGAGCGGTAATCTTGTAGGTCAGAAAGTTTATGTAAGGAAGTTCCGCATTCAAGGATGCGCCCGCGGTGGGGGAGTGACGCAGCAGTGTTATTGCGGCAGGCATTGTGCGAAGGTATGGTCATGTTTATTGCCACCCATCCATATTCTCGATAAGTGACTGCCGGGCGCGAGCCAAACGACCACGCACCGCGGTAGCGGAAATGCTCAGGTCATGAGCTATTTCAGAGTAAGACATTCCAGCAAGCTCGCGCATAAGCCACACCTGCCTTTGAGGTTGAGGCAGTGCGTCTAGCGCGGAAGAGAGTTCCTCGATACCGGCGCGAACAATTGTTTGTGAATCAGGGCCATGGTGAGCAGCCGCAGCGGGTTCCTCAACATTATCAATACTGGCGTGGCTTCTGCGTGCACGCATCAGATCGATGGCCTTACGAGCAGTCAATCGCATGAGCCACGAACGAATTGCTTCAGGTTTTTTCACCTGGTGCATATGTTGCCAGGCCGCTGTCAGGCTTTCTTGCACCACATCATCAGCATCAGCAGTATTCGAGGTAAAACGGATAGCGTAAGCACGCATCATTGAAGCGTACCGTCGGGCAAGTATGGTAAATGCCCAGGTGTCGCCATCAATACATCGATGAATCAGTAACGAATCTGGTGCCTGAGTTATGTCAAATGACTCCACACCAGCGTCATTTGATTGCTCCTGGGACATGTATCTCCATTCCGCGGGCAGTTGCTGTTCAATTACTACTTTACATGCGTATGCCTAGCCTGTCGAAGGATACTGGATTCGTTTTGTCTGGTTACTGTTGCGGTCTTGTGTAATTGGGGGCTTGTGGGGTGCTTGCTGGTTGTTGTTTATCTGGTTGTTGTTTATCTTGTTGTGCTGCCCCAAGGGGGTAGAGGTGTGTGTGGTCGTATTTTTGTGAGGAAAAGTCCGGTTTTTCGGTCCGTACTACATTTACTGCCCCATGAGGAAGTATTCGTAAATAAGTAGTGTGGCAATATTGAACAGGTGATGAAAAGCTTGCTTGTCCCATGTGCATAGGGGGGCATCGCATCTCGTTCGTGGTCAGATGTTTTCGGCGCTAGCTCGCCCTATACACTCAAGGGGTAGCATCGTTTAAGTGCGGACGGGTATACCTTAATTTTTCCCCTCCCTTATCGTGTGGTGAGAGGGGTTGTATTTTGTCGTTAGTTGTTCGCGGGTCTTTGCCGGGGGTGTAGGTATTCGTAGAGGGAAAAATGTAGAGACAAGAGGGCTAGTATGCTCCCTTAGATACTTCTACCCCTGTGTGTGATATGTCTGACTTTTGTCACAGCAGTCATTGCTACACCAATGACTGCTGTAGTGGATAAGTCATGACTGTGTAGTTATGCTCGCGTAGTATGTGGGGGAGAGGGAATGGAGCAATAGAAATAGACGACAAACACAACGAGCTGAAACGGTAATCGGTTAATGGCACTTTTACAGCGTGGATATTATCACTGCATTTTGACCGTAGTATTAGAACAAAAGTCATCAAGAAAAATATCGCTGACATGGAAGTTTATTGAGTGAATGTGGAGGTTAGTCCTGTTTACCAAAGATTGTGATATCCGTTTACGCGCAGCATCCACCACAATCGGAATCCGTACACCGTGGCGAACATACGTTGTGACGTTAAATGCTAACTGTATTTGTGGATGCGTTTGGTCAGTTCTCAGGAGACGAATATCAGTTGAGGCAACAACAAGATCTGCGCAAGATCCGTTGCGGCGCACAAGTGCCCGCAGCGCACCCTCTGAAATCCCTAAAGAATCACATGCGTGATGCTTAATAGGGAAGGTCTTCCCTCGACTACCCTCTAAAGAGGACATATGTAAAATAGTGTCTAACCAGTTTAAATCAGAATTAGCTTCTGATATAGTGCGTTCATATAATCCATGCAGATGTGAGCGGAGATACTCGCAGTGGGCGATAAAAAGTTGGCATTGGTTGCACTGATGAACATGGCGTGCAAGTTCGTTAGCTTTCAAAGGTGCTAGGGCATCACCTGCGCCTTGGTAGTAGTCGTAAAATTGGGAGAGACGAATGCGTGATACTCCACACGACAGTGGCCTCGATGCCATATGAGAGGGCGTTGAGTGGTACTTAAGAAAGGAAAGTGAATCTGATGCGTTGGAAGTAGGCATCGGTGGGCATTTCCTTTCTGTAGAGACTCCTCTTGTGGAAAGTGATGCTATGTCGTCAATCACGGTGGTGTCAGCTTATTGCAGGAGACTTTTGTATGCGGCTAGCGGAGAAATTGTCGATTTAATCGACTTAAGTATTTGTTGGAATGGAGACGTTGGAGCTCCAGTCGGATTGGTCTCCAATTGGGGTAGTGATTGCCAAGTACTATGACTCACCCAGATGGGAGATAGCGTGTGCTCGGCACCAAGTACCATATTGACGAAGACTACCAGCTTCATCAATTGAACAAACCCCGCTGAATCAGTAAAAAGTGTGAAACCCAGTCCATCACCTTATATATGTATGAACTGGGTAGATTCACAAACTTTTACGTAGACAAGAAATTAGTTGTCGCTGAACCCTTCTTTAATCTTTTCTGCGGCAGCTTTGATGTTTGAGCCAACGTTTTCGGCAACTTCTTTTGCTTTATCGCTGAGTTCAGCAGCCTTTTCTTTTACTTCAGCACCGACCTGTTCCATTTTGCCTTCGGCTTGCGTATCTTTATTGCCAGAGACTTTTCCATAGGCTTCTTTAGCCTTTCCTTCCAAGTTTTCCCCTGTGGCTTTCAGTTTATCTTCAAATGACATGAGATGTCCTTTCTGTTTGAATTATTGATTGTGTATTCTTTGTCGTATAGATTGTTGTGTGATGAGGTGTAGCTACGTTTCACGATGTTATCAGTGAGCACGAGCTACGACCTCTGTGTTATTTATCAACGCGCCCAGGTGACGAAATTGATGTGCGCCAACCCGTTGTCATGTGGATACACACTGGAACCTCTCGGCCCAGCGCAGAATCTAGACGCGCAAGGACTTCGTCCATTTTGTTCTTTAGATATTCCGGTTCGGCACCCTTAAGTGTGACGATTTTGATGGACAAGCCATTTTGGCGTTTGACTTTCCAACCCTGCGTTTTCACGGAAGCAATCCATTTGTCATCTTCAATCACATCGTTTACCAAGGCATCTATGAACTTTAAAGATGCCACGGTTGTACCTTGCGCCTTTGTGGATTCCTCAAAATCAACATTCTTCGTTGAGCCTCCACCTTGACGGAAGATCCACCACAGTAAAAAAAGAATCAGCATAACGGTTGCAGCAGCAAATGCAATGGTCAGCCAAGAAATGTCTGGGTTGAAAATTGTGCGTGTTTGCTTCGTCAACGCGGAATACCGTTCAAGAATTAAACCGGCTTGACGCTGCCAAAACTCGGCAGCCTTGGCCCAAGTTGCTAAAAGAACTAAGCCAACGCCAAGAGCTGCGCAGATTAATCCAATGATGAAAAGAAGAAAACGATTGAGGACTCGTGGTAAATGTTTCATCATTTACTCACCGCCCCGGTAGTTCGTACATGAATATGAACTTTGGGATCTGGACGCAAGTTGTAGCGTTTCACCTTGGGGCTTAACGCCTTTTGAAGCGTTTCTCCATTGAGTGGTATTCCGGAGGTCGGAGTGACGGTCGCTATGAGCGCTCGGCGACTAACTTGCGTTGTCACTTGGCCCTGCCCCAAGCCAGCTTCTTCGCGGGTTACCTTCGAAACTGCGGAGGCAATAACCGCGTCGTCAACAATGTAGGCGGCGCGCTTATCTTCAATGGAGTGACGACCAAGTGGTCCTGGTAAGACAGCTTTTGCTAGCAAGAAGAGGCCGACAACTATCAATAGAGCACCAAGAGAAATCAGCACCGGTTGGTCTACGCCCATTGGAAGCATAACAACGGTGTGAATCATTGTTGTCCATGATGCCAAAAGCGGAGGTTTACCCATCATGCCAAGGATTCCCTCAGTAGCCATGTAGGCAAGCGCGGCAAGAAGTAGCAGAGCGACAAAGACTGAGGTGATCGCTCGTGAAGAATGGGTTTCACGTCGAACCATATAGGAGACGTGGGGACCAGACTTTAAATTGTGTGGTGTAAGGTAGGATTCCTCAGTGCTGCTTAGTGAAGTTGGTTTGATTACCTTGGTCTTTGTGGCTGCGTCATCGGTACCAGCTGCGGTGGGCTCGCTTGCAATTATCGAGGTCGCTGATGGCGATTCCTCTAGAGCCCCCGAAGGCATTGCAGTTTGGATGCTTTCCTTAATTGAAGATTCCTCTTGCTTGCCTACACTCACCGGACCCTCCCTTCATCTTTCGGTTCTTTTTCAACACCCGCAATAATCATATTGATGTCACCAATATGATGTCCGGTGATGTGTTCAGTGCGTTTCGTGATAGTTTGACGAGCGCTTTCGCACAACGAAAACACTGTCGTATCCTCACGTACTGAACAGCGAATAACATCGGATTCTGAAAGGGGTGTTTCTAAAGAAAACCCAAGTTGTGATTCATCGTCATGTATCGAAACCTTCACGTTATCAGGATTAACTCCCAAAGTGTCGGCGGTCACTTGGCCGGCGACGTGCTTTAACGCTTTTGCTTTAACGATTGTTTGACCGCGGTATTCAGACCGTCGCTCAACGACTTTATTATTGTCGTCCTCGTGTTTTCTACTGGAGTCGATACTCATAAATCCCCTTTAATCGGAGGTTGTGGTTTGTTTGCCCATAAGTGCATCAATAACACCGCGGAGGTCTAACTTCCCGTCAGCTGTGCGACCTAGTATTGCCCCGACCATCATAAATAACAGGCAGAGGATGAATCCCCAAAAACCCCACAACAAGGAAAATGCGGCTAAGATGACACCTAGTAGCATACCTACTGTTGTTTTACTCACTTAACGCGCTCCTCTTTAGTAGGTTCTTCATCTTCTTCATTATCGTCATCACTTGGTACATGAACATCTGTTACCTTGATATTTACCTCTGTTACTTCAAGACCAACAAGTCCTTCAACAGAGTTGAGGACGGCCTCGCGAACTTTTTCAGTAACCTCATGAATGGGATAGGGATATTCAACAATAAGTGTCAGATCAATGGCAGCCTGAGTTTGCCCGACCTCAACGGAAACACCCTGTTTGATGTTGTCTTCCATGCCAACGGTGGAGCGAATAGTGCCAAGTGCCCGTGCAGCAGACCCGCCAAGAGCGTAAACTCCTGGGATTTCACGAACAGCAAGACCCGCAATCTTTGCAACAACCTGGTCGGCGATAGAGGTTTGGCCTTTGCCGGAGTCTTCACCAACATTCTTGTTTGGGATGAGTTCCTTTGCTTCTTTTGGAGAAGGTACTTTGCTGTCGGTTACTTTATTCTGAGCCATTTCAGGATCCTTTCTTAGTTATTGGTGCGGAGCACTCGTTCCAGTTCCACCAGCATTAACTGTCTGTTGATGTGCGCAGCAGTGCCTGCGGTGGAAAGTCCGGTGCGAACCATCTACATAGATAAGACGCATCAAGGTGAAGAAAGGTCACGATGATTTGTGTGTGTTTTAGAACACTTTTCTGTGTGGTGTGTGTTGGGTGTGGGTGTGATTGGGGGTGTTTTGGTTGGTTTTTTGTAGGGTTTTGCTTCGTTGTGTATTTTTACCCCCCAGTGTTCTGTGTGGGATGAAGTTTTGTGGTGATGGTGGTGGGGTTCCAGACTAGGGGAGGATGTATGTTTGCTCATGACAAATAGATAAATAGGCTGGAATTGTACAGTCTGAAGATTTGAGATAGATAGAGGAAGTTATGAACCTCCACATTAATTGGAAGTTTCGCTTTAGAATAATAGGTTTGCAAGAAGAGACAATTGATGTGGTGTCTGTTTTAAAAGTGTAGGTTACACCTCTTAAGTCTGGAGAAGATACTGCAGATGCTAGAGAACACGCGATATTGAGGTAATGACAGATGACAAAAGAGGGTAGCATAGCAGAAGAAAAGGAGGGTGCAATGACAGATAAGCGACAGGGGATAGAAAACCTTAAAAAGAAACTCGGCCCTCACCATGCTCAACCGCACCCTCAACAGAAGCTCCACGGTGGTACGCTTTTCACCAGAGTGACTACCACTTCACAAAATCACTTTCCCGACGAAGAAAATCTGCTTAGCCAGAGTAAAAATCAGTCAAAAACAACAATTCGTATAGGTGTATTCATTGCAGCGCTAGCGGTTATATTAGTGATTATATGTGCAGTAATATATATGGCCCCCTCATTAAATACCTCGCAATCAAGCCCTGAAGCGGCAGCGCAAACAGTGGTAGAGGCTATGCTCAACGCTGATGCAAAGGGCTGGTGTGAAATCATTGAGCCCCGTCTAAAAAGTGACGTAGAGAAAACTATTCGAGATTTACCTGATAATGACCGAACGATGCTTGGCATTCACAACAATACTTGTGAAGAATATGCAACGTCATTATTTTCAATCCTCGATTCCCAGAACACAGTCACACTTAATGAAAAACAAACGTCATACACGGTTATTCGTGAAACAAATGACGAAGCGGTGGTAAGAGTACACCTTGTTGGCAAGGGCCTTCATTATGAAGATACCGATATAAACCTAGTGAAACTGGAAGAAAAATGGTATCTGAAGATGGTTGAAGGTGACACTTCATTGCCTGGTCTATCCTTGCCTAACAAACACGAATAATTTCTTCGCGGAGTTGCCGTGCAAACAAAAGTATCGTCCTCTTCAATTTTTCAAAGATACACGATTCTTTAGGTCTTTAGGCGGCCAAGTATGGCAGTTCTTCTGGTGAAATCCGTCCAAGAAAGACCGAGACAAATGCTTGCCAACTACTGCAATGATTCCACAGTAGCCGATGTAAAGACAAAAAATTCTGAGCAATAATCGCTTCGCGTTCTTTTTCATGATAGATAACGTGACGATCGGAGGCGAAATATTTGATCTTGCCATCAAACTCAATGGCAAGATTTAGTTCCTCACAGACGATATCGACATAGAAAACGCCTATGTCTTGCGAAAATTGCTTATTTGTAGCGGGCGTGCCTCGGGGAAGATGTTGTCCAGGGAGAAGAGTCCAAGTGTGCGTACGATGATGCCGATTATAATATACGGGGACTTGGCAGTGAATCTTACGGAATCCAAGTTCATGCAGAAGAAGCCTCGTGACAGATTCACCGGCAGAACCAGCTAAAGGATTCAGTAACTGAAGCCTTTTGAGTGCGCTGACTTTACCCGGAACAGGTCCAAGCCTTTCGATTTGTTTGCGGATACGCTTCCGGCATTTTTCAACTTTACGGCGTTCGGAACGTGATTGCATGTGTAGGATGCGACATAGTAAAGAGAATAGCGCATCGCCAGATACTGCCCAACCTGGATCGGGAAATCGTAAAAGAACATCGATAAGTGTTCTACGGATTGTGGTCACGGGTCTGCCTTTTATGTAAGTTATATCGTTGTCATCAAGCCTGTAAGAGTAGCGTTCAATCCTGTAGCCAGGTAAAGCGGAGTAGAGTGGCGAAGAGATAGTTGAAGGTTTTGCACGCTGTTGCGTAGGAACCCACAGGTGGACTGAGCCACCTATAGTGTATAGAGGTACTCCGTGCAAAAGGCAAGCTGAAGCTAAACATGCAACAGTACTTTTTCTTTGCTTATCTAGAGCGTGTAAGGTACGGGCGTAGGCGATAACCTGATCAGCCTCAAAAGCTGTCAGATTTTTATCAATTCGCAGATAGTAACGGTAAGCAATTTTTGTGATGTAAGAAGGATCTTTTTGAAGCCTGCGTTCGGTTTTTTTGGCGGTTCTTTCGCTGGTGATGTAAAGGTTTTTGCCTATATAGACGGCAATATCAAGATTATTGACTCGTGGCTGTGAATGCAGATCGAGTTGTTGTGCCTGCAGTAGAACTTGACGAACATAGTTGTCGTGTCGCGAAGTTGAAGTATCAATCCATCGCGGAGGTGTAAGAAAATACTTCGTTGGAGTTGCTTTTGGAATTCTTCCCCGTGAAAAAATGAGTCTCTTTTTCATGGGGATATATCGCTGGCCCTTAAAATGATTGGGAGTGATATGGGTAAGGGTGATGTTTCGTCCGGTTTTATGTGCGCGCTTCTGAATACAACCGAATGCGTGGGAGTAATCAGTTGCGTGGTTGGGGGATTGTGAACTAGTTGCGTTATGGTGAAGTCTATATTCTTGACCAGGTGAACGAGTAGCGTCATGAGTAGGAATAAGGTGAGTTCTATCTGCTGCTTTGTTGGAGGTATACGAGTTTTGTGAGAGCGTCATAAGCACAACGCTATTGCCTCTTCTATAGAGGTTCAAGGCCTGTGGACAAAGTAACTCATACGCATTTTATTCGGAAAATGTTGAAACAGGTTTAAGGGACTACAGGGATAGATGAAAGGCAGTTCCACGTTATTGTTCTTACAAATCACTACACCCTCAAACCATACCTTCAGTATCGATTCGCAGGAGCGTACCATATAGCTGGCCCTCACTGTGTGTATGGCCTGTGCATATAGTCCTTCCATGCCAGGTGTCTAACCAATAACAAACATCCAGATCAATGCACGGTATCCAGTTTACGGCACCCAGCCCGCAGAAAATACTCTGCGCAGCGTAGGTAAAAGTGGATAACCGCACCCACAGCAGCATAAGTTAAAAATCGTGAATGCGACAACGTCTTCTAAGATTGTTCGTCATTTTCGTCATAGGATGCTTCTTTATATTTCGTCTGGAGTTCACGTTCACGCAAGTTTTTTAGGATTTCGTCTTCAGGATCGAATTCGTCGAACTTGCGGAAGTTTCTTTTGTCTTTAGGGACGGTTCCATCTTTGCTGGTCTGGATGTGTTTGATATTCGCTTGGTCGTCAAAGTCGTCATCGTCGAAGTCGTCATCATTGTCTACGCGTGTCTCGACATCTATTATGTCATCGGGGTAGTCTTCGTCGAAGTTGTCGTCAGCGTCAATATCGTATTCAAATTCGGAGGGATCCCATTCGATGTCGTGATTGTGCCAGTTTCCGCTGGGGGAAAGCTTTACTTCACCTTGGAGACGTTCAACCGTTTCGGGGGTTGCAAAATAGGCATATGCTTTAGGCTTATTGCTTCCTTGCCAGTAAAGTTCGGGGTCGCCTTCTTCGATATTACCCAAAATGTCAACTTCGACAACTGAACGGATGTAAAGATTGTCGGAGCGTCCTTCACCAACATAGCCTTCATATTCATCCAGTTCAATCAGTAAATCGTTAAAGCGTGCTCGTTCGATGAGAATCACTGCACCGTGAACGCCACTGCCTTCTTTGTCGCGTACAGCGAAGGGGTATGAAGGGCCTATATATAATGAGGCTTTTGGCAAAAAAGCCTTTGCCTGCTCCGCTACTGCTCCCTGTAGTGTTGAGCCGTATCCTCGGGAGCCCGGTAGTAGCGTTCCGTAAACAAATAAAGGCAGGTAGCGAGTTTCCATATCTCTAGTGTGACATAGTTTGGCCGCTAAAGTGGATGGTTGCCATGTTTATTTCCGAGGGCGTCGCGTTGGGGTGTTAGCTGTATTGGTCGTAGCAAGGGGTGGTGGTTGCTTGTTGCGAGGCAAATTGTTTTATCTTGTCATGTTGCTGCCAAAGTGTTGGTTGTTACCGGAAGTGTTAGGTGTGTTGATGATGGTTGCCTGTTCTAGGTTGCTTGGTTGTAGTGGGGAGGGAAGTGATCTGCGATATGTTTTCTTTGGGTTTTCCGCGCAGATGTGTGCTCTAGTTGGCTTGTATCCCCGTGTGCCGTGGGTGCTTCTTCTGTTAGTAGAATAGGTAGCGATCGCACTTGTTTCCCCGTGTGTATTGTGGGTGTTTGTTTAATCGTTTTCTTGGGCTGAGCTTGGTGCAGTTGTACGGGCTTATGTGTATCTTGTGTCCCGCTCCGGCTATCATCCTGGTTTTCTTTTTGTTCAGATTTTTTGGAGGTTTTGCGCAGTTTTTTGAGGATAGCTTTCTCCATTTGTTTTGTATATTTAGGCATTCCAGCGTTAGACCGTTTCGTTTGGTTGGTGCGCCGAGTTTCTCCAAACCCATCTCAGTTCTTTCTCTATGTGAACTTATCTCGGCCTAGTCTTGTTTGTTCTGACCAGTTGTTTCTTTCGTGTGGTAGATTGTTGGGTTGTAAATTTCTATCTTGCAGAGTGTATCTGCTGTAAGTATGTCGTGTCGTGCAAAATGTTCACATACGGAATGGTTGATAATCTGTAATAATACAAAAAGTTGAGTTGGTGTGACTCAACTTTTGCGCCCTCGGTGAAATCACTTGGCACTCTAGATTGAAGAGTGCCAATCTATAAGTAGATCGACAAAAACCGTCGGTGCCGATGACATCAGGCTCATCGGAAAGGACTGTAAGGAGAATATGATGAACAGACGATTTGACCCCTTCCGCGATATGGATGCTTTCTTTAACTCGACAATGCGGCAAGTCCCTGCTGGCCCAGCTATGCCCTTGGATCTTTTTCGTCGGGGAGACAACTTCATGGCCGTTATTGATTTGCCAGGAGTAGATCCCGAAACAGTTGATATTGATGTTGAAGATCGCACAATGACAATTCGAGCTGAACGCAAAGCTCCTGAAGGTGACGAAATTGAATGGCTCACACATGAACGCCCATCGGGTACTTTCGCTCGTCAGCTAACAATCGGTTATGGCGTGGCTCTGGATCGTATTGAGGCTGATTATAGCGACGGGGTTTTAACGTTGACTATTCCCGTGGCTGAAGAGGCGAAACCGCGCAAGATTCACGTTAAGAAAGCCTCGCCAACCATTGAGGGGTAAGCTGAGCGAAGGACATTTAGCGCAACGCTGACTCTCTTAGATGTTATGTTACCTTCGATAATTTAACTTGCAAAGATATGCCCGTGACCGTGTGTTGCGGGCATATTTGTAGGTAAGACGAAGAATGTCAAGAGGGCGTTGGTACAGCTAGGCTGCTTTTTGTATTGGGAGTGTGGTGGTGCTTGGAGATGATGCCAGTCCTGATTGTAGAGCTTGTCTAAAGGGGAGTAATTAATAGATGCTGTGTCAAGTACGAGATAAGGCTGTAGTTAGGAAGTTGGTAGTATGCATGTATCGGCTGAGAAGCAGGTAAGATATGTATAGGGAGTTTTCATAGAGGAGTGCGCCTGTTGCATTCCCCTAATGAAGAATGACTCACCAAAGGGGCGGTGACTATGCTTGTTGACGAGCGCGACTTGTTGGCTATTTAGTGCCGGAAAGTCTTCGTTGTTGATTATAGCTGGCTCAGGTTGAACAAAGGCTATCGCTGGTTGATAGTTGCCAGTAGCCGCCAGCTAGCATAGCGTATTGGCCACTGGCCGGCAGTATTCAATTGTTCGAGATCCTAGTTGACAAATTGATATTGGCTGTCGGCTCGCCTTGAGCGCGCTGCCCGTTTGAACTGATATTGAAAGGAATGTTGCTATGTCCACACACCGCGAAGATGCTACACCCACAATACCAAACGTGACCATGAATACAGGTGCCACCATGCCTATTTTTGGTTACGGCACCTTTAAAGTTGAACCTAAAGACGCTCAACAATACGTTGAAACGGCTCTTGATTTAGGTATTCGTCATATTGATACTGCTCAAATGTATCGCAATGAGAAAGAGGTTGGTCAAGGTATTCGTCGCTCAGGTATTGAACGCTCGCAGATTTTCCTTACAACAAAACTAAATAATAGTAATCATTTACAAGATGATGCTCGGCGTTCCATCGAGCAATCGCTTGTTGATTTGGGCGTTGATTACGTTGATCTCTTCTTGATTCACTGGCCGTTGCCCACTTTGTATGACGGCGATTATGTCAGCACCTGGAAGACTATGCTCGACTTTGAAAAGGAAGGGCTTGCAAAAGCTGTCGGTGTCTCGAATTTCCAGATTGACCATCTGCAAAAGATTATCCAAGAAACTGGTCGTGTGCCTGCCGTCAACCAGATCGAGGCACACCCGCAATTTGCCAATAATGAATTGCGGGCTTTCCATCAGGCCCAAGGTATTGTTACTCAGGCATGGTCACCGCTGGGGCGTGGAGCATATTTGGATGCGCCCGAATTGCTTACCCTTAGTGAGCGCTATAACAAAACGCCAGCTCAAATTGTGTTACGGTGGGCGATTGAGCGGGGAGATGTCATCTTCCCGAAGGCATCAACACGTGAACGGATCGCGGAAAATATGGCGCTTTTTGACTGGACCTTAACCGAAGAAGCTATCGCCACGATAGACAAAATGGACCTGGGTGAACCTGGCCGGCGAGGCTCCCACCCCGACACGATGGACTGGGTCCCAGATTTCTAAACTGGTCACCAAGTTTTTTAATTAAAGAGGGCGTTGCTACTGCTTGATGTGTAGCAGCGCCCTCTGAAAATTGCGGTAAACTGTCCCCCCCCCTAAAGCCCCATAACATTTAGTTATGACTGTAGACCCACCAGCGCATTAATGGATAATTCCATACTGTTGTTAGTGCGGTAGTTACAATTTTTCCCACAGGATATTGGTTGAAAGCGGAATCGAAGAATGCGACCACAAGCACTGTGAAAATGAGGTTGCCACACAGTAAAATGATATAGCGAATTAGTTCCCTACCTGGGGCAGAGCTTGACTCAAAGGTAAGTATTTTTTGGCCAAGAAACGAATACAGGGCACCTGCTGTAAACGCAAGTGCAGCACCGAGCCAAACAGGCATGTCAACGATTGACACAAAAAACCAAAGCAAGGCGAAGTCAAGAAGGAATGCTGTGCCGCCAAAGAATAGGTAGAAAAAGATCGATCGGAGCTGTTTGTTCACGTTGTGTTTTCCTTAATGGCTGAGGGCTTCTTTATTGTATCGACTTCGTGGTGAAGCCTTGTGATGATATGTGCGTGGCGACAAGACTTGAATGCTCAGAATATCTTGGACCGTGTGTATGTGCGTAGGGGGGTCTTGTGCTTGGTTGCGGTTTGTATCTGTGTGGGGGTGGAGGTGTTGTGTGGCTGGTTTTGGAGGTATTTGCGGTTGGTTTTGATGGTGTTGTTTACTTTTGGCTCCGTGGGGAGTGAGTTTGTTTCCTGGAGGTGAGCTTTTGGCTCCGTGGGGATTTTGGTCCGTATTAAGGGGCGGACAGTCAGGAGGTGGAGGTGGGCGAAATTGATAAGGCCGTGCACGGTGGAGGTGACTGCTGATGTATATCTGCTGGTACGGATTGTCATGAATGCTATGTGGATGTCCTTAGCCGATGCTCCTGTCATGCGCCAAGCGTAAGTTGTGGCTACAGGCGGGTAGTGGGCAGCGTGCCCCCTCACACGCCTACAGCTGCTTTCCATGCAGAAATTGCGCTTCATAAAGTGTTGCGTAAGCACCGCCCGCATCTAGCAGCTCCTGATGAGTTCCCTGTTCAACGATACTCCCACTATCCATCACCATGATGGCATCGGCATCACGAATCGTTGACAGGCGGTGTGCGATAACAAAACTTGTACGTCCAGTTCGCAGCCGCTTCATTGCCTGCTGCACCGTCATTTCAGTTCGTGTATCAACCGAGGATGTTGCCTCGTCCAAAATAAGAACATCTGGGTCAGCCAAAAAAGCGCGAGCAATCGTTATCAGCTGCTTTTCACCTGCGGAAACACCCGCGCCATCAGCATCGATCATGGTGTCGTAGCCTTGCGGAAGGTGTCGTATGAGACTATCAATCCCCACAGCTTTCGCCGCCTCAATCACGCGTTTACGCACAGTGTCTTGGTTGGCTCCGCCAATTTCACAATTTATGGAGGGCGATGGAGTTGGCAATTGTTTTTGCGGGGCCTGAAGCCGACGGGAGTTGTCTTCGGTGTTAATAGCGGCATCATTGTGAGTTTGGGAATACGTGGAGCCCCGTTGCTGTGGTTGGTATGTGTAATCGGTGGGACAATGGGCGTGGCTGGTTTGGCTCGTGTGGTGTTGGGTGTGATCGATGTGTTTGGCGCGTCGTGAAAGATTGCTGGTTGGGCAAGAATTGGTGTGCTCTCTGGGCTCAGTGGTGGTCAGTTTCATCTGGTGCATTTGGTTAGTAGACTGGTGAGTTTCGTTGGTCCAGTTAGCACGGTCTGAGGGGTCGATTTGGCTGGATAGGTAACTACTCTGGCTAACTTCCATGGGCCCCGTATCGGTCCAGAATTCGGAGCGGCGCATAGAGTAGTCACGGGCTCCAAAAGCAATGTTGTCTGCAACCGTACCTTTAAAAAGCCACGTATCTTGCAAAACCATGCCGAAGTGTGATCGCAAAGCATCCTTGCTAACAGTTGCGGTATCTACTCCATCAACCGTGATAGTCCCAGACGAGACTTCGTAAAATCTCATCAACAAATTTACCAGCGTCGTTTTACCTGAACCAGTTTCACCAACAATCGCAACGGTTTGACCAGCTTGAACACTCATAGATAGGCCATTGATCACAGGGAGTCCGCCCTCGTAACTGAAAACGACGTCATGAAAAGAAACGTCTCCGCGGACTTTTTCAACGCCATGATCGGAAAGGGTGTGCGGTGAATCGGGGGCCATCTCGGTGGCATCAAGGAAATCATGTACGCGCTGTGCGCTGGTCAGACCAGACTGAATTTCGCCAACTAGCGATGCCAGGCTTTCCAGCGGGTTATTTAAGTCGCGTGCGTAGGTAATAAATGCCTGGACAAATCCAAAGCTCAGCCTACCATGTAATACCATAAATGCTCCGGCAACAGCGATAATAATAAAAGAAAGATTATTGGTAACGATCATTATTGGGCGTGCCAGACTCGAGAGGAACTGTGCCTTATAGCCAGCCGAAAATAGTGCATTATTCTTCCTTTTAAAGTCATCCAGCATATGATCTTCCAGACCATATAACGCCATGACATCGTGCCCCGAATAGGAATCTTCCACCACCGAGGACACCTGGCCTGTAGACTTCCATTGCTGTCGGTATAGCGGGCGGGCGCGCTTGACAAAAATGCTGGCCAGTACTGCTCCACATGGTATCACTGCAACGGCCATGAGCGTCAGTTTCACAGATACGATTAGCATCATTGTGATAATACCGACCACCTGGAATATTGATGTTAAAATCTGTGAGACGGAACGCTGTAAACTCGTCACCATATTGTTGACATCATTGGTGATACGTGACAGAACATCTCCACGTGCATTGCGGTCAATATAGGACAGTGGCAGGCGGTCAATTTTTTGGTCAATTCTGCGTCGCATCGAATGACCCAGATACTGTACAACAAGGCGTAACGACAATGATGCAATCCACATAGATAACGCCGACAGTATATACATGACCAAAGCAAGTAAACATACCTTACCTAGGTAGGTGAAATCGATGCCGCGCCCAGGCACCACGTTGAGCTGATCTGTCATATTGGCAATATAATCGTGGCCTTCGGCTTTCAATGCGCGCAGTGCTTCGGCTTTACTGCGCCCAGCACCAAGTTGTTGCCCTAAGATACCTTCGAAAATGATGTTGGTTGCCCAGCCCAGTATTAGCGGCAGAATCGAAGTGAGGATTGTCATTAACACCGTGAAGATCACGGTGACAGCTAAAGCTGGACGATGACTACGAAGCTCAGTAGCGATAAAACCTAAGGTAGAACGATAGTTGATTGCAGAGTCAGCGGGTTTATCGCGGCGCATTAGGCTACCTCGCTATCCGAGAGCTGCGAAGCAGCAATCTCTTGATAGATGGGACACGTTCGCAGTAGTTCAGCGTGAGTTCCCTGAGCGACAATGCGGCCATCATCCATCACAACGATCGAATCAGCGTGGCGGATGGTCGCAACGCGTTGAGCAACCATAATGACAGCAGCATTTTTGCAGCGCGCAGCGATATGGTGCCGCACAGTTGCGTCAGTAGTGTAATCCAGTGCGGACAGTGCATCATCAAAAATGTAGAGGTCGGCCTGGCGGTAAAGTGCGCGCGCAATAGCAAGACGTTGGCGTTGCCCTCCCGAGAAGTTGACGCCACCTGCTTCAACGATCGTATCCATTCCGTCGTCAAGTGCTGCAACAAAATCCCAGGCAGCTGCGGCTTTGAGGGCCTCGCGAACACGTTGGCGGACTTCTTCTTGCTCACAGACTGAAGACGGAGAGCCTGTGGAGTGAGTACCAGTGGTGTAATCGGGGTGGAACGAGTGGCCGCTTGCGGCGTCCTCTTCATGTAAATGATCTAAAGGCCGGCCGAAAAATTCTGTAGGTAGGCACGAAACATTCGACGCAATGGTTCCGCGGAAAACATAGGCGCTTTGAGGAACCATAGCAATGCGTTTACGCAGCTGCGACACAGAAACGTCGGTTGAATGGAGTTGAGGGTGTAGGGCAGGGATTTGGGAGGGCGATGCCGCGCTTTGGCGTGAAAGTGTAGAAGCAGATAGCCAATATGTTCCTGAAGATGGCTCTATTAAACGTGCAAATAGCCTCATGAGGGTAGTTTTACCTGAGCCAGTCGAGCCGATAATCGCCGTAGTGGTTCCTGGGTGAAACGTGAGTGTGACATCTTTTAAACAAGGTAACTGTGCCTGAGGGTAGGTGTAACTCACATTTGTGAAGCCAAAGGTTAAAGGACTAGGTGGTAGAGGTGTGTTTGTGTTGGTCCGTCGCCACAGCAAGGGGTCGGTATCAAGGACTGCGATAATACGTTGGGCAGCAATGTGTGCACGCGGAACCATCCAAATCACTGAAGATGCCATAAGAAAAGAAAATAAAACGAAGTTGAGGTACAGCAAAAAAGCGGTCATCTGCCCTACAAGAATGTTGCCAGATTCAATGCGGAGGGCTCCAAACCATACGGCCGCAACCGATGAGAAAGAGATGATTAGTTGGGCGATAGGAAAAACAAAAGCGAAGGTCTTCGTGATTTTCAACATGACCTCAAGGACGTCATCATTGGCTACAGTGAAGTCACGGTGAGCCCGTTCATGTTGGACGAAGGCCCTGATGATGCGTGCCCCAGAGAGATGTTCACGAACTACACGGTTGACATTGTCAACTCTTTTTTGTTGAAGTCTGAAAAGCTTCGCAAGGCGCATGAAAACAAAAATGATGAAACCAAGAAGAAGTGGTAATGCCGCGGTAAGGACAAGTGACAGCACTACATCAGTGGCAATCATCATCACAAGGGAACCAATAAGCATGAGTGGTGAAATGATTCCCATGGCGAACGTCAGCATGACAACCATTTGGATTTGCTGCACGTCATTAGTGGTACGAGTAATTAGGGTGTCGGAGCCAAATGCGGAAAGCTCGTGGGTGGAAAAACGCTGGACCTTTGAATACATTTTAAGGCGCAGGAAACGGCCAAGCCCCATAGAAAGACGAGCGATAAGATAGCTGCTAGTAAGAGTAGAAGCTATATGAACTGTGATAACGCCAAGCATGATCGTGCCAATTGAGAGAATGTATCCCGTGTCGCCAACGCTAATGCCCTTATCAATAATTAGCGCATTAAGCGTAGGGAAAGCAAGCATGGAGCAGGCCTGAAGGATTTGCATGAAAAGAGCGAGGGCAAGGGGAAACTTGTGATGGCGAAGATAACTCCAGATTAGTTTTATAAGCATAAGTTATACCCTCGTTCTGTCTTACAGGCGTTATGGATATACGTGAGGTGCACGTATTGTTATTATGCTTCTTTTCGTACATTTTCGCGAAAAATATGGAGACAAATAGGAATTGGAATAATATGTGCCCTATATCATAAATGCTGGTCAAGTGGGAGTGAGCTAAGGGGAACCTGAAAATAGGGCAGACTATCTTTATGGCATTGAACTGCGTGTATGCTTGGGGAAAAACTGTTATTAGAAAAGGGAAGTATTGCTTTATTCAAGGCATTACGAAAGCCGAGTTTTTCTTTATTCGTGCAGGTGATCGATGGGTTGAAAGGCGCTTGAAACCGTGTCGTAAATCGGTAGATTGGAAACTAACAGACCGCAGAAAACACAAGTTTTTGAGGTAAGACTGATCGAATCGGGTGTAACGAAGGAGATGAGGGAAATGGCAATCGCAATGCCTTCAGTGCGTGGATGTGAAGTGAAAGAATGTGCATTTAATCGAGATGGCTGTGCAGCTTTCGCAATGACAATGGGGCAGGATGGATGCGCAACATTCATTCAGCTCGATACCGTTGGTGGATTGGACAAGGTGACAGCGCAAGTAGGTGCTTGCCAGAAAGCTGATTGCGTCCACAACTCGAATCTGGAATGTAAAGCTGATTTTGTGAGAATCTCAGGAGCTAATGGTGAGTGCATGATGTACGAGGCTCGCTGATATAAACTGTACAGTTAACTGCTAGTAGGTGGCGGCTAACTGAAAAAAGACTCATGTGAGTGAGACAGGAGAAACAGTCCCGGAGTATGAAAGCTCCGGGACTGTTTTTATTTCGGGATCTCAGGTATTGCTACTGCGGATTGGCGGATGCGTGATGACATGTGGGAGTCTGGAGCGTTGCTGGTTGGGTTGCTGTGGTGATGCATTTTTGGGTTGCTGCGGCGAAGCTGTTTTATGGGGAGAAGAAACACAGGGGATTTTCGGGGCTGGAGGTAGGTTGATGGCGGATTTGGTCCAAGTTTTTGCGTGATTTCGCCGCCTTGTCGGCTTCCGGCCCTGTGTGGTTATATCCGATGAGGGGGGCTCTTATGTGATGGGGCCAGTTAAGAACTGTGTTTCTTGCCTGGTTTATGGGGTTTTGGTGGATGGGTTTCAGAGCTATTGATATTTACGGGAGTGGCTGCACTCAGTCGCGGTGTGGGTGGGTTGGGTAGAAGTGTTTCACGGGGCGTTTTTGCCTTGATTTTGACATGGAAGTGGCTTGTTGTATACCTTCATCCCCAGAGTGGAGAATATGAGTGGCTGGGATAGCTCGATCAATATTGTTAGTATTCCATTCCCAGAACAGGGCGAGTAT
>JAUNVQ010000017.1 GCA_030540715.1 Actinomycetaceae bacterium | reverse complement strand
CAACAGGGTTACCACCGTCATCAAAGAACGATGTGCCCGTTCGCAAGACTATTCGTTTTCGTGGAGCGGCATTATAAGAGCCATTTCCAGCAGTGGAAAGACCTGTTGATGAGGACACTGTAGGTGAAGAACCTGTAGCGGTATTATCACCAGAATGAGGAGTTCCAGTTGAAGGCGATGCCGAAGAAGTGGAATCAATTCCAGGTGTATGAACAGGTGTGGTAGGCGGTAAAGGCTGGTTGCCGCCTGGAAGTGACGGTGAAGAAAAATCACCATCGTTGCTAGGAGTAGTCGGAATTGACGCATGTGGGTCTATTGGTTGAGACCCGCCAGGTACTTCTGGATTGATGGAAGGTGCCGAAGACTCTGGCACATAAGTAGGTTGAGGTGTTGACGGTGCTGGTTCAGGTGTAGGGGCCACAGTTGGTATGTCACCTGGTTCAGGCGTTGGCTCGTCATTGGAGTTGCCTGGCGTAGAAGGCTTGTCACCAGGTTTTGTTGCGTCAGGATCTATGGGTTGAGTGCTGGGATCCGAGTCAGGTTCTGTGCTGGGATCTGGATCAACTGGTTGCGGTTCAGTTGTGGGCCGTTTCGAAG
The DNA here is from genome assembly GCA_030540715.1 of Actinomycetaceae bacterium. Lineage (GTDB taxonomy): Bacteria > Actinomycetota > Actinomycetes > Actinomycetales > Actinomycetaceae > JAUNVQ01. The sequence continues at coordinate 56,028 of JAUNVQ010000017.1, read as the reverse complement.
GATCTGTTGTGGGATCTGGGGTTGGTGCAGGTTCTTCTGGCTCGGTAGTTGGATCCGTGGAAGGTTCAGTTGAGGGATCTGTCGTGGGATCTGGTTCGACTGGATCAGGATCGGTAGGTTCAGTACTTGGATCTGTAGAAGGTTCGGTGCTTGGGTCCGTGGAAGGTTCGGTTGAGGGATCTGTTGTGGGATCTGGGTCGACTGTTGGATCAATAGTGGGCGCATCAGCTTCAATGACGCGAAAGACCTGCAAATGCTTATTTGAGAAAAGGGTTTTACTGCCAAGATTCATTTCTGCAGTCCACTTAACGGCGTAGTAGCCAGGCGTTGAGAAATGAAGTGTCACCGATTGGTTTGTTTCATCAATATACATCGGTGCTTTTAAGGTTTTACCATTTAGCTCAGCAAGTTCTTGAGCATCAACCATGACATTATTCTTGAACTCCGATGGAATCTGTGAGCGAACCTTACCGCTGACCCACAGCCCTGCTTCCTCGTTCGTTACTATTTCAACGGAATCCATGAATACATCAACAGACTGCATATTTTCTTGGTAAAACGATGCCCATCCATCATCTTCTGTGGAAAAGGTGGAAAAAAGTAGCTGTCGCTTATAGTTGTTAGAACTATCAGCTCTGACAACAACGCAGGGATTGACGGTTTCAAATGCGTTATTGTCAATTTCGCCAAGTAGTTGGGGGCTTTCTGCAACTTTTTCTGCTCTGGCCTGTGAAACTGTTAGCCAACGCTGAACTTTATCTTCATCTTGGATTTCAGGTCCGCCCCACGCTTTATCTGTGCGTTTAACAAGGGCATCAGCTGTGATTAACTCAGGATATTCGTAGCAGCCGTTCTTCACAATGGAGTTGAAGGCTGGATCGCTAAAAGGAGCTTCGGTAGTAGAGTGTGATTCTTCAGAGGGAAGACCTATAGCGGATGAAGCAAGGGCAATGGGTGCGGCTATTAGCGCTGCAGCAAAGGCTGCAATACCACGACTATGCCACTTTTTCACATCCATTGTTGACGACCTATAAATCCTTCTCGTTAATGCTCCCCTCTAGATTATCAAATTATGAAAGAAAAACCACCATTATTCTCGTATGAAAATTAATTCCTTAAAAATAACCATTTTAGAATTACTTTAAGTTACACCTAGTCAGAAAGGTTTATTCAATTATGGTTTTGGATTTTTTAGATTTCATCGCATTTTTTAAGAAGATGGTCTTTATCACAGTTTTCATAATTCGGGTCGAATTTCCTTAAATTTGACCTCGAATTATGAAAATTTATTCATTCGGTTTTTTTGCCGAATTCTTCGTCTGCAAGCACATCAGCAGCCGAGTCGATGGCCGCACAAATTCTTTCTACAGCGCGATCGTCATGAGCAGAAGAAATAAACCATGCTTCATAGCAGCTTGGTGGTAGTGCTACCCCTTGGCGAAGCATTTCGTGGAAGAAGCAACGATACATTTGTGCGTCTTGCTTTTGTGCTTCAGCATAGTTGTGAACACCATGTTCAGCGGGAGCAGAACCGAAGAAAACTGAAAATAGGTTACCAGCCCGATTAATGCGATGAGGTATCTGGCGTTCGGTCAAAGCCTTGTGAAGGTAGCCACGAAGAACATCGCTTACTGTGTCAATACGGGTATAAACAGCTAAATCAGCAGCTTGAAGTGTAGCCAAACCTGCAGCCGTCGCTAAAGGATTACCTGATAAAGTTCCTGCTTGATAGACGCTTCCCAGTGGTGCCAGCATATCCATTACCTCAATGCGTCCACCTAAAGCAGCTAGCGGCATACCACCACCAATCACTTTGCCAAAAGTGAATAAGTCGGGCGTATAGCGCACGCGTTCAATGAGGGAATCAAGATAGTGTTTACGCTGTTGTGTGGTAATGCTAGCATCTGTAACTTCAATGGTGTGAGCCACAGTGTTAGCCTGTGTGTCTACATTGAAATCAGGTAAAACAGCTGGAAGCTGGTGTGGCTCAAAAAAAGCATCAAGACCCCAAAAACCACTGGGACCAACACGAAAACCAGTGAGGACCTCGTCCATAATCATCAATGCGCCATATTCATTTGTTAGGCGTCGAATTGTAAGGTTAAAGTCATCTTGTGGGGGAACAATTCCCATATTTGCTGGTGCAGCTTCGGTAATAACTGCAGCAATATCAGTACCTTTTTCGTCAAACACCCGCGCCAGCGCATCGCTATCATTGTAGGGAAGTACCAGTGTGTCAGCTGCGATTGCTTCGGTAACACCAGCGGATTGTGGAAGCCCCTGCGTTGCTACACCAGAACCCGCTGCCACCAGTAAACCGTCAGAATGTCCGTGATAGCAACCAGCGAACTTCACCACATAACGCCGTCCAGTGAAGCCTCGGGCTAAACGGATAGCAGTCATGGTGGCTTCAGTTCCAGTTGAGACCATGCGCACCTTTTGAGCGGCTGGAACACGTGCCGTAATTGCTTCGGCAAGTTTTACCTCGTTTTCGGTGGGAGCACCAAAAGATAAACCGTGTTGAGCCGCTTCGCGTACAGCCTGAACAACCTCAGGGAAAGCATGTCCAAGAAGTGCTGGCCCCCAACTACCCACAAGATCAACATAGGTATTACTATCGACGTCACGAATATAGGCGCCACGTGCATGATCAATAAACAGTGGTGTACCACCAACGGAACCAAAAGCTCGAACAGGTGAGTTCACGGCACCTGGAATTGACAAAAGTGAACGTTCATAAAGAGATTGTGAGTGTGTGGTAGTCATGGTTAGCCTTCGTGAAATCTAGCGTTGGAATCGCAATATGTATTCTTGACTGTATGCTATCGCCTTCAAGTTGGCGAACTCAACATAGTGTCCCACAATTTTGCAGCAGCTGTGTGCTTTACAGGACAGACACCTGTCTCACCTATGGCGCGGACAGCAGAGACAAGAGGGCGTTACGTGGATGAATCTGTCAGACAAAAAAGGGGGGTGACTGCCTCAGCAGTCACCCCCCTTTAAACAAGGATCGAAACGGTAAAGCCTAGCTTCGCCCTCGTCAAAAATTATTGGCTATTACCTGCGAAAGAATCAACGGATTCACCGCGTGTCTGTGCGGCAGCCTTGGCGCGATCCTTAGCGGTTGAGGTCATGCCTTTTTGGAAAATTAAGCCAACAGGCTCGTCAGAGTACTTCTTCCAGGTATTTAAACGTTTTTGCACTCCATCAGCAACAATGCCGGCGATGCCAAGGATAAGGCAGGGAACAATCCATCCCATGCCGAAGCCAGAAAGCGGGATGAGGTCATAGAAGGATGTCCAGCCAGTAGCTGACTTAAGATCGCCGTATTTGTCGATTCCTGTTGTAATAGCATCGAAAACGCCGAACAGGGCAGCTGTCCATACAAATCCACGGTATGTCCAGTACATATGACCTGGCACGAAGATATCGATCAAGCAAACCAGTGTCATGGTGATAACGATGGGGTAGCAGAACATCATGATAACAATTGCGAAGTTCAACAGAGCGGTCAAACCAATTGAGGCGATTGCCCAAGAGATGACAACGTGAATAAGGATCATGACGTTGCGTGGAATCCTTGGGAAAATGGTCAAGAAAAACTCGGTTGATGCACCAATAAGGCCAATACCCGTGGTGAGGCAGGCAAGAACAACAATAGCACCAAAAATAATTTGACCGGTATCGCCAAATAGTGTTTGAGCTGCAACAGCAAGGCCTTCACCACCGTTGTCAATGCCCTTATCGGCAATACGCATCCCGATATTTGATAGGCCCCAATAAACTAATGCTAACAACGTACCTGCAACAACACCGGCTAAAGCGGTTGCACGGAACAGCTCTTTACCTGGTTTAAAGCCACGTTGCTTAAGTGCATTAATGATAATGATGCCAAAGACAAACGAGGCAATTGCATCCAATGTTCCATAGCCATCTTGTAGGCCTGTTACAGTTGGGTTTGCCTGATACTTTTCGGCAATTTCTGTACCCGCAGGGACATTCATATTTAGGTAGGCAGCAGTAATAAGAACAACAAGCAAGATAAGTAAAGCTGGGGTGAGCCACGTGCCGATCTTGTCAAGCATCTTGCCGGGGTTAATAGCCATAGCTGCTGCGATAAGGAAGAAAATAGCGCTATAGATTGCCAGGCCTGACCAACCTGCATTTGGCAGATGTGGTTCAAAAGACATCTCATAGGATGCAGCGGCAACACGTGGGATAGCGTAGCCCATACCAGTTGCCAAAAAAGCCATGAGGGCAAAAATAAAACCGGGAACTCGCCCAATACGGTTGGCAATACCATTGATTCCATTTTCTGATGTTGCGGAAGCAACCATTGCTAGCACGGGCAAAAGTACGCCAGTAATAAGGAAGCCGATTGTTGCTGCGGTAGCGTGGGAACCACCGTCGTGTCCAATCTGAACAGGGAACACAAGGTTACCTGCACCAAAGAACATGGCAAAAAGTGCTCCGCCAATAATCATGACGGATAAAGTTTTATTCTTAGTCATTCGTATGCGCCCTTTCACATGGTATGTAGAGACAGAGCAAAGTCTACGACGTTACCTCAATAATGCCTGGTGATGTCCACATGTTAGACGGCTGACAAGAATGTGAAGTGGTGAAAGAAATCTGTCATATTGACAATCTATCAGTTATTATGAATTAATACTCATGTACGTTTAAGTTGGCGGTAACGAATGTGAAGGCAATAGATCACTACTTTTGGGACTTGGATAGCGCATTAGCGCAGACCTCCCCATTTCGACGTAATCAAGTGATCGGTGCTGTACGTCAGTGTGTATATGAAGCCGATCAAATGTGTATTGCTGGTAAACCAGTAGTTGAACTGGAACAAACCGAGATTGACGAACTTTTTGGCTCCGTTGACTATATTTGTTACATCGCAGAAAGTAACTTCCAAGAGTTGCAGCGTTGGGGAAAAATATTGACATCTATCAATGCCTATATTCCCGAACAAAAACAGGGATACTGGCTAGCTATTGCCGCAATTTATTATATGGATGCCAAGATTCCAGACGTTGCGCGCCAAGCAGCACCCGAAGGAAAAATTTGGGAAGGAAAAAACATTACCTATACTGGCGAATGGAAAACAGACCTGATAACGCGTTATGTTCCCCTCACCCTTGCTACACTGTCAGTGGCAGGGCTATTGATGCCCTTCATTGCCATTATTCCTGGGTTGCCAGCTTTGATATGGGGGCTCTGGATGCTGGTTACCGATAAGCAACCCGAATGGCTGGCTACCACAGCAATTGCAGCAGGAAGTTTAGCATCGTTTGTGTCAGTACTAATATTACTTTCACTGGTGCTATAGAAACTATCACAGATCCCCCCCCCATACCTACCCTAAGCTGTGGCCGCTAAACGCTGAGATGGTCTAGCATGGAAGACACAGAAACTCAAGGAGGCATCAATGTCCGTGCATGACAAAATGAGCACTGATTTTCCACAGTGGAGCCAATGGAAGGATATTATCCAAGGAGCCTACCTGATGGAACAATGTGCGGTTATCAGTACTGTTGCAAGCTCGCACATAGCCCACAACGAACCGTCCGTCAGCAGTGCATTGAATACGGTGATTGAAAGGTACGGCAAAGACATTGTGCAAAGTGATGTCTTTGACGAGGCTCCCTTTTCTTATTTGCGTACATTTGTGTGGGCAATGACCGCATTGCAGCTGATTGCTGATGCCAATATGTATGCAAGTTATCAAGCTCATAGACAAAGCGATTTCGATATGCTGAGAGGTACGAAAAACCTTGCATTACTGGTGACAACTACTGACCTGCACCAGATTGTTCGTACAGCGGAAAAAGATCGTTTCAACGATGACAGCCTTGAGGTTGATGATGCCTTTGTCGAGTTAATATCGCACGCGGCGTTGATGACGATTCATGCCCAAAGAATTGACACACCTATGACGCATGAAGAAGTTGAACAATACGGTATTGACGTCCCTAAGAGCTTTTATGAACTTGACCGATATCAACAGTTTGGTGAACTGTCTGGAATTATTCACTTTGAAGGACTGATAGGTATCTACCCGTCAATGGTCGAGATGTATCACAAACTTTCAAAGGTAACATTGGGCATTGACCCATCCGAGTTTTATGCGAAGCGGGTTCTTGGTGCAGCGAACTATGTGATGACCCACCGCAGTGACTGCGATCGCACAGCAAGTGACGATCCTTCTAAGCAGGAGTTTTCTGTGACAAAACTATGGAATAAATGGGCAGCACAGATTTGCCGTATCGATTGGCACAGTGTTGATGGCACGCTTGTTCGCGATATGTATGCACGGTTCAGCCAATTGACGAACCAGCGTTGGGTAGTTACTGACAGCAAACACGATGATGCCAATAGCGTGACTTGCGAGAGTCTTGAGACGCAATTGGCAGTATTTCGACCAGAGCATCTTCATGAGCAGCGGGCTGTAGGATACTTCGCATTGTTGAAAACACCTGCAGACTTAGAAAAGAAAAAACATCCGCGATTGGGCGCTACTAATTCATTGTTTTAACTCACACCCCATGTGGATATGTGCGGTAAAGCGCGAAGAAGATTGTTGAACAATAATGAAGAAAAGGATCGACAATGATAATACTGGCTCCGCCCTCTGAAAGAAAAACAACAGGCACACATCATCAAACAATTGACTTAATTGACTTACCATTTAATGAACAGCTTCTTCCTATGCGTCAACGTGTATTAGAGGCTCTTGTGACAGTATCGAAACGTGAAGATGCCCTACAGATTCTTCATGTTGGTCCAAAGGTTGCCGATACCGTAGCGGCTAATATCGATATTGTCAATGCCCCAACATCGCCGGCGCTTTTTATCTATTCAGGTGTCTTTTATGATGCACTGGATGCTGCGACCCTTAGCGAAAAAGCCCGCGCATCAGCCCAAGGAAAAGTCTTTGTACAATCTGCACTGTGGGGTCTTGTTGGTTTAGAAGATTATATCCCTGCCTATCGTTTAAGTATGGGAATAGATATGAGCGTAGCCGAGATTCCCGCCGTGATACCAGGGAAAGAAAACGGCGATAGGGCTGTCATTGGAAAGCTCTCAACGGCGTGGAAACCGGTTCTTGCGCCAGTGCTGGACGATCTTTGTGGTAAAGAGTTGGTCATCGATTGTCGTTCCGGAGCCTATAGGGCTCCCTGGAAACCCACAGCAGCACAGCGTCAACATATTGGCTGCGAAATGGTTGACGTGCGAGCAGTGGTGCAAAAAAATGGCGGTGAAAAAGTCGTTACTCACTATACAAAGTTCTACCGAGGCTTATTAACGCGGCACATGATGATGTCGGATTCACTTGATATCGTTGATGTTGCCGATATGGTAGATGTGCTTGCTCACATGAAGGACCCCTCAATTGCAGATTTTCGATTGGAAGAATCGGGCCCTCAGGAGTTCACGCTTACACTTATCGTCAGTAAGTAGTACGTCATCGATTAATTATATCGATATTTTAAAAAAGTATTGACACAGCATAGATATTGAGTAACTATAGAAATAGATGGTTACTTGGTAACTATTCGCCGGTAATTTTCATATCGCTTTAAGTCATGAACCAAGTGGTAGCCTAGCGAAAAGCACGCCGTACACCACAGGAAGAATGTAGGGAAACCCCATGAGTGTCAAATATGCGCTATTGGCTCTTCTTGCCCACGCCCCCCAGGGTGTATACCGACTGCGTACGTATTTCGAACAGGTCACCGCAGGTCAATGGCCACTCAATATCGGGCAGGTCTATTCGACAATGCAGCGTTTGCAACGTGACAATCTTGTCAAATCTGCGGGCACTGAACCTGCTGTACAGGCAGGGCTACCCGATGTTGAGCTATTCGAACTCACTGATGAAGGGCGCAAAAAGATAGCACAGTGGTGGATTGACCCGGTTGATCGTACCCGCGTTGAACGCGATGAATATGTAATAAAGTTGGCTGTTGCCCTTGAATATTCCATCGAGCTAGCGCAGGAAGTAATTGACACTCAACGATTTTCAACACTGAACACACTTCAACAACTGAATCGACAAAAACGGTCAATTCTCTTAACCGGTACCGCTCACCAGCTCATCATTGAGCGACAGAGCTTTTTACTAGAGGCGGAACTACGGTGGCTTGACCATATAGAAAAGAGCTTGGGAAGCAGATCGCCAAAGCCGCAGGCATCATCGTCGAACGACCAGAAAGGCCAGTCATGAGTGAAACACCAAAGGAAACACTTCTCAAAATGGAGGACATTTTCCATGTCTTTCCCGACGGAGATGCCCAGGTTGAGGTATTGAAAGGAATTGATCTGAGTGTTCAAAGTGGCGAAATGGTAGCAATCATGGGCCCGTCGGGAGCCGGAAAATCAACACTGCTCAAGATTGCAGGCGGGTTGCTTCGACCAACGTCGGGTAGCATTGCCATTGACGGACAGAACCTGAAAAAGCTTAGTAGCTCTGACCTTGCTGCCTATCGCCGTAGACACATAGGATTCGTTTTTCAACAGTACAACCTCATTGACACACTCACTGCCGCCGAAAATGTTGCACTGCCACTGGAACTTGACGGTATGGCAGCACATCAGGCACGCCAAGCAGCACTCAAAGCCTTAGAAACAACGCATGTTGACGACATCGCAAACCGCTGGGCAGGCGAGCTTTCAGGCGGCCAAGCTCAGCGAATTGCGGTTGCACGGGCACTTGTACATCCTGGGCGATTGCTATTGGCTGATGAACCGACGGGAGCATTAGACTCAGCGGCAGCCGAACAAATTATGCAACTGCTGCGTGAACAGGTCGACAGGGGAGCTACCTGCCTTATGGTTACTCACGATGTGCGTCTGGCTGCGTGGGCAGATGACATCATGTATATGAGGGATGGTCAATTCGTTGAACCAATGAACCCCTTTTCCTCAACGTCAATGCAAGGCCTAGGAAACATTGATGCCGCGGAAGAACCCGGTGACAAAGATGCATCTAGTTGTGGTACTACCAGCCGGCAACGAAAAATTGACACAGTTGACAACAATACGTTGGTAAGTGCTAATGAAGTATCAGGTAGCGATGATGTACAGCAACCTTGCCATATTGACACGCCATCGCTGGATTCCACAGAAGGGTAATTATCATGAGTGGAAAGATATGTGTGCTGACCCGTTTAGCATGGCGAGAATGTCGAACACATTGGTTGCGCTCGCTGATTATCGTAGTCATTGTAGCGCTTCCCGTCACTGCTGGCACGATCAAACAAGCTGTTCACACGATTGATACCAGCGGCGTTGCACTGGCAGATCGAAAACTTGGTTCTTATGCACAAGCCGTGGCAACTTTTGTGGAGGCAGCCGAGATTTGCCAAGATAGCACCGGAATAAAATGGCAGGTTCCCGGTGACATAACGATCGAACCCGAAGGTGAAGCATTAGTAGACCAACTCAAAATGCAGACACGGGCGCTGAAAGAGCTAGCCGGCGACAACAGGATTTCCCCAGTCGTTGATGGCAACGATCTCGCTATCGAACATGATGGGCACTACGCTACTACCAATGTATCGATCGCTCAGTGGGATGTAATTGGCGCAGACCAAAGCGGAAATACCGGACATGCCGATAACCAAGTACACACCGGTAAAAAACACTACACTGACGGTGAAGGTAGTATTGACATTATCGAAGGCAGGCTGCCGCGTCAGGTATCTGAATTAACGGTATCGGATCTTCTTGCAGAACAGCTCTCTATTGGCCTCGGCGATCACGTCACGGTTAGTAGCACAGTGCTTGGTGTCGACACTCAACTCCGTATTGTTGGCATAAGTGATGGCAAATCCCTGGCACACAGTGCCGATTTTCCAATAATGGATCAAAAGGTCAACGCCTTTCTTAATGGAAAAATCGTTACCGATAAAGGTGGCAAAAATCAATGCTCACCGCCAGCAGCTCCAGATAAAAACTCCACGAATGAACCACACCAAGCAACTGCTCACATGCAAAAAGAATGTATATCTGCCAGTGATGCCAGCAACCTTGCCTACACCACGACGTATATAATTACTGGAAAACAATCTGTTACCTGGGATGATATTAAAACAGCAAACAGTGTGGGTGTAATCGTGACATCTCGTAGTGTTATGAGCAACCCGCCTTCGCCCTCTGAAATCGATAACTGTGGTTGGAGCGAGTCAACGGCTATCAAGACTTTCGAGGTATCTCCCCTGGATCTGTTGGCATCATCAATCATGGGTGCATTTGTTGTCGCAATTATTGTTTTCCTCATACCCGTATCGTTGCTCTTTAGCCGGTCGATGCAACGAAGTGGCACCCTGGTGCAATCGGTTGGTGCAACCCAGCGCGAATGGTCCACTGTTGTTATTGCAACACAGTGGGCACTGACAATGATTGGTATGATACTGGGGTTTGTCACCTCGCTGATAGCTGCCTATTCTTATGCACTGGTGTACGGGGTGGCGCTTAGTGGCTTTCCCTTTGAGTTGACCGGACCGGCATGGTTGGTGATATTTGTCAGCGTGGCGGTTATTGTTTCGGCAATGATTGGCCAGCATCAGGTTAATAAGCACACCCTGTCAAAGGGCATTACCCCGCAAACGCCCTCAAAGAAAATCGTTACTGCAGCGCGTATCACGACGGCACTATTTACCATCACCTTGATAGTGAGCCTTGCCTTTGATTCGGTATGGATGGCAACCATCCCGCTGCAACTGGCATGTTTGACTATTGGTGTGGCACTGTTTATTCCTTCGTGGTTTGCGAGGTGGGATAAATGGCTGAATCGCAGCGTCACAAAAACACGCAATACGCCACGGCGGTTAGCAATAAAAGAGGTTCATCGCCGCCGGCATCGCAGCGTCCCCGCGGTGGTAGCCATTATGATAACAACGATAATAAGCCTGAGTATTGCGGTTTTAACCTTCAGTTATTCCGATACACAACGCAGTTGGGCCAATGCGACACCACCGGGAGCCATAACGATTGCCGCCAGAAATGAGCGTGATGCGCTTGAACCCTATCGTCAAGGTGACGATGAAAAAAAACTGCTGGAACGCGCACGCACAATTGCGGCACAACACATATCAATTAGAAAGGTCACACCGATCTACGGTGTATTTACACAGGCAATAAGTAGGGAAGGACTTGAGGCAGTCATCGACAAAGAAGCTCTGTCACCAGCCGATGCGGATGCTTTGTTGAAGAGTTTCCCCTCTGTAACGGCCAGTGCAGACGAACCGTATGACGTTGTCAGCGAAGCTGGTGTAGGAATTCAGGCGCAGTCGCCCTCGGGAAACAAAACAGTAGCGACATGCCCCCACATACACAATGACGGCAATTACCTTTCGCAAAACAACCCTCACGACTACTCACGCTTCATTGGAGACATTTCCCGCTACACACCCACAACAAGGAATAAAGAACACGTGTGCGCGCTTCAAGAAATAAGTGTGACAACGGCCAGTGTTATGTGGAAAGGTAGAACCCCCGATACTGTGATTGATGATTCGCGGCTGATGGCTGCACTTGGGGCACACATGCCAGAGCTTGCGGAAAAGGAACTCAAGACCGCGCTCACAACATTATCGCAGGGCGGAGCGCTCGTTGGCGATCCTGGTCTGATTGAAAATGGGAAAACAACGATTGTTGTTCGCTCAGACATTGATGGAAATGTGACAGAAGTTAAGAAGGTCACTGTACCGGCGGCAATTTTTCCCGTACCGTTGGATATTGTGGGTGGCGTTGTGATATCACCGCAGGTGGCTCACGGTATTGGTATCAAGCAGTTCCAGATTGCAAGCCTTATTGAACGTGAATCTCCCCGATGGTGGTGGCAGGGTTGGGCTGCTGAAGACCACATTAATAAAGATGTAAGCACGGTGATGGTATCGCTGAATCACATCTCGAAATTCGATGCGGGAAGCTATCTACTAGCTATAGGTGCGCTGGTGGCAGTCAGCATTTTTGTGATAACAATGCTGGTTGTGCTGTCGGGTCTTGAAATGCGGCGCAATTATCAGGTAATGACAGCAATCGGGGCGCCGTTGAGCCTTCGTCGCACAATGAGCGCATGGTATGCAGGATTAACCGCATTTTACGGTGTTACCTGGGGTATTGTATGTGCCGGATTGGTGACGGTGATCTTTCATGGTGCCGAGTTTATCCGTTATCTTTACGGCGGTGAAGCGGTATTAAGTTGGTTGCAATACGATTCCCCGATGCCACTTATTATTGTGTTAGCACTGATCGTGTGCATTGTTCCGCTGTGTGCGGCTGGGATAGGTGCGCTACTTGCACCCTTTGCCTTCCCCAGGAATATTACCCATCGTTGGGACAGGCATAGGGGAGGTGCGACAGGTGGCGATACCAACGGTGACGGCTGTGACGGTTACGGTAGTAACGGGCCTGGAGGCCCTGGTCATCATGGGGATGATAATGGTGGTAAAACCCAGGACACGGCAACTTGTCCCGATAATACGTGCGTCCGCTCCCGTATGTATATGCGTAGATAGTAAGTGGTAAGACTTTATTTATTGTCAGCATGTGCCAGTACTTATTACGATGATTCGCAAACGAAGAGTGGAAGCATGAGCCAGAGCCAGTTTCCAGGTCTATAGTGCCCGTCTGGCTTGAATGACGATGCTTATGTATGCGCTGTGCGCACGCGGATGATTTGTTATGGCACACGGGGTACACACTGTGGAGGCCACCTTGTTCGCGCACTGTGTAAAAAGGTATCCTTTAACGTATCCTATATATAGTATGCAAAAAGGCAGGCAGATAGTCGGTGCTTTGTTGTCCAGGCTGGCCTTGACAGCTCATTTACCGCAGTAACAGAAAGGCGCGATCGTGAAATTTCGGGTTGAACGAGAAGTATTATCAGAGGTAGTAACGTGGACGGCTCGTATCCTTCCTATGCATCCTGCCTCACCGGTGCTGGCGGGCTTGCGTCTTGAAGCAGAACAGGACACGGTAACGATCTCCAGTTTTGATTACGAAGTTTCATCGACCTCAACTTTCGAAGCCACTGTTGAACAACCAGGCCAGGTACTTGTGTCAGGTAAACTGCTGGCCGAAATCTGCAAGGCACTTCCGTCTCAACCAGTTGATGTTGAACTTGATGGTGCAAAAGTGAAGATTGCGTGCGGCTCTGCACGATTTTCACTGATGACAATGCCTATTGACACCTATCCTGAACTGCCTCAATTCCCAACTCCTTCCGGTATTTTGGATTCTCAAGCCTTTTCGCAGGCAGTTGCGCAAGTTGCCGTTGCTGCTTCATCAGATGTGACGCTGCCTTTATATACAACAATCCGTATGGAAGTTACAGGCGACCTTATCACGTTTATGTCCACAGACCGCTATCGTTTAGCTGTGCGGAAACTGCGCTGGAAACCATTGGATTCCAGTATGACAACAGATCTGTTAATTAAGGCCCGTACACTTCAAGATATGGCAAAATCATTGACAGGTGGGGCACAGCTTGATCTTGCATTGCCTCAACCTGCTGGCGACGATGGCGCACCAGCATCGGCATTGATGGCTGTAGGGGCAGAAGGACGCCATATGACATCCCAGCTTACTGATGGTGATTATCCGCCAGTGGCCCGACTTTTCCCAGAAACCACCGAGTATTCTGTTCTTGTTGACCGTCAGGTGCTTATCGGTGCTGTGCGTCGTGTCGCTTTGGTGATCCCGAAGATGGCTGCCGTACGTCTGACCTTTAGCGAGGGGACAGCCCGTTTAGAGGGCGGAGAAGGCGATGATGCCACCGCGGTTGAAGAATTGCAGTGCATCTATTCAGGTGAAGAAATTACCACAGCATTTAATCCACATTATTTACTGGACGGTCTTAACGCCTTGGATACCAACTATGCACGTTTTTCTTTTACCCATCCGGCAAAGCCAGCTTTGTTAACGGGTCAAGATGATCCCCAAGGTGACGATGACCAGGATTTCCGTTACCTATTGATGCCTATTCGCCTGTAAATCAGTGCCGTGTGGATCTCTGATATTGCCCTGGATGACTATCGCTCATATAGCCATAGCGTCATGCAGTTGCATCAGGGTGTCAATGTTTTGATGGGCTCTAATGGTCAGGGCAAAACAAATTTCGTTGAAGCGATCCACTATCTTTCAACATTTCGTTCACATCGTGTTAATGCTGATCAAGCATTAGTGCGAATGAGTGCAGAAGAAACAAAAGAGCCGCGTGGGGCTGTAGTTCGCGTTAAACTGCATACGCAGGGGCGCGAACGTCTGATTGATGTAGAGATTGTTTCAGGAAAGGCAAATCGTGCACGATTAAATAGAAACCAGGTGAACCCAAGAGAAATTCGAGGCATTATTCATTCCGTTCTTTTTGCCCCAGAAGACGTATCGATCATTCGCACCGATCCAGCTACACGACGCCACTTCATTGACGAACTTGCTACACAGTCGTCGCTTCACTATGCGACGTGGTTAAGCGACTATATGAAGATTGCTCACCAGCGTTCAGCATTTTTACGAAACCTTAAATACTCCGGTGGCTATCGCAGCCCTGAGGCTTCAACGATGCTTCAGGTATGGAATGACCAACTTGTTCAGGTGGGATCGCGAATTATCGCTGAACGGGCATGCCTGCTGCGCCAACTTGAGCCATTAGCCGCTGAAGCGCACCATACGGTATGTCAAGCCGAACGTGAACTAACGATTAGTTACCAGCCACATCTTCCAGGTGTACCGAAAGGGGAAACACCTGACTGGGAGGTGATTGACCAGGTTGACAAAGCGTTTTATAACAGCTTAGCTACAGTTTATGAACGTGAATTGGAGCGTGGTATCAATCTGGTTGGCCCACACCGTGACGATGTGCATATTTGTTTAGACAATGTGGCTGTCAAAGGATTTGCTTCACATGGGGAAACATGGTCGGTAGCCCTTGCTTTGCGACTTGCGGAGTTTGAGCTATTGAGCCACCTTCTTGAGGAACGGCCAATCCTTATTCTTGATGATGTTTTTGCTGAGCTAGATACATCCCGGCGTGATGCATTAACGCATGTTATTGAACAGGCCGAACAGGTGTTAATTACTGCAGCGGTTGAAGCCGATGTTCCTGAAACTCTTGACGCGCACTACTATGATGTTCGCATGGCCCGCAATGATGCTGGGGAACGCATTTCGTGCATATCTGCGCGCGATAAGGCTTTCGAATCTACCGCGAACGTTAAGGATAGCGGTGATGGTCATGGATAAAGAAGTCCCGAACATTGCTATGTTTTGTGAAGATCGCGCCAAAGAACAGCAGCTTTCGCCGCATGAAGCACAAATTTCACGTGATGAAGCTGGGCATGCTGTTATGGCTATTGAAGCATTTCGCAGTGCACAAGACGAGGCATGGCGTCGCGGTGGGGTAAGGCTGAACGCGGCGCAATTTGATGCACTTGAACGAAAAGACCGATCGCAACAGAAGTATTCGTCCTCTGAAAAACGACAGCTTCAACCTTTTGATGAGGTAAATGACAGCCTTCACAATGAGCACACTTCACATGCAACAAAGCTGACACCACTGCAACAATATGAGTTGCAGCCAAGTCCAGGCTTTGCAAATCGAGCGCTAGACTGGCACTATGCTAGGCGCTCACCTCAACGAGTGAGCCGAGCATTGAAACACTGCATCCGATCTTTTGGATGGGAAGAATCAATTGAAACAGCCACTGTGTTACAGGAGTGGAGTCGGGTTGCTGGACCAAAGATTGATCAACATACTGTTGCTGAATCCTATAGCAAGGGAACGCTGACAGTTCGTGCACGTACAACCGCGTGGTCACAGGCTTTACGTTACGAGATTCCCCAGTTAATGGAACGATGCGACAAGATGATGAGCGCAAAGGTTCATAAGCTGATTATCCTTCCACCCAAAGGTCCATCGTGGAAATATGGCCCCTATCATGTGAAAGGCCGTGGCCCCAGGGATACTTATGGCTAGGATGAACGCATCGAATTGATTGGTTGATAGTGAGCTAGCCAGACAAAACACAGATAGGGCAGTTCAATGAGCTGCTCATCACAAAAACCCATATGATCATATATATACCAGCGAAGGTTATTTTGCATGTGTTCACGTCCTGACGGCGAGGATCGCAAATAAGATGAACGGGTACGCCCCAAAGCCAGTACTTGTTGGGGTGTTAAACAATGTGTAAAGGAAGTGGAGTGAAGTGTTGGGGTGGTGAAGTCGGGGCTTAGCCGGGGTGGTTTATCGCTACGGTGAATGTCACCAGAACGCATAATTCGTGTGAGACGTTTGATCCAGGCAAACTCAACATTGAGTTGATTGAAAATAATGAAAACTGGTGAGCCAGGCAGCATAATTCGGCCAAGCTCCTTAGATACTTTCTGTGCGTCGAGCCAATGCCAGGCTTGTGCGCATGCTACTGCATTGTAGTGTGAGCTTGTTAAGGGAAGTTCTTCAGCGCTGGCATCAACAAGCTCGCATGACCACTGACTGGGTAGGTTAGCTTTGAACCTTTCGTGATGGAATGAAGCGCGCATTGCCGAGGAAGGTTCAACGGCAGTGATGGTGACACGTTGAGTAGGATCAAGAAAACGAGCAAGCTGCCATAAAAAGAAGCCGTTACCAGAACCAATGTCAACTAAGTCAATTGTAGAAGATGGGTTGGATGTGTTGTTCAAGTCGATAATTTTGTGCGGTGAGGGTCTAAGTGCTGAGTAGCCTATGGCATCATTGTTGATCAGTGGCCTCGTCTTTGATAGAGACAATGATGGGGCGGAGGGTAGGTGGCTGGCGATATAGGTAAGAGCGTCGTGAGGGTAAGGAGGGCGAAGCTGGGAATAATCCTCAGCCGCAATATCGTAGGGATTTGCCATTGAGTGAGCTTGACGGCCAACGTGTAAAGGATCAGTGGTAGCCCCCCCGGGAGCAAGATGTGGCTGTATAAAGTGCGACCCAAGCATAGAAAACGACAAAAGATGGTGCTGCATCACCCCTATTATAAAACAACCAAATGTGTGGGGTTCGTTCAAAAGGTGGCACGCCAAGTGTGCGTGTGCGAATGCCTGCATCCGAAGTGATGATGTGAATTGCGAATAGCAACAAGAAAAGGAATCCGTGTAATCCCTATAGGGCGAGTTACCCCTGCCAGATGTGTGGGGGTACTCACACAGCCATTCAGCTTGGTAAACGTTCATTCAGGCTTTCTTGGCGCATGATAAGGCAAGAAACAAGGTACAATAGACAAGGAAAACAGACACGGCCGGGCGCAGTTGCGAACCCGGCCACGTTGTCGATAAAGAGACTGCAAGGAGTATCCCTTCGTGGCGGATAATCACAATGAAAATAAAAGCTCTGTACCCAAGAAGGTATCCAAAGAGCATACATATGAAGCAAGCGATATTACCGTATTAGAGGGCTTGGAGGCTGTTCGTAAACGGCCAGGTATGTATATAGGTTCCACTGGAGAACGAGGCCTACACCACCTGGTTTATGAAGTTGTTGATAACTCGATTGACGAAGCCCTGGCTGGATACTGTGATCATATTGAAATCGTCTTGCAAGAAGACGGTGGCGTTAAAGTATCCGATAATGGTCGCGGTATTCCCGTAGAAGAACATCCCACTGAACATCGTCCAACTGTTGAAGTGGTGATGACGATTTTGCATGCCGGCGGCAAATTTGGCGGATCAGGTTATGCTGTCTCTGGTGGTTTGCACGGTGTGGGTGTATCGGTTGTTAATGCCTTGTCAACACGCATGGAGTCCTATATTAAACGCGATGGCTACAACTGGCATATGTCCTTTGCCAATGGAGGCCATCCAGCATGTGAGCTTGAACGCGGTGAGCCAACAACTGAAACTGGCACAACCCAGGTATTTTATGCAGATCCTCAGATCTTTGAAACAACTGAATATGATTTTGAAACACTGCGAGTGCGCTTCCAGCAGATGGCATTTCTTAACAGGGGTATCCGTATTACACTTACTGATGAACGCCCCAATGCGATTGATGCTGGTGATGAGGTAACAGGTGACGAAAAAGGAACCGAAGACGATCCTGTTCCCGGTTTCCGTCAGGTGTCATACTGCTACGAACATGGTCTTTCTGACTATGTTGACTACATTAACAGCACGAAAAAAGCCGAAATTATTAATAATGAAATTATTGACCTTGAAGCCGATAACGATACCGCGACGATTTCACTAGAAATCGCAATGCAATGGACAAGTTCCTATTCAGAATCGGTTTACACCTACGCCAATACGATCAACACTACAGAGGGTGGCGCCCACGAAGAAGGCTTCCGTTCTGCACTTACGTCTGTCGTTAATAAGTATGCGCGAGAAAAGAACATCTTAAAGGATAAAGATCCGAACCTGTCAGGCGACGATGTTCGTGAAGGTTTAACAGCGGTTATCTCCGTGAAACTCACAGAGCCACAATTCGAAGGCCAGACAAAAACAAAACTTGGTAATACAGAGGCCAAAACCTTTGTTCAAAGCCAAGTTTACGCGCGCCTTGGAGACTGGTTTGATGCCCACCCAATTGATGCGAAGGCCATCATCGTCAAAGCCCAGCAGGCTGCCGCGGCACGCATCGCGGCGCGTAAAGCCCGTGAAGCAACACGACGCAAAGGTATTTTGGAATCAGCATCAATGCCTGGAAAACTGAGGGACTGCTCCTCACGTGATGCCTCGAAGTGTGAAATTTTCATTGTAGAGGGTGATTCTGCAGGTGGTTCCGCTGTGCAGGGTCGTGATCCTGCACATCAAGCTATTTTGCCACTGCGCGGCAAGATCCTTAACGTGGAAAAAGCCAGGCTTGACAGGGCTTTATCCAGTCAAGAAATCCAGTCACTGATTACGGCTTTCGGTACGGGGATCGGTGAAGAGTTTTCTATCGAAAAACTGCGCTATCATACGATTGTGTTGATGGCTGACGCTGATGTTGACGGTCAGCATATTACCACTTTGCTGATGACACTTTTATTTAGATATATGCGTCCTCTGATTGAAAGTGGCCACGTCTTTTTGGCTTCACCGCCTTTGTATCGTTTGAAATGGTCCAATTCCGAACATGAGTTTGTGTACTCTGATGCAGAGCGTGATAAACAGCTTGAGTTAGGGCTTCAGTCAGGGAAGAAGCTACCAAAAGAAGGCGGTGTACAAAGGTATAAAGGTCTTGGTGAGATGGATGCCCAAGAACTGTGGGAAACAACGATGGATCCTGAAGATCGGTTACTGCGTCAGGTCACACTGGCCGAGGCTGCCTCAGCCGATGAGGTGTTCCATGTTTTGATGGGCGATGATGTGGAATCTCGACGTGAGTTTATTCAACGTAATGCCCAAAATGTTCGTTTCCTTGATATTTAATTTCTAGTTTGGGAGTAAAGCGTGAGCGATCAACAAAGCGATCTTAATATAGACCAACAGCCCAACGATACTGTTCAAGCAGAGAATCAAAGTTTCACCGCGGGGCGTGTCGACCGGATCGACTTAGAAAAAGAAATGCAGAGATCCTACCTGGACTATGCAATGTCGGTGATTGTTGGGCGAGCCTTGCCTGACGTGCGTGACGGGATGAAACCCGTACATCGGCGTATCTTGTACGCGATGTATCACGGTGGTTACCGTCCTAATTCTGCTTTCCATAAATCAGCTGCCGTTGTGGGTGATGTTTTGGGTAAGTTCCATCCACACGGTGACTCCTCTGTCTATGATGCCCTGGCACGCATGGTCCAGCCTTGGTCTTTGCGTTATCCTCTTGTAGCAGGTCAAGGTAACTTTGGTTCGCCAGGTAACCTTGGTCCTGCTGCTATGCGCTATACCGAGTCCAAGATGGCTCCTTTGGCGATGGAGATGGTGCGTGATATTGATGAGAACACCGTCGATTTCATGGATAACTACGACGGTCGATTCCAGGAACCCACGGTTCTTCCCGCACGATTCCCACAGTTACTGTGCAATGGTTCTGAAGGTATTGCCGTTGGTATGGCTACCCGTATTCCACCGCACAACCTGCGCGAACTGGCATCGGGTGTTCAGTGGTATCTGCAAAACCCAGATATTTCCCGTGAAGAACTGCTTGAAGGCCTTATTAAACGTATTCCAGGGCCTGATTTTCCAACTGGCGCCACGATCCTTGGTCGCAAGGGTATTGAAGAAATGTATCGCACGGGCCGGGGTTCGGTGATACAGCGCGCCGTTGTTGAAGTTGAGGAACTTCAGGGGCGCACGTGTCTTGTTGTTACTGAACTCCCCTATCAAGTCAACCCAGACAATTTGGCAACGAAGATCGCACAACTTGTCAAAGATGGTCAGATTCAAGGTATTGCTGACATGCGTGATGAAACTTCGTCACGTTCAGGGCAACGCCTTGTCATCGTCTTAAAGAGGGATGCAATCGCAAAAGTCGTCCTCAATAATTTATATAAGAGGACGCAGCTTCAGGATTCGTTCCCAGCTAATATGTTGGCATTGGTTGATGGCGTTCCACGGACTTTGAGTCTTGACGGATTTATCCGTCACTGGGTGGATCACCAGATGGATGTTATCAGACGTCGCACAGAGTTCCGTTTGGGTAAAGCCAAAGAGCGCCTACATATTTTAGAAGGCTATCTGCGAGCCCTTGATGCCCTTGATGAAGTCATTGCATTGATTAGACGCTCGCCCACTGTTGATGAAGCGCGTGCAGGCCTTATGGAGTTACTCGGTGTTGACCAAATTCAAGCCGATGCAATTTTGGCATTGCAGCTTCGCCGCCTTGCAGCCTTGGAACATCAAAAGATTGTGGATGAACACGCTCAACTGACTGAACGTGTCAAAGATCTTGAAGATATTTTGGAAAAACCTGCACGTCAACGTGAAATTATTGGTAATGAGCTGCAAGAAATCGTTGATAAATATGGCGATGATCGCCGTACAGAGATAGTGCCTTTCAGCGGTGAAATGTCAATGGAGGACCTTATCCCTGAAGAAGACGTGGTTGTTACTATCACCCATGACGGATATGTCAAACGTACTCGCGTGGACCAGTATCGTGCCCAAAAACGCGGTGGTAAAGGTATTAAAGGTGCGCAGCTTCGCCAAGATGATGTGGTGGATCACTTCTTTACAACAACAACGCATCACTGGTTACTGTTCTTTACCAACCGCGGGCGAGTTTACCGTGCCAAGGGCTATGAGCTTCCAGAGGGCGGCCGCGATTCTAAGGGCCAACACGTTGCGAACCTGTTGGCTTTCCAACCAGACGAGGCCATTGCTCAGGTACTTGATATCAATGACTATATGCAGGCTGACTACCTCGTGTTAGCTACAGCCGGGGGGATCGTTAAGAAAACACGCCTTTCAGAATACGACTCGAATCGTTCTGGTGGTGTCATTGCCATCAATCTCCGTGAAGTTGAAGGCAATGACGACAACGGCAACGCATTAGTAGATCATGTTGTCTCTGCGGTGCTTTGCAATGCCGATGATGATTTGTTGCTGGTGTCTCGCAAGGGACAGTCGCTACGTTTTACGGCCTCTGATGAAGCCCTGCGCCCCACGGGACGTGCTACTTCAGGTGTAACAGGTATGCGCTTTAGGTCAGGTGACAGCCTGCTGGCTATGGACGTTGTGAAAGAACAATCTGATCTGTTGGTCGTCACCGAAGGTGGCTATGCAAAACGCACAAGTGTTGACGAATACCGTACGCAAGGTCGAGGTGGCTTAGGTATTAAGGTAGCGAACCTGCGTGAGGAACGTGGAGATTTGGTGGGCGCTTTGATAGTTGAGGAAACAACCGAGGTGCTGGTCATTATGAACTCTGGAAAGGTTCAGCGTTCAGCAGTCAACGAGGTTCCACGTACTGGGCGAACAACTCAGGGAGTTATTTTTACTCGTCCTGATAAAGGTGACCGAGTGCTAGCTGTTGCTCGCAACCAGGAACGTGATATTGACGAGGAAGAAAATGCTGAACAGGATGACCAGCATAATTCTTGCGAGAAAATGAAGGAAACTGACGGCTCAGAAGGTAGCCAATCTGTGGAAGAAACGACCATGGATCAGGTAACCTCGAAGAATAGCGAAGAACAAGAGGGGTAATCTGCAGCGATGAAACAATCAAAGAAGAATAAACAAGAACCTGCTGGTGATGTTCAACAAGTTGACCCAGAGGGCGTTATTGAAGATTTTGAGCCACGTCGCGTTGATCTGATTGTTTCCAGAGTCGATCCCTGGACGGTGCTGAAAATAACCTTTGTCTTATCATTCGTGTTGGCTATTGCCACGGTGATTGCTGCTCTTTTGGTGTGGCTGCTTCTGAATGGATTGCATGTATTTGCAGATATACGTGACTTTATCGGACTGATTGATGACACAGGGTCGATTGCTCAACTTGTGGACTATATGAAGCTACCACGCGTACTTGCACTCACTGCTTTCGTGGGTGTTGCAAACGTTATATTACTTACCGCCTTCACGACGATAGGTGCCATGATTTACAATCTGTCAGCTTCTCTTGTTGGTGGTATCAAGGTTGTATTGATGGATGAGTAGGCTCATTCCAGACATTTTTGCCATATGTGACGGGCAATACATGATTCTGGTTTGAACTTTTCACAGAAAATGACGTAACCTTGTATTCGTGCGTAACGCACGGATGGGCCTATAGCTCAGTTGGTTAGAGCGCAGTCCTGATAAGACTGAGGTCCCTGGTTCGAGCCCAGGTAGGCCCACGGAAACCCTATTTACCTGTAAAACGGAGGAATGGGGTTCTTTTTTTACCCAAAAACTCATACTCATACCACTACTAAACCTGCTAACATACCTGTTTCCTTCAAGCTGATTTCGCTACACTAAAGTCACATACTAAGATAAGCCCCAACCGGGGTGGATCATCGAAAAACAGGGAAGGTATGAAGAGCATGGTTCCTTCATCGACACAGGATGGACAATCGCAAGGGAACAGCCAGTGGGAGCCACCGCAGGAGGTTTCACAACAGGATGAACCACAGCAGGCAACAGCGAATGATCCCTTCACAGTAGAACGACCGGCAGGGCCTGTACCGGTGGGACACTATGATCAAAGTAGTCAAGCACCTGCCTACAGGGCAATGCCCTACGACGGCATCTACGGCTCTGTACCCCAACAGGGGCAGGCATACGAGCCGGCCTTTGTGGGATATCAGCAACCTTCAATGTCCTTTCAGCCTGTGAGTCCTGTAGCACCAACAAGACCTTCCGAATCACATCAATTGGAATCATTTCTTGGTAGGTTTGTCTTATCAGGGTTAGCGGGATTAATGATTATTGCTGCGGCGGCATCATTTGTTGGTGTGCTGTGG
Organism: Actinomycetaceae bacterium; assembly: GCA_030540715.1. Lineage (GTDB taxonomy): Bacteria > Actinomycetota > Actinomycetes > Actinomycetales > Actinomycetaceae > JAUNVQ01. The sequence continues at coordinate 32,683 of JAUNVQ010000017.1, read as the reverse complement.
TGGCAGCTTTCAGATACCCAACGGGTAGCCACGCTAGCAGCTATCGGCGTTGTATTGATGATGATTGGTAGCATTGTGAGCCTGAAGAAAATTCAGCTATGGATAGTTGGCTCTACTTTACTTGCTACAGGCGCATCCTTGTGCGGGGTTGCGATTGTTGTTTCCGGCACTGTCTTTAGGCTTCTACCGGTACCGTGGGCACTAATAGCAATGACGGTGTGGACCGTTGTTTTAGTTGTGATTACCTATGTGCTGCGTGATTACTTGACGACGATTATTACGGCTATCGGTATTGTTTATATGACCGGTGGAGCGTTGGCCGACGGTGGGGATGCGTCGATCGATCGAGTAATTATCGTTTTGCTGATGATCATTGTTTACATTGGTGCATCAAATTTATCGGTGTGGGTTATGATGAAGCAGCCATCACAGCGTCCTGCACCAAAACACACGGTACTGTTCCTTATCCCCGTGTGGGCGGCAGCGATTTTCAGTTCACTTACTATCATGCTTGAGAGTGTCGATTTCCTGACATTAGATATTATTATTGTGGCTGCAGTTGTCATGATGGGACTGTTTATTGCCTATCACCTGATTATCGAACACCTGCATGTGGCTGTTCTTATCACATTTGTCTCCTATATGTTATTGACCAGGTCATATATCCTTTACGATAATATGTGGTATTCACAGTGGGCCGGAGCTGTTTTCTTTATCGCCGTGTGGACAGGCGCCATTGCTGGGATTTTTCTTCTTCCAGAATCCAAAGACCGCACAGCAACGTGGGCGGTTGCTCTTTTTTGGGGGCTTGTGACAACGGCATCAATGATGTCAAATCAGTGGCTTGATAGCGATTACTATGATGACGATGCCGGCTGGAGTTCGCATTTCGATGTATTTTTGGGGCCCTACATTTTGATTGTTGCCACCTGGCTAATTGTGGGCTATTGCGCGGTTCTGCTGCGCTCACACATTGCTAGAGGGTACACCCCACTTGTCATCATGCTTATTCCACCCTTTAGTGTTCTTCAAGTCTCAGGTACCCACCCGATGATCTTTTGGATAGCTTTTATTGCGGCAGTAGGTTTGATGATATTTGCCGGTTTGGTTGTTAGTGGGCAAATAAACAACACGGACTACTATCAAGAGGTGACACTGGTTGCGCCAGCGGGTATCCAAGATGCCAACTATATTCCCTTTCATAACTCAGCAATTCCAACTGTGCGAAAACGCGCGCCCGAATGGAAGGTATGGAGCAATGCTTCCTGGACAATAGGCATAGCCGCATTCCTTATGGGTATGTTTTTATGGAGACATTTTATTGATTTTGATTACGGTATCCATATTGGATTGTGGCTGTACACCCTGGCTATTGTCACTACAATAAATGCGATGCTATTTCTCCTGGGCTTCACACAGGCGAAAGAACTATGTGCACGCTACGATGATGAAACAAAGCGTGGAACCCACCACTTTGGTAACGATCCGCGTATTGCTCGCCCAGATGGATCATTTGCATTCTGGGGTCGCGAAGTTGTTTCCCTGGTTGTGTTCATTTTTTGCTTTATAGCGGCACCTATTGGACAACGTATGCATATCGACTACAATTCTGACTTCCCGGGTATAAAAGCAGCTGTGATCACTACCGTTGTCGCTGTCATGCTTGTTACATGGGGCTTTATGATATTTATGGCAAAACAAAAGAAAGCAACCTGGATCGACCTGTGTATTATCGTTGGAGTGTTTTACTTTTTCGAATCGGTACTACATTTGTTCAACCTTGTTGACTTCACCAGTGCGTTGCACACAGTCATCATGATTGTCACAGGTGTTGTTGCACTGGCGGCAGGCTTTTACAATAAGCGTAAGGCATCACGAATTATTGGATTAGTTATCATTATTTTGGGCGTCTTAAAGCTGACGATTATTGATGTCGCCTCTGGTGAAGTATGGTTGCGAATTATTGCGCTTGTCATCGGTGCCGTCGTGTGCCTTATCATTTCGATTGCCTATACCAAGATTGAGACCGAACTATTGCGTCCTGAATCGGAACAGAAAACATCGCAGTTCAATGGATAGCTAAACAAGAGCAACAGAAGTAGGTAGAAAAGATGCTGCGGCTTTGGCATCATGCCAAAGCCGCAGCGCGTCCCGATTTCATGCACCCGACGGAACTGATCGGGCGGGCGTAAACACCTGGCATTCACGCCCATATTAGCCAGCGGATCGTCTCCCATTACAATGCGCTGACGGGGTTGATCTCGAATCCATGAGAACAACCATGAAAACTGGAAAGAATAGTGTAAAAACTTTCCAGTTGGTAAGTACAAGTCGAGTTTACCTTATAAAGTGTAAAATTTCATTACGGGACACTGAAAGCTTGAAAGTGAAACGAATCACACGATCTGGGTTTTGAGGCTGGTAAATAGGGTATTACATTATTTAGTGCAGATAGAAAATATAAATTATGATTTTTTAACAGATGGTTATGTTACATATATCTCGCTATTTATTGTGTTTATATTTCTTGCAAAGTGAAAAAATTAGAAATGTTTTTGCTGCATTGCGTATTTTTCTGGAAAAACTCTAAGATGCCTATGGCTAGATGAGCCATAGGCATCTTTGGGTAGAGAAGTTTATTCCTTAGAAGCTATTTATCTTCGTGTTGTTCAATAACGTCAACAAAACGATTGATATAGTCTTGTAAAAACTCAATAGTAGATTCGTTATTGAAAGTGCCGTCGTCATTAAATAGTGTTGGTGATTGTCCTAAAAAGACTTCTGGTTGACCGGGTGTAGGCATATCGAAGTACGAAAGTGCCAAACGTAAAGATTTTTGTGAGCTATAGCCACCCATACGTCCAACGGAATGGCTCATAATGCCCACAGGAAGGTCTTTCCATGCGGCGGCACCATTTGGTTTTGAACCAATGTCGACAGCATTCTTAATACATGCAGGCATGGTACGGTTGTTTTCTGCGGTGACAAATAAAACACCGGAGGATGCTTTAATTGTTTCACGGAATTCTGTATAAATTTCTGGTGCTGGTTTATCGGGCACATTAGGATCGTCGAAGTCGCAGTCATACATTGGTAGATCACGAATCTCAACTATCTGTGCTTCGTACCCCTTTGGAAACATAGAAATAACGTTGTTTGCAATTTTTCGTGCATAGGACTCACGACGCAAACTTCCAACAATTACACTGATTTTCTTAGTCAACTTAGTTCCTCCTGTAAACATGTGGTCGCTTCCCATCATATCGCAGGCGCGGCAATTATGCCCTTGCACAATCGGCTTCAGATCGTATGTTGCTGGATTAGGCGCACTTACCAGGAGGTATTGCAAAGAAGTACAACAAATCTTAAGTAATCGTCGTAGTTGTTAAGGGAGTAGCGAATAGTCTCTACATTGCACATAAAAGATGTTTCGTAGCAATCACCCTTTACAGGCAGATTAAAGAAAAGAAGAGAATCACCATAAAAAACCGATGATTACTTCGTATCAAAAATCCATTTATTAATGATATTTTTACTGGTAAACAGTGTTTCGGTGGAGCTAGGGGGACTCGAACCCCCGACCCTCTGCTTGCAAAGCAGATGCGCTACCAGCTGCGCCATAGCCCCAAAGCTGTTCGGCTTTTTGCCTTACGGCTTATTTAGTTTACATGACAACTAGCCAATTGTGAAAATTGAGTTAGGAAGCTCACGCTTGCACTGTACATGTCAAGACACCATGATGACATATTATTTTTTGCAGACGAATTACCTGCGTTAATGTAAGCTATTCATCCAAATCGTGCCATGTTCGATGTGACACGGATAAGTCGTGAGCTGCCGAAGCAATAACTAATGCTGCGACGCCACCTAACATCAGGTAAACAAGTCTTTTCATAAGTTGCTTAGTCCTCTTTAAAAAATATTGTCTTAACATGTTGTTACGTCACAACACATACGAATCGTCAAAGTTCACAACAGGGTTTGCGGGCGCTGCACACAAGCAACGCCCGTTAAAACTTGCGGCTGCTACGATGGTAATGATCCTAACGCGTCAGCATTGTTGTTCGTCGTATTGGACAAATCAGGTGTAGCACCCATAACTCCCGTTCCGTATTCATTGGCACACAGCCGCGGTGCTTACTGGCAGCACGCTGTTAAAGGAATGTCCATGAGTGCACGCTTGGTTGAATGTTGCCAACGAGTGACAAGGCTGCAAGTGACCTATGTATTAGCGTGCGCGACGTTCCAAGCGTTCAACGTCAAGTAGGGTAACAGCACGGCCTTCAAGGCGAATCCAACCGCGAGTCATAAACTCAGCCAAAGATTTATTGACAGTTTCACGTGACGCACCAACCAGTTGTGCCAGCTCTTCCTGTGTTAGATCATGGGGAACATGAATGCCTTCAGCTGTGCGTGAACCAAAACGTTTAGCTAAATCCAAAAGCTGTTTGGCAACACGACCAGGAACGTCGCTAAACACAAGGTCGGCCAGGCCTTCGTTGGTTTTTCGCAGACGCTGCGCAAGTGCCTGCAACATGTGTTTGGCGAGGTCGGGGTGGTTATCGATAAAGGTCATTAAGTCTGCATGATCGAGATACCATAATTTTACCGGGCTGACTGCAGACGCTGTTGATGAGCGTGCTCCTGGGTCAAACAGGGTCAGTTCACCAAGGATTTCGCCAGCACCAAGGATCGCCAGAAGGTTCTCGCGGCCATCTGGTGCAGTGTGGCCCAGCTTGATTTTTCCCTCAACAACGATGTAGAGGCGGTCACCTTGGTCGCCTTCATCGAAAAGGTTATCGCCACGGCGAAGTGTTGTTTCGCCCATCATTGCTCGTAGTTGTTGTTGAGCTTCTGGATCTAATCCGCTGAAAAGCGGTACCCGGCTAAGAAGATTTGAATCCACGTTTTACTCCGTTCACATCTCGTTTGCTCACAGAGATGCCCTGTGAGTTACCACACCAGTTTATAAGACATTGTGTAACTTGTCATTTACCTGGAAAAATTGTCTTAATCTTTTATGCCTTGTTTACGTTTTTCACGTTCCACACGGCGTTTAGTAAGGAAGTCTTTACGGCCCTTACGGCGCGCACCATGAGAAACAAAACCTAGACTAATCATTGCAACACCTGCAAAAATAAAGAATCCTGTACTGCCTGACCACTCTAGATGGTGTGCAATATTGCCTGTGAAAGGCCCGGCATTATTTAACGATTCTAAAACGGGAGCTAAGCGTTCGTGAGTGACCGCAGGTAATACCACGAAGGGAACACCGCATCCCATTGTTACAATTCCCATAATAAATGCACCCAGTGACGACCAACGCGCTACTAGGATAAGGATAAAGAGGCACACTGCACCAGCCCCAAGTTCACTGACTGCCAACGGATCGATCATGCCTGTATCCCATTGGGCATTTTTTGCTAGCGTTAAACGCGTTCCAGCATCCCACGTCAAATACCAGGTGATAGGTACTAGCAGCAAGAAGAGAATAAACGACCACAGGTGGGCGCCAGCCCGCGAAGGAACAGCGGGGCGCACGGTTGCGCCCTCAAATATGGCTTCATCAACGGCTGAGGGTGATACACGTTTTATGTTGTCTGTTGTGACGGAGTCAGTGGTGGTCTTCCACTCGGGTTCACTATCGGTACGTGCCTCCTGCGTTGTTTCGTTGTCAGAGGGCGAAGCGTCAGCTTCGTTCAGCAAAGATTGTCGGTGAATTAATGTTGATTCCACTTCATCATCACTGATTGGTGTGTGTAACTGTTCAACAACTGATTGTCGTGCACGCTCCGGTGAGATATCGCTGATATCTTCGCTTGTTTTATCAGTGCTAACGGTATCTGGTGTGCTTGTTTTATCACCATCGGGGGAAGCCGTATTGTCAGTGGAGTGACTTGCTGGGCTGTCCTTGGTATGTTCGGGTGCACTTTCAGGGTTTTCTTCGTCATCATCAACTGGTGTCATCGCTGCTGTTTCTTCTAAAGACGAAGATTCTTCAGAAGAAAACAAACGTGATGATAAGCCAGATTTCTTGCTGTCATGTGCGTTATCAGTACTTTGTGTGGTGACATCTTTGCCAGCATTATCCGAGGTGTCGGAGTAAGCGGTAGGTCTACCGGGCGCAGCATCGTGTGAAAGAGCAACCTCGTCATGGTTGATAGTGTTGCGGTCGCCTTCAGTGGTTTCTAAATAGCCAGAAGTTGCCTGGCCATCAGTATCAGTGTTATCAGTGAATCCGTTATCTTCCCCGGAGTTTTCTTCTGTGGTTTCAGAGGAAAGGTTGGTATCAAAAGACGTAAAAATTGGGCCGGTTGGCTCGTCCTCACCGAATGTGTCATTCCTGCCAAAAACCTCATCTGCCAGTGAAGATATTCCTTCAGTAGAAGATGTATGAGGAATATCGCCGCTGTTGTTTGCCTGCTGTTTTTCGTCATCGTCACCTACGAACCATGTTCGTTGCCCAGGCTTATCTGCACGTGTCATAAAGGTGTCCTTCCATTGTCATTTGACCCAAACATATCGCTTTTTTAGGTATTTCGATGGAGGCACAACGCAAAAGAATAAGAATGATGGCTTTTAGTCGTCGCTCAGCGCCTGCAAGGCTTCTTCTTTTGCTTTTTTATCGCGTTGTTCGGAGCGTTTTTTGGATTCTTCTTCTAAACGTTCAAGGTCACGTATTTCGCGTCGCCGTCCTTCTTTTCGTGCAAAATGGGCACCCACGGACATTAAAAATAGTGCTGACCCTAAAACTCCTACCGGTGTTGACAGAGCGGAAAGCCACGCAAATACAGAACCACCTTTGATGGGGCTACCTGTGCTTAAAACACCGATAAGCGAGATCACAATCGCGGGGGCAATTAGAAAAATACTGGTGGAGACCATGGCTCCAAAACTCGAGATATAGGCGCTTCCAGTTAACAATGCCGAAACAATCGTGACGATAATGGCAAGCCAGACGATGCTTGACGAAGGACCTAATGGACGTACGGGTGGGGCTGCTACCGAAAAATCGATATTGGCTGCTTGAAGGAAAAACGCAATAAAAATAATGATGGCACTGATAGCTCCAATAGCTGTTGAGACGATCCAGCTGATTCGTCGAGAAGATGGTGCCGGTGGTAAGCGCACACCGGAACGGGGGAGAGCTTGTAGTTTTTCCTGGTCATCACGCACATCGTAGATACCAGCACGGCGTGCAATATACATGGCGTAGGTTGCGCCCAGGGAGCCTCCCAGCAGACCAGGAGTGAAGGATGACCAGCCGAAAATATCTACTTGGAAACGAATGAGGGCCGGTAAGTGGAATATTGCTATAGGAGTGAATGTTGATTGATACAACGTCATCATCCATAGTGTGAGCAAAACTGATGCCATACCGAACGTACTTTTTGCACCAGAAAAAATGGCAAGCCCAGCAAGTATCAGTAGTCCTAGCGCTAAAAATGCGGTACCTTGGGCCGAGCCCCAAACGGAGCCTTGGAGGACCTTCAGTTCTAGCAGCTGCGATCCGTAAAGAATTAAACCGCATGCCAGTGGTGCTACAAGTGCTGCCACAATGATAGTAACGATATGGGCAGTTAAACGTGAACGCGGAGGAACAGGCGCAGGGTGTGTTGCCAAAGCTGGCAGCGGCTGCTTTGATGGTGTGTTCGACGTTGAAGTGTTCACGTGGTGCGGCCTCGACATTCGTATAGCTGACGGGTTTATTGTCCGGATATGTTTCTTCGTTGCTCCCTTCCTATCATAGACAGATATATGCTCTCCATGCCACAGGCTCGTGGAGCATGTATTTCCATAATTGCCGAATAAATTTCTCTTTCCACAGTTTTGAATTTTGCTCTGGTATCTCTTCTGGTTGAGGGCAACAATGTGGTTATGCCCGATTTTGAACGGAAGACAGTACACATCATAGGTGTGACCGAACCACTTCTGCACACAGTCACTGAATTATTATGTGTGGCTGGTTTGGACTATACGGTTTTTGATACACCTTCTGATACTATTTCTGCCTTTGGTGACGGGCAAGAACGGGGAAGTGTTTTATCGATTGTTCCCAGCGATTATCGTGATGCGTTTCAATACCACAACAATATTCAGAGGACGTTGAGCGGGCCTGTCATAACTGTAGCTCAACGATTTCACGGCTTGACCTCACCCCACGACATTGTACTGCCTGGTGATGAAGCAGCATTGTTAACGCGTATTGAAATGCTGAGCGCTGTGTGTTCTCCGCAAGAATATCGGTGCACCAGTATTGATAATCCAGCAATGGCAACAGTGGTATCACTGGCATGTGCTGACCATATGAGTTCACGTTTTCCACGCCACGGTGTGACCTGGTGCCAAAGTAGTCTTCACTGTTATGACATTGATTCAAGATTATTGGGAAGCACACGGCTAAGGGGAGGCCATGATAATACAGATCATCTTTTGACTGTAACTCAAATGGCTGCTCTAGCTGATCCGAACAGTGGAGATACAGTGCTTTCAGCACATCTATATGAACGAATGATGCGTGAGGGGAACCGTCGCTATGTTCCTTTCGGCACTACACGTGATATAGCTGGTGGGCACTCGATATCGTTGAGCGAAAAAAAGATGAAAAGTGCACTTCAATCAATTCGTGCAGGAGCATTAGTATATTCACCCTATATCGTTGCAGATGATGCTTATTTCACATGGGAGCATATGCAGTGTGTAGCACCAACAACAGTTGTTGTAACATGTGACAGAAACGAAAGAAGTTTTAAGCGTTTTACCGACTTATTGTCCACTGTGCGTCACTGTGATTCCAAGACTCAACCAGCATCATATGTGTGTATTACCTATGGACCAGGTTCGATATCGAAATATGATTTCACAGCCTTTTGCTATGACAACAACATTGCCGTGGGCCATTTACCAAAGGTAAGTGCACGGACAGTTGAACGATGGCTACGCAACCCTTATCGCCTACAACGCATTATCGCAACATTGTTAGAACAAGCGGAAACACTAGCGAAGGGAGACGTGAGTCATGAACGTCTATAGTGATGACAATAAGGAACGTCTGATGCTTGCTCGTACAGGTCACGCAAGTAAAGCAGCGGCACAAAGTGGGTATTTTCATGCGCGAACATCGGTGAAAAAATGGCATAGTCTTCAATCGGAACTTGGTGGCATCAATCCTACATTGCGCGCTATTCTTAATGATCGCACGGTTACTGACGTTTTTATCCACGGCGATAAAGAACTGTGGATTGACCGTGGGAAGGGTATCGAAAAAACAGATTTTCCTTTTGAGGAAGACATTCGCACAATAGCTACCAGACTATCAGCTGCATGCGGAAAACGACTGGATGATGCTTCCCCAATTGTTGACGGCATGTTGCCAGAAGGTATCCGTGTGCATGCAATTTTGCCGCCGTTAGCGGTGGGAGCCCCCATTATTTCATTACGAATTCAACAACAAAGCCCTTTTTCGCTTGATGAACTCTTGCGGCGAAAAATGGTGACTCAGCGGATGCGTGAGCTTCTTGAGACTATGATTCAGGCGCGGCTTTCCATTTTTGTGTGTGGTGCAACGGGGAGCGGAAAAACTACATTGCTGGGGGCACTTTTGGCAACAGTTGCACCAACACAACGCATAATCTGTATTGAAGAAGTTAACGAATTACAGATCACTCACCCCCATGTTGTGTATCTTCAAGAACGCCAAGCAAATGTTCAAGGTAAGGGCAGTGTGTCAATGTCCGAATTGTTACGCGCTGCAATGCGGATGCGTCCCGACCGTATTGTTTTAGGAGAATGTCGTGGAAGTGAAGTACGTGAAGTCCTGTCGGCACTCAATACAGGACATGAAGGTTCCTGTGCTACGGTTCACGCGAACACAGCCGGTGATGTGCCAGCGCGATTATGCGCATTAGGGGCATTAGCTGGGATGGATGAAAAAGCAGTGTATGCACAAGCAGGTGCAGGTATTGATGCAGTAGTTCATGTCAGGCGGCAAATGATTGGATCACGTTTGTATCGATGGGTGCAAGAGGTTGCAATACCGCGTTATCAACACGGCGCCCTCGTGATCACCACGGCTCTTCGTTGCCACCACGATGGGTCAATTGAACACATGCCAGCCTTTGAACAGTTGCAAGAAATACTTCGTGAGCGTGGGTGCCACCTGGCAGATCCAGCCACTCCAGACATGATAAAACCACTGGACTCACAGAATGTGGCTTTGTCTGGTCCACGTAAGGTGTCGTCGTCTTATGTCTCGCCCCAGTCAACAGGGTGCACCCCTATTTTACGAAAAGGAGTAGATACATGATCTATCTGGGCAGCATTCTTTTTTGTTACGGCTTCTTTTTGCCTCACCCAATAACGCGACAAACATATCTTCTTCAAAAATACATTCAACGCATTACAGCTGTATATCAACGAAGAAAAGGAGGTAAAAAACCTCATCTTGAAACGATTATCACAGAGGTCACAACGCGTTTACATGCAGGGGAGAGCACACATATGGCCTGCATGAAAGCATTGGAGCCAGTAGTAGACGAAGCGCAGCAAGCACAGATTTTTCACCACAGTGTTCCACCCGAATACATGCTGTGGATGGCACGTCACCGCATGAGCAAGAACAGCTTATATATCCTTCCTTCACTGATAGTGGCTTTTCGTTTCAGTGCATCAAGCGGGTGCCCACTGGTGTCAGTGCTGCACCAGGTCAGTGCGAGTTTAAGTGAGGCTGCCCAAGCGCTGCGAAAAAGACGCCTTGCCATGGCTGGGCCGAAAACATCAGCACGCATACTGATATTTCTTCCCTTTGTTGGCATTGGTTTTGCTCACGTGATGGGCGCTCAACCGATGCACTTATTTTTTCACACCGCAATTGGTGCGCTTATCTTTCTTACGGGAATAGGGTTGATGGCGATAGGGGCAGTGTGGTCTTCACATGTCATTGATAGTGCCAGCTATGATAGGGAATTCACATGATCATTGTGGGTATTATTGTTAGTGTTCTTCCATACTTTCTTCATTCCATCGATGAAAAGTATGCGGCTATACGCATGACTACGTGTGATAGCGAGGATGTGATTCCCAAACACTTAGCGACCGATCCGGCAATCCTTATAGACATCGTGAGTGCGGGAATCCAGGCAGGTTCATCAATTCCACAGGTACTTGCCGGCATTGCGCAGGCCATTGGAGATGAAGATCTGCACGTTGTTGCACGTGCATTGACCTTGTCGATTCCCTGGGATGTGGCTTGGAAGCAGGGTGGAGTGTTTTATGGTGGACTACATACTGCATTGCGGGCATCATGGCATGATGGAGTTGACCCATTACCACTTCTGGAAGTAGCCGCGCGCAGGATTCGCGTTGAACGCGATACACATGTTGCCCAAGCAGTTGAAAAACTTGCCGTTAAACTGGTTCTTCCCCTTGGACTATGTTATTTACCAGCATTTATTTTGCTGGGCCTTGTTCCCGTTATTCTAAGTGGTACGGGTATTTTTTCATAAATTGGTTGTTACGATACATAAATTTCTATAAGAGCACTACTTGATTGCTTGGCAGATTTCTGTGTTCAAGACAGGGGGGGCCAATAGGGAATAGCAGGATCTATCCCCTGGTCAATAACGTAAAAGGCTCATCAGCTTTATACTCTTGCCTGGATTGAGATGATGCCTATTATGTTAATGCTGAGTGTAGGGGCGTTTGAGTGGAGCAATAAGCATAGAACGATCGACGTAGGTTAAACATAAGAAAGCGGTTGCACATATGCTGACAATGCCACTAAGAGCAGCCATTTGTCCCACAATTGAGCTCCCGCGTGCCAGCACATCCAGGGCAGCTGCATTGGAGGGATTATCAAGATAATACGGGGAACCAGTAATCATCGACCAAGCCATTCCTGTGAAAAGTACCGCGATAGTGGTACAAATGATTGCCAAACCCATCATGAACGAGCGGGAACGTGAATGCTCGGCGGTAGTTTTCTCAATTGGGGTGACTACAAGAGCCCAAAAGGTCACAATAAAAATTGAGGCAATGATATCGCTTGGGCGATGCCACATATGCGATGCCACAGCCAAACCCATAATAATAGTGAAAAGAGCTCCGATCAGTGCAAACCAGGGGCGCATATGGTGTGGAACCGCAATCATCAGTGCCATACCGGCAGCAGCTGCAACAGTGACATGACCTGATGGCAGCGAGTTAATAATATGTTCGCCCACTCCTAGATGCGGGCGCGAAAAAATATAGGTTTTCAATACTTGTGATGTTAATGCCGATAATGCGATAACCGCAATAACGCGTAAGGACAGCGCAAAGCGTTTTCTTAACAGGGTGATAAGTGCGGCAAGCACCATGATGACAATGATTGTAGGAACAGACACAATCCCTAAAATCAGTTTGTCGATTCCACTAAAATAGGATCGAAATTGAGCAATCGCACGCATTGACACCGTATCAACAAGTTGACCATGAACTGTACGAACAGCCAGGTAGTAAACACTTATGATACCGATGAGGCATACGGAAGCGCCAAGGAATCGACGCGTGTAAGCACCCCGGTAACCAAACTGGTCGGGGTGGAGCCTTCCAACGGGTGATTGCTTCAAAAACAGACCTCCTGCTTTGCAATGTTTCCACAGTATCGACAAAACCTGAAAGTTTGCTCAAAATAGCTTCACAATTAGATAGGGTGCACAGTAAAGGGCACCATGAAAAGCTATCAACAGGAACAATAATATCTATCGCCCTCTTGAAACGCCTACAATAGCCATATGAAAATGATCGACCGCATCCTGGGTGAGTTACAGATGCTTGACACCAATGGTGACTGTCTGGTGGGAAGTATCAGTGTAGAGCCACGTAAAGCAACCTATGCGCCGTGGCCGGCATGGCTTGATCATAGAGTGCGTGAAGCCTTTGAAAGAGCGGGTATTGCTCAACCATATGCGCATCAAACGCAGGCTGCTCATGCTTTGTATCAACAGCGTGATGTTGTGATCGCCACAGGTACGGGTTCGGGAAAATCACTTGCTGCCTGGCTACCATTTTTTCAAAATACCATCGATTACAAGCCAGTTTCTGGCAAAATTTCGCAAATTCATTCGACGCCAACAGCTCTTTATATTGCGCCTACAAAAGCACTTGCGCGCTCACAAGCCCTTGAAGTGACAAAGTGGTCTACTATAGCGCAACTTGATGTGTGTGTAGGTTTTGCTGATGGTGATGCCTCGACACAGGCGAAAGACTGGGCGCGAGCCAATGCAGATATTGTTGTGACTAATCCGGACTATCTTCATTTTGCCATGCTGCCTGCAGCTGAGCGGTGGCGACAATTTATATCAAATCTTTCACTTATTATTATCGATGAACTGCACTATTACAGAGGTGTATTTGGTTCCCATATTGCTCTTACCATACGGCGTTTACTGCGTGTAGCCAGGCGTTACGGAGCAAATCCACGGTTTTGTTTTCTTTCAGCTACCACAGCAAATCCGTCTCAGGCAGCATCGTGGATGAGTGGCCAACCCGAAGAAGATATTGTTGTTGTTGACAATGAGACATCGCAACGTGGTGAGCAAACGATTGTGCTGTGGCAACCCAGACAGCTTGTTACTGATGATGATTGGCAGAATCTGGTGTGTGATCCCACTATAGGCAATGATAGTGACGCCGTTATGGTGGGGACAGCTATCCCTGCTGATGATGCTGACGAAGAAGATAATGATGTGCCTGTGATGCGACGCAATACCTTGGTTGAAACTGCGGAGATTGTTGCACATATGGTGGCTCAGGGAGCGCGTGTTTTAGCGTTTGTGAATTCGCGCTATGGTGCCGAGGTGGTACGTGACGCAGCAATTGATTATTCGATGCTGCGTTGGCCAGAACAGATGAACAAGATTGCTTCTTACCGGGGTGGATATTTACCAGAAGAACGCCGTGAACTTGAAAAACGTTTACGCACCGGAGAGTTAATGGCACTTGCTTCGACATCTGCACTGGAACTGGGCATTGATATTGCCGGCCTTGATGCTACAGTATCGGCGGGATGGCCCGGCACCCGCGCACGTTTTCGTCAGCAGGCTGGCCGCGCGGCACGTGCAGGACGCGGCGGCGTTTCGGTTCTTATCGCTGGCAATAATCCCTTAGACACCTATATGTTGCATCATCGTGAAGAAATTTTCGAGGGCGTTGAGACCACTGTATTTCACCCTGGTAATCCACGTGTTGTTGAACCACACATGCTGTGTGCTGCCGCAGAAACACCTATACAGGAACATGAGTTGCATCTTTTCGGCGAACATGCCGCTACGATCCTTGGAGACCTAGTACAAAGAGGGCTTTTGCGACAACGATCCGGTGGCTATTATTGCGCTCCTACGCTCACAGATCCCTGGCATGAGGTTGCGCTTCGTGAGACAACGTGGCAGGTATCAGTTGTTGAACTATCCTCGGGAAGCGTGATTGGCTCTGTAGATAATGCCCGAGCTGATGCTACCGTATTTCCCGGTGCAATTTATGTTCATCAAGGTAAAGTTTTTCACGTTGTTGATCGTGATGACACAAGTGCTTTTGTTGAACCTGGGGATCCTAGTTTTCGTACAAAGGCTCGAAGTGAAAAAACGATCCGGATTGTCTCAACCGATCGATGTTGTGCCGCTGGTTCGGCTCTGACTTGGTGTTGTGGCACTATTGAGGTGTCTAGCCATGTTGGTAGCTATGGGTTGTACCGTTTGCCACGAATGGAAAATATGGGTGAGTTCCCCTTAGATAACCCTGTAAGAACACTATATACACAGGCAGTGTGGATAACTATTTCACCAAACTTAATGAAAGAACACGGTATTAACCCAGTTGAATATGCTGGAGCCCTCCATGGTTCAGAACATGCGCTTATTGGAATGCTTCCAGCGATCACAACATGTGATCGCTGGGATATTGGTGGATTGTCAATAGAGCAGCATCCAGAAACGGAGCTACCGACAATCTTTATCTACGATGGTTACGAAGGTGGTGCTGGTTTTGCTAACAATGGTTATGAAAACCGTGGGTCGTGGCTTCAAGCAACGGAATCAATAGTGACACAGTGCCGCTGTGAATCGGGCTGCCCACGGTGTATTCAGTCCCCTAAATGCGGTAATAATAATGAGATACTTAGTAAAGCGGGTGCACAGCGTCTTTTGTCGGTACTCCAAAAGGTGACGACGTGATGTGAAGACGCTAAATGATACGCTGCCTGTATGCTTTTACATAGTGATGGACTGTATCTACGTAGGACGAAGTAATATCGGTACCACCGCCATGTATATCTACAACTACGGTGATAAATGAAGTCGGTCGTGTTGTATAACGATCTTGGATTCAATGATGTGGCCGTAGTGAAACTGCGGTGAACAGCTTGCGATACTGCTGTGACTATGAGGATGCGGCACTGCCTATGGGCCCAGCACGTGCACGAGCGGTGAGTGTGAAAATGGTTGTGTCAAAAAATATTGGCATCGTGACTTCCACACGATAGTCACCATTTATACTGCGGCATGAGTGAATATGACCACCGTGAGAAGATGCCACCATGGCGGCAGACTTGCAAGGCGCGATATTTTGTGTCGTCAAAGAATAGGCACTGTTCGCGGCACTCAGTGCGGCAAAGTCAGCCGCATTTTGTGCCTGTATACGAGCAAGGTAAATACCTGCCAAGCTGATAACAATGGTTATCAGAAAACAAACAGCAGCGATAATAACTGCCATCATCACCGTTATCTGCCCTTTTTCTAGATTGTGGCGAAGCGTGGGGTTCATCGTAATTAGTTTTCTTTGATTGTTGTTACCGAACAGTTAAGAGTGCGAGCCAAAGGTGAAAGGAAGCGCGGCATTGAGGCCTCAGCGGTGACTTGGACCCACGGATCTGACGTGATAGTAGAAACATGGATTGGCCATGGCCTTTGAGGTGCTATATAGGGCGTTGATGTTGTATAAAGAGCGTTGTGACGTGCCGCTGTGCGGGCGATATCGCAGGTGTGAAGTTTGAGTGCACCTGCCATAGCAACAGAAATTAACAGGAGAAAAATTCCCATCGCAGCGGGAAGTGTGAGTGCAAACTCGACTGTTGCTGCGCCACATTCATAGTTGTTGTGAGTGCGTCGATGATGGTTAGCGGGGGGTGTCATGCTAGCTCCTTGGCAGCAAGGGCGTGGATAGTGCTGACCATCCACGCCCTTTGTTTCACCTAGATTTGCAAGGCCTGTTTAATCAGTGCAGTTAAGGCGGCTTTAATACCACCCGATTTAACAACCACTAAAAGAACCCCAGCAAAGGCGGCCGCAGCGATCGTCCCGATGGCATATTCGGCTGTAGCCATGCCTTCTTCAGGATCGCTTTCGGTAAGTCTTAAGAGCTTTCCATGTAAAGCTGCCTGATAGTACAGTAATGTGTCTTTCATGAAGGACCCTCCTTGGGTAGTGACGATACTTGGTGAATAAGGGATCGCATATGCGTTCCTGTTATTAGCTTGACGTGTTTGAGGGGACAATACCAGGGCGAAAATCAAAACTGTGGAAAGCCAGATTTATCCGGCAATTGTGGAATTTTATCAATAGCCTACAGATAAATGTCAGTACAGATACTATTAAGCAGCGTGTGAGAGTGCTTACATGTGATAGATGGTGGAGCAGGGGTTGTTGGTGATAGCAACGGGAGTATGAAATATCTACAATATTCTGAAAAAGACAAGTAACATAGAGATCAGTGATAGATAAGCCTTCCTAGTTTTGGAGGTCGTTATGCGCGACGATGAACCACACGGCAATGTGCCCATTGAAAATGGACAGGACTCCGAAGATGATGCCACAGTTTTATCTTCGGAATCTTATGACGATGCCAGCGATAAGACAATTCTGTCGCCGTCATTTAATGAAGAAGCTGATGTAACTGTGCTGTCGTCGTCAACTGATAACGGTGATAACACGGTGGTGAGTACTGCTCAAAATACTGCTCAGGCTCAACAATCAGAGGTATCTTCACCTGGTTTAGTGGAAGCACCCGAAGAAGTTTTAGCTGAACTTGCCCACGATTCACAGCAGACAGCATATGACAGTGCAGGAATGGTGACTGATGCGCCAGCTTCACCCACGGAAAAGATTGCAGATGAAGCAACAGCTACGATGCCTCTTTCTTCTACCGGAGGCTCTGGTAGTGAGGGAGTTACCGCTGCAATGCCTTTGGAGCAGACCCAAGCGATTGGTGCATGGCAACAGGGCGCTCAGCCAGCCTATGGAACTGAACAAGCTGCCTACTATCCCAATGCAGAGACTTACAACTATGGTCAGCCACTTGATTCATCTGGTTCAATGGGCACCGGTGGTGTCAGTGTCGGTGCTGCAGCTGGGGCTGGCGCTGGTAGTTCTCCTTTGGAGCAGACCCAGGCGATTGGTGCATGGCAACAGGGCGCTCAGCCAGCCTATGGAACTGAACAAGCTGCCTACGATCCCGCGATGTATCAACAGCCTGCAGCCGATGCCTATGGAACTCTAGCAGCCTATGCCCCGACACCCTCTTCGGGATACGATGCAGGTAGCGGCTATCAGATGCCAGCTGCCTACGCGCCCTATGATGAGGAAATGTTTGACGATGATGACGAAGAAGAAAGCAAAAGTTCCACCGTTCTTATTGTGTTTTTAGTGTTGCTACTGGTTGCCTTAATTGCTGCAGGTATTGCGCTCTTTGTTCTACTGCGAAATGATTCAACAGATGCCAAGGAACCACAACAAAAAACAACGACTGTTGCGGCCGAAAAGAAATCTGTTGATAAGAAGAATAAAGATAACGATAAGAAGAAGAAAAAGGTCAAAAAGCGGAAAGCTGATTCGCGCAATGATCGTGATAACGAAGGCTTTGATGAAACCGATATTCGCTTCCCTGCGCCAGATAATGCCGGCTATTCCGAGCGTTTTGTTATGCCTTCGGGCAACATTGAATGCAACCTGACAGAAGATAGCGTGGCTTGTTCAATTGTTGAACGCTATTATTCGCAAAATGGTGATGAAGACTGTGAATATGAAGTATTTAGTGCTCGCTTGGATCGTTCTGGAACAACGGTTGAATGTGGCCTTGACTTCCGTGACGGCGGAAGTGTGCTACAGTATGGCACCAGCATTAGAAATGGAGAACATGCATGTTCCTCGTCAGAATCAGGACTGACCTGTTGGAATATTATTAGCGGTGAGCAGTTCTCGATGGCGCGTGAAGGATTTTATGCAAGCCGACGCTAAGTAAGTGCCAATACCGACGAAAAGAACAAAATACTGCAGACACAATAAGCAAATTTTTCATACAATAACTGCTGCTGGCAGCATAATACGGTTGTTGCCGTAGCCATGTATGACCTATGCAGCTCGATCACTAAGGAGTGAAGCGAAGATAACTTCGGATGTTTTGCAAAAAAGAGAACACCACACGTTGCATACTGCGGTAAATGAAAAAAGAGAGCTGAAGTAAACAGAAAAACTAGCCTTATAATGTTACTACTGGCTGGTAGTGTTTATACTTTTAGTATCTAAAGAATAATCTGGTCACAATTCACCAAGTTGAACTGACACGGAATCGATCAGTAAACATTAGTTCAAAAACGGATGTTATCGATACAGTGATGAAGTGTCTTGAGACGTGATACGTGTGTCGTATGTCAGCCCCGTCGTTGAGTATGAGCTAAGTGTCTTAAGACTGCATACGCAAGTGATCGCGGGAGAACATATGTTGTACGGATCAGCGCTCATATTGCCGATGAAGTTATCTTTACCACTCTAGCAGGTATAAGGATAGCCTGGTACGATAGTGCGTCATTATTTTACTGGGCACGTTTCCGTTCCTTTGCAGTGGGCGATAGCTTTCCACTGTTGCATCCTAGGCAGTCAATGTTTCGCGTTACAGAACCTTTGCCTTAACAGATAACCCATCTGGCCTTAGTCGACAGTGGGCCACATTTTCCTGTCTTTTATGGATAATGAATGGGTACGCGGTGGAAACTATTTCTTTGTTGTGGTTTTCTTAGCGGTAGTCTTCTTTACTGTCGTTTTTTTCGTACCACTCTTTTTTGCCGCCACCTTCTTCGTTGTCCGTTTCTTTGCGGGGCCTTTCGCACGCTTATCAGAAAGAAGCTGGAATGCTTCATCAGCAGAAATATCGTCAATAGAACGTGAACGGGGCACGGTTACGTTAGTTTGCCCGTCTGTAATATAGGGGCCAAAACGGCCGTCTTTAATAACAACAGGCTTCGCAGAAATAGGATCATTTCCAAATTCCTTCAAAGGAGGTTTAGCTGCTCGGCGTCCTCGTACTTTTGGTTGCGCATAAATGGCCAATGCTTGATCAAGAGTTACCGAAAAAAGCTGTTCTTCGCTGTCAAGTGAACGCAAATCACTTCCCTTTTTCAGGTAGGGGCCATAGGGGCCGTTTTGGGCGGTAATCGTGTCACCAGTCTCGGGATCCACGCCTACTTCACGTGGCAGTGACAACAATCTAAGCGCATCTTCCAATGTCACAGTTGCCATGTCCATCGTCTTAAATAGGCTGGCAGTACGTGGTTTTACCTTTTTCTTCTTTTTTCCTTCGGTAGACTCCTCAGGATCAGCTTCCTCGGGAAGAACTTCCGTGACGTAGGGGCCGTAGCGTCCGGTCTTGGTGATAATCATATTTCCAGAGGACGGATCTACGCCAAGTTCACGGCCTGTATCGGAGGAGTGTTCAAATAATTGAGTAGCAACTTCAGCATTAAGTTCGTCGGGGGCAAGGCCATCTGGTACCGAAGCTCGTGAACCATCTGCCTTCTCTAAATAGGGGCCGTAACGGCCAACTCGAATAGTCATGTCATCGGTAAGCGCAATAGAATTGACGGCTCGCGCATCTATATCGCCCAAAGACTCAACAAGGTGAGCAAGGCCTTTACCTGCAGAGTCTTTACCCAGATAAAAACTAGCTAGCCATCGTGGACCGTCTTGTTCACCCTGCGCTATTTTATCGAGGTCGGCTTCAAGCTCCGCAGTAAAGTCATAGTCCACCAAATCGGCCAAATTATCTTCTAGTAAACGCGTAACAGAAAAAGCAAGCCAACTAGGAATTAACGCCTGTGCGCGGCGTTGAACATATCCGCGATCGATAATGACACCAATAGTAGATGCATAGGTAGAAGGTCGACCAATGCCTTTTTCTTCCATTGCTCGAACCAGGGAAGCCTCCGTATAGCGTGGAGGTGGGGTTGTCGTATGTTCATTGTCCTTATCAGAAAGTCCAACACAGGTAAGGGCATCTCCACGTAACAATTGCGGCAAACGTTTATTGTCTTCAGCATGAGCATAGCGTTGGGCATCAGTTGATTCCTGGTATGCTGCCATAAAACCCTGGTGAGTAATAACGGTGCCAGAGGCACGAAGTTCAAGAAGAACAGTACCATCAGCGCAGGACGCAAAGGCATGGTCGACGGCGATACGTCCTTCAATACGAACAGTATCGGTTGAACCTGTTGCGTCTGTCATCTGTGATGCAAGAGTGCGT
Source organism: Actinomycetaceae bacterium (assembly GCA_030540715.1). Classification (GTDB taxonomy): domain Bacteria; phylum Actinomycetota; class Actinomycetes; order Actinomycetales; family Actinomycetaceae; genus JAUNVQ01. Next base: position 12,139 of record JAUNVQ010000017.1, on the reverse strand, counting down.
TTCCATACAAGCTCATAGAGCTTAGCTTCAGGGCCACCCAGTGAGGCTGCAACCTGTTCAGGTGTTTTGAATTGAGCGCCTGCAGGGCGAATAGCTTCATGAGCTTCTTGAGCGCCTTTCACTTTTTTTGAATAAATGCGCGGGGTATCGGGTACAGAACTGGAACCAAATAACTGGGTAGCTTGTGTGCGCGCTGCATCAATTGCTTGAGCTGAAAGAGCTGTCGAGTCTGTACGCATGTAGGTAATGAAACCGTTTTCGTAAAGGCGCTGCGCAACCTGCATTGTTTCACGCGAAGACATTCGCAGTTTACGTCCAGCCTCTTGCTGAAGTGTCGAAGTGGTAAATGGCGGGGCTGGGCGGCGTTTATATGGCTTTGTGTCTACAGAAGAAACTGTAAAAGTATCGGGTTGCGCACTGGTGATACCGTTTTTCAAGGTATCGCACAATGAGCGATCCATAACAATGAGTTCGGGTTTTTTCAGATTGCCGTCATCATCGAAGTCGCGACCTTGAGCGAAGCGTTGTCCATCAATACCAATAGCCCGCGATGAAAATGCCTGTGCGTCATCACTTGTTCCAGTGGGGGAAAATAATGCATGAAGATCAAAAAAAGTGGCGGGAACAAAACGCATACGTTCACGTTCGCGCTCTACAACCATGCGTGTGGCAACCGATTGCACACGTCCTGCTGAAAGGCCAGCACGCACTTTACGCCATAGTAAAGGTGAAACTTCGTAGCCGACAAGGCGGTCAAGGATTCGCCGGGTTTCTTGAGCGTCGACAAGGTTGAGGTCGATGTCACGGGTTTCTTCAAGGGCACGGGCTATAGCATCGCGGGTAATCTCGTGAAAAACCATGCGTTTCACAGGAATCTTAGGTTGAAGTACCTGGGCTAGATGCCAGGCAATTGCTTCACCCTCACGGTCTTCATCAGTTGCCAGATAAAGTTCGTCAGCTTCTTTCAGTGCCTTCTTTAATGCCGAGACTGTTTTTTTCTTATCACTATTTACAACGTAGTAGGGCTTAAAGTTGTCATCAACATTGACAGCAAACTTTGCGTAGGGGCCTTTCTTCATTGACGCTGGAAGGTCAGAAGGCCTGGGAAGATCGCGGATGTGGCCGATGGAGGCTTCGACCTGAAAATCTGAGCCCAAATAGTTACCAATAGTTTTCGCTTTGGCGGGGGACTCAACAATTACTAATTTTTTCGCCGTCACAAACGCTTCTTTCTGTCGAGGAGCTTCATAGAAAGTATACCTATATATAGGTCACTATCAACTACATCATCATTCTATTTTCACCCCTCACACTATCAAAGCTTGTGAAGTGATGTGTGACTGCGCAAAATGCGATATCGTCTATGCAGGTGGCAAGCATGGATGTGTCGTGTAAATATTTATGAAAGCTCATAACCATATCAATGAGCAGCCTCTCATAAAGCTATCAAATAAAGACGTTCGAATAGTGAAAATACGTCAAGAAATTACTCATACATTATTAGTGTCTAGCAATGTCCAAATAGTGAGATTGTCTTAAAACAGGTAGGTTAAATGCGAGTTACCGATATGACGAATTTTTAACAAAGTGAAAAAACGGCAGGTCATAACATTAAATCGCTAATTAACTACCAGGTTAGTAAGTCTGTTGAAAAGAAAATAAAAATACTGGTTAGTTTTAACAGTGAGCCACATCACATTATAATGAATATGATCGAAATAATTAAAACGAACATAAATGGACATTTAAGATTTCGCAGATAAAACACATTAATAGATGAATCCTTTTGCTTTTTTTACTACTTACCACGTGTAAATATCACTAAATCGATCATTTAGGCCTTGGTTTTCGTGAGGATTCCGCAATAATAGTAAATGAGCCCGCAACGGACTGTCGGGTTCACGAGATTCAAACAGGGAGTTCGAATCTCACCCATGAAACGAATACGCTAGGGGATGAGGATAGTGAAAACCTCAAAGGGAGTCGTAAAGACATCGGTTGTTGTTGCGAGTGTCATTGCAGCGTTTGTCGGGGCTGCACCATTTGCAAGTGCTGATAGCGAGGCTGGAAACCCGGGTACCACCACTGGGGCCAGCGTCGAAGTTAATGAAAGTACTACTGGAGGTGCTGCACTTGCCATCGATGACGAACATGTGCAGAACTCGGTTGCTATAAAAGAATCTGAAGAACCTGTCAATGATGTTATTGAGGCACCTGTTGAAGAAGCACACGAAGTAAGTGCTCCCGCAGCAGTGAACTCAACAAGTGTTCGTGGCAACAACGGTAGTACTCGTTCAGCGAATGCTATTGATACCAATAATATGGAAGCTGTGCGCGCCGCCTATCTTAAAGGCTATGCAGAAAATGATGTGCAAACACTGGCTTCTACCAATGCTGACGCACTTCACTGCGTTCCAGGTGAAGTCAATCCTCAAACTGCCGATATGGTGATTGGTACATGGAACTTTTTTCGTGGCCTTAATAATCTGGATGCTGTTCATGTGGATCCAGCAAGCCCACTGTCAAAATACATTCAAAAAGCTGCATTAACACAAGCCGCACAATACAAAAGCGGTAAAGGTGGCTTTGGTTTGTCGCACCACCCACGCTCACAAGGTTTCAAATGTGCCGATGCGGAAGCGGATACAGGAGCATCACATTCAAATCTTGCACAGGCTAACGGTTTTACACCTGCCGAACAGATTCAATGGTGGTATCAGGATTGGTCGGGTACCAACGTATCAACTATGACTGGCGAGGGCTCCAATGACCGTTTGGGTCATCGGGCCTGGTTGATGGACCCATATGTTACCGAATCTGCTTATGGAAACGTTGACGGCTTCAACGCTTTGGCAGTAGCAACGGGTGCCGGCTATGGCGACTATGATTCAAGCCGTATGAAAAACCCCAATGCTACCGCACCCGAAACAATGTCGTGGCCTTCAGCTGGATACTTCCCAGCAGAACTGTTGACATCAATCGCTGGAACCACAATGGATTCTAATGATGTGGAACGCTGGAGCTTCCGCGTTCGCGGTGCCGATATGTCCAATGCCAAGGTTAGTGTCACTGGGCCTCGTGGTGCAGTAAAAGTCCGTGTTGTTAAGCCAGGTATGAAATATGCCCCAGGTTCAACATCAGGTTATGGGACAGTACTGTTCAAGATGGAGAACAAGGATGTCTACGCACCAGCTTCAACAGGTGTGAATACCTATACCGTTCGTGTCAGTGGTGTGAAGAATGCTCCCCAATCAAGCTACTACTACCAGGTGAAACTGTTTAACGCTGACGTAACAAACACACATCAGAAACCACGGTTGATTGTTTCTCGTGAGCCTTTGGCTCTGCAGGGAACCACCGCAGCACCTGCACGCGTTCGCGCAATCGGTAAAGATATGAAGTTCCAGTGGCAGCGTTCAAAAGACCAAGGCCGCACATGGGAAAATGTTGCTGTTGACAAGAAGCTCGCTACAACACCTTCTATGGGTCAGCCCACACAACTATCATGGTCGCCCAATACAAAACTGTGTGACAATGCTACCTACGCAGGACGTCAGTCATGCCCGTTAACCTATTCGGAAACTCAGAACTACCGTTTCCGCCTTCGTGCAACCAATGCGGCTGGTGCAACCTACACACCTGCGATGAAGGCAACATATCTGGGCTTTAAAGATATGCCTTCATCGGTCAATCATGGGCAAACAGTCAAAGGTGAACTTGCTTTTGATGGTAACGGCGACTGGGTGACAATTTCTCCTGATATTCACTGGTATGCCAATGGTCGCGCCATGAAAGTCAAAGGCACTCACCTTGGTACTTCACAGCTGAGCTCACAAAAGGTTGAAGCAAGGGTCAGTGTAACAGTGTGGACCATGAATGGAGCAATGCGCTTCTTCTTGAAGTCCCCCTCAGTGACTATTCGTTAGGTTTTGCGTTTCGTACCTGACGGTCCCGTGATAGCAGCCCATGGAGGGGTTTCGCTATCACATAACTCCCAATGAGAGCCATCCGTTCACCAGGCCGGATGGCTCTCATCAATTGTGCAAAAGATTTCGCCATTGAGTAAACATGTATCACGAGGGCAACGAAAAGTATTAGGCTTACACTATGGCACCATTATCACCTCCAAGACCGCGACCCGGCGATCGTGACATCGGTATTCCCAACGTGCCCGTTGGTGTATTTATTGTTTTAGAGGGCGGGGATTCCTGTGGAAAGTCCACCAATACGCAACGCGTGCAGCAATGGCTTGAAGAAGCTGGATACAATGTTGTGGTTACTCGTGAACCTGGCGGTACACCGTTGGGGGCTGTTATACGTGAACATCTGCTTCACCCTGATTCCACTATTGATGCGCGAACCGAGGCACTGCTATATGCAGCTGATAGGGCGCACCATGTGGATCATGTAATTCGCCCTGCGCTTGCCCAGGGCTGCGTTGTTGTATGTGACCGCTATATAGATTCCTCGGTTGCTTACCAGGGTGCAGGGCGTGGTCTTGGTGAAGACACCATTCGAAGTCTCTCTGAGTGGGGAACCTACGATTTAACACCCGATTTGACGATTCTCCTTGATGTGGATCCTGAGCAGGCAGCCAGGCGTCGTGGGGACAGTCATGACCGTATCGAATCAGAGTCCAATAGTTTTCACCAAAAGGTGCGTGAATCGTTTCTAGCTCAGGCAACACAACATCCCAAACGCTACTGCGTCATTGACGCAAACGCTGACGAAAACACTGTAGGTAACCAGGTAGTTGCAGCTGTTCAAGAAGTGGTGGATGAACTATTGTGAGCGTGTGGGAAGATGTTGTTGGGCAAGAAGATGCATGCCAGATTTTTCGTCGTGCCGCCTGTGCGGGGCGCGAGGTTCTTAGAGCCCAGGCGCGAGCTCGCCCTCAAGGGCGATCTGATGCAAACTCCGCAAATTCCAGCACGCAATCGCACCAGGCAATGACCCATGCGTGGCTGATTACCGGCCCCCCAGGATCGGGACGCTCAACAGCTGCGCGGGCTTTTGCTGCTGCCCTGCAATGCGAGGGCGAAGAAGTTGGCTGCGGGCAATGTGAGGCTTGCCGCCTGGTAGTAGCTGGTACCCATGCTGATGTGACACAGATGTCAACTCAGCGCGTGATTATTACCATTAAAGAGGTAGCGCAGCTAGTTGAGCGTGCACAACAAAGCCCAACACTTGGTAAATGGACGGTCATTATTATTGAAGATGCTGACCGCATGATTGAACGAACATCAAACCTGTTACTGAAAGCCTTGGAGGAACCACCGCCGCGCACTGTGTGGATTATCTGTGCGCCCAGTCCTCAAGATATTCTTACCACTATTCGTTCACGGTGCCGCAACGTTAACTTAGCGATACCGTCATTTGAGGCTGTAGCCAACCTACTTGTGAAACGTTGGGATGTGGATCCGCAGCAGGCCCTTCAGGCCGCACATATCGGTCAGGCACATATCGGCATGTCAGCGGCACTGGTGCGCAATCCAGAAAAGTTAGAGCATCGTAAAGAAAACATGACGATTGCCGCTGACGTTCGATCTACATCTGATGCTATTTTTGCTGCCGATGAACTGGTAAAACGAATAAAAAAGGCTGTTGAAAAGCGCACTGACGAACTTAACAAACAAGAAAAACAGGAACTGTTGTGCGCTGTTGGTTATGAAGACCAAAAACGCCTTCCCCCTCATGTGCGTTCACAACTCAAGATATTAGAAGATGATCAAAAACGCCGGGTCACACGTTTTACTCGTGACTATCTAGACAGGCTGATGCTGGATTTACTGGCACTTTATCGAGATGTCTACACTATTCAGGTAGGAGCACACTGCGACCTCATCAATGTTGATCTGACGTCTTTGGTGAAGAACCTTGCCCAACAGTCAACGCCTCAGGCCTCTGTGTACCGTATGCAGGTAATAGCTCAGGCACGTGAACGTATCCAAACAAATGCCGCTCCGCTTCTTATCCTTGAAGCAATGCTTGTTGCGCTTCGCCCTCAGGCCGCTCAACCAATGTCAGCAGTTTTATCAATCAGGTAAGGAAACATAACTATGGCGTATCGATTTTTCTCTTTGTACAGGCCAGACCTTACATTGAAGCGTATTGGAACAGTGATAGTCGCTGTGTGCTGTGTGGTATTAACAGCGAGCTGTTCGCAGCTGGTGGACAAAGAGGAAACAAATCCCTTACCCAACAGAAAACAGGTCGACACTGCACACAATGTTCCTATCGATCCAGCTCTACAGTCTTTTTATGAGCAGAAGATTCACTGGAAGGATTGCCCAGATCGCAACACGCGGGGGCATGATAGTAGTGAAGAGCTTGACGATTTGGAATGTGCCACGGTGACGGTTCCCGTTGACTATTCGCACCCAGAAAAAGCCACGACCAAGATTTTGATGAACCGTGTAAGTGCGTCCAGCGGTTCGCCGAAGGGCTCTTTGTTCATTAACCCGGGAGGGCCTGGCTCGTCAGGAACAAACTTTTTGGAAGAGGGCGCACTCTTCGTTATCTCTGAAGAAGTTCGTGACGAGTTCGACGTTATTGGTTTTGATCCGCGCGGTGTAGGCCGATCGGACCCCGTCAAATGTTTGACCGATAAGGAAACAGACGAGTTCTTGGCTAACAGTGATGCATTGTCCGATGATTCTTTGAATAAAATGATTGCCCAAACAAAACAGCTTGGTGCGCAATGCTTGGAACGTTCAGAACAGATGACACGTTTTGCTGACACCTATTCAGCAGCCAAAGATTTAGATATTATGCGCGCAGCTGTGGGGGATGAAAAACTCACATTCCTTGGTTTTTCCTACGGTTCATATTTGGGTCAGGTTTATGCTGAACTTTTTGGTGCCAATGTTGGTCGAATGGTTCTAGATGGGGTGCTAGCATCAAGTTTCACCTACGATGAAGTTTCCTTATCGCAGGCAAAAGGTATGGAGGCATCGCTTCGCCACTGGGTTGGCTACTGCCAAGAGCAGGGACGCAAATGCCCTGTGTATGGATTGAATGAAGATGAGGCCATACAAAAGATTCGGGCCTTTTTAGATAGCTTGGTTGACAAGCCGTTGCCCACATCAGACCCTCACCGTCAGCTGACAAGTGGTCTTGCCTTTACCAGTATTATTGGGCCGCTGTATTCAGAGTACTCCTATGATGCGTTGGTACCAGCTTTGCGTTCAGCAATGGTGCAACGCAAAGGCGATCAGCTTATTGCATTGGCTGACCGCTATAATGAACGAAATCCTGATGGTACATATATTTCGAATTCGACGGCGGCATTTATGGTGATTAACAATCTTGATTACCGCGCGGAAGGCTCGCAGGCTGATTGGGATAAACGTGCAGAAAAGATGAAGAAAGAGGCACCGTTTTTTGGTGCTGAAATGTCCTACGGCGAGGCTCTGTTGTCTCATTGGCCCGTTCAGGGCACCACACGGCGCCAAGCAGTGAGTGCAAAAGATGCTCCACCTATTCTTTTAATCGGGAATCTTCACGATCCGGCCACTCCCTACGAGATGGCAGTTGATGCACATAAACGGATGCCCTCAACAGTGCTCATCACCTATGATTCATACAATCATACGGCTTACGGTGGTGCTTCATCATGCGTGAATAACGCGGTAGATGACTATTTCTTAGATGGCGTAACCCCCTCAAAAGATGTGAAGTGTCACTAACCGCACAACAAATCATAGGGGGGGCGCACAAGCCGTTCAACTTGGCAAGCATATTTCGTTGGGTTGGTTCAACGGTGTGTCTTTTGTGCACCTTTTCCAACATGGATAGGGTGTAAAGATGGGCGGTGTGTGGCTTCACTGCGCTAGAACGCGAGGCAGGACGATAACGCAGTGTTACCAACGTTGAGTCAATGTGATGAAAACACGGACAGCATGGGAACCGTTGGGGCCGTTAGTGACAATTGATGGCGCACCAAAACAGGTATTTAAGAGGGCGAAGCTAGCGAGCCAACTGTATGCTGTGGCTGTTTCAAAAATGATCGCACATACGTTTCTACCTGTGTAGTTTCAATCAAAAAACCGTCATGACCATATAGTGATGATACTTCGCAGTAATGCGACCACGGCATAATTGCTGACATTAACGCCACTTCCTTAGCGGGATAGAGCCTATCGGAATCAATCCCCATACACAGTGTGGGCACCGTACAGTGAGCTAAAGCATAGGAACATCCTGCACGGTCACGTCCAGTATCATGGGTGAGCATTGCACGGTTCAAAATAACGTATGAACCAGCATCAAACCTATTGACCAGTTTCTTTCCGTGATGATCCAAATAAGATTGCACTGCAAGGCGTCCTCCTTCTAAAGGCTCTTCGGCGTGTTGGGCAAAACGCCCAAAGCGAGTATTGAGCTCTTGAGCCGAACGATAGGTGACATGTGCGATCTGGCGGGCAACTGCCAAACCGGCCGAAGGAAATACCCCATGATTTGCATAATCGCCGCCATGCCAGTGTGGATCAGCCTCAATGGCCCCCAGTTGGGGGTGAATCCATGCTGCTTGGTCGGCAGTAGTTGCTGCTGAGGTAGCAATAAGGATCATCCTGTCGACCTGCTGCGGATAGGTGAGCCCCCACTCCAGGGTGCGATGCCCCCCAGCCGAGGCCCCAATCACGCAATACCAACGCCTAATGCCAAGAATATTTGCCAATTGCGCTTCAGCCCGCACCATGTCACGTACAGTAATAAGTGGAAAACGGCTTCCCCATGCTTTACCATCAGGTGCAGTACTGGCAGGCCCAGTGGAGCCCTGACATCCGCCCAACACATTTGTTGCCACCACAAAAAACTTGTTGGTATCTAAGGCTTTTCCTGGGCCAACCATGTGTTCCCACCAGCCAGGTTCAGGGTTATCACTGCTTGAAGCAAGGTGAGCATCCCCCGTGAGTGCATGGTCTACCAAGATGGCATTAGTACTACCATCGTTATTGACACGCATCTGACCATAGGTTTCGTAGGCAATCGTGACATCTGGCAAGATGGTGCCACTATCAAGCAGCAGGCCTCCAATTTGTGTGTGTGGCATGATTCTTCCTTTTCTATTGGTCAGTTGAATAATGCTCAACGGTTAGTCAGTGGGGGTGGTTGTGGGGAGAGCGGCATGAAATGCCTGATCAAGGTCGGCAATAATATCTTCAGGATCCTCTAGTCCCACAGACAGTCGAATTGTGCCCTCGGTGATGCCAGAGGCTGCAAGTCCGTCCTCGTCAGATTGCGAATGCGTTGTTGAAGCAGGATGAGAGACAAGGGAACGCACATCACCAATATTGACAAGATTAAGATGCAGTTTCAGTGCGTCGACGAAGCGCTGGCCCGCAGGGCGCCCTCCTTTAATATCAAAACTAACGATCCCAGAAGCCCCTTTCGGCGCGTATTTTTGTGCCAACTCATAGTAGGGGCTTGACTCCAAACCAGCATAGGACACTTTGGTCACATAGGGGTGAGACTCAAGATAGCGGGCAACAGCCAGCGCATTGTCGCTGTGACGCTGGAGGCGAAGTGACAATGTTTCAATACCAAAAAGAGCCAAGAAAGCATTGAAGGGACTGGCCGCAAAACCAAAGTCACGAAGAATTTGCACGCGGGCCTTCGTAATAAATGCCGTGGGGCCAAGAGTGCTATACACCAAGCCATGGTAGGAAGGATCAGGTTCATTAAACTGTGCGAAACGCGTGGGCTCCTTGGACCAATCGAAAGTGCCGCCATCAACAATCGCACCAATCACAGAAGTGCCATGACCAGCCAAATATTTGGTGACAGAATGGATAACGATATCTGCGCCCCACTCGATAGGTCGTGTCAGATACGGTGTGGGAACAGTGTTGTCAACAATCAATGGCACGCCAAGATCGTGCGCAGTATTGGCGATAGTTTCAATATCAAACACATCGTTTTTTGGGTTGGGGATTGTTTCACCGAAGAAAGCGATTGTGCGGTCGTCAGCTAAAGCTCGCCAATCATCGGGGTTGTTAGGTGTATCAACAAAACGTGTGGTGATACCGTAGCGTGGCAAAGTGTTGGCTAAAAACGCTTTTGTGCCACCATAAAGTGATGGACTTGCTATCACGTTATCGCCAGTGTGGCCGATCGTCAGAAGAGCGGTAGCGATTGCTCCGGCTCCTGATGAAGTGACGAGTGCTGCGGCGCCACCTTCCAGATTTGCAATTCGGTTTTCAATAAGATCATTGGTGGGATTATTCAGTCTGGTGTAGATGTGTCCAGGTTCTTTCAGGGCAAAGCGCTGGGCAGCTTGGTCGCAGCTGTCAAATACGTAAGAAGTTGTTTGATACAGGGGAAGCACCGCGGCACCCGTTGTCGGGTCGGGTTTGTGGCCTGCATGGATTTGTCGGGTCGAAAAGCCTTGCTGTGTCATAAGAGGTTCCTTTGAGTGATTGTGGTGTTCTAGCGGATAGATTTGAGTGATTCGGTAACTCTTACCTGCAGGTCTGCAGTGATGACGCTGCACCGTGTGCGGCAGGGTGTCAACTGCCTAAACGGGAAGGAATCAATGGGAAAAGAGCATAAAAAATACCGTGCTTGCTTCCCTGGATTCCAGGACCTGCACGGCAGGATAGTCACCGGTGCCACGTTGGTGGCGGTTCATCAACTGACGTGCAGTCAGTTGGACATTCGACGACTTATATTTCTCATGTAAGTACCGTAACTGATTGATTGCTAGATGGCATCTTTCGTTCCACATAGTAGGACAAAGTAATTCTGTTAGTGACACAATACAGGCGGATTCAGTAGTTGTTGTCATGCTTTGAAAGGGCCGCTTATCAATGATTTTTGCGTGTTGCTACCATCGTTGGATTCAACCTTCATAGTGTCACCCTTGTGACGTTGGTTCACGATATGAGCATCATTTCGTAAGAAGAGAGATGTTTTATCACGTATTTATGAGAAAAAATGACAAAAATGTCGAAAAAACAGGACGTAAGTCCTAAATATTCCTCTCATGTTTCTCATGTTACTAATGTGGTATGTGATAAGAAAGTTATCAAAGGGTAATTTGTTGCGGTTGTTGATCACAATTGAGTAAAGTTTAAGATGTTTTGGCGAAACTCCCAATGAAATAGTTGACAGGAGGGTAAGCATGGCCCTTAACCATGAATACCCACCAGGAGCTAAAGCAGAGAAAACCAGAGTGAAGTCTCAGGCGGTGTCAGAATCTTCGATGGAACAATCGAAATCTGCACACGGGGAAGCGTCTGAGGTATCACGCTGGCTCTTTTCAGGCTTTGGCCCAAAGGTGGGCGCCGCTTTGCGGAAAACCGGTAGTGCCGGTGTCGCTATAGTGGCAGGATTTTCAACAGTGATCGGCTCATCTGCGATTGCTGCACCTACTGATGATGATATTGCGAATGCTAAAGCGCATGAACAGTCGGTGGAGTCATCAGTTTCGGATATTGAGTCACAACTGGCATCAGTCAATGCCGATCTTGATAAGGTTCATTTGGAACGTGACCTTGCCGAGATAGACTATGAAGATGCGCAGTCGCGAGTTGTCATTGCTGAAGAAGATCAGCAAAAGGCACAAAAAGATGCAAAAGACGCAAAAGAAAAACTAGATGCGGCACGAAAAGACCTTGGAACAGTAGCGCGAACAGCCTATACATCGCAAGGTTCGCTTTCGGATTTAGCTGTTTTTGTGAAAGATGATGGCCTGCGTTCAGCCAGCACACGCGATATGGCAGTGTCGCATCTGGGTAGAAAGAACCAACACAAGGTTGATGTCTATACCGACCGTAAAGCTCAGGCAGATTCAGCTGTAAAAGCTGCCGATGAAGCGGTTGAAACACAGCGTCAAGCCAGTAAAGAAGCGGAAGAACGCTACCAGGAAATGCAGTCAACGGTAGAAAAAACCGAACGGGAGGCTGCAGAGCTTGAGTCGCAACGCGACGCGCTTATTAATGATCTTGCGAAAGCACGTGGTGTAACTGTTGAGCTTGAACAAGAACGTCAAGCAGATATTGAACGCCAAAAACAAGAAGCGGAAGCCGCTAGGCAAAAAGCCGCTTTAGAACAGGCGGAGGCCGAGGCAAAGGCTCAAGCAGAGGCTGATGCGAAGGCTAAAGCGGAAGCAAAACCCAAAGAAAAAACAGGAGCA
>JAUNVQ010000016.1:55100-56675 GCA_030540715.1 Actinomycetaceae bacterium | reverse complement strand
CTGGCTTTGGTGTTGGGCGTTGCTGCGTTAAGATGGAACACGGTAATAGTACCTGGAGCCTTAGCCGAAAAGAGTTGGCTCCACATTGTAAGCACATAGTGTGACTGCATAACAGCGGCAATACTATGACAATGTGACAACGAACAGGAGTATCATTATGTCACGTTCACGTTCACGCAAGACAGTGCGTCTTTCACGTTCACTGGGTCTTGCATTAACCCCCAAGGCACAGCGCTACTTTGAAAAGCGCCCCTACGGCCCAGGTGAGCACGGCCGTGCACGCCGCCGCAGCGAATCCGACTATGCGGTTCGTTTGAAAGAAAAGCAGCGCCTGCGTGCCCAATACGGTATCCGTGAGGCCCAGATGCGCCTGGCCTTCAACGAAGCACGCCGCCAACCTGGCATGACCGGTGAAAACCTGGTGGAGCTGCTGGAACGTCGCCTTGACGCCCTTGTATTGCGCGCTGGATTTGGTCGCACCATTGCACAGGCACGTCAAACAGTTGTTCACCGTCACGTATTGGTAGACGGCAAAATCGTTGACCGCCCCAGCTATCGCGTCAAGCCCGGACAGGTCATCCAGATCAAGCCATCATCACAGACCAAAGATCCCTTCCAGGTAGCCGCCGCAGGTTCACACCGCGACGTCCTACCCGACGTTCCAGAATACCTAGACGTTCAACTAGAAAAACTACAGGCAACACTGGTTCGCACCCCCAAACGTGCCGAAGTGCCAGTGGTCTGTGACGTTCAGATGGTTGTTGAGCACTACTCACGATAAGCCACTAGCTAACATTGTTGGCACAAGAGTGCTGACAAGACAAAACTTTCATCAAAAGGCAGAGCTACCCAAAAAGGGTGGTTCTGCCTTTTGTGTTGCTGTGCCAACCGTATCTATAATAGAGCCATACACACACCCAAACGGCAACCAACTGCATCAACGCTGATCAGCAGAAGGATATTGCACAATGAGTAAATAAACCCCAGTCTCAACCATCGCTAAAGGGCTAGCGACACCCACATCAGAAAAGACTCAAAGAAAGAATAAAAGGGGCCACACTATACCCAAGGTCAAAAGAATGGCCATGGCCGCATTAGTTGGATTCCTTCAGCCGCTCTTTCTTTCATGGCCAGGGCTTGCAGCCACCACAACCTCCATGTGTGCCGTTTTCCTGAGCACGATAACGCTGTGGTTCAGCGAAGCAATCCCACTTGTCACAATAGCTGTGTTCATTCTTTTGGCAGAAGTTCTGCTGAATTCTGACGAAGCACTCATCACGTTGCCACAAGCCTACGAACCGGAAAAATACGCTGCATTTTTCTACGCCCTTGCCCATGGCGTTATTATCCTTTTCTTGGGTGGCTTTATGCTGGCCGATGGTGCTGCAAAGTTTGGTGCCGATAAAGCCCTGGCAGCCGTCATGCTCAATCCCTTTCAAAAATCAGCACGCATCACTGTCCTTGGCATTATGGCAATCACCGATAATGGCCCAGGAATTCCCGAAGAAATACGTGAACATATTTTCACCCCGCACTTTACAACGAAACAGGGAACAATACATTACGGCCTGGGAA
>JAUNVQ010000016.1:0-55000 GCA_030540715.1 Actinomycetaceae bacterium | reverse complement strand
ATTTTCACCCCGCACTTTACAACGAAACAGGGAACAATACATTACGGCCTGGGAATGGGGCTGGGAATTGTGCGGCAAATTGTGGACGCATATTCAGGAAATATCGACATCGAATCAGACCCCAGGGAACAACCATGACCGTATGGCTGCCAATCAACGGGCCCGATGAATCAGCCAAGGGCGAATACGAACGTCAAGCCCCCACTACCGAAGGAGACAACTCATGACCTTAGCAATCCTTGTCCTAGAAGACGAAACAGAAGGACGAAACGGACTCCTACGTGACCTGGAGCCGTTTATGGATATGGTGCGCATCGAACCAGCCGAAGACGTTGAAGACGCCTGGGAAGTGATCGAAGAAATTGACGAGGACGGAGATGAGCTTGCCGTGATTTTGGCCGATCATCGCCTACCCGGCCAAACTGGTGTGGATTTCCTTGTCGAGATCAAAGAAAACAGCGACTATAGTCCCAAAACGTGTCTGGTCACCGGACAAGCTGACTTAGAAGACACCATTAGGGCACTCAACGATGCCGATTTAGATCACTACATATCGAAACCCTGGGAAGGGGGACCCCTGCGCGCCACAGTAAAAGACCTGGTTACCGACTATGTTCTTGAAAAAACATTAACCCGATGCCCTATATGAAAGCCCTTGTTCCCGAACGTGCCTTTGAAGCACTGCGAAAGGGTGCACCCTAGACCCTGCAAGGTGAAATATCTGCCACAAACTACCATTTCAACAGGTAGAATCGTGTTTTCTTCGATGGTGAAGAGCGTTGTTTATTGTACCTTTGGCGCTAAGTTTGCCATAATACTAAGAGGAAAAAAGAAAGGCCGACATTATGAACATCCCCGCATTGATTGCAGCAATTGCTTTTGCTTTGCTGGTTTTTTTCTTGGCGCTGCCGCTGTACAAACTTGGGAAAGTTTTTGATGAGCTGCGCATAACGATTGAAAAAATCTCGGAAAATGCGAACCAGACACTTGCAGAAACCACGAAAACAGTTCAAGGAGCCAATGCTCAGCTGGATAAAGTTGACGCTATTACAACCTCAACGGCGCAAATCGCGCAGGATGTTTCTGCGTTATCCACCCTGATGAGTTCAACTGTGGCCACACCTTTTATTAAGATTTCCGCATTTTCGCAGGCAGCACGCAAGATGCTTGCGGGAAAGAAGGAAGACAATGAAAACGTTGATTAAGGCCAGTGTCTTTATTGCCGTTGCTGGTGCTGTGGTATGGTCAATCCCGCCAGCACGCACTTACGTGAAAAATAAATCGGCTGAGTTTAGCGCTGCATTTCGTGAAGCTGAACAGCGTATTGTCACCCAACTGATGACCGATGTTCCAGTGATGAATCAGACTGTTGAACTTGACGAAGACATGTTCTAAAAACTGACACTACCTGTGGACGATAAGCAACATTGTTACAGGTATTATCAAAGGTGAGTTTCATATCACACCAGGAAACAGGCCAGGAAGTTCTTTCTTTCGTTACCGCTTCGTTACCATGTAAATATATTGTTACAAATCTATTTTGACTGAGGATCTTATGCGCACAGCAGAAATACGCCAACGATGGTTGGATTACTTTGAACGCAATGGACACGAGGTACGCGATTCGGTATCGCTTATCAGTCCCGATCCATCCATTTTGTTCACCATTGCTGGTATGGTGCCATTCATTCCCTATTTTATCGGGACTGAACAAGCCCCTTGGCCGCGTGCAGTTTCGGTGCAAAAATGTATTCGCACTAACGATATTGACGAAGTAGGTAAAACAACCAGGCACGGCACATTCTTTCAGATGTGCGGTAACTTTAGCTTTGGTGACTATTTCAAGGAAGGCGCCTCACAATATGCGTGGGAACTGCTGACTGGCTCAGTCAATGACGGTTGCTACGGTCTTGACGGCGACAAAATGTGGGTCACCATTTGGGAACATGATGACGAGGCAGAACGCATCTGGAAAAAAGTTATTGGCCTTGACCCTACGCGCATCCAAAAACTGCCGCGTGAAGATATTTTTTGGGATACAGGACAGCCTGGACCAGCTGGACCGTGCGCAGAAATTCATTATGACCGTGGCCCCGAAAAAGGTCCAGAGGGCGGACCTGCCGTTGACACTCAAGGTGACCGATACCTTGAAGTGTGGAACCTTGTGTTCGACGAGTTCTTACGCGGGGAGGGAAGCGGTAAGGACTATCCACTGCTTGGAGAACTTGACCAAAAAGCGATTGATACAGGACTTGGCCTTGAACGTTTAGCATTTTTGCTTCAAGGAAAAGACAATATGTATGAAATTGACCAGGTGTTCCCAGTGATCGAGATTGCTCAAGAGCTTTCTGGCAAAAAATACAGTGTGGGTACTACTTCATCAGCCCCCGATGATGTTCGTATGCGTATCGTTGCCGACCATGTTCGTTCCGCCCTCATGCTGATAAGCGATGGTGTACGCCCAGGAAATGACGGAGCAGGCTATGTGCTGCGACGCCTTGTACGCCGCGTGGTCCGCTCAATGCGGCTTCTGGGGGTATTTGATCCGGTGATAACGCCGCTTATGACAGCGTCAAAAGAAGTCATGAAAGCCTCGTATCCCGAGCTGGAAGCCAACTGGAAACAGATCCACGAAGTAGCCGCCGCGGAAGAAGAATCCTTTAGGCGAACGCTTGATGCTGGCACCACAATCCTTGACACAGCTGTTCGCCAGGCCAAAGAGCGGGCATCGCAAGGTGAATCAGCTGGCGATAAGCCAGAAGCTGGCGAATGGCTTAGCAAAGCAATTATTCCAGGTGATAAGGCATTCTTATTGCACGATACCTACGGTTTCCCCATTGATTTAACAATTGAAATAGCCCGTGAAAAAGGTGTGTCAGTTGACGAAGAACACTTCAAAAAACTGATGCACGAACAAAAAGATCGTGCTCGCCAAGATGCCCTCAAAAAGAAAACAGGGCACGTTGACACACATGTTTACCATGATCTTTTGAATCAAAATGGTGGGCCGGTGCGCTTCTTGGGCTACACCGATGTGGAAGCCGAAGCCACCGTTGTTGCCATCCTTGTTGACGGAAAATCAGTGCCGTTGCTTCACCCTGGTACACATGCGGAAGTATTGCTTGACCAAACACCATTTTATGCCGAGATGGGGGGCCAGCTTGCCGACCAGGGAACTATCACCGCTCTTCACGGTGCATCATTCCATGTGGGCGATGTGCAAGCACCCGTAAAAGGGCTTAATATGCATCGTGGACAGTTGATTGATGGTGAACTTGCTGTTGGTGACCGTGTGATTGCTGCACTTGATGTCACACGCCGCTACGATATAGCCAAAGCACATACGGCAACCCACGTTGTTCACAAAGTATTGCATGAAAAACTTGGAGAACAGGCAACCCAAGCAGGTTCCGAGAACTCACCGAACAGGATGCGTTTCGATTTCCGTCACGGTTCAGCTGTTCCACAAGAAATTATGGAAGAAATTGAGCAGCGAGCTAATGAACGCACCAGCGAAGACCTGTCTGTCACTGATGAAATTATGGATATTGACAAGGCCTTAGAAAAAGGTGCAATGGCACTGTTTGGCGAAAAATACGGTAAAGAAGTTCGCGTTGTTTCAATAGGAGGGGATTGGTCACTGGAACTGTGCGCGGGAACACACGTACCAGCCACAGGTCATATTGGCAGCATCGCACTGTTGAGCGAAGCATCTATTGGTTCAGGTGTGCGCCGTGTTGACGCCCTTGTTGGTCAGCGAGCATTAAAGTATCACCAGCATGAACACGCACTTGTGTCGCAGATTTCAACAATGCTGGGAGCACCCGCTGATGAACTGGCTCAGCGTATTGAAAATCTTGTTACCAAAGTGAAAGGCTACGAAAAGCAGGTAGCTAAACTTCAAGCACAAAATGTCTTGTCACAAGTCAGTAGCTTCCTTGAGAAAGCCGAAGAAGTAACAGGCACCACCTATCTTGTTCAAAGTGTCGGTGAGCTTGATTCAGCTGACCTGTTGCGTCGTCTTGGTGACGATCTTGGCCAACGTATGTCTCAGACCAAGCCATGGGTTATCGCCCTCTTTGCTGTTGTTAATGGACGCCCAGTGGTGGTTGTCAAATCAAATAAGAGTGCTCAAGATCGTGGTCTTCGCGCAGGTGAATTGGTGAAAGCCGCGGCACAAGCCATGGGCGGTGGCGGTGGAGGTCGCCCCGACAGTGCTCAAGGTGGAGGTAAAGACGCGTCTCGTATCGCTGAGGCACTTCAACTTATTCGTTCAACCATTGTGGGTGTTGCCAACTCATGACATATAACCCTCACTGCGTGTATTACGGTATTGACGTTGGGCTTCGTCGCATTGGTGTATCCAAACAAGAAGCGGGTACACAGGTAGTGCTGCCAGTTGACACACTGTGGCGCAGTGATGGTGATGACGCAATCGACATGCTGATTGATGTGATTGAAGAAGACCACACAAACATCATGTTTTATATTGGTCTTCCCTACACAATGTCAGGCAGCCTTGGCCCACAAGCCCGCAGTGTTATTGAGTGGGCGAAAAGATTGCAGCAAAACTGCCCGAAATCACAGATTCGCTTTGTCGATGAACGTCTGAGTTCCGCAGGAGCACATAAAGACCTTCATCACAGTGGAAAAAAGATGAAAGAACATCGTGCTGTTGTTGATCAACAAGCTGCGGTTATTATTTTGGAACAAGCACTAGCGATTCAACAGAATCGTCAAAGCCCTGCTGGACTTGGATTCGATGACATTGCCACACAGAAAGGAGAGTCAGATGAGCGATACTACTAGACATCACGACACTCCGGCTCGCCGCTTCCCATCACGCAAATCAAAAAGAAGGCGTATTCCTGAGCGTCCTTTTCCCCACCAAGAGGAACAGCCAACAGGAAACTCTCAACAGGTGCATGAAGCTGCCAATACACCAGATATTAATTTTGCGTCACCATTTAAAGCTGAAACAGAAGTTGCATCGGCACAACCACCAACCATTGAGCCACCTGTGGGCACCATGGGGATGTCACCACAAGACACCTCTCTCGCTTCAGCCGTCACCGAACCTAGCAACCGTGAACCGCAAAGCAATGACCTAGCACCCGCCAAACCTCAGCGCGCATCTCACTCTACCGTAGATACGGTACCTTACACCCCAACAGCGCACAGCCAATCACTTGACACTCCTGTACAGAAACATAAAACAGAACAGGCTGATAAGGATGCTTCGGAAGCACTGGAGCAAGAACTTACCACAACAGCCGCACTCCGCAAACAACAGCTGCATGTCATTGCCCGTAAAAAACGTCAACGCAAACGCAAAATCATTACAGGCCTTATTTTGGTGATGCTTCTAGTAATCATCGTCGCCACATCCGTTGCAGCAATAAAGTTTTTAAATATCTCTTCATACCTGGCACCCGCCGAAGACTATACCGGTAAAGAGGCAGGCTCAAAAGATATTCGCGTTGAAATTCCCGCTGGCGCAAATGGTCAAGACATCGCGGTTATCTTAAAAAAGAAAGACGTCGTCAAATCAGAGGACGCCTTTGTGGAAGCCTTTAAAAAGAATTCAGCTGCCCAAGGTATCCAAGATGGTTGGTATAGCCTGCGGACAAAAATGAAAGCATCAGAAGCACTGGCAGCGCTTCTTGATGAAGCTAATAAAATTGATGTTGCCATCACCATCGTTCCAGGTAAAACAATAGATGAAGTCAAAGCAAAGTTTATTAACAATGGTCAGTTCACCAAAGAAGAAATAGATGCAGCATTTGAAAATGTTGATGCTTTGGGTTTACCAGCCGAAGCAAACGGGCATCTTGAAGGCTGGCTAGCACCTGAAACATACCGCGTAGACCCCAATATGACGGTTCAGGATCTGCTTAAGCAAATGATTTCGCACAACACAGAGCGTCTGGAAAAACTGAAAGTTCCTCGCGATAAATGGCATGATGTGTTAACGAAGGCCTCGATTGTTGAAAAAGAAGGTAAAGAAGAGGACTTTCCAAAAATTGCCAGAGTAATAGAAAACCGCTTGGCTGGTAAGGGCGAAAACACTGCAGGCCTTCTGCAAATGGATTGTACCGTTGCCTATGGTGTTGGTAAAGGAGGCTCTGGGGCATTTATTACCCAAGAAGAAAAGAAACAGGACACC
Source organism: Actinomycetaceae bacterium (assembly GCA_030540715.1). Classification (GTDB taxonomy): domain Bacteria; phylum Actinomycetota; class Actinomycetes; order Actinomycetales; family Actinomycetaceae; genus JAUNVQ01. The sequence goes on along the minus strand of JAUNVQ010000016.1, from coordinate 48,834 downwards.
CCTTACAATACTTATCTTCACAAAGGACTACCACCCACACCAATAGCTTCTGTTGGGGACAGTGCCATCGAAGCGGTCATGAATCCCCCCGAGGGCGACTGGCTGTACTATGTGACCGTTGACCTGGTGAAGGGCACAACAAAGTTTGCAGCAACACATGAAGAACAAAAGAAGAATATCGAAGAGTTGCGTCAATACTGCAAAGAAAACCCTGAAGTCTGTAAAACGGAGAATGAATAAATGGGAAAATGGGCCGGTGTTATCGGCGATCCTATACAGCATTCGTGGTCACCGATTTTGCATCGACAAGCATATGCGGATGCACATATCAATATCACCTATGATGCTATTCACGTCACCAGTAAGAACTTACAGAGCTTCATCAGTGAACGAATAGACGCTACATGTGCAGGGCTGTCGGTAACGATGCCTCATAAACAGCGCATTATGCCACTACTTGACAAGATAGACTCTTTGGCAAAAATGGTTGGCTCAGTTAATACCGTTGTTCCTTCTTCTGGCCTTCTTACTGGCTGGAATACGGATGTCTTCGGGATAGTTCACAGTCTTTATGCTGGTGCTGGCCAGGAAATTCGTCCTCGAAAAGCCGTCATATTTGGTGCACGCGCGACGGCTTCTTCGGCCTTGATCGGCCTTTACGGCGAAATGGCGTGCAGCGATGTCACTATCTGTGCCAGACGTGTGAGCGGTGAGGGCTCAGTAATGCAGGCAGCAGCCAGAGCCCACCGCATACCAAACGTGATACGCCTGAGCGATCTTCGTAGGGTATCAGCAGCAGTTGAACAAGCCGAGATCATTATTTCAACACTTCCAGCACATGCCATGGATGACTATGTTGAACACCTTCCGTTACATAGCGGACACATTGTACTAGATGCTGTGTATTCACCATTGAATACGGCGCTTAACCGTCACGCCACCACATGTGGAGCAACCGTTGTGCCAGGCTGGTTAATGCTGGTTTACCAGGCGATACCTCAAGTTCAATTGTTTTGTTCACGCACAACCACACCAGGAACACTTATTGGTGCGCTTGTTGAATCGGGCAAACTCTTATCCAAACAGGTACCGGCTTTTGTGCAAGATCTTGCCTGAAATATGTGACATACTAACACCATGAGCTACGGAATATCATTGTTTATCAGTGTTGTATGCCTAGCCCTTAGTTGGGCGTGGATAAGCCTTCCTGGACTACGCCTTGTCTCGAAATACGAGCGACGGTACAGTTTTCAGCTTCGCCGATCCTCACTACACCTATTGATTGGTGTAACTGCAATAACAATGTGGATGCTTCTTTACAACCATACTGTTATTGCGGCAACAGTATCTGCGCTTATTCCACTGCTTGTTACCGCTGGAGCCATTGATATTTTGGCACACCGCCTTCCCCTGATCTTAACAACGTTGAGTTCGCTTATTGTGGCCCTCGGTGTTTTTGCTTTAGCTATTGACCAGTCATCATTTCGTGTAGTTGGCCGATCTTTAGGTTTTGGGCTACTGGCTTTTGTCATCATGCTTTTAATCTTTGTTCTTCGTCTAGGCGTGGGATTTGGTGACGTATTGATTTTTCCTATAATGACAGCACTGTGTGCAATGGGTGATGCCTCCGTCGTATTATGGCAGCTACTCTTTACTGGTGTTTTCGGCGGATTCCACGCGCTTTATGCCACTGCACGTAAATCACAAAGAGGTACAACAGTCATTGCCTATGGACCTTCCATTATTGGGGGAGCGTTGGCCGCACTGATTGTGTATGCACTTTAAATCAACGCTACAACTGCACACTCCGCAACTACTTGACACTTTGAGCCAACCAGACGTGTGGAATATTTTTTATACCATCGCGGATAAAGACACATAAAAGATAGGAATGGACTACGCAGCCATCCAATCAACAGATCCTTTCGCCTCAAGCATTGTTATGACCGTCCGACAACTTTCTTTCACGCAAGAGCGCATCAACCAGCAGCTCTTTATTTTCGCAGATAGAAGCGATGCATTTCATCTCCTAACACAGTAATTATGTGCCCCTGTCCGAGCGTGTCACAATAGGACTATGCTCAGATGGTTAAGTGCTGGAGAATCCCACGGTGAACAATTACTGGGAATCCTTGACGGGGTTCCCGCAGGAGTTTACCTACAAACAAAAGATATTGCCTTCCACTTGGCGCGTCGCCGCCACGGCGCTGGAAGAGGTGCACGACAAAAGTTTGAACAAGATGATATTCGTGTTGTTGGTGGCCTTCGCCACGGTGTGACAACAGGTGCACCTATCGGTATCGTGATTGGTAATACGGAATGGCCAAAATGGGAAACCGTTATGAGCTCTGACCCTGTACCCCCACATGCACTTGAAAGTGATGCGGGTCAAGGCGATCATAAAGAAATTGCGCGACAAAAACCGCTTCGATGTCCGCGCCCAGGTCATGCCGACCTTGTTGGAATGCTGGCCTATAACCTTGATGATGCTCGCCCCGTGTTGGAACGTGCATCGGCACGTGAAACCGCAATGCGTGTGGCTTTAGGTGCTGTAGCACAGGCGATAGCTGAACAATGTGCAGGGATCCAGTTTGTCAGTCATGTTACCAACATTGGTGGGGTAGCCCTTCCAGATGATGCCCCCCGACCACGTCCTGAACAGCGTGATGAACTTGATCGATCACCTGTGCGTTGTCTTGATACAGAAACAGCTAAGCAGATGGAACAGCGGTTACACACCGTAAAAAAGCAGGCCGATACTTTGGGGGGTGAAGTTGAGGTTCTGGCATACAATATGCCTATTGGTCTTGGTACACACACCCAGCATGACCGCCGTCTAGATGCGCGCCTGGCAAGTGAAATAATGAGTATTCAAGCCGTGAAAGCTGTGGGTATTGGTGACGGACACGCATTGGGTAACATCTGTGGCAGTGCTGCCCATGACGAAATTATTGATACTTTCGCCTATGCTGATATGTTTGCGTGTACCCCACACAGCGATCAGGTGATTGCCAACAGTAAATGGGTGCGCTTCACTAATCATGCCGGGGGCGTTGAAGGTGGCATGTCTAATGGTCATCCTCTTCGCGTGTCAGCAACAATGAAACCTATCTCTACAGTTCCGCATTCACTTCGAACCCTTGATATGGATACGTCGCAGCCAGCGCAGGCCCTTCATCAGCGTTCCGATGTGTGCGCCGTAGTACCGCTTGCCGTGATTGTTGAAGCGATGACTGCACTTGTAGTCACCGATGCGCTTCTTGAACAGTTTGGTAACAAGTCTATTGACCACATCCGTACCAATATTGCCGCCTATCAGCAGCATATACAGGAGCGTTTGCAATGAGGGATAACATCACTGTTTATGTGGGGCTTCCTGGAAGTGGAAAATCAACTATAGCTAACCTTGTGGGTGGCCAATGGCGGCCTGACTGCCACTATGTGAAAGGTAACGATACTGTGGACGACAGTAGTCACGTTGCTGATACCGATATCATGGTCACACGAAATACCGGCAAGACGATCCCCGAAATTTTTTCTCAAGAGGGCGAAGAAGCGTTTCGTCGTTACGAATTAGGTGCATTGCAACAAGCACTTCATGATCCCCAGATTGAACATCTTAGCGTTGGTGGGGGAATCATTGAAACTGCGCAAGCACGTAAACTTTTGCAACAGGTACGAACAATCTATCTGGCCGCAAGTGTGCCAACATTGGTGGAACGTGTTGAAGAAGATGAGCATGTGGCACAGATACCCGCCGGCTCGTCCTCTGTGTCAAAGATACAGATACGATCAGGAAATAACCAACAAGTCAGTGAAGATGACGATACTCTTCGTGCTGTTCCACAGGTACGCCCACTGTTTCGTGATGGCAATGTGGAAGCCACTATGCGTGAACTTTATGCCCGCCGTCACGCCCTCTACGAAAAAATCGCTTCCCATGTTGTCACAACCGATGATCTTGATACGGAGCAGGTATCCAGCATTGTTTCCATGATCATAGAAGGCAACATTGATGCAACGATTCACGTGCCTGATAGTGAAGCACCCTACACAGTGTATTTTGGTAAAGGTCTGACACAATGTGTGGCTGATGCTATTAACCGTGGCACACAAAAAGTGATGATTGTTCATCCGCAAAGTGTTTTAGCCCATGTTAAGCAACTGCAACAGATACTTGACAATGATCAGCATCGGCGTTTTCAGGTTTTTACCTACTGTGTTCCCGATGGTGAACAGCAAAAACACTACGGTGTAGCGCAAAAATTGTGGGGTGCCTGCGGTGACGCAAAACTAGGACGCACCGATACGATCATTGGCTTGGGTGGGGGAGCAACCACCGACTTGGCTGGATTTATTGCTGCAACTTGGCTGCGTGGTATTCACTATGTCAGTGTGCCTACCTCGCTGTTAGGTATGGTTGATGCTGGTGTTGGTGGCAAAACAGGCATTAACTCGCGGCACGGTAAGAACTTGATCGGCTCGTTTTATCGGCCTCAAGCCGTTGTATGTGATACTGGCAACCTTAATACTTTACCCCATGAGCACAGTGTAAATGGGTATGGAGAAATCGTGAAATGCGGGTTTATTGCCGATCAACAGATTTTATCCGTTGTTGAACGCACGCCATTTTGCGAACTTTTTGGAAGCCAATCGACAGCGCTGCATGCTACTGCACGGGCTGCTATCGCGGTGAAGGCCGATGTGGTAAGCCGTGACCTGCGTGAGGGCTCCATTCGTGAAAACCTCAACTATGGGCATACTTTTGGTCATGCCTTAGAAAAAGTTTCGGGCTATCGGATTCTTCATGGTCACGCTGTTGCTGTTGGGATGATGTTTGCAGCATATTTAGCACACGAACGCGGGATGCTTACCGATGAACAAGTGAAACGTCATCAAACGATCATTTCTCACGTCGGTTTACCTGTACGTTTTGCTGGCGCATCAATAGATGACCTTATGGATGCCATGCTGATGGATAAGAAAGTGCGTTCATCTCATTTACGCTTTGTGCTCTTAGATGGGATTGGGCATCCTGTGCGTCAACGTGTTGATGACAGGGAACTTTTACGGCGTATTGCGCACAAAGTGATGGTGCCGGATAATGGCTCATGGCGCTGTCAACGTGATATTGATATCGATTATTTGGCGCCGCACTCACCTGGAGACTACGCCCTATGGATTCCCTAGAAGCCCAGTGCACAGGTTCTTGCCACACACCATCGGTTCCCCGTTTTATCGTTTATGGTGTAGAGGGCACACTCACCAGAGAAGTCGCCGACATTATTGGTAACCACTATGGTGTACCAGTGCACAGTGTGGAACAATGTGTGGAACGTCAAACACAGCGAAGTATATCCGAAATTGTGATTGAACAAGGCGATGATGTTCTTCGTAAATCAGAACACAACGCATTAAATGAAGTGATGAAAACCTCTGGAGTTGCGCTTCTTTCTGGAGGCAGCCTGGATACCGAATATGCACGTCAACGTGTTAAACAGGCACAATGCGAAGGAGCCACACTTGTTTGGTGCCAAGCGCAGCTGCAGGCAATCACACACAGACTCGGTTTTAATCAGCCACGTTCAATTGCTTTAGGGCCTGTGCGAGCCCAGTTAGCAACAATGATTCGTCAACGAGAAGATTTGTGGAAGCACACACTTATACCCGACTTTTGTGTGGACACAACACACGGTGTTGATAGGGTAGCGCAAACGCTTCAAGTCAATGGCTAGTACGTGATTTATCACCTAAAGAACACCCCGTAAATAGGTCAAAACAGGGTGAAGGCTGTATTGTATGAGTGGTATGAAAGATAACGAAAGGAACACTTGTGGCAACAACTAATGATTTCAAAAACGGAATGGTTTTTAAGCAAGACAATCAACTGTGGCAGATTGTTGAGTTTCAACATGTCAAGCCAGGTAAAGGCCCCGCATTTGTTCGCACAAAGATTAAAAATGTTTTGAGCGGCAAAATTGTTGATAAAACATTTAATGCTGGCGTAAAAATTGAGACCGCCAATGTGGATCGTCGCGATATGACCTATCTGTATCAAGACGGTGATGACTACATTTTCATGGATGTTGAAGACTACGAACAAATCCATGTTGGTGCCGATATTATCGGTGACCAAAAGAATTTCCTACTGGAAAATCAAAATGTCATTGTGTCGTTCCATGACGGACAGGTGCTTTTTGTTGACCTGCCAGCATCAGTCACAATGGAAATCACCTACACCGAACCTGGCCTGCAAGGCGATCGCTCAAATGCGGGAACAAAACCCGCAACAGTGGAAACAGGGTACGAAATCCAGGTGCCGCTGTTCTTGAATCAGGGCGAAAAGATTAAGGTTGATACACGCACTGGTGACTATATTTCGCGCGTGAAAGAATAGAGTCTTTGCAGGAAAGGCAATGGCAAAAAGAAAATTTAGTTCCAGAACAAAAGCACGTAAACGCGCTGTTGACGTGCTTTTTGAGGCCGATCAAAAAGGTTTTGGGCATCGGGGTAGCGAGATTTTGCGTCTTCTTGAACAACGCAAAGTTTTATCAACAGCACAGGCACCCCTCAACGATTTTTCGGTGCGCATCATTACCGGTGTTGCCGAACATATCGACGAGATAGACGATCAGTTGATACGTTTCCTTCATGGGCGAAACCTTGACAGGATTCCAGCACCTGACCGCGCAGTGCTGCGAGTAGCAACATGGGAGCTCCTGTTTAATGACGATGTTGACGATCCCGTTGCTATTCATGAAGCGATTACGCTGACTGAAGCAATTGGTGGAACAGATAAAACACCTCAGTTTGTCAACGGTGTACTCTCGTCAATTCACGACGCCAAAAAAGCAGGCCATATTGCGATAGCTTCGCAGGAATAACATACAGACACTTTGTTCAATGCCATCCTGGTATCCTTTAAGATAAAGGAAAGGAATCCAGGATGGCTTTTGACTCTGTTATTTTCACCGCTCTTAGTATTGAGGGCGAACAACCAACTTCTTTAGCGGTTCGCGAAGGAATTATCGCAGACCGCGGCAACCACATTGTTGCTCAGCCAGGCGATACCGTTATTGATTGTCACGGTTGGATTGGGCTTCCAGGCCTTGTTGATCCGCATACTCATCTGCGTGAACCTGGAATAGAAGAAGCTGAAACTGTTGAAACAGGTTCGCGTGCTGCCGCAGCTGGCGGCTATACCTGTGTCCATGCAATGGCTAATACCCGGCCTGTATCAGATTCTGTTGACATAGTTGAGCACGTGCTTGACCTAGGTAAACAATCTGGCTGGGTTGACGTGCGGCCCGTGGGAGCTGTTACTAAGGGACTTGAAGGTAAGGAACTGTCGGACTTGGTTGGTATGGCAGATTCACGCGCTCGGGTACGCATGTTTAGTGATGACGGGGTATGTGTATCAGATTCGTTGCTGATGCGCCAAGCATTAGAGATTATCAAAGATTTTGATGGCGTCATCGCCCAGCACGCCCAAGATCCGCGCCTTACTGAACAGGCGCAAATGAACGAGGGCGCACTTGCTGAAGAACTTGGGTTAAAGGGGTGGCCACCTGCGGCTGAAGAATCTATTATTGCCCGCGATGTTTTGTTTGCAAAACATTTTCATTCCCGCGTCCACATATGTCACCTGTCAACGAAGGGAGCCGTCGAGATTGTGCGCGTTGCAAAACAGCATGGCATTAATGTCACTGCGGAAGCAACACCACACCACCTGTATTTGACACAGGAGAAAGCTCGCGCCCGCGATCCACGGTTTAAGGTCAATCCTCCGCTGCGTACTCAAGCCGATGTTGAGGCTGTTCGTGACGGATTAGAAGACGGAACAATTGACTGTATCGGTACAGATCATGCTCCGCACCCCGACACGGCAAAATCCTGCGGTTGGGAACAGGGGGCGTTTGGAATGACTGGCCTTGAAACAGCGCTTCCCATCATTATTGACACGATGGTAAAAACTGGTCGCATGGATTGGCATGATGTTGCCCGTGTCATGAGCTCTACGCCCGCACGTATTGGCCTGGTAGAAGATCAGGGGCGTCCTCTGGAAAAAGGAAACCCTGCCAACATCTGTGTTATTGACCCTCATGCCCAACGTGTTGTCAGGGCAAGCCAGCATTATTCACGTTCGCGTAATACACCTTTCGAGGAAATGGTTTTACCTGGGCACGTCATGTACACCATGTTTCATGGTCGTTTCAGTGTACGCGAAGGACAGCTGGTGGAAGGGATGTCACGATGAACACTACTTTTGGACGACGCCTTCGTGCAGCTTTTGATCGATACGGTCATTTGTGTGTGGGGATTGATCCGCATCCGCATCTTTTACAGGCATGGAACCTTGACGATAGCCCTGACGGTCTGCACTATTTTGCGATGACCGTATGTGACCGCCTTGAAGGAACAGTGGGGATTCTTAAACCTCAATCGGCTTTTTTTGAACGCCACGGAAGTTCGGGCGTTGCTGTATTAGAACAGGTTATTAAGCGTTGTCAAGCAAGCCAGACACTGTGCATTATGGATGTGAAACGCGGTGATATTGGTTCAACAATGGCTGGCTACGGCTGGGCATATCTGGATGAGCGGTCACCATTGCGAAGTGACGCGATGACAGTGTCACCCTACTTGGGCACAGGCTCGCTTCAACCTGCAGTTGATTGTGCAGTTGACAATGATCGGGGAGTGTTTGTGCTGTGTTTGACCTCGAACCCTCAAGGCCCTGAAGTTCAGCATTCTCTCTGCGCAGATGGCCGCTCTGTTGCCCTGGCAGTGGCTGAGTACGCACGTTCGATCAATATCAACTATGTGCACACTGGTGATGATGATGCGACACAGATGGGCCCGTGTGGGCTTGTTGTGGGTGCCACCGTAGGTAAAGCCGTGTCAGAGCTTGGCATCACCTTCGATAATCTTCATGCGCCACTACTTGTTCCTGGGATTGGAGCTCAAGGTGGAACAGCTGCAGATATTGTTCGCCTGTTTGGTAAAGCATCGGCTAATGTGATTGCTTCGGTTTCGCGTAGCGTATTGAGTGGCGGCCCAAATGGACTTGTTGATGCTGCCACACGTGAAAATGACGCTCTTTTAGCAATTGTTAACTGATGCTCATGTGGTTAGTGTGACAGATGCATATTCTCCATCTCGGTGATAATAGTCACAGGTGAGAGTGCTTTTCGTCTACTTTTTTATGATGACCTACCTTAACTGTTGCCAAGGTTAAGAAAAATACGTGACTGCACGTCAAGTTTTCACAGCAAACAACTTTTCATCACTGCAGGTAGATAGCTTTTTTTCTCGAGAATGCTTTTTTTGTGCATTGTAGATAGGTTTCAACGCAGGTAAATACAGGCAAAAATCGGGTGCTGTCAAATGAAAACGCTGAAATTAATGATTATTTAACTCACTGATATTTCATTACCAATCTGAGCGCGAAAGGTGTAATTTTAACTACGAACACAACGTGACAGGTACATACGGTCACATCGGACACTTAAATGACAATTAAGACGACAAGATAGAGGTTATAAACAATGGCACTTCCTCCTTTGACTGATGAGCAACGCGCTCAAGCACTCGACAAAGCCGCCGCAGCACGCAAGATCCGCGCTGAAGTAAAATCTAAATTAAAGAGCCGCGAATTGAAACTTTCAGAGGTTTTGGAACGCGCTAAGAGCGACGAAGCTTTGTCCAAGATGAAGGTCGTCACCTTGCTTGAATCGCTTCCACGCGTTGGCTCAACAACTGCAAATGCCGTTATGCAGGAAGTGGGAATTGCCGCATCGCGTCGAATTCGCGGTCTTGGCATCCACCAGCGTGAAGAATTGATTCGTCGCTTCGGCTAATCAATCTCAACAACGTCTTTTTTGGGTCACCTTAGGGTGGCCCAAACGTTTATCACGGACTACATAGTAATGAGCTTAGATACAGGAAAACACAAAGGCACACTGATAATTGTTGCTGGCCCCTCGGCTGTGGGTAAGGGAACAATCGTCAAAGAACTCAAGAAACGATACCCAGACCTTTTTGTTTCGGTTTCAGTTACTACGCGGCCGCCACGACCAGATGAGGTTGACGGACGTGATTATCATTTTATTTCAGAGGACGAATTTCAGGTAATGGTAGCACACAACGATCTTTTAGAATCAGCGCTTGTTCACCAAACTCATCACTACGGAACACCGAAAACTCCCGTTCAACAATGTATAGATGCAGGTAATCCAGCATTGCTTGAGATAGATGTTAATGGTGCTTTTCAGGTGAAAGATAAAATGCCTGATGCCTATATGATTTTCATTGCCCCGCCCTCATGGCAAGAGCTTGAGCGACGCCTGCTTGGTCGTGGCTCAGAAAACTACGATCAGCGTCGCAGACGCTTACGTACAGCACATAAAGAAATGGCGCTTCGTGAACGTTTCGATGCCATTGTGATCAATGACGACCTTGACACAGCTACCGATGAAGTAGCCCATTTAATGTCACTGGCGTAGAATCAACGTGAATACATACTTTAACAGGAGGACCAATTGTCAGGAACACAAGCACACCCCGAAGGAATTACTAATCCGCCTATTGACACACTACTTGACCGTGTGCCATCAAAATATGCGCTCGTTATCTATGCTGCAAAGCGTGCCCGCCAAATCAATACGTACTATCAGCAGGTAGCCGATGGTATGTATTCCACACCCGGCCCCTTGCTTGACACTGAACCTGACGAGAAACCGCTGTCAATCTCGCTTCGTGAAATTAATGAAGGACTTTTAGAGTTCAGCGAAGCCGAAGATGAACCAGAACAACCTCTTGGTGAAGCCGAAGAAGGGGAAGCCCCTGATTTTGGCGATATTGAAGCAGCTTTGGAACACAAGTAGTTTTTGTAGGGGAAACGGTGGACAGCCCTCGAAACATTATCCTTGGTGTTGGTGCGGGTATTGCCGCCTATAAGGCGGTATCACTTGTTCGCTTGTGGCGTGCTCGTGGCCACAACGTCTACGTGATTCCCACACCAACAGCACTCAAGTTCGTTGGCGCACCCACCTGGGAGGCCGTCAGCTCGGCCCCAGTTCACACCGACCCTTTTGAAGATTCGGCGCACGTTGAACACGTTGAACAAGCAAGAACTGCAGACCTCATTGTTATTGCACCAGCAACTGCTGACCTTATTGCACAGCTTAGCACTGGCATGGCAAGCAACCTGTTAACCGCTACCGTTATTTCTTCGGACTGCCCAGTTGTGGTGTGTCCAGCGATGCACACCAATATGTATCGCCACCGGGCAACGCAGCGTAACCTTGACTTGTTACGCTGCTATGGTTATCACATTATTGAACCGGCATCAGGTGCTTTGACCAGTGGCGATACTGGTCAAGGACGATTGGTGGAACCTGTTGATATAGTGGCAAAAGTCGATGACTTGCTTTGTGATTCTTTTACTTATCCGCCTGGCACTGAACAAACTCTCACTGGAAAAAATATTGTTATTTCTGCTGGTGGAACCCGCGAGGCTATCGATCCGGTACGATTTATCGGCAATTCGTCCTCTGGAAAACAAGGAGTAGCCTTAGCTGCGCAAGCTGCTCGTCGTGGCGCCCACGTACATCTGGTGGCAGCCCATGTTGCTGACTCTGTGCTTGAATACCTGCCAAAAGATGTGAGTGTGACAACCGTTGTTAGCGCACAACAGATGTCTACCGCAATGAAAGCGCTGTCAAAAGAAGCCAATATTATTGTGATGAGTGCCGCGGTTGCTGATTATCGACCTCAACGCACTGCCACTCAAAAAATAAAAAAAACTGAAGACGCCACTACTGTTACGTTGACATTAGAGCAAACCGAAGACATTTTGGTATCTCTATGCGCTGAACGTAAAAAGGGTCAGGTCATTATTGGTTTTGCTGCTGAAACAGGTACTGACGAAGAAGTAGTAAACTATGCGCGTCAAAAAATTGCGCGAAAAAATGCTGACTATTTGATTGTCAACAATGTCTCGGGTGGAAAAGTTTTTCACGAAGACACCAATTCGGTAACAATCATAGACCGCAGCGGAGCCATTATTGGCCAATGCACTGGAACAAAAGATAACGTAAGTGCAGGTATTTGGGATTTCTTGACACCCATGTTTCAATAGTAGAGTGCAGCAGGCTCTTATTGAACTACCCCCACCCGAACCTCGACATATTGAGTGTGATGGAGTTGACAATCCTGTTGCGCAAGTCATCTTAGATGTTCCCATCTATCACCTTGACCAACCTTTCGATTATCTTATTCCCGCCCACCTGGCACAGCGCGCACATGTTGGAATGCGTGTGAAGATTCCTTTAGGGCGAAACGTCTATGAAGGCTGGATTATTCAACGAAGCTCAACAACTACTCACCAAGGAAAACTTGCGCCACTACGTTCTGTAATTGGGCAAATTCCGCCTTTAACTCGTTCGCTTTATGAACTTGCATGCCATCTTGCTCAACGCAATATCACCACGGTCAGCGATGTCTTAACCGCGGCGATTCCTGCACGTCATGCGCGTAGTGAACAGCAGCTTCTTGACGAAATCGGCTTATTTTCACCTCCGGGGTTAACACGGCTTCCTGATGCTGACACGCCACTTACACAAATGTTTTCAACACTGCCATCTTTTGCGCAGTTACCCGCAGTCGATATGACGGTTTTGCAGGGCTACGGAGGAGGGCAAGAATTTTTACGCAGCATTCAAGAGGGAAAAAATCCGCGTGCTTTATGCGATGTTGTTCCTGACCCGCTAAAGGGAGGCCGCGGTCCATTCAATATTTTTGCAGAGGGCGTTCTTGCTGCGTTGGCCTCTCAAAGGAAAGCTTTACTGATTGTTCCCACCCATGACCATGCCATTGAGCTTGCAAAAACTATTCAACGTCGTATTCCTGGACAAACAGTCACGCTGCTTTCCAGCAATTTGGAGCCTGGGCCGCGGTATCGTTCTTATCTGCAATGTTTGTTAGGGCGAACACGTATCGCTGTGGGGACAGTCTCGGCGGCAATGGTACCAATGAATCGTCTGGGTTTTATTGGTTTGTATGATGATGGTGATGAACGGCTGCGGATGCGTCGTTCACCGTTTCTTCATGCACGCCACATTGTTACTGAACGTGCTCACCGTGAACAGGCAGCACTGCTTTGTGCAGGATATACACGGTCGCTCTATACACATTTTCTTTACTCATCGGGATGGATTACAGCTCTTAAGGCACAGCGTCGTCTTATTGCAAAATCTGCACCAACGGTACAGGTACTTGACCCGATGGATGATCCCAGTGATGGCAAAGCCGCATTTGCTAGGTTTCCTCCACGTGCTCATAGTATATTGAGTAACGGTTTAGAAACTGGTCCTGTTGTTGTTCTTGTACCACATACTGGCTATGTGCCAGTGGTGGGATGCATGAGCTGTGGGGCTTGTGGTCGATGCCCGCAATGTGGCGGGCGTATTGAGCTGCTTGGTTCAGGTGGTTTTCGCTGTTTTGTGTGCGGATATAAAAGGCAACGTTACCAGTGTTATCAGTGCCAAGGCACCCGTTTGAAGGCCTACCGTATTGGTAGTGAAAGAACGGGGGAGGAACTGGGGCGAATGTTTCCTGGTGTACCAATCACAGTGTCGTCATCGCGTTCTGTTGTAGTAGAACATGTGGGAACAAAACCACGGATTGTTATATCGACACCTTTTGCTACGCCCTATACTGACGAAGGCTATAGTGCCGGTGTTATTGTTGACGCACAGTCATGGCTGCGTCGAAATGACCTTGATGCTGCTGAACAAACGATGCGTGCTTGGCAACTTCTTGGAACCTATCTTCGCGGGCAAGCACCCCTTGCTATTGTTGGGTGGCCTGGCGCACATGTGGCGCAAGCAATGCAGCGTTGGGATTCTGCATTGCTGTGTCAGGAGTTACTTAAGGAACACCACGAACTTCATTTGCCGCCCGCTTATTTTACGGCTCGGTTAACGGGACAGCGCCATGACGTATCTGCCATTCTTCATTCTTCTGAATTACCACAGCATACTGAGAGGTTGGGCCCTGTGGCCTGCGAGGGGAAACCCGAGGTCTATCAAGGTGTAGTAAGGATTGAGCACCGTTATGCTCAGGAGTTAGCGAAAGTACTTCATCAGATCCAAAATCGGCGTTCGCTTCACCGGCTTCGCCCTGTGAAAGTTTATGTTGATCCTTTGCGGCTGTAGCAGTGTCTGTGCGCTTAAGCGCACTTCAGTGATGACGTATCCGTGCGTGAGATGTGCGTGCCTGTGGTACAACATAGGTATAGCTGGAGCATGGCTGTAAGCGTGCCGCATGATGGTGGGTGTGTTGCCTACCAGGAGGGGAGGTATGCGTGGCTCATTTTCGCGATGCTTCGGCTTGTCCTTGATGCAAGAAAGGGCTAAAAGAGATGAAAAAAAACCTTGTTAAACGCAGATATGAAATCGCGTAGAGGAAACGTGTAGAGTGTCATTATGCGTTGTATTTTTGCGGGAACACCCGATATTGCTTTAGATACATTCCGGGCACTTTGTGACTCAAGCCATGAGGTTGTTGGTGTGTTAACACGTGCGCCTCAACGAAAAGGCAGAGGACGCACCACAGTTGCCTCACCCATCGAGAAAGAAGCCCGTAGTGCAGGTATTGATGTCGCTACACCGTCAAGCCTTCGCAATGATGATGCTTTAGAGTGGATTCGCCAAAGGCGCCCCGATGTTATTGTTGTTGTAGCCTATGGTTTGATGGTTCCAGCTGAAGCATTGGATATACCTACTTACGGATGGCTTAATCTGCACTTTTCTTTGTTGCCTCGTTGGCGCGGAGCTGCCCCAGTTCAACACGCGATGCTTGCTGGTGATGATATTCAGGGCGTAAGTGTTTTCCGTATTGATGAAGGGATGGATACTGGCCCACTTTATGCAGTGGACCCTATCCGTGTGGCACCCGATCAGACTTCTGATCATGTATTGTGGCAGCTTTCACGCCACGGTGCAGATATTATGATACGTGTTCTTGACGCTTTGGAATCGGGTAGTCCAAGGGCTCATCCTCAGCGCAGTCAGGGCGTGACCTATGCACCAAAGATAGACCGTTCAATGGGTCATATTAACTGGAATCTGCCCGTAGAGCGGGTGGATCAGCGTATTCGTGCCTGTACAGCGAAACCTGGCGCATGGACGGAACTGCCAAATGGGCAGATCGTAAAAATAGGGCCAATTGTTATGCGCGATGAAGATACCTTAGAACCAGGGCAAATACGAGTGGGTAAACACGAGGTTGATGTAGGCACTGCTACTCGCGATATCGCTCTTGTTGAAGTCAAACCACAGGGAAAGAATTGGATGACTGCCGATGCCTGGGCCAGGGGAGCGCACCTGGAAGAAGATACGCGATTTGTCTCTTCCGACAACGATTAATAGAGAGTACGCCGATGCTAACTACACCTCGACAAATTGCCTTTGAAGCACTACAGCAAATTGAGTTTGAGGGCGCCTACGTCAATCTAATTACTCCTGAATTACTTAGCAGGGCCCATTTGAATCACCGTGATGCTGGTTTTGTAACAGAACTTGTTCATGGAACTGTTCGTATGCAGCGTTTCTACGATGCAGTCATTGACCAATTGTCGTCGCGGCCCACAGCAGATATCGACCCGGATATTGTGCTAGTTTTACGGCTTGGTATCCACCAACTTCTGTCGATGCGTGTCTCAGATCATGCAGCGGTGGATGAAAGTGTTCATCTTGCTCACCAGATTTCACACGCTGGTACCGCAAAATTTGTCAATGCATTGCTGCGAAATGTAGTGCGTAACGGTGACATTGACTATTGGAAAGATCGCGTGCGCTCACATGCTCGCACATCCGAAGCAATCGGTAAGGTAACATCCCATCCTGATTGGATCGTTCGCGCTTACCGCGACACTTTCGCTTTCTATGGACTTACCGATGATGTTGAAACAGCATTGCAAGTCAATAATATGTCACCATATATTCACTTAGTGGCGCGCCCTGGTTTAACCGATCGTGAATCTTTGGCAGATAGCGCTGAAGAAATTCTTGATTGCCACGTTGCCTATACGCCACTTTCACCTTACGGGATCATTATCTCGTCGGGTGATCCGGCGCGATTACCTGCAATTCAAGATACCGCTGCTGCCGTCCAAGATCAGGGTTCACAGCTTGTGGCCCGCATTTTTGCTGAAACATTTTTGGAGGGCGAGGATGCTCACTGGCTTGATCTGTGTGCTGGCCCAGGTGGGAAAACGGCATTGGCTGCTGCCATCGCTGGCACCGATAAACATATCACTGCAGTTGAATTGCATCCTCATCGAGCAGATTTAATTGAAAAAACCTGTAAAAATCTACCCAATGTGACTACTAAGTGTGCTGATGGAATAACGGTAAGAAGCGATCGGCTGTACGATCGAATTCTTATTGACGCACCCTGTTCGGGGCTTGGTACTATGAATCGCCGCGCCGACGTTCGATGGAAAACCGAGCGCAGTGATATTGCCTTCCTTGTGCGAACTCAGCAAGAACTACTTGATCACGCCTGCGATCTTGTGCGTCCTGGCGGTCGCATTGTCTATTCAACGTGTACGCCGCATCTGTCAGAAACGGTTGATGTTGTTCGCAACCTTCACCGTTTTGATATGGTGATAGAAGATGCTCGACAGCTTGCGCAAAGTATCGGAATTGACAAAGATCAGCTAGCTGGTCAGACAGATTTCATTCAGCTGTGGCCGCATCGAAATGGCTGCGAGGCCATGTTTTGTGCGGTTCTTACCAAGAAATAACGAACCCCTCATATATCCGTTTCAACACTCATGTTGGAAAGAAAGGAAGACGATGATTCGCCAGGAAATTAGTCCATCAATTCTTAACTGCGATATTGGTCAGCTTCACGCGGAGCTTGACAAAATTGCTACCGCAGACAATGTTCACGTTGATGTGATGGATAATCATTTTGTCCCCAATCTTTCCTGGGGGCTTCCTGTTGTTGAATCTGTTGTCAAGCATGGAAAACTCCCCGTTGATGTGCATTTAATGATTGAAGATCCTGACCGCTGGGCACTTGACTATGCTAAAGCCGGAGTTGATTCTGTGACATTTCACGCTGAAGCAGCCACAGCTCCTGTTGTCTTGGCACGTCAACTGCGCGCACAAGGTGTGAAAGCCGGCCTTGGCTTGCGTCCTGCCACACCTATTGAACCCTATATTGACCTGCTGAAAGAATTTGACATGATTCTTATTATGACGGTCGAACCTGGTTTTGGCGGCCAGGAGTTTATTGAGGCTATGTGCGAAAAAATCCGCCGCACACGCAAAGCTATCTCGCGAACATATCTTGACATTAGTCTTCAAGTAGACGGCGGTATTTCGCGTAACACCATTGAAATGGCTGCTCAGGCAGGTGCTAACGTCTTTGTTGCCGGTTCGGCAGTTTACAAGGCAGACAATGCCGCCAACGAGATCGCCACTTTACGCAAGTTGGCTAAACAACACTGCCACGGGTTAGTCTAGAGCCATGAAAACATTTGAAGAACTCTTTGACGAACTCCAACAAAAAGCCGAACAGCGCCCCGCCAACTCGGGTACGGTAAAGGAATTAGAGGGCGGAGTTCATACCATCGGAAAGAAAATTGTTGAAGAGGCAGCAGAGGTATGGATGGCATGTGAATACGAGCCGAAAGAGCAATGCGCTCTAGAGATTTCACAGTTGCTGTATCACACACAGGTCATGATGATTGCCAAGGGGCTCACACTTGACGATGTTTATCGCGAGCTTTAAAAAGGTTTTACTGCTGTACGGTTCAGACTAAAGGATAATAATGACTACATCACAAGATATGCTGCGTATTGCTGTTCCCAATAAGGGTGCCCTGTCGGCTCCCGCGATTGAGTTACTGCACGAGGCTGGCTATCGAATGCGCCGGCGAGGACGCGAACTCTATATTATTGATAATCGCAACAATATCGAGATCTTTTTTCTGCGCCCTAAAGATATTGCGGTCTATGTGGCAAAGGGACAGATCCATGCTGGAATCACAGGCCGTGACCTACTGTTGGATTCACAGGCTGATGCCATTGAGTATCTGCCTCTGGGGTTTGGGCGTGCCCGCTTCCGTTTTGCAGGTCCTGCTGGAAAATATTCAACACTTAACGACATTAACGGTAAAACGATTGCCACTTCCTTCGATGCACTTCTTGAACAGTTTTTAGACAAAAATAAGATGAATGCCACCATTGTGCATCTTGACGGTGCAGTCGAATCTTCTATACAACTTGGTGTTGCCGACATTGTGGCTGATGTTGTTGAAACTGGCACAACTCTTCATGCGGCTGGATTGGATGTGTTTGGGCCAGAAATTCTTGTGTCTGAAGCCCTGTTGATTACCGCTGAACGGCACCTTAACGATCCGCGTCTTACTATTATGAAACAGCGTTTACGCGGTGTGCTCGTGGCCCGCAACTACGTCCTCGTTGATTACAATATTCACGCTGACAGCCTGGATCAAGCAATTGCTATCACGCCAGGATTTGAATCGCCTACGGTATCGCACCTGCATGATTCATCATGGCTGGCAGTGCGAGCAATGGTGGAAAAGAAACTTGTGAACCATGTGATTGATGAGCTGGTTAATGTTGGTGGCCGCTCGATACTGGTATCAGACCTTTTGTCATGTCGAATCAACTCAAGCGAATAAACTCATCGCCCCTTTTATTAGCTCACACATTGTTCCACATGTGAAGCAATAACGCTAGCTACACGGTAAGGACGTGGTGACGTAAATACCCGTTCGCTCCACTTCTGAACGCTGATACCAGGGGATAAACGGTAAATGAAGCACTGAAAAAGCGGTGCTAGTTTTGTGCGCGCAAACGACGAATTGCGTCACGCCCCACATAAAGACCTGCTGCAGCCGCGCCAAGAAATGGTATGGGATCTTGGTCGTAGGAACGCCCCATTGACGATAGTTTCACAGGCGATGCTTCTAGCGCTTTATCAAGGCCAAAAGTATTGTGTTTTTTGATGGTGTGAATGCTAGGAAGTGATTCGAGTTGTTGCGACAGCAGCATATTGAAAGTACCCGAGCAGGTTTTTTCGCGCCATGCACCAATCTTGTTATCAAGATTGTGCCCAAAAACTGGTAGAACCACATCTACGGGAACTGGCGTAAGATCCTTGAGGACAGTTAATGTGTGGTGTGATATTCCATAGTGACGGTCACGCTGATCAGATGCTGATAGGCGAAGTGCCATCACCGGTGATCCTCCAAGTTGGTGCGCACAGGTCAAAGCCCACCCAGCATCTGTTCCAGAATAGCCATAGGGCGTTCCTGTACCCAAGTTACCGGGGCCTTGAGCGACAACCGTCACGTCCGCATGGGTAACCTGTTGGGCAGCAATGAGGGCGGAGGGAAGTGATGCAGCTTCAATATCGCCGCCAAAAGCCTGCCCGCAGGTAATCGTGTGCGTTATCCAATCATGTTGTTTCAATGTTGCACATATTCGTGAAAACCATGAAGGTAGAGCACCACCATCAGTATAAATATAGGAAACACGAAGGCGGGGTGAGGCATGTCTGATACCGGCAATAATTGCGGGGACAGCTGAATGAAGATCAGTGACAATAACATGTTGGCCCTGCAACATACGTTGGCGCGCCATGAGCTGATGATGGGGGGAGTCCTGTTCATCAACACTGCTGACCATATATTGACTGGGAGTATATCGTGCTTTGACAACATGTCCATGATGGTCAGGTAAAGAGTCGGATGGAAGATCACCCAGACGGGCAGTAATAGTGGCGTAGCCGCCAGTACCTAATGATTTTGCAAGGGCCGAGGCTTCCAAACGCACTTTGTCACCTTGTGACAGCTCCCCGATCAGTTTTGTATATCCAATGGCACGGATTGTTGTGTCAGGCAGTAAAAGTTCAGCATCTTTAGGAGCCTTCGTAATCGTGACAAGGGTATCGCAAACCCCTGGCCAAGAAGACTCAATAGATGTGATAGTTCCTTCTCGAAAAATCATACTTCTATCATAGGTGAAAACTCATGAGATGACTTTCATATAGCTTTGAGTGGGGATGGTTGTTTCCAGTGTAGTTTGTTGGTGCTGACGAGCCATAGTAGGGTAGAGGTATGTGGGCGTTGATTTTCATTATTCTTGCCATTGCGATAGTTGTAGTGCCAACAATTTTTGTTGCGATTGGCTTTGCAAAATTCCTTGCTGTCATGTCTGCACTAGGCCAAGCTGTTCAAACTGTCACCGAGTTGCCCGAAGATGAGGAACTCTTTCAACCAACATCGATGCGCCAACCTGGTGCCAGTAAAGACACACACGCAATTGGGCAGGCACGCTTGATGCGCGCCTATGTGGCTGATTCACGTGCATTTCGGCGCTATCGTCGTTTGCACAATGCTCTTCATCGTTGGCACCGTATAGGGTTAACGGCAACGCCTCCAGAAAATGTTGCGCCTTTACCAGATGCACCTGATATTCCAGACATACTTCCAGGGGCTCTTTCTCCTGGCCGCGGGGTATAATGGTTCGACGTAAACGACGACGTTCATCGCCACCGTTGGCGGTCAGCTCTGACGAGCAACTTTCACCGTCGCAGGCATATCAACAATTTAAGCGTCAGCAGCATTATGAACGTTCACTTACTGGCCAATTCGAACAAAGTTGCGGTTTTTCTTTTGATTCTTTTCAGCGCGATGCCTGCCGTGCGCTTGAAGATGATATGTCGGTACTGGTTGCAGCACCCACAGGTGCTGGAAAAACAGTCGTTGGTGAATTCGGTGTATTCCTTGCGCGTCACAATCATCAGCGTGCGTTTTACACCACGCCTATTAAGGCGCTGTCCAACCAGAAGTACCATGATTTATGCGACAGGTGGGGTGAAGAACATGTTGGCCTGTTAACAGGTGATAATTCGATTCGCCCTGATGCGCCTATTATAGTGATGACCACCGAGGTACTACGCAATATGATTTATGCTGACCCTTCACGCCTTGATGGGTTAAGCCACGTCATTCTTGATGAAGTGCACTATTTAGCTGACAAGTTTCGTGGACCTGTGTGGGAAGAAATTATTATTCATCTTCCCGAACGTATTAATGTCATCTGCCTGTCGGCAACGGTATCTAATGCGGAAGAATTTGGTGCCTGGCTGCGTGAAGTAAGAGGCCAATGCGCAATTATCGTGTGCGAACAACGCCCAGTTCCACTTCAGCAGCATATGATTGTTAAGGGGAAGTTTTTTGACCTGTATTCGTTGGGCAAAAAGAAGAAAATCAATCCTGAGCTTCAGGCTTGGGTGGATGGTCTATCCAGGCCCCGTTACGATTATTCCCCCCGTCGCAGCCAACAGTCAGCGCGCGGGTCAAGTGCCTCTACAAGCACACGGCGAAGTGATGTTGTCAAGCAACTGCGGCGCCGTGACCTTCTGCCTGCTATCGTGTTTATTTTTTCGCGGCTTCGCTGTGATGAAGCAGTTGATATGCTGCTCAATGACAAAGTGGTACTAACAACACCCCAGCAGCGCAAAGAAATTCGAGACTATGTGGATCCTTTACTTACCGCTATTCCTCATCAAGATTGGCAGGTCCTTGGGATCAGCCGTTGGATACAGGCATTAGAGGCCGGAATTGCTGCCCACCACGCGGGTATGCTGCCATTGCAAAAAGAAATTGTGGAAGCATTGTTTGTCAGGGGCCTCATTCAAGTTGTTTATGCCACCGAAACACTGTCGCTAGGTATCAATATGCCTGCTCGAAGTGTTGTGTTGGAATCTTTACGAAAATTTGATGGCAGTGAACATGTGCAGTTATCGCCTGGACAGTACACTCAGCTAACGGGACGCGCTGGACGGCGAGGAATCGACAAAGAAGGGCACGCGATAGTTGTCTATCAACGCCGCCAAGAACCAACCGTGATTTCTTCACTGGCATCAAAACGATCCTATCCACTTTATTCCGCCTTTCGTCCCACCTACAATATGGTGACCAATCTGCTCCGCGACCTTAACCGTGATAACGCACGCCATATCCTTGAACGCTCTTTCGCACAGTATCAAGCTGATTCACAGGTGGTGACACTTGCCAGAAAAGCCGATAGGCTCCAGAAAAAATTGCGTGAAGAACGTACACATATGAAGTGTTCACAAGGTGACATTAACGATTATTTTCAGTTACTTACTGACAGGGACAAACAGCGAAACCGCTCCTATCACGAGGCTCGTGCTCAAGCGAATCAACGCCTGAACCACATATTCCAATCATTGCGTCCCGGTGATGTAATTTGTTACCGCATAAAAGGTAAACAACATTATGAAGTAGTAGTTGAGCCACTGATGCACAACTATGTCACCTTCGTCAGCCAACATGCTCGTATCCATGATCGCATAAGTGATGAGTGTGGCGAACACATTAATGTTGTAGGCCATATCGAGCTTCACGGACGGCATTTTCGTAAACCTCGTGAACGAGCAAAAATATCTTCTGACCTGCGCCATTTTGTACGCAATATTGTGTATGACGCTCCTTTTGTTGCGGATGATAGTATGGGGGAGCTCGCCCTCTTAGAAGAAAAAATACGGAACCATCCGTGTGCGTCGTGCCCAGATCTTGCACACCATATGGGGGCCTCAAGGGCGTGGCGACGCCAAAAACGTAAACTTGATGCGATACTGAGTGATATTACGATTCACACCTCAACACTTGGACACCAGTTCGATACAATCTGTACCGTTCTTGAAAAATACGGCTGTATCACGCGTAAGGGTGTCAGCGAATTTGGCACCATGCTAACAAGGATTTATTCTGAACGTGACCTGTTTATTGCACTGTGTCTTGAACGCGGCGTATGGAAAAATCTTACACCTGAGCATTTGGCCGGTGCCGTTGCTGTGGCCGTGTGTGACGATAAAGAATATCATTCACCGGTTCCACTTCCTGGGCCACTTGATACTGCGTTATCACAGATGGTAATGATTTATGCGGATCTAGCAGCCACCGAAACACAGGCTCATGCTGAGCCTACTGCCGTTCCCGCGTGGGATCTTGCAGTACCTGTCTGGTTGTGGGCGCAAGGATGCGAACTTAAAGAAGTATTAGATCTTTCAGGCTTAAGTGTTGGTGATTTTGTTCGTATTCTTCACCTAATTATTGATATGCTCACACAGTTACAACATGTTGGCAACGCACAGTTGTCAACAACATGTGTATCGGCACTCAAACTTTTACGAAAAGGTGTGGTGGCATGGTCACACACGTAGCTGCGCGTTCAACGCACGCATCAACACTGCTATTTGTTTCCCTGGCTGCCCTTGGCGGTGGAATATCAATGTGGGCAGCGTTTCCCTTCACCAGTATTTGGTGGCTTTCCTATATCGGTATGATGCTACTGATGTGGAGTGTTTTTCGCCGCGCGCTATGGCTAACTCTGTGGGCATCATTTTTGTGGGGTAGTGCCTTCATGGTGCCGCTAACGTCGTGGGCACACATATCAATTGGCTGGGTTGGTCCTTGGATGGCTCTTGCAGGAATCCAGATCGCCTTCATGATGTGTTGGGCTATCGGAGCGGCTGTTGCATCACGAATATCATTGATGCAGCACTGGTTGGTGTGGTCACTTTTTGCTTCGGTCACCTTTGCTGGAATGGAACAACTTCGTGGACGCTATCCCTTTGGCGGTTTTCCTTGGGGATATCTGGCCTATAGTCAAGTTGATGCACCTTTAGGTAACCTTGCTCACTATATTGGCGAGGCTCCTCTAAGTTTTCTTACCGCTTTTATTGGGGCATGTGCTGCCGGTCTTTTTTCCGCGCGACATCGTGGAGCGCAGTTACTTATGCAAAGTGCCTACGGGTGTTTGGCGCTACTTGTGGCAACACTACCTGTGTTGGTTCCGCCTACTTCCACCACTGACAGCACCAACCAAAAGGTACCCCATCTGCGCGTAGCCATCATTCAAGGTAATGTTGATCGGCCAGTTGAACAGACCTACGCGACACCAATGAAGGTGTTGGATAACCATATTCACGAAACATTAAGCGCCTTTGACACCGACCCTGATATTGACCTGTTTTTGTGGGGTGAGCAGGCCAGTGATATTGACTATCGTAATGATGAAGCCGTTATGAAAAAGCTGGCTGACCTTGGAAGGCAAGTACATAAACCGATTGTGTTTGGTTCTGTACAAGTTCTTGACAACGATGCCGGCAAACGTGTTCGCCACAACGATTTGTCGGTGTTGTTGCCCGATGGAACTATCAACCCTGTCTACACAAAACGTTTTCCAGTTGCTTTTGGTGAGTATATCCCTATGCGCGATTTTCTAGGGAAATACTTTTCTGATGTCAAGCGTATCCCCACCGATATGGAAGCAGGTAAAGACATTGCTCCCGTCATTGATGTTGCGGGCACTCAACTAGCTGCCGGCATCTGTTTTGAAGTAGCCATAGATTCATTGATAGGCGAGGGAATTGATAATGGAGGAACATTCATAGTTGTCCCCACCAATAATTCGTCATTTGGCTTTTCTGCCCAATCACAGCAACAACTAGATATTGCGCGTTTTCGTGCTCGCACCTATGGACGCTCCATCATACAGGTATCAACAAATGGTGTTTCGGCACTGGTTGGACCAGACGGGCGCATTATTGAAAAAACTCCACTTTTTACCAACGATAGTATTATCGCCGATGTGCCTACTATCACCCACACAACTGTGGGTGGCAGGCTCAGCGCACCTGCGGGAACAGTATGTGCCTATGCAACATTGGCAGGCTGGCTTATCATAATAGTCATGGTATTTGTTGCTCGCCGAAATACTCCCAGGCGCTATCACAAAGGCAGGAAGAAGTAGTATCCATGACGTTTATAGATCAGTTGAACAAGGTGATTGTTGCCGTTCCTACCTATAATGAACGTGAATCGCTGCCAATTATTATTCGGCGTATTCGACAAGCAGTTCCACCGATACATATTCTTATAGTTGATGATGCTTCACCTGATGGTACGGGCGAACTTGCTGATGCGTTGGCCGAAAAAGATGAGCATCTTCACGTGTTGCATCGCAGTGCAAAAGAGGGCTTAGGCCCAGCCTATCTTCATGCTTTTTCTTGGGCTCAACAGGCAGGATATCAATGGGTAGGGCAGATGGATGCCGATGGTTCGCATCGTCCCGAACAGTTTTTACGCCTGCTTTCACGCGCAATAAAAGCTCCTGACCAGCCAGAACTTGTGATTGGTTCGCGTTGGACAAGGGGAGGGGCCGTCAATGGGTGGGCACGTCACCGCGAGTTATTATCACGTGGTGCCAACACCTATATTGCGCTATGGCTTGGCCTTGGGGTAGGGGATGCTACTGCTGGTTTTCGACTGTATCGGGTATCGCTTTTCGATCGCCTGGATTTATCGTTGGTTAATTCGGCTGGATACTGTTTTCAAATTGAGATG
The DNA here is from genome assembly GCA_030540715.1 of Actinomycetaceae bacterium. Classification (GTDB taxonomy): domain Bacteria; phylum Actinomycetota; class Actinomycetes; order Actinomycetales; family Actinomycetaceae; genus JAUNVQ01. The sequence goes on along the minus strand of JAUNVQ010000016.1, from coordinate 23,351 downwards.
ACGCGCCGGGCACGACACGTTGGAGCAACGATTGCTGAAGTACCAATCACGTTTGATGAGCGTGAACATGGTGTTTCTAAAATGTCTGGAAACATTATTACCGAAGCCCTAACTCAGGTAACAAAATGGGGGATGGTCGATCGTTATACGCAGCTCAAAAGACTTTTGGGTGTGCAGCACACGGTAAAAGAGGGCGCAGTTGCGGGTAGTTGCCATAGACGCACCCTTTGACGGCTAGATTATGTCAAAATTATGCCAAAACTGTCTGACCTCATTAAAGAAAGGCAACAAGAGCCAATATCATTCAGATAATGACATCTATTGGTTACATTTGGTAGTGCGCACCTTCACGAAGACGCCCTGAACGCAGTACTTTCAATTGTTCTTCTAGCAGCTCGTCAAGTTCTTCAATACTACGGCGCTCAATCAGCATGTCCCAGTGTGTACGTACTGGTTTAACAGGTTTGTCGGGTTCAGGTTCATTGCGTCCACGCAATAAAGCTGGTTCTCCACACATACATTCCCATTCATCTGGCGGGAAGGCTTCTATGGCAAAGGCAACATGAAAACTATGTCCTTTTTTACACTCATAGGTTGCCTGCATGCGTTCTGCGAAAACAACGCCTTCTTCTGATTCCAGACTTTTTGCACCAATGCTAGTGCCGCGTAATGCGCGTTCAGCCACGATACCTCCAAAACTTTTTCTACTTCGTCTATCATAACAGTGCAACAACGTTGTGCCTATTTTATTCCCGCACGCCCACACATTCCTTTTGGTTCTGTCAGGTTAGGCGGCTGGTTCAGTACTTTAACGTTGTTGAGATCGTCAGCACTTTCAATCAAAACCTCCGATAATATATATTATGTCAAAATAGCTTTACCAGCATATTTTTACCTCTCCTCTTCGTTTAGCAGTGATAACGTAGTAATATTGATGACTGGGACTCCCTTCATCTTCATAGGAGGTTTTGTGTCGTCTGCGCTGTATCGCCTTGCTCACGTCATGACCCGCCACGCTCGCTTAGCGGTGACAGCATGTGTTTTTTTCTTGATAGCCACAGGAGTCATGGCTTTTGGCTTAGGCGGTACACTACAAAATGATTTTTCGATTCCCGGTACGGAATCTCAAGACGGAATGGTCATTTTGAAAGAACAGTTTCCAGAAGTTTCAGGGGCCTCTGCACAGTTAGTCGTTCGTGCAAAAGACGGCACACCTATCAACACCTATCGTGAAGCCATTGAAGGCACACTTTCACAGCTTGAAAAAATTGACGGCGTGTTAGCTGTGACCAATCCATTTAAGCCTGCTCCGGGTTCAACACAAACAATGGTGTCACACAACGGACGCTTTGCCCTTATACAGATACAGCTTCGCCAAACGAAAGGCCTTGACTATTCAAAAATAATGAAACCAGTCCGTGCTACAGCCAATGCGATGGCTGATGCGAACAATCTTGACCTTGATATTGGCGGTACCGCATTTACTCAAACAGAAATCGAGATGTCTGGTTTTGAAGGTATCGGTGTTATCCTGGCCCTGCTGGTACTTGCCGTAATGTTTCATTCACTTATTGCCGCTGGAATACCTATTTTATCTGCACTTATAGGTGTTGGTATCACAATGGCAATTATTATCAGTATTGCTGCATTTACACCTATCTCTACAACAACACCCACCTTGGCTATTATGTTGGGCTTGGCCGTTGGTATTGACTATGCTCTGTTTATCGTGCATCGTCACCGCGAACAGCTAGGCAATGGCGTACCCGTAGCGGATTCCATTGCCTTTGCCCTGGCTACGTCGGGTGGAGCCGTACTGTTTGCTGGTTTAACGGTAGTGATCGCCCTGTGCGGGCTCCTGGTAGCCAACATCCCGTTTCTTACCGGTATCGGTCTGTGTGCAGCCATTGGGGTTGGTCTTGCCGTGGTGGTGGCATTAAGTGGATTACCTGCACTTCTAATGCTTCTAGGTGAGCGGCTTCGCCCTCGAAAAACACAACAAAACGCCCATGCCAGCCTTGTTGCCGATCACGACGCAGCTCCTCCACCTCAAGACGATGGATACGAACAAACGCTGTTACCGCGCCTTGGCTCCATCAACCGATGGTGGGTTGGCATCACGACTACCTACCCCATTATCACGATCTTCTGCGTCGTGGTGCTCGTTGGTTTTATGGCCTACCCTGCCAAAGATTTAACTCTTGCTTTACCCGATAACGGCACCGCTAAACGTGGTTCTGAACAGCGCATTACCTATGATCTGGTGGCAAAGGAATTTGGTGCAGGGGCGAATGGGCCGCTGATTATTATGGCCAACATTATCAACACAACTGATCCTATTGGCGTTGTGAAAGACCTTTCCGCAGATGTCGGCGCGATTCAAGGAATCGATCGCATCCAACTGGCAACCCCCAACCGCACAGGTACAATAGGGGCAATTGTTGCCGTTCCTTACACCGCACAAGACGACCCACAAACAGCCGAGCTTGTCCATCGCTTACGCTCTCATGCTCACCAGTGGCAAACACGTTACGGGATTTCTGATATACGCATCACAGGTTTCACAGCTGTTACCATTGATGTGTCACAGCGACTGGCAGATGCTCTACTCCCCTTTGGTATCGTTGTTGTAGGTCTATCGCTAGTTTTATTGCTGATTGTTTTTCGTTCACTGCTTGTGCCCGTCAAAGCCACTATCGGCTACATTTTTTCTGTCTCGGCAGCATTTGGTGTGACATCACTGGTATTTACCTGGGGATGGGGAAATGATGCCCTGGATATTGGGCATATCGGATCCGTTATTTGTTTTATGCCCATCGTTATTATGGGAGTGCTCTTTGGCTTAGCCATGGATTACGAAGTATTTCTTGTGTCACGTATGCGTGAAGAATACGTGCGTACCCGCCAGGCCAAAGGCTCCATTATTCGCGGTTTTGGCTCGTCAGCACCGGTTGTTACCGCTGCCGCACTGATTATGATCTCGGTTTTCGCCTCGTTTATTCCCGGTGGAAGCTACTATGTTCAGCCGATGGCATTGGGCCTAACTGTGGGTGTTGGCGTGGATGCGTTCTTGGTAAGAATGACATTTGTGCCCGCTTTCATGGCCTTACTCAAAAATAAAACATGGGCGATTCCATCCTGGCTTGACAAGCGACTTCCGTCATTTGATGTCGAGGGCGAAGCCATCGTACGCACGCTGAGCTATCAGCAGTGGGAACGCACCCACGGGAAAACAGCTATTCGCCTAGATAATGTGGTGGTTCATGACCCGCCGATGCGTAAGTTAGGCCAGAAGCCACCCGCTACGAAACCCAACTGTCCATCTTCCCATGGATTGTCGGCTATTATCCGACCCGGTGTGATCGTTGGAGTGAGTGGTTCGTTACCGGCACAGGCCGCTTTGCTTGCTCTTATAGGCGGTCGGGTCAGTGACTATAGCGGTGATGCCTTTATCGATGGGCACCACTCCCGTGATGAACTGGGGCATATTCATCGTCACGTTATGCTTATCACACAGCCGCTCAACCACCTTATTGACTATCGCCGCTACCCCATTGCCGTTTACGATTGTCACGAAGAAATGACTGGCGAACAAAGGCGCCAGGTGGCATATCATCTTCGTAGCAGCGTATCCAATGGGGTAACCGTAGTGATGGGCCTTGACAAGGCACACGATCTACGTCTTGAATTTCAAGAGCTTCACTGTGAAGCCATCTACCCCTATGTGGAGGTCACACCATGAATACCAGAGATCTACGCGCGCTTGTTGCTGTGCTTTTATTGCCGGCACTTGCCACTGTTATCGGGTTATGGTCAATGGCTCACCGCGACGATAACTTCGTCAATGTTCCAGCTGCCGTTGTCAACTTAGATAAAGGCGCAACAATGGTTATTGACGGTGAAGAAAAGTTTGTTCCTATCGGACGCATTTTGGCGGGGGCACTGACAGATCCGCTTACCTCTGACGTGGATGCCGTCCAAAGTCTGCACTGGGAACTTGTTGCAAAAGATGAAGCAGATGAGGGCCTCAAAAATGGAACATACGAGGCCGTTATTACCATTCCACAAAACTTTTCGGCAACACTTTCTCAGCTTGGAACTCCGCAGGCATCCCCAGCCACCATAGAAGTGGCATCCAATCAAGCCTCAAGCTATGTGATGGGTCGCATCAGTGAACAGATTGGTGATGCTGCGGCCTCAACTTTAGGTAATCAACTTACCAAGCAAATGCTTGACAAAGTGTTCATTGGGTTTTCGGATATATCTCAAAAACTTGACGAAGCAGTTGATGGCGCCAAAAAACTTGCTGAGGGAACCGAGAAACTCCATACTGGCTCTGAACAGCTGCATGAAGGCACCACGCGTCTGAGCAAAGGCGCACACGATCTATCGGATGGTACTCAACAGCTTTATTCTGGGGCAAACACCTTGGCACAAAATACCAGTGAGCTTCACGCAGGTGCACAAAAACTTGCTGATGGCGCCAAAAATCTGCACAGTGGAACATCAGCCCTTCATGGCGGTGCACACACTTTGTTTTTGGGGGCATCAGATTTATTTGGAGGCACGCAGGCCGCCCACTCGGGTTCTGGCCAACTAGCAGATGGTGCGCTGGCTGTTGCCCAAGGAAACGACCAGCTTTATGATGGTGCACAGAAGCTGGAAGATGGTACCAAACGTCTCAAAGACGGTGCTGATCAGCTTTACGAAGGGCAGAAGAAAACTACACAAGGAGCCAAGGAACTCAACAGTGCGCTTGACAGGCTAACGACGGGGTCCCAGGATATAGCAACGGGAACGAATGCACTGCGTGGTGCAACTCAACAGGCAGCTGATGGGTCACAGGAGCTTTATTATGGTCTGCTACAGCTTGGGTCGGGGCTCAGTGGCTCCCCTGCTACACCAACATCTGCTGCTCAACCAGGGTTGGTGCAGCTGTTACGCCAACTTGATATTGCAGTGAACAATGGTCAGCCAGAAATATCACTTCCGTCACTTCAGCAAGCAGCTGTGGCCCTTGAAGATGCTAGCCATCAACTATGGCAATCTCATAGCGATCTTTTCAGTGGCCTACAGAACTTAGAAAGCGGTGTTGATAATGCCAGGCAGGCTTTTGAACACGGTAAACAAAAACATGATGACCTGAAATATGATGTTGAGCAGTTAGCTTTACAATGCCCTGCTTCGGGGGCTCAGCTTTCCTACTGTGTGCAGTTAGGAACAAAACTGACAGAAATCTCGCAGGCTAGTGAGGATTCGTCTAAGAACGTTGATACTTTATTAAGCCAATTAGAAGCAGCTTTGAAGCCTTCAGCAAACTCACCTGGTTTAGTCAAAGGTTCGCAGCAGTTTCACAATGGTTTGGAGCAGTTGAAAGATGGTGCCCATCAGTTACGCAACGCAATTGATTCCCCTGACCCTCACAAACCTGGTATTGCACAAATAACTCCGCTGCTTGTTGCTGGTGCCACCCAGATGCAAGACGGTCTTGACGGTGTTGTTCAGCCTGACGGTTCACGAAAGGGCGGCCTTATTGATGGTGCCTATCAGTTGATGGATGGAACTTCTGTCATCCATTCGGGTGTAAGTTCACTTGATAGCGGCACGCAGGCGTTGGCATCTGGCACACAGCAAGCACACAGTGGTTCGCTAAGACTAGTGACAGGCCTTGATACACTGACAGATGGTTCTCGTGACCTTGCTGAAGGTGCCAAACAGGCACACGGAGCAACGGTTGAGTTCGTTGATGGCAGTGCACGGGTTTATGATGGGGCTCACGAACTTCATCGCGCAACTTTGACTCTACAAAATAAGATGATGCTGCTGAATAATGGTGCATCGCAGCTGCGTGATGGCACATTACGGTTATCATCGTCAACTGCGCACCTTGATGAGGGAGCCTTTTCACTGTCGTTGGGTGCCAACCAATTAGCCGATGGAACTGAGCTCATGCAGACGGGAACTAGCGACCTTTCAGCTGGGGCAGCAAAGGTCAATGATGGCGCTCAGCAGCTAAAGCACGGAAGTGACAATCTGGAGGACGGTGCGTCGCAGCTTCATGATGCCACTAAGCAACTCAAAGATGGTTCTGTTCAGCTTGCCGACGCGATGCGCGAAGGCCAAGACGCTCTTCCCGTCTATGATGATTCCCAACGTGCGGTTATTACCCAAACGGGCGCTCAACCTGTGACAACCAGAGCCCTGCATCTTAATAAGAGCGTCAATGGTGCTACGTCCTCTTTTAGTCTGACGATGGTGTTAATGGCCTGGCTGGGAGCTTTTGCTATCTTCCTCCTTATGCCGGCTTTACGGCGCACAATGCTCGATGCTCCCCAAGGTGCCTTTACCGTGATGTGGCGCTCACTATGGCCAGGCCTGGCTATCGGCCTGTTCCATATCGTCACCATCATTATTATTGGTTTTGGTTTTGGTATTCACCCCAAATACGGCTTACAGGCCTGCCTGTTCATGCTGCTTATTGGTGCTACCTTTATGACGGTTCACCAAATGTTCCTTGCTCTTTTTGGGAACCGTCTAGGGCGCATCCTTTCCCTGTTATTCTTCATCATTCAAGGCGCATCACTATCAGGTATTTTACCAATTGAAACTGCACCATCATTATTTCAAACACTTAACGGCTTCTTACCAATGTCGTTAGGTTCCCAAGGCCTGCAGCACTATATTTTAGGTGGCCACACTGTTGATAGTGGCTGGATGATTACGGGGCTTTTACTGTGGTGTATAGGAAGTATTAGCGCGGTGGTGCTATCGGTTCCGCGGTGGCGTACGGCTCGTTTTCAACGTGAACTACATCAAGTAAGTGTCCTTGCTTAAGTCCAACCAGCTATCTTCCTCACAACACAACAACTCGATACAGCTCTGCCTGCAGCTGCACATCTTAGCGCAGCCCTACGCAACTTTTCTTTTTGTATTGCGCGCAAGTATTGACAGTATGTCTACAAATTGGTTATCCATGCAGGTATAGAATTTTTTGCAACTGTATCCACATATTTCTTTGCGTGTTTGGACAACAAGTGCCTTCGACTTCTTGTAATCGGCGCGTACATAGCCATCACAAAACGGTGCCGGTCGTGTCTTCGTTACGCAAGTCTGGCAGGTCCAAGAACATAACCTTGCTCTCAATTATGTTATCGATATGACCTAGCGTAGCTTTGCGCGATACAGTACAAGGGTAAACCCACTAACGGAGGTTTTTGATGTCTGAAATACGTCGCAAACACGCTGTCGATCAAGTTCCCTCGATTCCCAAACTTTCGGTGTTATCAATCCAACACGTCTTGGCATTTTATGCCGGCGCAGTGGTTGTTCCCCTCGTGATTGCGGGTGGTTTGGGCCTTGATGAAGAAACAACTATACACCTTATCAATGCCGACTTATTCACTTGCGGCATTGCCACACTCATTCAATCAGTTGGTTTTTGGAAAATTGGTGTGCGACTTCCCATCATTCAAGGCGTGACAACAACGGCAATCTCACCTATTATCGCTATCGGCCTTGCTGTCACCGCTGGTGAAGGAGGCAATGAAGGGTTACCCGCTATCTATGGCTCAATTATAGTTGCCGGGCTTTTCACTTTCTTCGCCGCACCATTTTTTGCACGTATCATTAGATTCTTCCCACCCTTGGTTATTGGAACAGTCCTTACCACAATGGGTATCACTCTATTAGGTGTTTCCGCGGGCGACTTTATTAACCGCGTTGATGAACGCAACCCACCCACGGGTATCGATCCCACTGCCCTGGCCCTGGGTTTTGGCACACTTGCAATCATTGTTCTTGTGCAACGATTCTTCAAAGGGTTCATGGGAACCATCGCTGTTCTTATGGGATTGATTATTGGCACCATTGCCGGGGTGTTTGTTGGCTACACTGATTTCGACGGAGTCTCGCATGCTTCCTGGGCAGGTTTAACCACGCCGTTCTATTTTGGCTGGCCAACTTTTTCCCTCACGGGCTGCGTATCAATGATTATCGTTATGATCATCACAATGGTCGAAACAACCGGTGACGTTTTTGCCGCAGGTGAAATCGTTGGTAAACGTATCACTAAAAATCATATTGCTGCGGCTTTGCGTGCCGACGGCCTGTCAACTTTGCTTGGTGGGGTGCTCAACTCTTTCCCCTACACATGTTTTGCTCAAAACGTTGGCCTTGTTCGCCTTACCCGCGTCAAATCACGCTGGGTTGTGGCGCTTGCTGGTGGCCTCATGATTATCCTGGGGCTTATCCCTAAAGCTGGCGCTATTGTGGCCTCTATTCCCGGGCCTGTGCTTGGTGGAGCTTCCCTTGCACTATTTGCTAATGTGGCCCTTGTGGGTATCCAAACCCTGAAAAAGGTTGATTTAACTGATACCCGTAACACGGTGACACTCACGACCTCTTTAGGTCTAGCTATGCTGGTGTCTTTCAAACCTGATATTGCAGGTGTATTCCCGTCGTGGGCGCAGATTTTCTTTGCCTCTGGTGTAACGGTTGGGTCGTTAAGCGCAATCTTTTTGAATCTTTTGTTCTTCCACGTCGGTTCAAAGGAAACTCCCGATGTTGCTACCTCGCAGAAGGGTAAGCCAGTGTCACTGAACGCAGTGAACAATATGTCTCAAGAAGATTTTGTTCACACATTTGCCACCCTCTTTAATGGGCAAACATGGCCGTTGGAGCGTGCCTATCCTCGCCGCCCATTCAGTAATGCAGGCGAGCTGAAAGAGGCCCTACAAGATGCGGTATGGACAGCTGATACTCAGGAAAAACTTCAGCTTATTCGTTCTTACCCTGACATCATGGATATGCTGGTGATGGACGAGGAACAAGCAAAGGCTGTATCGCAAGATGTTGGTTCACTTGCATTAGATGATATTGACGATCTGGAACTTGAACAGCTCAAGGAACTTTCGCAGCAGTATCAACAAAAGTTTGATATGCCTTTTGTTGCCTATCTGTCGCGTGTTCAAAGCGTCGAGAAAATCTTGCGCGTTGGTGCCTACCGCCTAGAAAACTCCCCCACCCGCGAGATCGTACAGTGTATGGACGAAATCACGGATGTGGCTGGTGACCGCTTCGATATTATGTTGGCTGACGCTAACCCGATTCGCAGCGCGTGGGCACGCAAGTTTGAGTCTTTGGATTTTTAGTTTTTCTGAGGGCGAAGGGCTCACCACATGAAGCAGAACACTGGTGATGACCATGCTCATCATCTACGGGGCAGCCTTGCCGACGTCACGCGTGACACTTCCGCTCACACGTCTTGCCTGATGGACAAGGATGCCACTTCTGATAACGCTCATCATCGTGGCGGTTTACGCGCAATAATTGCCGCGGCTATCGCCAATCTTGGTATTGCGGTATCAAAGTTTGTGGCGTGGCTGCTCACGGGTTCGTCATCAATGCTTGCGGAGTCTATTCACTCTGTTGCTGACACAACAAACCAGGCCCTGCTTTTGGTGGGGAGCAAGCGTGCTCAACGTGCTCCCGACCAGGTTCATCAATTCGGTTACGGGCGTTCGCGCTATATTGCCGCTTTTGTTGTGGCGATTCTGCTTTTCAGTGTGGGCGGGCTTTTCGCCCTCTTTGAAGCCTATGAAAAATTCCAACACCCACAGGAGATCACCGCATGGAAGTGGGTGCCTGTTACTGTGCTGGTGATTTCGATTGTGCTTGAGGGATATAGTTTGTCTCAAGCATTGAAAGAAGCACACGAAGCACGCGGCTCAATGAAGCTTTTCACCTACATTCGGACTTCTCGTGCACCCGAGATTCCTGTGGTTCTTCTTGAAGATATTGCTGCCCTGTGTGGCTTAGTATTGGCTCTTGGTGGGGTCAGTGCAACCCTGCTCACTGGCGATGGGCGTTGGGATGGAGTTGGATCAGCTGCCATCGGAGTTTTGCTGGTGATTGTTGCCTTGTTCCTTGCAGCCGAGATAGCGTCGCTGTTGGTAGGTGAATCTGCCACCCAGGAGGTTCAACAAAGCATTAGTGATGCACTTTGTGGTGATGGTGACTTGGATGTGATGTATGTGCGTACGCTTCATCTAGGGCCTGAAGAACTATTGATAGCCGCTAAGTTCAGTGTTGATCCCTCTATGGATGGCACAGCGATTTCAACAATGATTAATCAGGCCGAACAGCGAGTTCGCAATAGTGTGCCACTGACATGTCGCATCTATTTAGAGCCTGAGCTTGGTAAATGACGCATACTCTCGTTGCTCATTGATATGGCATCAGGCCACCTATAATACAACGGCATAATACAACTGAGCTAGCCTTCGATAATGTGTTGAATGGATAGCCAAGTGCTGTGCTTGCACGGTAGTTTGCATTTCTTCACATAAGATAAGGAAAATATACAGATGCTCACCACCATCAACACTGATCCGCCAACCACAATTCCCCAGGCTACAGACGGTAAACACAAGACGTAGACTGTCCGCCAGACGACACCATCATCTGACATCATGAGCAAATAAGCTAAAACAGCAAGCTAAAGCATCGTTTTCAGCCAGCGTGTTTTTTGGCGCGCCTAATCGCTAGTTCATCAATATGGCTAACACCTTCAGGCTCCATGCGTTCTGTTGGAAGCGACGACAGCTTTGCTTCTACTTCGTTCCATACACGGCCCACACAAATACCAAATACTCCTTGACCACCCTGAATAATATCCATGATTTGATTGTCAGAGGTACATTCATAGACCGATGCTCCATCAGAAATCAGCGTGATCGAGGCGAGGTCACCAACACCACGTGCCTTGAGGGCATCGATTGCAACGCGGATTTGTTGCAGGGACACACCGGTATCCAAAAGATTTTTTACTACTTTGAGCACCAAAATATCGCGGAAAGAATACAGGCGTTGTGTCCCTGAACCGCGCGCACCTCGCAGGGTTGGTTCTACCATACCGGTGCGTGCCCAATAGTCAAGCTGACGATAGGTAATACCAGCTGCTTTACAGGCAACAGGACCACGGAAACCCTTTTCTTCGCTAAACCCTTCAAAGGTGTCACTAAAGAGTACATCCTGTGTGCTCTGTGAACTCATCTTCTGCTCCTTATGGATTGCCAATGTCTGTCTTTGAGACTATGTCGGTGCCGTATAAAAATCAATCACAGACTCGGCGTGGCTAAAAGTTAAAGTTGAACTTTAACCTTAAGTCGTCTCTCCCCCCAGTGTAGCTTAGACAGTAAAGAATCCTCTACTAGTCACTGAAGATTATCAAGAGCGATACGTAACAATTCAGCATTCAGTGCTGCCACCAGTTCGCGAATATCTTCAGCACGTGCAACACGCCGTTCTTTATCAACACCGTGGACGCGAGCCTGACCCCCAACACTTTGGTCTACCAAATCGGCTTGACGCTCTGCACTCAGGCGTATAAAACCAATGTGACGTGGTTCTAAACCAACTTTCGCCAGCGAACTCATCAATGTGACAACACTGACACTTCGTGCGGCAAATCGGCCCGAAAGGTCAGCTTTAATTATCCCTGAATCAACAAGTTCACACAGGAAATCTCTGCTCACCCCGGTAAGATCCTCGATTTCACGCACAGTTACCGGCGTATCAACAGGAGCCACAAGTTTACCTTGTGAGGCAACAACACGCGCTACAGGCGCTATAGGAACCTCGTCCTCACCTGCATCTAAAATGGCAAGATTTTCTAAGATCTTTGTGATGGGCAAGTAGTGGTCGCGCTGTTGGATCAGGCAGTACCGCAGCCGTTCAAGATCGGCATCAGAATACTTGCGATACCCTGACTTGTCACGCCAAGGTGTAATAAGTCCCTGTTGTTCCAGGTAGCGCACTTTTGACAGACTCAGCGCAGGAAATTCTGCCTTCACTTTTTCAACAAGTTTGCCAATCGACATATACGGTGTGCGCGCAACATCACGTGGCCAGGGTTGAACCGCACCGTCATCACCGTGATGCTGCTGGGAAGAAGATGCTGCTGCTGTGACCATATATTTACGCTTCACCCATTCGTGGGCTGGGATGGTACGTCATGCGGTATTTTCCAATTTGTACTTCGTCACCGGCACGCAGTGCACATTTTTCTACGCGTTCACGGTTGACATATGTACCGTTTAGCGAACCAGCGTCACGCACACCGTAGCCACCGGATTCAAGGGCAAAGAATTCGGCGTGTTTTCGGCTGACTGTCACGTCGTCAAGGAAAATATCAGAGGACGGATGCCTGCCCGATGTGGTGCGCTCCGAATCCAGTAGGAAGCGAGCACCAGAGTTAGGGCCACGTTGAACAATCAATAATGCCGAGTTGGGGGGAAGCTCCTGGACTGCAGCCAACGCTTCGGGTTTTAACGCAACATTGGGCACCTGCGGTTCATCAAGAGAGATCTTTTGAAAAACGGCCGTCGCTGACGGATCGTGTTCAGGCATCATAGGAGACCTCTTTCGTGTATAAGAACATAACTATTATGTAACATAAGCATAACGAATTTATTTGTCTACGTCATTTAGTTCCCACTAAATTTGGCCACCATTTCAATTGGGAGCGGTATCGACGCAGATGTTTTTCATATGTTTCACTCACAATACGTTGAAGCTGCGCGGATGTATCAACATGGATATTAAGCCATGTTTTTGTTTCGTTGATGATGTCGTGTGCATCGTGGTCAACAAAAAATGGTCCAGGATACATTCCCGCAACAACATGGTTGGCAAGATGTTGAGGAAAACGTGACCACAGCGCAATCATGTCGCCGATATCGGCACTGCTTCCGCGTTGACGATGCCAGGCAAGGCCCTCAATCACTGAGCGAATATCGTCGTTACTCAGATCTTTGCGGGCAATCCCCGATAGTGTCTGCACATTTGTTGAGTCGGGGGGACTTAGCAACAGTTCTCGTGCTTGGGCGCGTGTACTCTCGTTGGCATACATGGCTTCAAGTGCCCGCCTACGCCCTCGTGAAGTGTGATCGTAGCGCCGATAGAAGGCCACGATGTCGTTTGTTGACCACTGCCCCAGGGCACTCAATGCACACACGCATTCCCATTGACGGTCAATGCTGTGGAGCGTCTGCATGGACGCATGGATGTCGTCGGCAAAGGCCGACTCTCCGCTGTAGGCCGATGCGTGAGCCGCTGTTTGTGCCCACGCCTGGGCTGAATCACTATCGCGTGTTTCCTTCGCGTAGGCAAAGGCCGTCTTGGCGATTGTCTTGTTCCACGTCCTAAAAAGCGTTGAGGGCATGTGGAAAGTGGCATCTATGACATGTGAGCCAAGATGCGGTAACAGTGTAGCGTCACCATCTTTTGCCTGCTCCAACACTGTTTCAATAAATTTTTGAGGGTGAAGCCACTGGTAGCGTACTCCCTGGTAAAGGGTTTGCCATACGCGAGCACGCGTCAGCGGCGAAGGCAGGGAGGCAACGTGTTGTGACAGGTCACGGTAAAGAGTATCAGGCAGGTGAACAACCGCATATGCTTCATCCTTTTCGTTAAGAACAAACAGCGGCGAATGGCGCGGTGTGGTGGTGATCTGTTGCGCAAACTCAATCTGCGTTGTTTCGTTGCGCGTCAGGCGATTGTTGTCGTCAACGTTCCAAAAGGCGATAGTAAATGCCAGAGGGCGAAGTACGGGTTGGCCTGTCACAGGATCGGCGCATTCTTGGTGAAGATGAAGGTCGTCATCTTTTATTGTCACCGTTAAGGCTGTAATCCCCGCTGTTTTCAGCCATGCTTGCGTCCACTGTTCCATCGTGGGATCGCCAGCAGAAAGGACGGTGAAAAAGTCTTGAGATGTGGCTGTTGCAAATGCGTAGCGCGCAAAATAGGTTCGCATACGTCGTACAAAAATATCGTGTCCAAGCCACGCCACGAACTGTTTGACAACAGCCGCACCTTTCGCGTAGGTGATTCCGTCGAAGTTTTGTTGTGCCTGTTCAACTGTTTCAGCTTGCGCTACTATCGGGTGCGTTGTTGAACACGCATCAGCATCGTAGGCCCATATTTCGCGTCCAAGGGCAAAGGTTGCCCAACCGGTTGTGTATCGTGTGGCTTCCAGTGCGCATAACGCTTCGTGGTCGGCAAAGGATTCTTTAAGCCACAGGTCATCCCACCATCGGGGCGTGACGAGGTCGCCAAACCACATATGACACATTTCGTGTAAAACAGTCAGTGCACGCTGTTGGCGTTGGGCGCGTGTTGAGTGTTCACGGTAAATATAGTTGTCATTGAAGGTGACAAGTCCGGGATTCTCCATTGCACCTATATTGAATTGCGGCACAAAAACCTGATCGTATTTACCCCAGGGATAGGCAAAGTTGTAACGCTTATGATAGAAATCCAGTCCTTGCCGTGTGACTTGGCTAAGATCTGCCGTATCAAGATGTTTTTTCAGGCTGTGACGGCAAAGAAACGTCAGTGGCACTGATAGTTCGGGGCCTCCGGCTGGGGAAAACTTCCATTCACCGTCGCTGTGCACATACCACTGCCCCGCTATCACTGCGGTCAGATAGGCTGGCAGAGGTTCGGTAGTCCCAAACTCCCAGGTGCCGGGTGTGGGATTGTCAGGATCAGAGATTTCTGAGCGGTTTGATCGCACAATCCAGTTAGTGGGAGCGTGAACATGGAACTCCCATACGGGTTTAATGTCGGGTTGGTCAAAGCATGGCCATGCGCGGTGAGCATCAGCAGGCTCAAAATGGGTGTAGCAGTAGACGCGTCCGTCTTCACTGTCAATAAAACGATGCAAGCCTTGGCCGTCGTGGGAATACGCCATTGTGGCATCGACAATAATTTTGCATTTTTCGTCAACAGGTACATTGTCAACGACGATGTACTCATCGTGTTGTTGGTAGGAGGCGTCTTGTCCATCAAGGGTCACGGCGTTAATGTTGATTGCCGCCACGTCAATCCGTACCTGAGTGTCGCTGCTGGTTAAAAAGATAACGGAGCGCGCATGATACGTCTGAGGCTGCTCTGGTGTCTGTGCGGTATCTAATGCTGTGGGGGCATGAAGATTCTCTGTATCGGTGGTGGTGTCGGTGGTGGCGGGATCGCGAAGGTCAAGGTTTACTCGGATACGAGTGACTTCCAGTGTTTGACTTCGCGTATGTGCTTGGCTCTTTGATAAAAAACTCACGTACCTTACTCTAGGCCACCATTGCCTTCCTTTACAATAAAGGATATGCAATCACACAGCTTTGATATTGATATATGGAATACAGGTCTGGTGGCGCGCTTGGGCATCACACCTCTAGAGGGCGATACTGCTGGCATGTCATGCCAGATGGAAGTCACCGACAATCTGTGCCAACCTTTTGGTGCCCTCCACGGTGGCGCAACCGCGGCCCTTATCGAAACAACCGCTTCGATCGCGGCTTTTGATTACATTGAGCAGGGCCACTACCCCGTGGGTGTGGGGCTTGAGGTTCATCACTATCATGCGGTAAATGCAGGAACTGTTGTGTGCACGGTCAAGCCGACGTTTACTGGCAGGCGCCTTATCACTTTCTATGCCACTGTTACCCACGATGACACTCTTATTGCGGATGGACATGTTAATCTTGCTGTAACATCACGGAAAAACAACTAGTGTTGTCCCGCTGCATTGTGGTGGTGTTCCACAAGGTCGCAGGCTGCTGTAACCGCATTACTCGTGCAAAGTGTTTGTTGACGCCAACGAACCAAGTAGCGCTTCGCCCTCACAACACATCACTGTTTGAGGTTTCGATATATTTTGGCCTGTTTTTGTGTTCTGGATTCACTGTGTCCAGGGGCCACTATGCCCTATCGCTGCAACGCTTCGGTGTGTAGGCACTGTTGACCGTGTTCAACAAATGCTTTCCGCGGATAGTAGCGATGAAACTTGACCCAGTGGTTCAGCAGGTTTCGCGTCACCACAAGGCGACGCTTCAGATAGCGTAGTGACAACTGTTTTTCTGCCGGTGCCAACAGTGGGTGCACTGCTTTGTGCTGGCGGCGCAGGTATCGAATCTGTTTCCACAGGTGTGTGTCGATATATCGTTTGACAAGGCGGTCTGGCAGTACCCGGTAGTAGGCGTGTTCTTTAGCGGTACGAAGTTCGCAGCGTTCATGGAAAATAAGGTCGCGCACTAGCAGCTCGGTGGGATTTACCCCAGCAGCCACATTGTAGTAGCAATTACGCCCGATACGTGGATTGACTTCAAAGAAGTAAGGCGTGTTGGTGTGTCGGTCCACTTTGACATCGAAGTTGGCAAAGCCACGCCAGCCCACGCCTTCAAGGAATCTGCGTGCCTGGTCATGAAGGTCGGGATAGACTTCTGTGATCATGGCACCCGGGTTTCCAAGGAAAGTTGGTGCATGATCTTCCAACAAAACATGTGCCGAACCCATCATTGTGACTTTTCCGTGGGAATCAGCGTAGGCCGTAATAGACAGATTGTAGGTGTCGTTGCCTTCAATGCGACGTTGAATCAAAAAACGACGCATGGTGGGGTGTAGCCGTGTTTTCTCTTCAAGAACTGTCAATAGTTCACGCAGTTCATCGGGCGAGGCCACCGTATCAACTTTGTGTTTACCTTCCCAGGACAATATTTCGTATCCCATCGATACTGTGGGTTTGACGATCATTGGATACGACTGGCCTTCGCAGCGTTGCATAATCGTGTCGATGGGGTCATCTAGGTTGGCTTCAACTGTTGGCGGGGTTGTCATCGAAAACTTATCGGCAAGTGAAGCAAACTGTGTTTTATCTGTTGTTGCATACAAAACATCTTCTGGTGGAATCAGGAATTCGTAGTGTTCAGCCAGGCGTTCACGGCCATAGTTCATCGCAAAAATATAGGTGTCAGAGTTTGTAATAAGCACCAGTTTATCCACGCCATGCTTTTGTTTCAGCTCTGGAGCTATCGTGATGAGTTCACTAACAATCGCTTCGTTTTTTTCCTCAAGTTCCCGCGCTTTAGGAAGTGTGTGAATATCAAGGATCCGTGAATGTTGGATGGGACCTAAACCAGCAAAGCACACGCAGGTTGCCTTTGTTCCCCACTGTTCATAAAAGCATCGAACAAGTGCATAGATTCCAATATCTGAACCAATAATAACTGGATGAAAAGGTTGTGATGCGGGCATAATTCTCCTTGATGTTTCCTAGTTTTTATCTTAACTGTGGAACACATCAAATAGAAATCTTTGACCAACAACATAAAATACCTGCAGATTTGCGAAACGCACTATCAATCAGGTAACGTTAAGCCGTAAATCACGGGCTGTGGCGCAGTTTGGTAGCGCACTTGACTGGGGGTCAAGTGGTCGCAGGTTCAAATCCTGTCAGCCCGACCACTATCAGAGGGGAATCATCCCCTCTTTTTTCTTTTTGCGATATTTCTTCTTCACCTTCCGTTAATGCACGCTAGTCTTTGTGGTAGTAGCGTTTCATGTAGGCGCCTAGTTGTGGATTTCCTGATTCGGGAAGATTCTCGATGACACCGCTTACGTGGTGGAACGGACGATTTTGGTTAAGTTTTTCCCGTAGTTCAAAGCGTTCAATATGAAGCCTTATCCCCACTGTACCTTTCGCGTAGTCAACTGCTTGCTCACCTTCTTTTCGCAGGTCGCAGGGATTCTCGCGAGCTTTTTCAAAATGATCAACCATGGCAACCAGGAACTCAAAGTTTTCTTCCTGACTCAAAATCTCCACTCGATACCAAAAATGACCTGTCACGTGATTCCACGTAGGAATATGTGACCCATCCCCATACCAGCTTGGGGAAATATAGCCATGCGGCCCCTGAGCAATCACCAATAGTTCACTGCCATCTTTTAGCTGCAAAATCTTATCATCGGGTTTACCCACATGACCCACAAGGCTAAAACCAACCTCTTGAGATGTCTCTTCCACCAACACGGCATAGTGACTGGCTACCAGTCCTTGAGAGGTAGAAGAAACCATTGTTACCCAGGGGTTGTTTTCTATCAAAGCCATCGCCGTTTGCTGATCCTTGGTACAAAAATAAGGATTCGAAAGCATGGCGTATCCTCTCTGGAAGAGATTGACAATACAACAATCGTACTTCAATATGGCTGTCAGGAAAATGGTGAGTGCTATAGCGCATGTCAGTAATATGCAAATGCCTTCAGAGGGTTATAATTGCACCTGTAGTATAATGAACGTATCTACCTTTAAATAAATACCAGTACGTTAAACAACTCGACGAAGGACACATTATTTCTCCCAAACATGCTACTTCGGATCCAAGGCGTCATCAGTTGTGGATGGTGACCGCCGCAGCTACAGGTGTTTTACTCCTTCTTGCGGTGATGTGGATGCTGCTTGCACAAAGCAATGCCGCCCATAAAGAGGTTCGTCAACAAACACCGCTCCCCCATCAAACATCGACTCTGCCATCACGTTCACCATCAACAACAACTCCAACGCCCTCTGATAGTGAATCCACCTCACCTGAAAGTGAGGACCCTTCCAACCCATCGGTCCTCTCCGATCCTGTGTTACCAGGTGTTCCCATTGATCGTAACCAATTTGCCCGCAACCCGTTCCAGCAAGGCAATAATAACCAGGGAACAACAACATATCAGGGAACTGGAAGTTCGCCGTCAACACACACTTCAACAACACCTTCGGGAACGACCTCAACACCAACCAGTAGTCCTAGTCAACCAAGCTCACCCGTTGTTCCTCAACCAACAGCAACGCCCCCTCCGAATCCAGATCCTGATCCGGTGAATCCACCGGCACCACAGCCAACCTCCACTGACTCAACAGGCTCGTCATCAGCTACCGATTAGAGCGCACGATTCATTGACTTTCCTTGCTTGGAATAACTTATGCGATTCCTTGCAAAAAGAAGTGCCTTTGGCTGTGAATCACCTGCTTTATTGTCACCACCAGCGCTTCTCGTGTTGAACCGCGGACTGAGGTGGCTCATAGTTTTCACCATAGGAAATATTCTGTATCCACACACCAGCACTTTGCCCCAGCTCATAGAGGTATTCCCTCTGTTCACACGTATCATCGAGGTCTGGCACTCGATCCGTTGCCAAAAGGTTTCTTATCGACGCGGTTCGCCGTTCAAGCCAGCGTGAATAGTGACTATCGGGATTATCAGGCAGTGTCTGGTGTGCCAGTCTCCGCAAATACACCAAGTAGTCTTCATAAAAACCGTCATCTTCGTCAAGATCTTCGTCATCAAGATAGACACAAAAATGCCCCATGAGTTGCTGAACCTCGTGATAAAGTTCCTGGTAGGTTTTATTCTTCGCGGCAAATACAGCAAGTCCATGATACAGATGAGGTGCCCAATAACGCCCCCGTTTTATATATAAGCTCATCCCATCACTACACGAAATCAGCAAGTAGGGAGATGTTGGAGGCTTGCGGATAAAGAAATAGGAATCAATGTTGGCATGAACGATTGTTTTTGTGCGACCAAAAGCCGTGCGTTTGACAAAACGGTCACGAAGATCATGGATATAAAAATTGCGATAGAACGCAAGTAACGCAAACGCAATACCTGTTACCACTATTGTTCGGATCATTTCCTTTGACCACAGGTGGTAGCCGTCTTGCCCATAATGTTGACTGAGCGTATATATCATTCCAACAGACAAAAATACACAGAAAATACCAGCCACCAAAAAAAGAATATGTTTACGAACCCGATGGGTACGAAAAGTATCTTCTTCTTGAGGCTCACCGTAGTAAGGTACCGGGCTTGGGCCACCTTGACGGCGCACATAGACATGGGAAAACACAAATATAACAACAACGGCAACAACATGAAGAACAATGCCGACAAGTGCGGTAACCGATGCCATAGGTTATCCTTTTCCGGTGGGGTATATCAGAACTTATCATAACCGAAAAAGAACAAGAACCGCTTGTTAACTACCGCTTATCATCCTTCTTGAAGGGAGCAATATATGTTTCATTACTGGAGCGCATCGGCAACACATAGTGAGCATCTGGACTTTCAAGGAAGTGCATATAGTCATCCATTGGAATCGTGAAAAGCTCAATGTTGAATGCACGTGCATAACGCGCAATACGCTCACTGGCATCCTGTGGCGCAAGCTCAGTTGCAGCTTTTACGGCAAGAGCGTGGAAAAGATGTGGCGCCCAGTAGACGTTGTCTCGCAGCTTTATCGATCGTCCCTGTTGTGGAATAATACGCCAATAGTCGGGACTTTTTGTGTGATTGTCCGAATCCTCGGTTCCTTCAATAAACTCAACTCTTGCAATATCGCTGTGCATAATGGTGGTGAGCCGTCCATAGGCGTTGCGATATTCGATACGGTCAGGCCTATCGTGAACATAGTGAAGAAGGGACGACCCAACAAAATACAGTCCGCCGAACAAAAAGAGCAAGCACCCCACAAGCACCCCCACCGTGTTTTTCGTGTCCCCCGAACTTCCATCTTTCAATGCCATAGCAAAGAAGAAGACACAACACGCAAGAAGCACAAGGCCAAAGGGCAGATTCAATATTGATTTTCGCACCCGTTTTGTTCGAATATTCATCGGGCCGGGGCCATCATAAAAATATGGTGCCTTTGAGGGTCCACCTTGACGTTTAATTCGGGCCGTTTGAAACGCCACTTTAACAATAACGGTAATAAGAACGAAGGAAGCAATGACGGCGATAAGAATGAGCATATCCATCACGCCGCTATCCATGACTTCTTCCTTCTGTCTTATCGTCATAGGCTGAGGCAGGTCAGTGAGTCGCCTTGGTATACACACAACCGCTCAACTTAGTGATATAGCACACAGGGCTTGACGTGTTTTACTCTAACAGGAAGCACTCACTTATATAAGCGCCATTATTACGAACAATGCTGCCGGAAAGTTACCGTTACACAAAAAACACCAAACCCTCGACTATTGCCCCACATCTTCATCACATTCGCGCTCACGTCCTCTGAAATTTATCACCAAAGACCTCAGACGCGACCACGGGCAGCTCCTCACAGCCGTCCTCTTAGAACAACAACAAACACTCATCCCACCTAGCAACCTGAGCCAACAACTGCCCACCGTGTTAAGCCGCATACCAAGCAGCTTCACTACCGCCCTCAACAAACCTTATAAGCCTGCCACCGGCTTGTGCGCTGAAAGCATGTCACATCGCAGCAATCTTTCACCTGCGCAACCTCAGACCTGTACCACACCGCATCGCTATCATATCCGGTTTTCATCATGGCGCTTATCCACCAACAAGTCCCTGGTCTGCCCCGTGGTTTTGCACCACGCGCCCCAGCTATTACAATGAAACATGTCTTGGTGGCAGCAAGACATGCCTAGCGTGCAGTAGCGCTCACGGGCCATTTCGCTGCCCCATGAGCACACCGTTACCAACAGGCATTTTGCAGTCAACAGGTACTTCGTCGCTAACACGCGCAGGGTCGCCTTCATAGGCCAGCAAGCCAACGTGACACGGAAAGGATGCTCATGGATACCCAATCAACATCACCCATCACCGGTATTCCACGTTTTTACGATATTATCGCCGTGGCCTTCGTTGGCTTCCTCCTGCTATCCAACGTGACGGCCACAAAGCTCATTGAAGTACCCACACCCTTTGCGCCACTGATTTTTGATGGCGGTGCCATCCTGTTTCCCTTCACCTATATCCTGGGTGATGTCCTGGCGGAAATCTATGGTTTTGCGCGTGCTCGCCGCGTGATTCTTATTGGTTTCGTGATGTCATTTGTGGCTTCCTTTATTTTTCTTCTGGTTCAGATTGCCCCACCAGCCGCCGACTACCACAACCAGGCAGCTTTCGAGGCCGTCCTTGGCTTTGTTCCCCGTATTGTCACGGCGTCACTTTTTGCCTACCTTGCCGGTCAACTCCTTAACTCCTATGTGCTGGTGGCTATTAAACGTCGCCTTGGCGAAAAGAATCTGTGGGTTCGCCTGATTGGCTCCACACTTGTGGGCGAAGCCGCTGACACGATTATTTTTTGCACAATCGCCTTTTTAGGCGTGCTCACAGGTGGCGCATTTTGGAACTATGTTGTGGTGGGTTACGTTTATAAATGCGCTGTCGAGGTGATCTGCCTGCCACTGACCTACGCCGTGATCGCCTGGATGAAGCGCCACGAACCAGCCTGGAAACCCGCCGATACTTTACGGGAGGACAACCAATGACATTTACCCTGCAACAAGAACTTCTTGGCACCAATGGGCGTGCAGGTATTATCCATACTCCTCATGGCGATATTGAAACACCCGCATTTATTCCTGTGGGTACAAAAGCCACTGTGAAAGCCGTTGTTCCAGAGGCGATCCGCGATCTTGGTGCCCACGCTGTCCTTGCCAATGCCTATCACCTGTATTTGCAGCCTGGCGCCGATATTGTTGATGAAGCCGGTGGCCTGGCACAGTTTATGAACTGGGATGGGCCAACCTATACTGATTCGGGTGGTTTTCAGGTGATGAGCCTGGGCGCGGGTTTTCAAAAGGTTTTGTCTGCACAGTTTTCGGGCACCGCTACCGATGACCAGGCCACAAAGGGAGGTAAGGAACGCCACGCGAACGTTGACGAAGACGGCGTGACCTTCAAGTCGCACCTGGATGGTTCGCGTCATCGTTTCACCCCCGAGGTATCTATGCAGGTACAGCATCAACTGGGTGCCGACATTATTTTTGCCTTCGACGAGTTGACCACACTGTTGAACTCGCGCGCCTACCAGGAGGAATCCCTGGAGCGTACCCGGCGTTGGGCTGAGCGCTGCCTAGCTGAACACCAGCGCCTGACTCGTGAGCGCGCCAATAAGCCCTATCAGATGCTTTTTGGGGTTATTCAGGGTGCCCAGTATGAGGACCTGCGTCGAAAGGCGGCCCGCGACCTGGGTGCTATGGACATCAATGGTCAAATGTTTGACGGTTTCGGAGTTGGCGGAGCCTTAGAAAAAGAACGACTGGGTGAAATCGTTTCGTGGGTGTGTGAGGAGCTGCCCGAAAATAAGCCGCGTCACTTGTTGGGCCTGTCAGAACCCTATGACCTGTTTGTTGGCGTTGAGGCCGGTGCCGATACTTTTGACTGTGTCAACCCATCCCGGGTTGCCCGAAATGCTGCGCTGTACACTCCCGATGGACGCGTTAACATTACCAATGCTCGTTTCCGCAGAGATTTTACGCCTGTGGTTCACGAGTGTGAATGCTACACGTGCCGGCATTACACGAAAGCTTATATGCACCATCTGTTTAAGGGCAAGGAGCTTTTGGCCTTTAGCTTGGCAACAATTCACAACGAATATTTCACGGTGAATCTTGCGCGACGCATCCGTGACTCGATTTTTGATGGCACCTATGCCGAGCTAAAGAAGGAAACCCTGAGTCGCTTCTACGGATAGTCGTTTACGACACTTGTCAC
>JAUNVQ010000003.1:90516-158399 GCA_030540715.1 Actinomycetaceae bacterium | reverse complement strand
GACGAGCTTGGTCCACAGCTGCCCGACGAGCTTGCTCTTCAGCCGCACGACGAGCTTGTTCCTCAGTCTGTTGGCGCACTCGCTGTTCTATCTGGCGGCGGACAAGTTCTTCAGCTTTTTTACGAGCTTGTTCTTCTACCTGTCGGCGTAACTTCAGTTCCTCTTCACGCCGACGTTGTTCTTGCTGCTGTTTTAGCAGCGCTAAACGGCGTGCGTCTTCTTCTCGACGTGCTAATGCTTGACGTCGAGCTTGTTCCAGCAGCTGGGCTTGCACCTGCCGCTGATAATGCTCAAATAATTCTTCGTGGCTCTCAATATCAGGAACACTGGTGAGGTCGATAGCTGATGTCGATGTTCTTTTGTCGTGTTCACTCTGTTGCGGCGGCATCGGCGAAACATCCACATTTTCTGTCCGCAATTGTTCCACGGGTGCATCTTCTGGCCCCCGCGAAAGCTTGCTTTCTTCCATTTTTGTTGTACTACCACTGTCTTGCCCGTATTCTGCACGAGCAAAAAGAGCCGCTAAATCAGCAGGATCCGTCTGCGCTGCGTGCAGCGAATCACCGCGTTGTGTGGTTGCTGGCGATGTGAGCGGCACCCGGTTGCTTGCTGGGATACCAGATTGTGAATTATTGGTAAGACCGTATTCAAGTGCAGCAAAAGAATCGGCAACTTGTTGTGCCTCCAGATGCATCTGGCGTGCGCGCTGCAGCTCAATTTCACGCTGACGCTGTTCTGCTTCTTTTTGGGCCTTTTTTTGGGCCTTCATACGCTGTAAATCATCTTCTGCTTGGCGGCGGGCGCGCTCGGCAATCTCACGCATTTCCTGTTCACGCCGATACTGATCAACCCACGCTGATGTTTCACTTGTCAGGCTTGAACGAACATGCATAGGTGAGGGAAGGTCCGTTGATGCGGTGTTGCTATAAAGCGAGGGCGATGCACTTGCAATATATCCCTCAGAAGATGTGACCCCAGATTGTGCTGATGGGGCATCAGTGGTACGAATATGGTGTCGATCCTCGCCTAGCCGCTGTTCCACCGCAGAAGCCTTTTCGTTGATCCGACGCCAGGGGTCTTCTAAACGGCGCTGTGTCAAGCCCGACAAAGAAGTAATCATTCCTGTCGAAATATTTTCGAGCGCCTGTTCGGCTGGCAACTCTCCGATGCGATACGGATCGCGTATCGGCTTATCATTCATTTTCTTATCTGCCACACTACTCACGCATCCACATATAGTCCATACTTATCAATATATCGAACGACACCATCGGGCACTAAGTACCACACTGGTTTCGAAAGACTGGCTCGTGTTCTTACATCGGTGGAAGATATAGCCAACGCAGGAATCTCTATCATCGATATTTTATCCTGGGGAACACCATGATAATCCAGCTCATGACCTGGGCGTGTGACACCAACAAAATGTGCCAGTTCAAATAATTCGTCGGTGTCTTTCCACTCCATAATTTTTTTCAATGCATCAGCACCTGTGATAAAGAAAAACTGTGCCTCTGGGCGTTGTTCTTTCAAATCACGAAGTGTATCGATTGTATAGGTCGTACCGCCGCGGTCAATATCAACCCGCGACACAGTAAAACGAGGATTCGCTGCTGTTGCAATAACTGTCATAAGGTAACGATGCTCAGGGCCCGTAACCTTTCGACCTTTTTTGAAGGGTTGTGTTGATGTGGGAACAAAGATGACCTCATCAAGGTCGAACACATTTTGTGCTTCCGATGCAGCAACTAGGTGACCATGGTGAATAGGATCGAAAGTACCGCCCATAACGCCAATACGCCGACTTTGCCGCGATCCAACGACCATTGCCTCTCCCCTTATTGCTGGTGTGGTGTAAGAACTCACTTTGATTTTACCGTGAAAATACTTTCACATTCTACTATTGGCGAATATGTCCATCACCTTCAATAATCCACGTCATTGTTGTCAGCGCTGACAGCCCCATTGGCCCGCGTGCATGAAGTTTTTGTGTGGATATTCCGATCTCGGCCCCTAATCCTAATTCACCGCCGTCGGTGAATCTGGTAGAAGCATTCACAGCAACGGCTGCTGAATCCATTGCACTGACAAAACGACTAATCACTTGCGAAGAATCAGCCACAATTGCTTCTGTATGTCCTGAACTATATTTTCGAATATGCTCAATGGCTTCATCTACCCCATCAACAATACGAACCGCAATATCAGCCGACAAATACTCTTTCGCCCAGTCATCTTCTTGCGCCACAACAATTTTTTCTACAGCTGCCACGCCACATTTGTTTCCAAGAGCTTGCATCAGTGCCACCACTATGGGATCACCGTGAATACGTACACCCGCATCCATCAGTGCAGAAAGAATTTGTACAGCAGCTTTGTCATCCATGTGCTTATCCAATAGCAGTGTTTCAGCAGCATTGCATACACCAAGGCGCTGCGTCTTAGCATTGAGCACAATCGACAAAGCCTTCTCCATATCTGCTGAGGCATCAACATAGATATGACAGTTGCCAATTCCTGTTTCAATAACGGGCACACGCGCATTGTCAACTACCGAGTTAATTAATCCGGCGCCTCCACGCGGTATCACTACATCCACGTATCCGCGTGCTTTCATCATTTCGGTGGCGCCTTCACGCCCGTATTCGTCAAGAGTTTGTACACAGTCACTGGGCAAACCATTTTCTTCTAGGGCCTGACGAATAACTTTCACTAATGCCATATTGGACTCTAGGGCCGCAGAACCTCCACGAAGAAGCGATGCATTCCCTGCTTTTAAGGCTAGACATGCTGCATCAACAGTCACATTCGGGCGTGCCTCATATATCATTCCAACAACACCTAATGGCACTCGTTTCAATGTAATATGTAGGCCGTTTGGCAAACGGTAGCCGTTGATCACCTCCCCTACCGGGTCAGTTAATGTAGCAATTGTACGCACGGCTTCAGCAATGTCACCTACACGCTCGGAAGTTAGTTTCAGCCTATCCAAAAGCGACTCTTTCATTCCGTTGGATTCTTCACGCTGATAGTCTTTCGCATTGGCCGCACAAATGTCATCAGCATGGGTAATAAGTGCCTGAGCAATAGCGTGAAGTGCATTATTTTTTTGCTGCGCTGTTATCTTGGCAAGTTCCACTGCAGCACGTCGCCCTCGTTGTGCGGCACGTAGTACTTCGTCTTTCACACTGCTTGAATTATGTGCATGATTGTTATGGCTTGTTGCTGTCATTGGGTGTGTCCTTTCCCATTATATTATTATGACGTTGCTTGGTTGTGATGAGACTGCTTGGCCTGCAGACCGTATTTTCATTCCAGCGTGTTTCCCTTATTGTTACTGGATCATAACTTCACGCATATGTACGTTCATTGAGGCGTTTTAACGGCATGGTGTTGCTTTGTCATTCGTTTCGTATCGCTAGGTCGTCGCGGTGAATTACTGGGCGCACATGATCCACACCAAGTTGACGGATTTCATTGGAGGATTTGCCAACAAAGCCAGATAGCTCATGGGATGAATAGCCACTGATACCGCGCGCCACTTCTTTTTCCTCAACGAGGACTGAGATAACGTCTCCTGCCGAGAAATATCCCTGTACACCTGACACACCAGCCGCTAGTAAACTAGATTTTCCGTCGGTGATCGCGTGGTAGGCGCCTTTATCGATACTCACTTTACCACGTACCTGTGCAGCAAAGGCTAACCATAACAGTCGCGAGGGGCGCCTTGATCGCGATGGAACAAACAGGGTTCCCACCTCGTCGCCCTCTAAAGCCTTGTCGATGTCGTCAGCTGAGCAGAGGATCACTGGTATTCCTGCGGAGGAAGCAATGCGTGCGGCCTCTAATTTTGTGACCATACCGCCAGTACCAAGTGTAGATCCTTTCGCGCTAACAACAGCATCAACATTGTTAATGTCGGTAACGACGTCAATTTTTGTGGCTGCTGGGTCACTGGGAGGTGCCGTATAAAGACCGTCAACATCGGTGGCTAATATCAGAACATCGGCCTGAATCATGTGACTGGTCAATGCCGCCAAACGGTCGTTGTCGCCAAAGCGAATCTCGTCGGTGGCAACGGCATCATTTTCATTGACGATGGGCACAATCCCAAGGTTCAAAAGTTTATCGAGGGCTTGGTGAGCGTTGGTGTACTGGTTGCGTCGCATGACATCTTCAACGGTCAACAAGATCTGTGCTACCTGGTGTCGGTGACTTTGGAAGGCTTCTTTCCATCGTGCCATCAGGAGCCCTTGCCCCATGGCGGCGCAGGCTTGAGCCGTTGGCAAGTCACGTGGACGCATTGTGAGCCCTAGGGGAACAATTCCGGCCGATATTGCCCCCGATGTCACAACCATCACCTGTTGGCCTATATCAAGGCGTTGACATACAAATCCTGCTACCTGATCCAGTCTGTTAAGATCCAAGCATCCATCATCGCGCGATAGCGAGGATGATCCTATTTTTACGACGATGCGTCTGGCTGTCGCCAAAATGCGTCTGCGTGATGGTACCGTTCCGCCATCGGGAGTGCGATAGGTGGTATCGTGCGGGGAAACTGACATGTTTTGCCTCTCTTTTGTCCTGGTTCAAAGGTAACCAGCACTGACAAAGTGGTGCAAGATGAACAGTGAAAATGAGACACCCAACGCATAGAAAGGACTGGGCGTATGCTTTCACGCAGTCAAGGCAGAAAGATTACCTTCGATGCTACGTTAGACGTTGAGCATATCGCAGTTTGATGCCCTGGTGCTTCACGGGCAAAGTAAGAGGACGAAAGCTGGCCACCGTTTCGAAAAATCCCTGTGAGAATTCTTCCTCACCTTCAGAAAAACACATCGCAGCAAAACCCGCTGGCATTGAGGGCTCTAGTTCGGGTCTGTCCAAATTCCACGTTTGCGTTCTTCTTCTAAGGCTTGACGCGCAGCAGCTTTTGCATCCATCCGTTCTCGATATTGACGGCGACGCTGTTCATTGGTGCGCCGCTGGCGTCTGCCTTCTCGTTCCATTTCTAGTTCACGTAAACGTTCGGCAGTGCCTCGAGCACTCAACAGTTCTGCCCCTGCAGCCATATGGGGTTCGAAGTCAAAAACAACTCCTTCTTCGCCAATAACAACTCTGTCGCCCTCTTGAGCTCCCGCATCAATAAGGCGGTCTTCTACTCCACCGTTTTTCAGGCGTTCAGCCAAGTAGCCGATCGCTTCTTCATTACTAAAATCGGTTTGTACCACCCAGCGTTCAACATTGTCAGCAAGAACCAGATAGTAAGTGCCATCGCTATCATGTTTTTTCTGAATATCCAGTTGCTGCTGAGCTGTTTTCCCTTTGGGTGTGGGGCGAAGAACAACACGTTTTTCTTCATCATCGTCTGTTATTGAAGGGCGATTGTGTTCGATAATCTCTCCCAACGCGAGGGTGAGTTCACGTAAGCCTTCCCGTGAAATTGCTGACGCTTTAAAGATCGGCCAGCCAAAGACTGCAAGATCTGATTCAACAATATCTGCAAGGTCGCATGAATCTGGTACATCCATCTTGTTAAGGGCGATAATGCGTGGGCGCTCGCTCAAAGGAACGTAGCCACTGAGCGCATCAAGATCTGATTGGTAAAGATGGAGTTCTTTTTCAATGGCTTCAATATCTGCAACGGGGCTGCGGTCTGTATCTATAACTGCCATGTCAATAACATGAACAATCACCGAGCAACGTTCAATATGGCGTAAAAAGTCAAGACCAAGGCCTTTACCTTGAGAGGCACCTGGAATAAGCCCTGGAACGTCGGCAACGGTATAACGATAGCTGTCAACTTCAACAACGCCTAGATGAGGGCGCAGTGTGGTAAACGGATATTCGCCCACTTCTGGTTGGGCGGCCGAGATAGCACCGATAAGTGAAGACTTTCCACATGACGGGAAGCCAACAAGTGCGGCATCTGCCATAGACTTCAGTTCAAAGATAACGTCGCATGATTGACCAGGCTCACCCAGCAAAGCAAACCCTGGAGCTTTTCGACGCTTGGAGGCAAGTGCCGCATTTCCGCGTCCTCCGATTCCGCCTTTCGCAAGAACATACTCGGTTCCTTCACCGTGGAGGTCAGCCAAAATTGTGCCATCTGTTGATTTAATAATCGTTCCTTCTGGAACCTCTAAAATCGTATCAGCACCGTTGTTTCCATTGCGATTATCGCCTAGACCTGGGCCACCGTTCTCGCCTTTTTGATGTGGACGAAAATGGAATTCAAGAAGTGTTGAAATCTGTGGGTTCACTTTGGCAATAACCGATCCACCATGCCCACCATTACCACCATCAGGGCCACCAAGTGGCTTATATTTTTCACGGCGAATCGACATGCAGCCGTGCCCGCCATTTCCAGCGGTCACACTAAGCTGTACCCTATCAATAAACTGGGACACTGCCTGCTCCATCCTTCCGACATAAATGTGGGCTTGTAGGTCAAGATGACCGATATAAAAAACGAAGCCGGAAGTTCATTGAACTCCGGCTCCGCCTCACGTTGTGAGTCTGGGTTATCCAGACAATGTGTGTTGTCTAAGCGGCAATAATGTTTACCACGCGGCGTCCACGGTGCTTACCGAACTCCACCTGGCCTGCTGCTAACGCAAACAGAGTGTCATCTTTGCCACGCCCAACATTTTTGCCGGGGTGGAAATGCGTGCCGCGCTGGCGAACAATGATTTCACCAGCATTGACAACCTGGCCACCGTAACGCTTCACACCCAGATATTGCGGATTTGAATCGCGGCCGTTTGAGGAGGAACCAAGTCCTTTCTTATGTGCCATCAGACGCTGCTTTCTCTTGATTAAAACTAACTATTTAAGCAATATCAGTGATTTTCACTGTCATATGCTGTTGACGGTGTCCCATACGGCGACGATAACCCGTCTTGTTCTTAAATTTGAGGATATTGATCTTCTTTGCCTTTACTTCATCAAGAATTTCGGCTTTTACCGACATTTTCTCCAGTTGCGAAGTATCGGTGGTGAGCTTATCACCGTCGACCACCATCACCGGGGCAAATTCGACTGTATCGCCGATTTCCCCAGCCAGCTTGTCGACAACGATGACATCCCCGACGGAGACCTTTTCTTGACGGCCACCGGCCTTGACGATCGCGTAGACCACGTTGCTGCTCATTTCTATCGTTCCAATATTTCTTACCGACGTTTAACTCTAGCGGATTTCTACCCGATCGGGCAAACTGTAACACCGTTTATTCTGGGTGTTTCATGTGGTTTTTGCCACGATCTTGGTTCTTTTCATCCTTTCACGTTGCTGCAGTGTATCAATTGAATGCCTATATGTTCCTGCAATGTTGACACGGCAGCAAACACATAGCATTGATTGAAGGCTTCGCAGCATTCTTCATCTCCGACTAAGCTTCCTTGGATGTCATCGCTTTCGCTGGATCGACCACACCTGAACGCACAACACGACGCCTGCGTAGCGTCGGTTCGCGCTCACCGTCGGGTGAGGTAGCGTCAACCGTGATCCGATCACGAGTAACACCACTGCGATTGCTGTCGTGAACCTGTGAAGATGGTGCATTTAACTGCGGTTTTACATGGGGTGAGGATAATAACGCAATACCGTCGAATTGGTCAGCACTATACGAGGTTCCACGTCGAGCACCACTAAGATCATCCTTTTCAGCACTGTTTTTTTCCGTCTCAATCGTGTGCGAACCTTGAGAACTACTGCGTTGTCCAGCTGATTTTTTAGCTGATGAACGCTTCACGCCACTCGTTGAATCATATCTTGTTGAATCTTTTGCACCATCTTTATCATCAACATTGCCTTCATGAGAAGTCTGTGCAGCCTCAGCTATTTGAGCTAGCGTTTGTCGAACCTCTTTTTTGGTTTCTACCAGTGCTTTTGTTTCTGCCTTACGGGCTTCTTTGCGTCGCTGCGCTTTCCATTCTGCGTTAGACATGTGTTTTTTCTTACGTCCACTGGATGGTTCTTGTTTATCTGCGGATCCGTTATCGCGTTCCACTGGATCATCGTGAACAATAAAACCTCGGCCTTCACAATGTTCACACTGAGTTGAAAAAGCCTCTACCAGACCCTGCCCAACACGTTTCCGCGTCATTTGCACTAATCCTAGGGATGTCACTTCAGTAACCTGGTGGCGGGTGCGGTCACGCCCTAAACACTCAATCAGTCGGCGAAGCACAAGTTCCCTATTAGATTCCAACACCATATCAACGAAGTCAATAACAATGATTCCACCGATATCGCGCAGGCGAAGTTGGCGCACAATTTCTTCTGCAGATTCCAGGTTATTCTTTGTTACTGTCTCTTCCAGCGTGCCGCCAGTGCCCGTATATTTTCCAGTATTCACATCAATAACTGTCATTGCTTCGGTGCGCTCTATAATAAGGTATCCCCCAGAGGGCAACCATACCTTGCGGTCCATCCCCTTCGCTAGCTGTTCATCAACGCGATGGGCCGCGAAAATATCATCATTTGCTGTCCAGTGATGAAGCCTGTCACGCAAATCCGGAGCAAACTCTTCAACGTATTGGCATACTTTCGTCCACGTTTGTTTTCCCTGAATGTGCATTGACGCAAAATCTTCATTAAAAACATCGCGCACTACCCGTAATGCAAGTTCTGGTTCACCTCGCAAAAGTGTTGGTACTTTCAGTGTTTTCCGCTGTGCTTTTTTGTCGATTTCTTGCCATTGTGCAATCAGTCGCTCAACGTCAACACGTAGTTGTTCTTCTGTTGCCCCCTCGGCTGCTGTTCGCACAATAACACCATGTCCAGCGGGAATAATGTCTTTGAGCAGGCGTTTAAGGCGACGGCGCTCCTTTTCAGGAAGTTTTCGTGAAATCCCTGTCATCGCACCGGAAGGAACAAATACAAGGTAGCGTCCAGCCAGGGTGATTTGAGCGGTCAGACGCGCGCCTTTGTGACCTATCGGATCCTTGGTCACCTGCACGAGCACCGAATCGCCGGGTTTTAATGCAGACTCGATTCGGCGAGGACGCCCCTGTAATCCCGCTACGTCCCAATTTACTTCGCCAGCATAAAGCACGGCGTTTCTGCCATGCCCTAAATCCACAAATGCTGCTTCCATTGAAGGCAATACGTTTTGGACTTTACCCATATATACACTTCCCACCATGGTGGTCTGTGTATGTCGCGCAACGTAGTGTTCAACAAGAACATCATCTTCAGTCACTGCTATCTGGTTCAATCCATCGTGCTCACGAATATACATGTGCCTGTCAACGGATTCACGTCGCGCTAGAAACTCTGCCTCTGTGATAAGGGTACGCTTGCGTTCTTTGCGACCTTCACGCCTGCGTTGTTTTTTCGCTTCAAGACGTGTGGAACCTTTCAATGCCGTAATTTCGGTGGGCACCTCGGTTGTTTCTTCAGCACTGCGTTTACGTCGCCGCGTACGGCGAATACCATCGGTTTCTATCTCGGAGTGAGGTTCGCTTGGGGACGTGACTCGAACACGCTCAGAAGCAGAGGACGTCTCTTGGTTGATTTTTTTGCTGCGTGATTCAGCTTTGTCCGACGTTTTCTTTTGAGTAGCTTTTGTTTTCCGTGTCTGTCTTGTTCGTTTCTTCTGTTGCCCCTCGTCACCACGTGGGGTTGCCTCCCTGGTTCGCCGGGTAAATGATTCATCAAATTCAGCATAGTCTGCTGTCTCGCTCATCGTTTGAGCAAAGGATGGATCGGGAGCCATGAAAAGAGGAATTGCTGAGATCTGAAATTCTTTTTTTGTTGTCGTCATGGTCTTTTCATTAAGTTCATTGCCGGAAGTGCGCACAGTATCGCTCTTGTCTTTCACAAAGTTCTCCATGAGGTATCACGTACACGTCCACCTAATACCTCGGGGTCGTCGCCACTAGCAATGTTCTTTTTCACACCGCCTGCGCGAAAGTCTTTTACTGCATTATTGTTGACCAATCTGAGGTCGGTATGGCGACGTTAGAAGGTTCGAAACACCATAGACAACAATGCCACATTCAAAGTAGATTTTCCTTGTCTATCTTTGTGTGGACAGCCATTTGGATGCGTGCCAAGAAGACTGCCACCTATTATTATTGCACATTTTGCAAATCTGTCCGATTCTTGTGCATTATTTTGCAGTTTCCCTATAGGACGTATGACACACATGAAGTTTGTTGATATGTTAATGACATGGTTGTCACATCATAGCGATGTGGTGTGGGTAACTACGGTTAGGACAAATTTCAACCCTTATTCTCTATCGGAAAGGCGAGCACATGAGTGTCGTTTCAGCAGACATATTTGATGCTTTAACTATGGCACGGTGGCAGTTTGGTATTACCACTGTTTACCATTTCATTCTCGTTCCGTTTACCATCGGCATGTCTTTATGCGTAGCCATCTTGCAAACAATATGGCTCAAAACCCAAAAAGACGTATGGCTGAAGGCTACACGGTTCTTCGGGAAACTATTTTTAATCAACTTCGCACTTGGTGTGGCTACTGGTATTGTGCAGGAGTTCCAATTCGGCATGAACTGGTCAGAGTATTCGCGCTACGTGGGAGACATCTTCGGTGCTCCACTAGCCTGCGAAGCACTTCTGTCGTTCTTCCTTGAATCCACCTTCCTTGGAATGTGGATTTTTGGTTGGGGACGTCTATCTGCAAAAGCCCACACATGGATGATTTGGTTGGCTACTATCGGTGTGAACACTTCGGCACTGTGGATTATCGGCGCGAACTCATGGATGCAACATCCTGTTGGCGCTGTTGTTGATCCTGCCACTGGTCGCGCACAACTTGACGGTGTGGGCGGCTTTTTTGCCGTTATCCTCAACCCAGTGTTGTGGGTAGCATTCTTCCACGTTGTCACCTCTGCCTGGCTTCTTGCTGGCACATTTATTGCAGGTGTGTCAATCTGGTGGATTGTACGTTCGGCTCGAGCAGGCGCAGAAACTGAAGCACGTAACGTATGGAAACCCATTGCACGTTTCGGTTTAGTTGTTACCATTGTTGGCGGTATTCTTACTGGCGCATCAGGACACATGCAAGCTGTCGAGATTGCCTACAAGCAGCCCGCAAAGATGGCTGCCGCTGAGGCCCTGTGCGGCACAACGCCAAATGCCCCCTTCACTGTGGCTGCTTTTGGCTCATGGGCACTGGATGCCAAATGTGACGAGGAAAGCATCACCTACGTCGGTCAAATCCCGTCGATGCTGTCCATCCTCAAGAACTGGGCCCCCTCAACAACTGTTGAAGGTATTAATGACCTCAATGCGGAATTCGCGGATAAGTTCAATGTGAACCAGGTCAATCCCCCCATTATGATCACTTTCTGGACATTCCGTTTGATGATGCTCTTTGGCATTTTCTCTGTCATCCTTGCAGTCTGGGGTCTGTACGCACTCCGGGGTGAGCGCATCACCACTTCAACCGCATTGTCGAAGTTCGCGGTGCTGTCGCTGCCAATGCCCTTCATTGGTATCAATATTGGCTGGATCTTCACAGAAATTGGCCGTCAGCCATTTATCGTTTATCCAGCAAATATGGCAGAAACAGACTCGTCGAAGTTGGTGTATATGCTTACTGAAAACGGTGTTTCGGGGGCTGTACCTGGCTGGCAGGTATTCCTCACGATGATTCTGTTTACCGTCATCTATGCTGCACTCGGTGTTGTCTGGTACATCCTCATGAAACGCTATGTTAAAGAAGGCATCACAATGCCTCATGTTTCATCGAAGACACCATCAGATACCAGCGATAAGCCCTCCCCGCATCCCGCACACCTTGAAAACGCTTTGTCGTTTGGGTACTAGAAGTCGGGAAAAAGGAGAAAGGTACTAAATAATGTATACAGTATTGCAAATCGTTTGGTTTATTCTTATTGCTGTCCTTTGGACCGGTTACCTGGTACTTGAAGGATTTGGCGTTGGAGCAGGCATGATTATGCCTATCGTTGCGAAAACAGACCGTGAACGCAGCCAGGTTCAGCGCACCTATGGCCCCGTATGGGACGGTAACGAGGTGTGGCTTCTCACTGCTGGCGGTGCAACTTTTGCCGCCTTCCCACTGTGGTACGCCACAATGTTTTCGGGTATGTATCTGGCATTGTTCCTTATTTTGGTATGTCTTATCGTGCGCATCTGCGCTATTGAATGGCGTTCAAAAGTTGCCTCCGAAAAATGGCGCGCAAAATGGGACTGGGGTCAAATCATTGCTACCTGGCTTGTACCGATTCTATTCGGTGTTGCGTTTGCGAATTTGGTTCAGGGCATGAATATCGCTGTGGTAGATCCCGCCACTCCTCAAAAGAGTATTGCCCCTGACACCCTGGCAGCATTGCCCAACAAAGAGGCCATGATCCATAACTTTGTGGGTGAAGGTGCACCTTTGGAAAGCGTCTTCTTGTCACTGTTGACCCCCTACACCATTCTTGGTGGTGTAGCACTCATGTGTGTTTTCTTGGCACAGGGTTCACTGTGGCTGAGCATCAAGACTGACGGTGTCGTTCAAGAACGCGCAAAGAACTTGGCAAAGTCAACAACCGTTGCTGCAACCTTAACGATTGCTGTTTTGGCTGTATGGGGACAGTTTGCCTATGCCAGCCAAGTATTGTGGGGATGGATTCCCCTGGTGATCGCTGCTTTGGCAATCATTGGGGCAACTGCATTGACATGGCTGGATAAGCCCTGGCTTGCCTTCTTTACCCACGGTGCAGCAATCGCAGGTGCAGTGTCATGGATCTTTACGACCATGGCTCCCAATGTCATGAAGTCCTCGATTGACCCTGACTACTCACTGACAATGTGGGAGGCATCTTCTTCAGAATCAACATTGATTGTCATGCTTGTTGTGGCTGTGCTGCTGGTTCCCGTTGTTTTGGGATATACAGCATGGGCCTACACCAAGATGTCAGGAACAATCTCTGTTCATGATGTTGAAGACAACCCTGGACTTGTTTGGGATCGTATTCAGTCCGCAAGTAACGTTTCAGGTAACTTCTTCAAAGAAAGCTGATAACCACTAACAGCTTTCCACTGTCCTAACTGTGGAAAAACCGCTCCGCTAGTCCCAGACTGGCGGAGCGGTTCTATTTATCAGTTCTACGTTGGGCCTGAAAGTTGCTAAGCTATGGACTGAGACAAACGTCCTAAACATCCTATTGGCACCTGTGCGTGTCACGGCCAAGAAAGAATATCGAGTGAAACCATTAGATCCACGCCTCCTTCGATACGCAAAAAGCGCACGCTTTTTCATCATCTTTTCTGCATTCAGTGGCCTTTTGATTGCCGGTCTTGTCATTGCCCAAACAATATTGATTGCAGCGGCACTCAGCCCTATGGTTGAACGCAAAGCAACCTTTTATGACATCACCCCCTATATCTGGCTCCTTGTTGGTGTAATTATTCTTCGTGCTCTTCTTATCTGGTTAAAACAAACACAGGCAAATAAGGCCGCCACGCGCTCCATTAGGCAACTACGCCAACAGGTGTTAAAGAAAGCCTCCTTACAAAATCCTCGCTGGCTGGCAATGAAAGGTGCTGACACTGTTACCCTCGCTTCACGTGGGCTTAGCGATCTGGGGCCCTATTTTATTGACTATCTACCCCAACTGATGCTCTCGGTAACTGTTACTCCCCTTGTACTTCTTGTTATTACATTGACCGATTTTTGGTCAGTGCTCGTTGCTCTTATCGCCATCCCGCTTATCCCAATCTTTATGATTCTTATTGGACGTTTCACGCAAGATTTTTCCAATAAACGTCTCGCAACAATGCAGCAGCTTGGCCGTCAGCTTCTTGACCTCATTGCGGGTTTAGTCACTTTGAAGTCTTTTGGTCGCGAAATGGGGCCCGCTCAACAAATCCAGCGCATTGGTCAACGCTACACCAGCACGACAATGGCAACCCTGCGTGTCGCTTTCCTTTCAGGTGCCGTCCTTGAATTCCTTTCCGTTATGTCTGTGGCTATGGTAGCGGTACAAGCTGGTTTCAGGTTGCTTTACGGAAATATCGACCTCTATACCGCTCTGGTCATTATTATGCTCACGCCTGAGGTCTACACCCCCATCCGCGAAGTTGGAAAACACTTTCATGCTTCCGCTGATGGTGTTGCTGCCGCACAGGCTGCATTCGATATTCTTGAAGATGACAACACCGCTGCATCACAGATACCTCATGGCACCCGCACGTGCCCGCCTTTAGCTCATTCACAAATCGTAGTAACAGACCTGAGTGTCAGTGCACGAGCTTCCTGGGCTCCCTATCAGCTTAATCTGACAATCAAGCCTGCACAGATCACCGCTTTGGTGGGGCCCTCAGGTGCGGGAAAAACAACAACGATGATGGTACTGCTTAGGCAACTGTCTCCCACCTTAGGCCGTGCAGCAATTATTCCACAGGACGATACTTCCTCCACATTGGACAATGGTATTGATATTGCCGATGTTGATTCTGTATCCTTGTGGTCACAACTCAGCTGGCTTCCACAAAATCCACCTATTATTCCAGGTACCGTGGCAGATAATATTTTTTCTGATGAATGGGACACGGGAAGAACTCGTGACAAAAAAGCTTTGGAATGGGCGGCACATGTGACGGGCTTTGACCGCGTTGCGAAAGAACTTGACAAAGGCTATGACACGGTTATTGGTCAAGGAGGTGTTGGCCTATCTGTAGGTCAACGTCAACGTTTGGCCCTTACTCGCGCTCTTCTCAGCGATGTTCCCGCAATTTTTATGGATGAACCCACAGCTCATCTTGATGCCACTATTGAATCACATGTTATTGCTGCTATAAAAGAACTGAAAAAACAAGGCAAAACAGTGGTTGTTATTGCTCACCGTCACGCAATAACGCAATTAGCTGATACTACTGTGCAGGTTAATACACGTTTGATGACTGAAGAAGAACGCAAACACTACTACAGTGACGATATTGAAGCTGCCCAAGCAGATGATGTTGCTATACCCGAATTTCTTGCCGAGCTCTCAGGTGGTGAACAGTAATGATTGTAACGCCAGAAGAAAAAACTGCACTGAAAAAAGCCTTCCATCTTTTAGAACTGAATAAGTGGGGATTTATTCGAGCTGCTGCATTAGGCTGTACTGGTTTAGGGGCCTCTATTGCTTTAGGGGCCACTTCAGCCTGGCTTATTGCACGGGCTTCCCAAATGCCCCCCGTGTTGACACTATCTGTTGCTGTTGTGTGTGTACGCCTCTTCGGTATTTCAAAGGCCCTTTTTCGATACCTGGAACGCCTGGCTTCACACCGTGTAGCCCTTGAAGGAATGGCGCAGCTTCGTACCAATGTCTACGACAAATTGGCCCACCAGTCATCAGCGAAAGTAGCCTCTGTTCGCCGTGGAGACCTGCTAGCAAGAACCAGTGCCGATGTTGATGAAGTAGGAAACCTTGTTGTCAAATCACTCCTACCAGCAACTGTGGCACTTATTTTGGGTGTGGCAACATCACTAGCCATGGCTCTCATTGAACCATTATCAGGGATCGTCCTCTTTATGTGTCTCCTTCTATCAGGTCTGGGAGCTCCTCTTCTATCAATGAAGGCAGCGCGTCAAAGTGAACTTGCACAGCAAACTGGGGCAATTGAGCTTTCTTCCACCTCACTTACTATGATGGAAAGTGCCACTCACCTGCACATTTCGGGGCAGATTAACAATATTCAACACTATCTCACCAAAGTGGAAGACACCCTGGAAAATGCACAAAATAATGCTGCACGCCCTGCAGCTCTTGCAGCAGTTATCGACAATATCTCGATGAGTCTTGCGGTATTGGGGGCACTCTATTTTGGTTATCAAGGACTAGTATCAGGTACTGTGAGTGAAGTCTATTTTGCTGTACTCGTCTTAACCCCATTAGCCAGCTTTGAGGCAACCCAACAAATGGCTCCCGCAGTTGTACAGTTGATTCGCTCTGCTGGTGCCTCCCAGCGCATTATGGACATTCTTGATGACACGACTGACGTATCAACCACGAACAACGTCCTCTTACCAATTGTCGACATCGCCACCACATCACCAGTCATTGAAGCAAAAGACCTTGCTATTGGTTGGCCTGGCGGACCTATTATTGCTGAAGGAATTAACCTTACACTGCATGAAGGCCGCCACCTTGGTATTGTGGGGCCATCAGGAATCGGGAAAACAACACTACTGA
This sequence comes from Actinomycetaceae bacterium, assembly GCA_030540715.1. GTDB lineage: Bacteria > Actinomycetota > Actinomycetes > Actinomycetales > Actinomycetaceae > JAUNVQ01. The sequence continues at coordinate 142,233 of JAUNVQ010000003.1, read as the reverse complement.
TGACCCTTGCTGGAATGCTTGAACCACGATCGGGTAGTGTCACCGTCAACGGTACACCACTGAGCCGTCTGAGCCGTGAAGACTGTGCGCGACTGGTAACAATGACTGCAGAAGATGCCCATATTTTTGAAACCACTGTTTTTGAAAATATTCGAGTGGCACGAGGAAACACTACACGCGAACAGGCATATCAGCTTTTATCTGAAGCCGGTCTTGGTCAATGGATAGACAGTCTTCCTGACGGGCTTGACACCCAGATTGGTTCAGGCGCTACAACTGTATCGGGTGGTGAACGCAGGCGACTTCTTCTTGCTCGTGCTCTTGCCTGCCCAGCTCCGTTTATGCTGTTGGATGAGCCTGGCGAACATATCGACCCAATACTTGCTGACCAGTTGGTATATGACCTCCTGCGCCCTCACGACACACAGCGCTCAGTCCTACTTGTTACTCATCGCCTCAGTGCACTTGACGCTGCAGACCATATCATCATGATGGATCGTCTTGATTCAAAAGCGGCTACAATTGTTGCAGAAGGAACACATAGCGAGTTGTACCAACGTAACTCTTTGTATCGTTGGTCTGTTGAACAGGAAAGAACCATTGCTAGCTGCTAACTCATCACCCAGGCCTGGTCAGCGCGCACCACGTCACTATTTTATGCGTGCTGTCGTCCAGCTCATGGGCTCTTTAGACCTACCAAGTGTTCTTCAAGAATTTGTTAACCAGGCCTGTAAACTGACCGGAGCTTCCCATGGGGCACTTTCTGTATTGGATAATCGGGGTGAAACTTCTTCTTTTTTTCATCACGGTCTACCCAAAGATAGTCAACCGATTGATGGTAAGCTTCCTGTCCCTGATTACCTGGTTGCCCAGATTCCTCCAGAAGGAACAGTCATTCTTAATGATCTTCCCAATTCCATGCTCCCTAATGAATGTGAAGGTCCAACACATCGTCCTTCGTCGTTTATGGGAACTCCACTTCGTATTCATGAACAAATTTATGGGCGCCTCTTTTTATGTGATAAACCATCAGGTTTTACCGATGCCGACGCGGAAGATGTCAGCGGTATTGCCGCAATAGCCTCTATCGCTGTTGAAAACTCGCGGCTGTATGCAAAAGCACGTAACCGCGAAAAATGGATGCGTGCTTCGCAAAAACTCACCACGCTCCTGCTTGAGGGACAAGACGAAGAAGAAGCCCTCTCTCTTATCATTAACACGGTACGAGATGTTGCCGATGCCGATACTGCCATCATGGTTTTGCCCTCTGTGGGTGATAGCTGGGCGGCCGAAATCGTTGAAGGTGCTTATTCTCACGAACTCTTAGGAAGCGTCTTTCCCCAAGACGGACGTGCCTTAAGTGTTCTTCGTGAAGGTCGCGGTCTGCTTGTTGATGCGATGAACCGTACACCAACATTACGTATCCCACAGATGGGTAGTTTTGGTCCTGCGCTCTATGCCCCGCTTATGGCACGCGGTGATGGTATTGGAGTACTCATTTTGTTGCGCCTGCCAAATCGGGAAGAATTTGATGCCATCCAATTAGCTCAAGCTGAATCCCTAGCATCCCAGGCAGCACTTGCACTTGAACTTGCTGGTGCTCAGCATGCTGAAGATGTAGCCGCCCTCTTTGATGAACGTAATCGTATTGGTCAAGACCTTCACGACCTCGCAATACAACAGCTTTTTGCTACGGGTATGGAATTGGATCGTATTCGTCAAGAAATAGTGGAAGGCACCAGTGGGCCAGAACAAATGATTGGAGGTCTTGACAAGGCCCTTGCCGCAGTTGACGATTCAGTGCGTCAAATTAGGACGATTGTTCACAATCTGCGTGAACCAGACCAGTCTGTCGAGCTGGTTGAACGCCTGCGACGAGAAGCCTCTTTAGCACGCACCTCCCTAGGGATTGCACCTTCATTTATTATCGACTATAACGGTGTAACGCTGGTGCGTGAAGATATGGAGTGGCAATTTGAAGCCGTACAGTTGATTGAAGATGCTGTCAGCCCCGATCTGGCAGATGATGTGGTGGCTGTTGTTCGAGAAGCTCTGTCCAATACGGCACGACATGCACACGCATCCTCGGTATCGGTCAGAGTTGATATAGCCCCGCAACCTAATAAAAATATTTCAGCATTTCATGAACCACATGTTGTTATCAATGTTGATGATGATGGTCGCGGCATGGATCCACGTCAGCATCGTCGTTCCGGGTTGAATAATTTGGCCGCGAGAGCCCGACGTCACCGTGGCTGGAGTGAAATTACTTCTGACTCTTCAGGAACCTCGCTCTTTTGGTGTGCTCTCTTATAGGGCTACTTCATCACAACTGGTATTCAACCCGCAAGACAGCCTCACATCAAGGTGGCACTTACACAAGATACCACCTTGGCAACGTAAGATAACCCTGCGTATAACAATACAGGTGACATGACCCAGGTATGGAAACGCTATTTACGGCTTTAGCGTCGTTTTTTACGCCAGGCCTGTGATCTCTGCCCCGCCACCCAGGCGGCAACCTGAGTGCGACGCTGTAAACCCATTTTGGAAAGAAGTGAAGTAATATGGTTTTTCACTGTTTTTTCAGCAACACTTAGTTTTTGGCCGATTTCGCGATTGGATAGGCCATCCCCAATGAGTTCAAGGACTTTCCTTTCAGAGGGCGTCAGATCAGCTGTTGGGTCTTCATGATCGGCGCGACGACGCGTAACAGTACGTTCATCAAGAAGTACCCTACCATCTGCAACAGCACGGACAACGTCAGTAATATCTGCACCTCGAACTGTTTTCAAAAGATAAGCTCTAGCGCCAGCTTCTAAAGACTCCGCCAGGGCATCATCATCATCAAAACTAGTAAGCACGATAGGTCGTGAGTGCGCCGAACGTTCTTTCACCGCATTCATCACATCAATTCCCGTTCCGTCGGGAAGCTGTAAGTCCACAAGCATAACGTCTGGTCGCACAAGTTCAGCACGCCGTACCGCATCTTGAACAGTTCCTGCTTCTGCAACGACTTCCATTCCGTCAGCGCGATCAATTATTTCGGCGATGCCACGACGAACTATCTCGTGATCATCTATGATCATAACTCTGATTTTCTTCTGGGATGTAGTTTCGTTTGGTTTCACGGTTCTATTTTACCTAATCACTTGTATTTTTGCAGACAATATCTGCGTTGAGCTGAGCTGTGTTAGCCGTAGTCTTATATTCTTCTTGTAACGCAAGGACAGCCTGATGTGCCGCTTCTCGTTCAGCATTCTTTTTCGAAGTGCCCGTTCCCTGGCCCCAGATTTTTCCCGCAACCGTTGCTTTTGCGTGAAACTGTCGCGCATGATCTGGGCCTACCCCTGTGACCTCATAGGTAAGTGGGGATAAGTGAAGTTGGGCTGCAATTTCTTGCAAGCTTGTTTTCCAATCAATACCTGCACCACGTGTCAACACGTTATCTAGCAAGTTTGCCAATAATCTCTCGACAACACTACGAGTAGGTTCTAAACCGTGACACAAATATGTTGCGCCAATAAGGGCTTCCACTGTGTCACATAAAATAGAATCTTTATTTTTACCGCCAGTAAGATGCTCGCCACGGCCCAACAAAATATAGTTACCTAAATCAAGGTCTCGGCCTACACTTGCTAAAGCAGGCTGTGAAACGGTGGCTGCGCGCATTTTTGCCAAATGTCCTTCGGAATGATCGGGATAGCGTCGATACAGTTTCTCGGTAACGATCAACTGTAAAATAGCGTCACCTAAAAACTCTAGACGCTCATTATGAGGAACATAACCCATTTCATGTGAAAATGAACGATGCGTTAATGCTAACACCAACATCTCAGGATCAATATCAATCCCCCACGCCTTCACTAATGTATCAACGTCACTACAGGCTGCTCCTGGATCAATATGTTTCTTATCGCTCATTTTCGTCCTTGAACAGTCCCTTGAGTGCGGCAAAACGCGGATCGATACTGTCATGGGTATGCCCCGGTGGCAAATGACGAAATGCTTCACCACATTCAGGGCATAATCCCCTGCAGTCTGCACTGCACAGCGGTTGATAAGGAATGAGTGGAATTGCTGCATCAATGAATTCGTCCTCTATTGTAATCGTGTCCGAGTCGACAATGGGATAGTCTTCGGCTTCGTCATCACCCTGGTCAATAAGACGCTGGCGTTCATCACGATAAAAATAAATAATCGAATCATCAACATCAAGGGGAAACACAATATCTTCTAAACACCTGCAACACTGCCCCACGGCTTTGGTTCGGCATGAAAAGTGCACCAATATACCCTGATCAACTTCTTGCATCTGCAAAGAAATATCAAGAACTTCCCCCGCAGGAACGGCTAACACTTCAGTACCTAGCAGCGTTGCCAATCGAACACGCATATGCGTATCTATCATTCCTTTATTGGCAGGTGGTACGCGTTTAATGTCAACACGAAAGTGTGACTGTGGTGAGCTATCCATAGAATTTCTTTCAGTTATCGGTTATTTGTCCGCGAGAGTTGTTGACGTCCTGCACGTGTTTGTGTTTGCATATGGTTGAGCATTTCGTCAAGTCGGCTCAATACTGAATCAGCGTAACTGGTGGCTTCATCTGCCATCTTATTTGCCTGCTGTGTTGCCTGTTCAAGCATATCGTGGGAACGTTTCGTTGCCTCGTTGAGTACATTTTCTTTGCTAATAAGGCGTTCTGATTCGTTTCTTGCCCGCGTCATAATTTGCTCTGCCTCAGCTTGAGCACGTTGAACAATGCTTTGTGCTTCTGCCTCTGCTGAAGCAATCAGTTGATCAGAATGCCCATTGGCTTGCTCAACGATTGCTGCTGCTTTAGCGTTGGCGTTTTCAACAGTATTTTGTGCCTGCGCATTCGCCTCTTCAACGGTTTCTTCAGCTGTACGTTGCGCATCAGCTACTGTTGACTCAGCGTGAGAATTAGCTGAAAAAACCGTTTCCTCAGCCTGTTGGCGTGCTGAAGTTAGTGTGGTGTCGGCCTCTTGTTGTGCAGAAGAAACAATGGAATCAGCTTTAGCTAACACCTTGTCTGCATCAACGATATCTTGTGGTAGTGAATACCGTGCATTGTCAATTAGTTCCAAGGCTTCGGCTTGATTAACCAATACGGAGGCCGTCAAGGGAACAGTTTTACCCGCACCAATCATCTCGCCTAGACGATCAAGAACAGCAATAACCTCGCTGGATGCATAATTGTCATCAAAGTGGGCTTCACTCATATTTGATTCCTTTTTCTATTGTTCGTTGTTGCCATGTCTCTTTTGTTGAAGCATCCGATTCACAGGCCGTGGGACAGCCCATGAAACATCACCCCCGTGACGGACAATATCTTTGACAATTGTAGATGAAATGTGGCTATATTCCGTTCGACACGGCAGAAAAACTGTATCCACATCACTTATTTGTCGATTAACAAAGGCCTGATTCATCTCATTGACCATATCTTCACTATTTCGCACACCTTTAACGATGTAAGGAATAGCGTTTTCTTGACAGTAGTGAGCAATCAAACCTTCAACCATGCACACACGAATACAACACGACGGATCGGTAGCCAAATAGCTCACCGTGTTCTTCCATAACTCCATACGCTCTTGAGAAGAAAAGAAGGGCCTTTTTGCACCGTTGAGGGCAACAGCAATTACCAGTTCATCGTAAAGCACTGAAGCACGCTCAACTATGTCACAGTGTCCCAAAGTGGGTGGATCAAAACTACCCGGATATACTGCACAACGCGTGAGCTGTCTTTGTCTCATAACCATAACTCTATCAGGTCACAGGCTTTTTCGGCGATGGTCAGCCACCCATGACTAAACAGCATCCGGGGAGCATCGCCTTCTTCAATTATTTTTCTTCAGGCTGGTAACACGCATAGTGCATCACAGTATCACCATAGGTTTTGTGTGACACTTCGGTATATAACTGTGATGGAAAATGCGGAGCACGGCTACGTTTTGCTCGCTCCACAACAATAGTTGCACTGTAGCCTAAACGCCCCTTCGATAACTGTTCGATGACCTCATCAAGCTGGCCATCATCAACATCATAGGGCGGATCAATAAAAACAAGATCCCACGTGGCCCTGCATGGATTATTCAAAAATGCACTCACCGAACACACATGAACCTCTGTGTTAGCTAGGCGTGTTGAGCGGGCATTGGTCTGACACATGCGTGCTGTTGGCGGGTGATGTTCCACAAAGTCACAGGAATAAGCTCCACGTGAAAGTGCCTCTAATCCTAGAGCCCCAGACCCCGCATACAAATCTAAAACACGTGCCTCGTCAATGGCGTTCCACGATTCTAAGCGTGAAAAAACTGCTTCTTTTACACGTGCAGAAGTTGGACGAGTATCGCGCGGCGGAACTTTCAGTTCGCGGCCCTTAGCGTTTCCAGCAATTATTCGTGTCATTATCCGCGCTCCAAAAATGCTTCTTCTTCTGTATCTAATCGTTGCAGTGCTTGACACAACCCGCTGTAGTCTAGGCTGTTAAGCTGAGGGTCTCTTTCAATAATACCTATTGCTTCACGACGCATATCACAGATCACTGATACAACAGTTTTATCAGCTAAAGATAAAGTTTGCAGCGACGAGACGTTACCGGACTGCTGAGCCCCTAGAATGTTTCCCTCTTTACGTAGTTCAAGATCTTTTTCGGCTAGTTCAAAACCATTGTTTGTGCTGGCAAACGCTTCAAGACGCTGCAATGGCGCAGTGCCTGGTTGAGCATTCGTCACGGCCATACACACTGCTGCCTTGTTTCCACGGCCCACGCGACCACGCAGCTGATGAAGCTGTGAAAGCCCAAAATGGTCAGCATCCATAATAATTATCATTGTTGCATCAGGAACATCCACTCCCACTTCAATCACGGTTGTAGCCAGGAGTATCGGTGTGTGTCCATTTATAAAACTGGTCATTGCAGCATTTTTTTCTTGTGGTTTTGAACGCCCTGTCACAACCGAAAAACCCACATCTGCAATTGAGGCCACGGTGGGAAGCTCTTTTGTCATTGCTTCAACAGATGCCAGTGAAGTCACCTGAGATGTCCGGTTTGAACCACTATCTTGGTTGGCTGTCTGCTTACGTGGTTCACCGGTTGCCAAGGAGGTATCAGCGTCATCAACACGCGGGCAGACAATGAATACTCGCCCTGCTGAATCTATTTCTTCACGCACGCGTTGCCACATGCGATCGATCCATGCGGGGCGCGAGCGTGGAACAATATAAGTGTTTACAGGTTGACGCCCTGTGGGAAGATTCTTCATCACAATGGTGTCCATATCGCCAAATACTGTCATGGCAACCGTGCGTGGGATTGGTGTTGCCGTCATTACCATCACATGCGGGGAAGTTTTGGCACGGTCACGTAAAATTCCTCGTTGAGTCACACCGAAACGGTGCTGTTCATCAACCACAAGAAGCGCCAACTGGGGCAAAGTCACGTCATCGGAAAGTAATGCGTGAGTTCCCACAATAATAAGTGGTTGACCAGATTGAGCCATCTGAAGAAGTGTGGCACGCTGACAAGCCGGTGTGGCTGCCGCCAAAAGATGCACAGGGGCATCTACCTTGCCTATCAATGCCATTATTGACTGAAAATGCTGTGTTGCCAGCACCGATGTTGGAGCAAGAAGAGCTGCCTGGTATCCAGCATCGACGGCTTGAAGCATCGCTAGAACAGCGACAATCGTTTTACCTGATCCTACATCGCCTTGAAGTAAAACATTCATCGGCTGAGGGCAAGACATCGCTTGTTCCAGGTGCTCCACAGCATTGCTTTGATCTGTGGTTAGGTGAAACGGCAACGAATCCAGTAGTGTTTTTCGCCACTGTCCCTGTGTAACATCACAGATGGGTGCTGGATGATTACGGGCTCGAGCACGAGCCTGCGCGAGGTAGGTTTGAAGAACAAGAGCTTCTTCGTATTGAAAACGTTTTCGCGCTTTTTGCCAATCACCATCTGTTTGAGGATGATGATACATGTGGAAGGCTTCCACCAATCCTGGAAGATCGTAGCGTTGACGAATATCAGCAGGAATCGGGTCGGTCTTGTCATCTTGTTCCATTGGCAGCAGTACCGTATCAATCGCTTTGGCAAGTGCCCATGAATGTAATTTCGCTGTTGACGGGTAGATAGGGATTGGCTCGTCAAGACGCTGTTTTGTGACGGGGCTTTCAGTATCTTCGGATGCGCCATCATAGTCGGGATAGGTCAGTTGTAGGCGTTGACGATAAGTCCCAATTTTTCCTGCAAAATAAAAGGTGTCTCCCACGACAAGGCGTTGCTGATGTCCCGAAAGCATATGCGGATTTTTTGCCCAAAAAACAACATCCATATATGTGTCACCATCGGTAATTGTGACACATAGACGCCATTTGCCGCCACGAGTACGGTTCATGCGTGTATCAACGACTTGCGCCATCACCGTCACATCTGCACCTTCCACCAGATTGCGCATCGGGGTAAGCTGTCCCCATTTGTCAAAACGTCGTGGAAAATGATACAGCAGATCTCGCGCCGTTTTTAAATGAAGTCGTTCAAGTTTGCGCGCATTTCTTTTGCCGATAAGTCTCTCAAGCGGTGTGTTCAAAAAATCTGATGTTACAGCCACCCATACCTCCGGGTTGTTGAAATAAGTGTTGGCCCTGATTGTCCTCCACGTTTCATGTCGATAGGCCGATTGCTGGGGCGTCCTTCAAGTAATGCCACAATGCGTGTTGCTTCCACAGTAGTGTCTGAAGCTGACAATAGAACTTCAACGTGGTCATGATCGGGGATTTCTAAAAGCTGCTGATCATTTAGTTCAAAAGTGGTGTAATCGCGTTTGACATCAGCGAAAACATCTTTAATGACCTCGGTCATTTCATCGGGATCATAAGAGGGCGGTGTGCGAACCTGAGCACAGTCACGAACAAAATGTGACACCTCCCATTCGTTACGTGCAGCCAATACGAAAGTCCGTCGGCTTATATGAGAAGGGAAGAGAGCATTATCACTATCTGGTAGGTACGGTGTCTCAGCAATGGTGCGGGCCGTGTTTTCACTGAACTTATCACAGGTAACCACACAAACAAAGGGTGCGGGAATCCAATCGATAAGTGCCCTTAACGATGTTGAGAGCGCTGTGTGAAGTTTATCTGACAAAACAGGTTGTTGCCTCATTTCTTCACGTGGTGTTGGTTCAAAAAAGACTGTTGCATGACTGTTAGCTAGATCTTCAACGAGCCCTGGGGCCCGGGTCACAGCAATAAGAGGTAGTGGTTGTGGTTCGGCGTGGTCGCGAAGGTAGGGCCGCTCTAACATGATCACTGTGTTGTCGTGTTCAGCTGGTAGGCGAAGTGCAACCGGGCACGGATTAGAGATCACCGCAGTACGTATTCCTGCTGGTAAAACTGTATGGGGTTCGCGGGTACGCACAACAACTTGCCATATGCCTACCCCTAATAAATCAGCTCGGCCACTCATTGCACCATAGATTCCGCGTTCTATCAACGAGTTGCGTAGATGCTGTGCCTCATGATGAGAACTTTCGTAGGTGTAGCGCACCAAAAATGGAATGTCGTGTCTGCCACGTTTATCATGAGGCAGTGGTCGAGTGCGCATATCTCGAAGCATGCACGATGTGGCCACTAATACTCGCGACGCAATGTTGCAACGAAGCGCAAGTGTGTCGGCTAATGCACCAATAACCATCACGAATACGGCAGCTCGTGCATCACCGCGCATATGGTTATTTTCAGCTGATTCAACGAAGGCTTCTTGGGCGGCACTCCAGGCTCTGCCGACAACACGGTAGGCGTCGTCATCATAAAATGGGTCCGCCATTTCGCTATTGACCCAATCCATCACGATGCGAATAGTATCAGGATCACGCTCATAGACAGAGGGCAAAAGGGCTTTGTCTGCACATGTCGTAGCAGCTTTCAGCATGGAAGCACATTCAACCGCAGTTAATGCTGCAGTTGAATGTGGTGGTGAGGCATATAGTTGGGAAAAAAATTCCGCCAATAAAACACCAATAATTCCGTGTGCGCAGCGAATAACTGCGTCGGCAACATTATCAAGAGTCCAGCCAATATCATGATGCGATGGTAGTGACTGAAAGCTATCACATGCGTGACGCATTGTAACATAGGCCGATGTACCCGTATAGTTATCTAATCCAGATGCTAGATCCATAGCATCAAGAAGTTCACGGTGTGCATGCAGTTGGGTAACACATTCTTGTAGCCAGCGATGGATATCTTCACTCACCAGTTTATCGTCGGTAAAGCATGTATTGATAATGTCTGCCATTGTTTTCCCTCCTTTCGTTGTGTCATCATTTATCGACTATGCTGTGAACAACTATCACCTACGCGGCTGTTTGTTGCACATATCGGTGTATCACTCATAGTAGAGATGTGATGTCGTTCTACTGATAGTGTAGTCACCACGGATTGAAGGGGCCATCTTTTCGCCCTCTGAAATACGCTTGGTATTCAACCATGTGATGCACACGCTTGATACAAAGACCTACCATAACCAAACTCACAGTTCATTGGCACTCAAATGTACCTTTATCATTTGGAGGATTCCCCACATATGAGCTATCCTAAACAGGTTGAATAAAGACCATCGAATCGTGTGGATACGGTGCGCGTGCATCTTATCTGTGTGAGAAAAAATAAGGAGACATCGTGGCTGCAAAATGCGATATCTGCGGTAAAGGACCTGGATTTGGTAAAAGCGTGAGCCACTCTCATCGCCGCACCAATCGTCGTTGGAACCCTAACATTCAGCGTGTTCGCGCGGTTGTCAAGGGTACTCCCAAACGATTGAACGTATGCACCAAGTGCATCAAATCTGAAAAGGTCTCGCGCGTAGCGTCATAATACGTGTAACATACTTCGCGAAAACAATCGCCACCTCCTGTGATGGGAAGTGGCGTTTTTGTTATAAGAGGGCGAAGCTGCTATCCCTGTTTTATGAACTGCTCAAACGCCGCTTTCATCTGCTCATCCATAGGAATTAATCCTTTGATGGGATGCCCAGCTTGAAGTTGCATCACAATAAACTCTTCTTTCTTTTCATGAGCTATTGCTTCTTCAACAACTTCTTCAGCCATACTTGGCGCAAGGACAATAATCCCGTTTTGATCGGCCATGATATAGTCGCCAGGCTGTACGGCGGTATTACCACATGAAATCGTCAGATCAGCATCCCAGGGAATATGCATTCGAGGGGGTTGCGCCGGGTGGACTCCAGCAGAGAAGACCGGCAGACCAATACTCGTAATTTCTTCCATATCACGGATACAACCATCGGTAATAACTCCTTGAGCTCCGTGAACTTTCATGCGTAGCGCCATCATGTCGCCCAATGTTCCCGCCTGAATATTACCACGTGCCTCGATAACAAGGATTTCACCTTCGCCTACCTGATCGATAAGTTGCTTTTGAATATTGTAGGGGCCGCCACCACCCTGCAAGTCTTCTCGTGCTGGAATATATCGTAGGGTTCTGGCAACACCGCATATTTTTTTCCCAGGTTGAGTGGTGCAAAGTCCCTCTATCACAGCATTATTGATGCCTTTTTTGCGCAGAATCGTCGCAAGAGTTGCGGTTTCAACGCTAAGTAGTTTTTTGTGTAGATCGGCGGCAATGGGCTGTGGGGAAATAAATTCTGTCATGACGTAACCTCCTTGTTGTATTTCGTTGTCTCTATTGCATCAAGTATAAGCGCAGTCTGCAAGAGCTAACAGTACGGAGTTTGTTCAACTATCTGTGCCATGGTATCTCTGCGTTGGTAGTTTGTATATCAGGTGCATTAGAGTAGATATGAGGAGGTTCCATGTTCCTTGCCTACAAAGAGATGAGACATAGCCCAGCCCGTTATGTCCTGATTACCACCGTGATAGCGTTGATTACCTATCTTGTATTTTTCCTGGCATCGCTTGCATATGGTCTTGCCATCGCCAATCGTACCCTTCTTGATCAACTTGATTCTGATGCAATGATCATCTCCACCTTTGCCAATCAAAATATTACTGGTTCTCAACTAAGTGAAGACGATGTGAACGATATCGAAAAAGTTGCTGATAAATCAAAGGTCGACCTTGCCAAAATGTCGATTGCATTAACGGTGATACATCCCGAGAGTGATGAGGATTCAAAAATCAATACAGCCCTTGTTGGCTATGAGTCTGGAAGCTTTATTGAACCCGTAATTATTGATGGCAGAGCCCCAGAAAATACCTCAGAGGTAGTGGTGAGCGAAGGTTTACGCAAGGATCATGGATTCCAGCTTGGCGATAGAATTATTCTTGATCGCCGTGAAGAAGCATTGACGATCACCGCTTTTACAACCCCAACAACCTACGCAACGGCTCCGGTGATTTATACGTCGCTTATGCGCGCCAACCAGCAGTATTTAGCAACTGGCAATGAACCTGACTCTCCTTACCCTCTTTCAGCGATCGTCGTGAAATCACTCGTTCCACAAGATGCTAACAATGTTCCTTTTGCGCCAATAGATATTGAAAGTTCAGGCAATAAAGATATTGAATATTCACCTATCCCTGACATCATATGGAACATTCCAGGCTATAAAGAACAGGTTGGCACTTTCGGTTTGATGATTGGTTTCTTAGTATTTATCTGTGCCATTATTATCGGAATCTTTATGTTCATCATTACGATGCAAAAACAAATATCTTTTGGAATTATGAAAGCTCAAGGCATTAACTCTGCTTTCATTGCTCACTCTGTTCTGGTACAAACGATGATTGTCGCAGGAGCAGGACTGAGCGCAGGACTTGGGTTTACTCTGCTGTCGGGGGCTCTGCTTCCGCCCTCTTTGCCTTTCCTGATCAACTGGTGGTTCTATGGCGGTGCTGCTGCTTCCATTGTAATTGTGGCGCTGATGGGGGCACTCTTTTCTGTTCGACAAGTGATGATAATTGATCCGTTGGAGGCGATTGCGGGATGAATGACTCTCATAGATATTTTCCACGACGTTCCCACCGTAAAGAAGTATCTGACACTCATGGTGCACTTGAAGGTGCAAAACATGTGCCCTTCAGCACCGCTAGTGAAGCATTAAAGGAGCTTCAGGTAAGACATGGCAGTACCGATGCCAATATCACTTCCCCAGCTATCATTAGTTTTTGTCATGTCACGAAAGTCTTTCAAGATGGCAGTGAAAAAATCAACGCAGTTAATGCCACTACTTTTGATATTTTTCCCGGTGAGTTCGTTGCGATTGTTGGCCCGTCGGGGTCTGGAAAATCTACGTTGTTGACACTCATGGGTGGTTTACAAAAACCAACAGATGGAAAGATCACTCTTGATGGACAGTCCCTAGATTCCATGAAAAGCAAAGCACTGGTCAAACTACGTCTTGACAAAATTGGTTTTATTTTACAGACCTCACATCTGATTCCCTATCTATGCATTGAAGATCAACTTAAAGTTGTTGATAGAGTACGCAAAACCAGCTTTGATGCGACACGCAGCCAACAGCTCCTTGAACAGTTGAACATATGGAAACTCCGAAGCTCATTTCCCTCTGATATATCTGGCGGTGAACGCCAACGTGCTGCAATAGCACGGGCTCTTTACCCTGACCCCGCACTGATTCTTGCCGATGAGCCAACAGCGTCACTTGACTCTCAACGTGCTTTTGATGTGGTAAAAATACTTGCTGATGCGGCACACGATCGCAATAAAGCAGTTGTCATGGTTACCCATGACGAACGCATGTTGCATTACTGTGACCGTGTATTTCGTATGAGCGATGGCGATCTTAGTGAAGAATTGATATCTCGTTAAACTGTTTTTCTTTTCTTCTGTCCGATACACTAATACCTAAACACTACAATAATAAGGAATACTACGTCATGAACGATCAACAGTCCCCCTTCTCAGAACAACAGAATTCTTACGATCCCGCTCAACCAGCTCAGCCTCCCTATGATAGTGAAGACCAGTCTTATTCACCGCAAAATCAAGAAGATCTGAGCTCTGGTCAACAGTATGCTCCACTAGCCGGCCAGGATTATCCCACACAACAATATAACCAACAGCAAAGTTATCCCCCTCATTCTGGTGACTATCCAACACAGCAATATGCGCCACAAAGTTATCCACCTCAAGGCGGGTATGATGATACTGCCCAACAGTATCAGGGGTATCCTCCGCAAGGTGGCGATTATTCTTCACAAAGTGGTAACTATCCTGGTCAGCAATATGGGCAAGCCTACCCGAACCAGGGAAATTTTCCACCTTCTGATAACTATCCATCAGCTCCCCACGATCAGGATAATAAGCCCCCTGTCTATAAGCAGACCTGGTTTTTTATTGTGATAGCTCTGATTGTTGCCCTTATTATCGGTGGTATCGTTTTAGCTTTAACTGTGAGTAGCGATAAGAAAAACGCTGACGGTTCCACACCAACGCAGACTGAATCATCAAAGAAAACGGATGAAGGTACGACGGATCCTTCGCACGGCAAGTCAACCGAAGAACCGGATACGGATTCAGCGACCTCTGCCCCCAATGGTGGCGAAGGTGAACTCGGAGTAATCGATCTATCTATTGTTGACACTCAAACTTCACCAACGAAGTCGAAAGACGCTTTTTCAGATGAAACAGTTGATTCTAAAGCAGGGGAATTCGTTTGGATTAAGGTCGCGCTTAAGAATACTGGGGATGAGCCGATAACAGTACTGGCAAGCGATTTTAAAGCACAGGTTGATGGCAAAACCTTTAAGTCTGAATCAGATATTATCAAAGACCCTGATGGTGAACTAGCGGGACTTGTTTTTGATATTAATCCTGGGACAACTGAAGAAGGATGGATACTTTTCGATCTTCCATCAGGCGCAAAAGATAAACACCTGTATGTTGAAGACTTATTTGGTGATTCATCAAGCGCTAAAGTGAAGTTCTAAGACCTAGACCGGTAGTGTGTTCATATCATCTGTCGCTCGTTTCGATGCGTGCTACATCGGCTATTTGGCGACGCACTGATTCGTACACACATATTGAGCAAGCCTGCGATACGTTAAGGGATTCTGCTTTACCATAAAGAGGAATTCTTACCAGTGTATCGCAGGCTTTTTGCTGTTCTGTATCTAATCCTTGAGCTTCGTTACCAAAAATCCAGGCA
The DNA here is from genome assembly GCA_030540715.1 of Actinomycetaceae bacterium. Taxonomy (GTDB): domain Bacteria; phylum Actinomycetota; class Actinomycetes; order Actinomycetales; family Actinomycetaceae; genus JAUNVQ01. Next base: position 127,054 of record JAUNVQ010000003.1, on the reverse strand, counting down.
TGAGGTTTATAGAATTCACTTAGCTCTTTGTCAAAAAGCGTACGCTGTCCATGTCCATCAGCACCAAGAAGACAGATGCCATGCTGGTGAAGAGCCTGCGCAACCTGTGAAAAGTTCATTGTTGTAATAACAGGAAGATGAAATATAGAGCCCGCAGACATTCGTATCACCTTGGGACTCAACGGATCGGCCCCTCCAGGACAAGCTATAATTGCGCTAGCCCCCGCGGCATCACCAACGCGAATCATTGCACCCATATTGCCGGGATCTTGAGTATGCGGTAAGACGATAAGGGGACGCTTCGTCTTGAGAGTAAAAGAAAAAACGAATGACGGATCAACTGATTTAAAAGCCTTCATGTCAAAAGTCGCGCATATGCCTTGAGCCTGGGGAGCTATCTGGGAAAATAACGAGCCGTCAACGTAGTGAAAGTAATGCTTTAGTGATGCGCGATACGCCAACGAGTCGTAGCGTTGTGCCGCCTGAGGGCTCATATAAATATCACGAAGGCTATCTGGATAATATTCCAAGGCTTCACGCAGAGCCTGAGGCCCCTCAACAAGTGTTGTTGAATGCTTTTTACGAAAGTGACGCCCAGCAAGATTTTTCACCTCACTCATTCGCGCAGAAGCTGAGGATGTAATGATCTTGCTGGGCGTCATCATATGAAATTCTATCGGTACTTGCTAAGCTGCGGGCTGATTGACATCGCTTGGCAATGCCTTCTTTGCTGCCTCAATCAACGAAGCAAATGTTTGTGGTTCTTTAACAGCTATATCTGCAAGCATGCGGCGATCGATATCGACACCTGCTAAACGCAATCCCTGCATAAAACGATTGTAGGTCATGCCATTTTGACGAGCAGCTGCGTTAATGCGCTGAATCCACAGTTTACGAAAATCGTTTTTACGTTTGCGACGGTCATTAAACGCATAGACACCTGAATGGGTAACCTGCTCTTTTGCTTGACGGTACAAACGTGAGCGTCCACCGCGGTAGCCCTTTGCGCGGCTAAGAACTGTGCGGCGCTTCTTCTTGGCATTAACGGCCCTTTTCACACGTGCCATGATTATTCTCCTTAAAACTTACGGGTGGGATAGCTTACTTAGCCAACAAGCGCTTGACTTGCTTAGCATTGTGGGGTGAAACAACCTGATCTTTAGACAGCCTGCGGGTTTTCCGCGAGGACTTATGCTCTAGCAAGTGTCGTTTACCAGCTTGTTCGCGCATGAGTTTTCCCGAACCCGTGACGCGGAAACGCTTTTTAGCACCGGAGTGCGTCTTCATCTTTGGCATGTTACATCGTTCCTGTTCTTGGGCTTGACACCGTCAAGCCATAGCTTCCCCACCACCACTAAATGGAAGGGTAAAAGTGATTGTTATCCTTCAGCTTCTTGTGCAGCCTTGGCTGCCTCTTCAGCTCTACGACGTTTACGTTCGTCTTTAAGCTGCTGACGATTCACTTTCTTTGGCCGTTCACCTTCTCGCTGACGGCGCTGTTCAGATTTGGTCCGTTGTTTCTTACGTGTCGGAGCCAAGACCATCACCATATTGCGGCCATCTTGACGCGGCATCATTTCAACGGTGGCAAGCTCGCTAACATCCTCAGCTAGTCGCTGCAGCAGTTTGACTCCCATCTCGGGGCGCGACTGTTCACGTCCTCTAAACATAATCATCACCTTGACCTTGTCGCCACTTTTAAGAAAACGTTCGACATGGCCCTTTTTGGTTTCGAAATCGTGATCATCAATTTTGAGACGAAAACGGATCTCTTTGATCTGAGAGTTTGCTTGTTTACGGCGTGCATCGCGCTCTTTCATAGCGGCTTCATACTTGTACTTGCCGTAATCCATCAGTTTTGCAACCGGAGGGCGAGCTTGAGGGGCGACCTCAACCAGGTCAAGTCCAGCTTCTTCGGCTGAGTGTAACGCTTCGCCCGTAGGGACAACGCCAAGCTGTTCCCCTTCGGCTCCAATGAGACGGACCTCGGGAACACGAATGCGGTCGTTTATACGCGGTTCGCTGCTGATTATGAGCTCCTTACCTAGGTGTTGGTACAGCTCGGAAAGAAAAAACCTCCGTGCTGACGCAAACGGAGGCTCACATTGCAGCATCATGCGCTGCAATCTACCGAACCCGACACCTTCTACAGGCATCCAGGTGGGTGGTTCCTATGGCAGACCTGCCATGCAAAACCTCCGCTTGCGGGTCAAGTAGTTCTTGACCGGTACGTCGTCTACTCTAACATAGCCACTTGGCGTAACAACAATTTGTCCTACTATTCACCGAATTATTTAAGCCATATCACATGGTCGTAGCCTGAAAAGCTTTAATAGTGGAGTAGAAGTGGGACATGGTGTTGAATTGAATACTGGGCTGCCTTGGTAGCAACAGCGAATCCGTGTCGCGCATAGGACACAAACGGATAAACAGGGCGATATTGGCCTTCTTTCCACCTCATGTTGCCGCTTTCATTACGTCGAGGGCCTTCACTTTGACACCATGTTGTCAAATAGTCTTCGTTTGCATGAAAAAAATTATTATTGAGTTCTACAAGCCATCGTAGAAGTATCTTCGTTGAAGACACCGTTTTTGGTTGCCCATCAGGCCCTTTGCAGGTAAAAATGAATTCGTATTGCGATGGAATCCACCACTCGGTTCGCAGCAGGTAAGACACAGGATTGCTGTCATCCAGATAGGCTTTTCGAAACATTGGATGTTGGTGTAGAGGTTCATGGGTGGGAATATCGCGAGGAAGTGCCTGAGAATACGATAAACATGCCGCAGAAATCATCACCGCAAAATATGATTGCCATGTAAGATTGTGAGTGTAGTAGCCAATACCAACATCTTCACACCATTGTTCAACTGGATACTGAATTTTTGCGCTAACAACTTTCAATACTTCGTCACGCCAACGTTCATTTGTTTCTTGAAGTTCATCCCACTGCTCACTGGGCAATGCTCGGGGATATTTCGAGGGATGGGGTGCCATTTTTTTGCCATCAGTGATTGGTTCGTTCTGTTGAACGGGCCGCCAATCCTTAGAATAGTAGCGCGTCAGTGAACCAGCGTAAACATTAAGCCCCATAATTGTGTACCCTTCATCCTTGCTTTGGTATCTATGGCAACGCCCTCATGGGTTGCCCTTCGCGTTAAGTGAAATATATACGCTAGTGCTTATCCTAATCAATACGCCAACATAATTTCTAGAAAACAGCTCAATTTTTCAGGTAGGTTGTGTGTCATCCAGCATCCTCATCAAGGATCTTAGATGTCGTTTTTCTAACTGATGGTGGCGTTATTGGGAAACAGTGTTTAGTTGAGGGTTATATAATTTTGCTGAGCACGAGGCACTTACACCCTTTGTGGGAGTCGTTAGTTTTGAGTTTCCAGATTCTGTAACTCTCCCCCGACTCTCTACTTGTGGAAGGTTCGATAATCTATCCGCTCACAGCCGATTCCCGTATGGAAGACGCGTGCAATGCGTGATGGAACAGACTGGTTGCGATACTTAGATTTTATTGGAAGGAGATCATTACTTACCCACATTCCTAGCACGACAGACTTGATGATGTAATCGACATCCGGCATCAAGAGCCGTGGGCAAACTGCGAAACGGAACATGACTGGAAAGGAAAACTATCAGTCCTGCTGCTCGATTCTTTGTCAAACTTTAAATAGTAACGAAGTAATGAACAAGAGATCTACGATGTGCTTGCAAGCACAGAGATAAATAGCTTCAAGTAAGAAAGAAACTTGAGTATAGTTTCTGGAAATGAGAGAAGATAGCGAATTAGACTCTTGGAGTAGAACCTACTACATAGCTAGCGAACATATGGGGCTTGAGTTGAGTGGAAAGAGAAAAGATGGAATCTATTGACTCAGCATCTCAAACCGATGAAGAGTCACTCGCAAAATTCCACCACTTAGAGAAAGAATTGAGGTTACCAAACAAGTATGAACCTGAAGAACGGGATATCTGGTTTAAGGAACTCCCCCAGCAAGCTCGAACTCAACTTCGTTACAGCGCAACACGGGATAGTAGCTGGTCTGCAGGGGAACAAATTCTTGACACTGATCCCTTAGAGCATGGAATCAAGAAGCGGGACACACAGAGCATAATTTCTAGATGACAAACTGTCGCCGTACGTATTGATGGCCCGATAACTTGCGCGTCTTACGAGACTGCGAGTGCGAGCAACGTACCTAAGGTACTTGTTATCTGTGAACACTTGGGATCGTGGGGAGAAGCGCTAAAGACCAGCGGATTATACAATCGCATGTCGCATTGAGCTCGGACTCACCACGAAAACCAAACTGAACAAGATTTAATCACAGATCAGAATGTCCCTCCCCCCCCCAAAAAAAAAGAAAAAGGTTTTCACTCATAGTCAAAACTATGGTTTAAATATTGTTACAGACGAGAGATCTACATACCTGTAATTTGATCTGGCTGTAACCTATCAGCTTGCGGCAACAGTGGATCTATTCGACATTCGCTTTCCGGCAGATTCATCGCCGCAATCAAAAGGTTTGCAACCGCACTAACTTTATCTAAACCGGACTGCGTCCGTGCCCACTTGTCGAAAGATATGTCGAAGTTTTCATCCTTAGTGATGATGTCGATTCTGGGATTATCATCTGATTCAACTTTGAAACGCACATACCTAATATCAGACAGCGGGATCAGGCTCCCCAGATCACCCTCTTTTAGTACTGAACTGTACGGCGCAATAAAGAAACTCTGCTGAGTAATACCCAGAAAAGAATTTGACCCCCACCAAGAAGATACATGGTTGATATCCGCTAGAGCCAATAGCTCTTGCCCAGTAGGAAGCGCCCACTTCAATATCGATAGGAGGCTATCGGGAATTCCATCCTCAAAGGCACTAATCACGGGAGATATCTCTGCACGGACTGTCAACTCCATATTCTGAATATTCGCCACTTTCTCAGACATAGCCCTCACCATTTCAAGTGCAAGATGACTGTCTCTACGCTTTGTCGTGAAAGGCAAGGTAAACTCATCGGGCAAGACTGTCATTAACTGACACTGTCGCTCAACCTCAGAGAGCAGGTGCTTTAGCTTCTCCATCGCACGCTCGTGCTCACGCTTCGTATTTTCTACCAGCTCAGCAACTAACTTCTGATTCTCATGCGACTCATAATCTTCGTGACATATGTACGCTGCCCTAAGTACTTGCGTGCGATACCAAGCACCCTCGGCCATTACCATTCCATGAATGTCAGCGATTACACGCTCAAAATTGGTGCGCACATATTTACGACGGTCGGTTACACTCAAATCTAACGCCTTCAAATGCTCTTCAACCATATTGGTAAACAAAATTCGCTGTTTACGCAGATCCGCTTCTTTAGCGGTAAGTGGCTCGAAAATATATCGATTAACAGCTTTGACCTTATTAGCTTCCATAATCGCGTGTTGCGTAGCTTCACATAAACTCACGAGTGTCGCCCATTGATCATCATGAATCTGCTTGGCTATGCCTTTAGTAAGTCCAATATTCTGATCAACGCGACGAGAGATATCCACCAGCTGTACAGTCAAAGCCATCAGCACACTTGCCTGGGCCATAGCGGGCGATACTTGTGCGCCTTGGGTAACTCCAAAACCGGATGACCACCGCACGGAATGGGCAAACTTTCCATCTGCACCGACCAAAGTACCCAAGTTATAGCCCCCGGAAGTAAGGGGTATTGATGTTTTCAACGCGCTCATAGTTTCTGGGGATAGCCTAACCAGACCTTGAGCAGAACTTAAGCTCTGTCCAAACTGAGCAAGAAGATTTAGTAATCCTGCACCCTGAGCAAGTCTATCTTTCAGACGTTTAGCATTGTGTTCTCCAAGCAAATCGAACGAAACAACCTCTAATTCGGGTATGTGTCCATCGCCGAATAGCACTGCCAGACCTGGCTCGATCTCCACTAAGCTGAGCGATTTCTTCTGCGAATTATCCCCCAAGCTTTCAGGGGTATGATCTGCATACATCGTTGCTACACTCCACTATATTGATTCCGATGACCAACTTCGGTGGCCAATGCCGAGCTATCTTAATCGACGCCTTTCGACACATCAACAACATCTAGGAATAAATACAATTTTACTCCTTTATTTGCTAAGGGGACAGTTGCAGTTGCGCCTTATTCAGACAATGCAACAAACCTGTGCCTGCCTCCTCTGCAGATAAACAAATTTACACCTTGAGGACATGTCCGCCTTCGTGAGCCTTAGACTTTAGTTCGCGAACTCTAGCAGGCTCATGTTTATTCATATCGGCGCGTATCCAAAGCACTGTGTAGAGTAGGAAAAACCACAATGGATCACGAGGCAAACATAGGTGTCGATCGGCCAAGTCAGCTTGTCTTGCACATATATACGATCCCCGAAGAGATAAATCAATAAATGAAAACGAAAATGACATTGGTATTGAGCGAGAAATAGAAGAAGTACGAGCCATGTGAAACTTCTGCCAGTTCACTGCCTTCATTGAGAAACAAATCTTCTTGACCGACATCACACACATTGAAAACCAATGATAAGTAATATGGGTGAGGCCCAAAACAACACATCATAAGGCCATTCGCCATCGTTACCTTCAAGAATCCAGCTGATTGTACATAGAAACCGGTGACAGAACGGGGTAATACAGGCAAAGATCGGAAGTCCACCTTGAAAGACGTAGAGTCCCTTGATAACTTTGTTCCAAGACTTGAGCACACCCAGGAATATCAGTGGTGTCACCACCGCGCACCCCAACACCACCATGTTGTCATAGAAGAAAAAACTCAAGACGGAAAACATCGGGGCGCTTAGCAGTTAATAATCAATTACCACACAAGGGCCCCTAACACCTGCGTAACTAAAATCAGAGTAGCTCTGCTCTGAGATTAGCCATTAAACATTAAACCTAAATTCAACCACGTCGCCGTCTTGCATCACGTAGTCTTTGCCTTCTTGACGCAGTTTGCCGGCTTCTTTAGCGGCGTGCAGTGAGCCAAGCTCCATCAGCTCGTCATAGGAAATAATCTCGGCCTTAATGAATCCGCGCTCAAAATCAGTGTGAATAACACCGGCTGCCTGCGGTGCTGTCCAGCCTTTCCTAATCGTCCAGGCACGAGATTCTTTTTCACCAGCGGTCAAATAGGTTTGCAGACCCAGGGTATCAAAACCAACGCGTGCCAGCTTATCTAACCCAGATTCTTCCTGGCCAACCTCGGCAAGCATCTCGCGTGCTTCATCGGGTTCAAGTTCTACCAGTTCTGCCTCAAACCCCGCATCAAGGAAAATGGCTTCGGCTGGGGCCACAAGTTCACTGAGTTCTTTTTGCAGCGCTGTATCTTCCATGCCCTCAGCATCCATATTGAAGACGTAAATAAAGGGTTTGGCGGTCATCAACTGAAATTCTTTCAGCACACCGGGCTCAAACTCTTCAACGTGCTTTGAAATAAGCTCGCCACTGTCAAGCAAATCTTTGGCATAAAGGGCACCGTCAAGTACCTCTTTATCGATTTTTCTGGCACGGACTTCCTTTTCCAGGCGCGGTATTGCTTTTTCCAAAGTCTGCATATCAGCCAAAATCAGTTCCGTAGATATGGTTTCAATATCGGAGGACGGATCGACCTTCCCGTCAACGTGTTGTACATCAGGATCGTCAAAAACGCGAGTAACTTGGCATATTGCGTCAGCTTCACGAATATTGGCTAGGAACTGGTTACCAAGCCCCTCCCCCTGGGAAGCACCGCGAACAATCCCGGCAATATCAACAAAGCTCACCGTTGCTGGCACAACTTTTTTCGATGCGAACATCTGTGCTAGCTTGTCCAAGCGTTCATCGGGAAGCGGTACAACTCCCACATTTGGTTCGATGGTTGCAAAAGGATAGTTTGCTGCCAAAACAGTTGCTCTGGTCAAGGCGTTGAAAAGTGTTGATTTTCCAACATTGGGAAGACCTGCAATACCGATCGTTAGTGCCACAAAAACTCTTCTTTCTTCCTACAGTATGTACCTGCACTATTGTAGCGTGTTCATATCCGTCGGATCACTTTTGGGCCACACTTGTGTCGCGCAGTATTTTTCTCAGGTGCCACCAGTCATATCGGGCAACATCAACCATTGCTTTAGTGCCCAGCCAAAGTGCTCACCCGCTGCAACGCCCTCTGCGATAAAGAGAAAAACCACATGCCACGTGATATTGCTTAGCCAAGAAAGACCCATAATGATGTCCAAGTACCCATGCGACACCCGCGAGGGTGAAAGGATAGAAACGCTAATTGACGTGGTCGGGGCCAGGGGTGCGTTTTTTGGAATGTGCATCCATCAGGCCTGCCTTTTTCATATCCGCACGCAGATTTCGCGGCAAAGCAAAAGTCGTGGTTTCCTCTGTAGTTTGCACGTGTTCAAGATCATCAAATCCCCAGTTTACAAGAACTTCAATAACTTTACGTACCAGCACTTCAGGAACCGAAGCTCCTGAAGTAAGGCCCACTGTTTGACAGCCATCAAGCCAAGATTTCCGCAGTTCATCGGCACCATCTATTCGGAAAGCTTTACCGGCACCTGCCTGTTCAGCAACCTCCACAAGTCGCACAGAATTTGACGAGTTTGCTGAGCCTACCACGATCACTGCATCACAGCGCGCCCCAATTTCTTTGACAGCTCCTTGTCGATTCTGTGTCGCAAAGCAAATATCATCGCTTGGCGGATCCGTCAGACCGGGAAAACGTTCACGCAAGCGCTTTACAGTTTCCTGAGTTTCATCCACGCTCAGCGTTGTTTGCGACAACCACACAACTTTATTGGGATCGCGTACTTCAACAGTATCGACCTCATCGGGTGTGCCGATTACCTGAATATGGTCAGGAGCTTCCCCCTCGGTGCCTTCAACTTCTTCATGTCCGCGATGGCCCACCAAAATAATGTCATAATCTTGCTTGGCAAATCGTAGTGCCTCTCGATGAACTTTCGTCACCAGTGGACATGTCGCATCAATGGTGCGCAGTTCACGAGCATCGGCTTGTTCGCGTACTGCGGGGCTGACTCCGTGAGCTGAAAAGACAACACGAGCTCCTTTGGGAACATCGCGGGTATCATTAACGAAGACCGCGCCTTTCTTTGACAGCGATTCCACCACGAACTTGTTATGTACAATCTCTTTACGAACATAAACGGGTGCTCCATAGAGCGCCAGCGCCTTTTCAACAGCGTCAACGGCACGATCCACTCCTGCGCAGTAACCGCGTGGTGTTGCCAACAACAGTTTTTTTCTTTGCGGTTTTTGCCCAATCTGTACTGCTATCTTGTTCATCACTTACCCAATTTAGGCCGTTTGAGGCCAAATGTCGCATTAAATACCCCTTTTGGGTAAAGCTCACAGCATGAAGATTGCAATATCTGGGAGTGACACCTCAAGGTGGGCATTGCCCCCCCCAAGTCATAGGCCGAAGCTGCCGACCTGTATGGCGTTCACCAATAGTAGAGGTCAATGGTGGTGGTGAAGAAGATGCCCTCGCTAACGACACAGATAAAAGCAACGCGAGTCCACAGACATGTTATTGCTTGACAAAATCAGTTAGGCTAAAAGGGTGACTGCACCAACTGCCCGTGAAACAACACGTGAAAATCCTTGGCCTCTGGCCCTACTGAGTTCGAATATCCGTAAGTACGTGGATCGGATGTCGCCTTTGTGGGTTGAAGGCCAAGTTGTTGAGTATAAACAACGTCCCAATGTGAAAATGGCTTTCTTTGTTCTACGCGATGTCAATGAACAAACCTCAATGACGGTAAAGTGTTTTTCTCATGTTCTTCGACAGACTGGTTCCGCTTTTGACGAGGGCGCACGTGTCGTTGTTCTTTGCAAACCGGATTTTTATGAAGGCAATGGACAACTTTCACTTTTCGCGAAAGAAATACATATTGCAGGAACAGGTAATCTGCTTGAACAGATTGAGCAGCTACGCCGTAGGCTTCACAGCGAGGGACTTTTTGATGACCGCCACAAAAAGCCACTGCCCTTTTTACCCAGAAAAATTGGTCTTATTTGCGGAGCAAATGCCAAAGCAAAAGATGACGTTATCATCAATGCGCGCACCCGCTGGCCAGGAGCACTTTTTGAGGTGAAAGAAGTTCCTGTTCAGGGTATTCACTGTGTAGATGCGGTCACTCATGCGATTGCCGAGCTAGATGACCTTGATGACATCGACCTCATTGTGGTTGCACGCGGCGGTGGTTCTGTTGAAGAGCTGCTTCCATTTTCAGACGAAAAACTTGTACGCGCGGCCTTTTCAGCCCGTACTGCCCTAGTTTCGGCTATCGGGCATGAAGCGGATTGCCCGTTGCTTGATTTTGTAGCTGATTACCGTGCTTCAACACCCACCGATGCGGCGCGACGGATAGTTCCTGACGTGACAGAAGAAAAAACCACTATCAAAGACGCGTATCTACGCCTTCACCAGTCCATCTTGCAGTTGATTCACCGTGAAGATGAACAGCTTCATAATCTGGTATCGCGCCCTGTTGTACGTGATCCTTCAATGGTTGTATCAATCCACAAAGAACATGTTCAACACCTCATTATTCGTTTACGACAGTCAATGACACAAACCGTTGCGCTTCATACTCACCAGATTTCGGGCTTAGTGACAACTCTTCGCGCATTATCGCCCTATCACGTTTTTGAACGTGGCTTTTCCGTGGTTCGGACTGCTTCGGGAACAGTCATTGATAACGCTTCCGATATTTCTAAAGGTGAGCTCTTGGAAGTTATCTTCCATCGCGGATCGGCCGTCGTAAAAGTGGCTGGAACAAATCCTGATGCAACATTTTCAAAGAAGGAAAACTCATGACACAAGAAATCGATACCACTACCGATGTGACACAACTCAGCTATGAACAGTCTCGCGACCAGCTTAAAGCTGTTGTCAACCAACTTGAAAGTGGCCAACTCCCGCTTCAAATGTCAATGGAACTGTGGGAATATGGTGAAAAACTGGCTGGCCACTGCCAAGCCTATCTACAGCAGGCAACACAAAAAATCGAGGCCGCGCAGGGTGACACACACTAGGCTTAGCGTCCCATGCGCCGTTCACGTTGAGAATAGGCCCGCATAGCGCGTAAAAAGTCGATTCGACGAAAATCTGGCCAATAGGCTTCACAAAAATAGTATTCAGAATGGGCTGATTGCCACAGTAAGAAGCCCGATAGTCGCTGCTCCCCCGATGTGCGAATCACCAGATCCGGATCAGGTTGCCCACGAGTATAAAGGTTATCGGTAATATCATCGACGTGCAGATTCTTTGCAACGTCATCAAGGCTTTCTCCCATGTGAGCACGTTGCCGAAGGAACTGTTTAATTGCTTCAGTAATCTCCTCTCGGCCACCGTAACCAACAGCAATGTTGACATTCATTCCTTCGATGTTATCGGTAGAGGCCACTGCCTTATGCAGTTGTGTTGCTATCTTTTCGGGAAGAAGATCTGTTGCTCCTACCAATCGAAGTTTCCAGCGTTTCGTAGAGGCAAGTTCGCTCACAGCATTAACAATAATATCTAGTAGTTTGCGAATTTCATCGCTTGAACGCTTAAGATTATCGGTAGAAAGCATCCATAGGGTTACGATGTCAACACCCGCGTCTTCTGCCCAATCTAAAAACTCATGGACCTTATCGGCTCCTTCACGGTGCCCCTGTGAAGCCTCTGCTCCCACAGCTTTCGCCCAGCGACGATTACCGTCTAGAATAACGCCAATATGTTTGGGAACCACCTGTTTTTTCAGCTGGTTCATTAGGCGACGCTCATACAAACGGTAGAGCAGGGTGTGATTAACGGACATCAACTCTCGAACCTTCCTACCAGGAACCTTAGTGCCACACAGATTTTGCCACAAAAACATGTCGTAGCTTTAATTTATCGTGTTCTGGTTAGATTTTTCACGAACTTCACGAAAAAAAGGACATATCCAAAGACTTACGGTATCGTAAGTTACGACAGCGTAAGAAAAGCAGCCTTTGTGGAGGTTATCAGATGAATGTGCAAGCAGCTCACACGCATCCGAATAAACCATTTCACTCTCTTGACATCGAAGAATATATCAAACCCAAGTTGCGCGGCTGGATTCATCTTGTCATCACACCGCTGTCTTTGGCTGCTTCTATTGTTCTTATCGCTATAGCGCCGGGTGCCGCCAATAAATGGTCCTGCGCAGTCTTCCTTATCTGTACAGTTCTTCTCTTTGGCGTGTCAAGCGTATACCACAGAATTGATTGGGGAAAAACTGCCGAAAACCTGTTGCGACGATGGGACCATTCCAATATCTTTTTACTGATAGCCGGAACATATACACCTATCACCGTTGCCCTTTTAGATTCCCACGACATGAAAGCGTTACTTGTGCTTGTGTGGAGTGGCGCGATTGGTGGGATTCTTTTGTCGATTCTGTGGCCTACGGCTCCCCGTTGGATTTATGTTCCCATCTATATTTTACTTGGCTGGGTAGCCGTCTACTATATGGGTCCTCTTTCTCTCAATGGTGGCATGTCTGTTGTCTGGCTACTTGTTGCAGGCGGGGTGGCCTATACAATCGGTGGGATCGTCTATGGACTCAAAAAACCCGATCCGTTTCCACAGTGGTTTGGTTTCCATGAAATCTTCCATTTGTTTACAGTTATTGGCTGGATATGCCACTGTATTACCGCATATTTGGCTGTACTGACCAAGTAGCGTCAAAATGTGTTAGTCTAGCGGTCGTACACCGCATTCTTGTTAGGGATACTCTCACCCTTGCGATACCCTATGCGTCGATGCGGAAAACAGAGCATCACTCATCAGTGAAAGAAGGATAATCATGGCTGAAAAAAAGTGGCTTACCCAAGAGGCCTACGACCACTTGCTGGCCGAACTTGATAACTTAAAAAATGTAGAACGCCCCGCAATTGCTAAGCGCATCGATGAAGCGCGTCAAGAGGGCGATCTCAAAGAAAACGGTGGCTACCACGCAGCACGTGAACAACAATCGTGGAATGAAACTCGTATTGCGCAGCTGGAAGAGCTTTTAGAGGCTGCTGAAGTCGGTGAAACGCCTCCGGATGATGGAATTGTTGAACCAGGAATGATTGTTGAAGCACAGTTTGCTGGAAGCACCCATCGATTCCTACTGGGTTCACGCCAAGCTGCAGTGGGTCTTGACATCGAGGTCTTTTCACCAAATGCACCTCTTGGTAAAGCAATTATGGGGCATAAAGCTGGTGACAAAGTAAGCTACCTAGCCCCTAATGGTAAAACCATCAATGTTGATATCATATCGGCAACGCCCTATAAGGGATAGCTCTATTCATCATGTTGAGGCTGGCTCTCCTCAGGCGGAGCCAGCCTCAACATTTCATATGATTTTTTCATGCATCCATATTGGCGTGAATTGAAGACTGCGCAGATTCTTCCCGACGATGGTGAGTATTATCATCATCAGTCAGGTAGCCATTCTCGATAGCTTTTTCACGCATTCTTGCAGCCTCCTGCAGATTCTCAGTGCTTGGTTGAAGGCTTGCTCGCATTTCTTCCTCTAAACTACCTGGTGGCCCACCGGGACGATCGTGATCAAAGTTCAAGCGTAAGAACTTATCGTGCCCCGTTAAGTACAGCACCGTCGTGTTGATAAATGCTGCAAATGGTACCGAAAACATTGCCCCAATGATGCCAGCAACATATCCACCAGCCACAACCGCCAGTAACACAACAATAGGATGCAAACTAACGGCTGAGGACATCATAAAGGGATGTAAAATATTCGATTCAATCTGTTGCACTAGCAAAATAATAAGAAGCATCCACAGTGCTGCCTTAAATCCTTGAACCACCAACGCTACAAACACTGCAATCGCACCGGTGGTAATAGCACCCACAATAGGAATAAAGGCACCGATAAACACCAAAACACCCAAAGGAATAGCAAGTGAAACACCCACCAGGAAGCTAGCTCCCACACCAATACCAACAGCGTCAATAGCGGCAACAGCCATTTGTGTACGTGCATAGGATCCCAATGTCACCCATCCGCGGATTGCTGCTTCATTCAAATCGTGACGCATCTCGCGAGGGATAAGGCGCAACACCCACTGCCAAATAGTTCGCCCATCTTTAAGGAAGAAGAACAGGCAGAAAAGAACCATCAGCATCCCTGATGCAAAAGAGACAGCAGTTGTTGCTGCACCCACCGCTCCCGAGGCAACTGAGCCAGAATGAGCTTTTAACCATGTTTCAAGTTCAATCTGTGTTTGACGCCAATAGTGTTCCACCGTTGAAATATCGATTCCCTTATGCAGGGTACTGGCCCAGTCAATCATGGTGTTAACACCCGCTTGAGCTTTATCAACAACATCTGTCATTGAGGCGTACAGTTGAGACGAGGCAACACCAACAAGCCCTACCACTACCCCAATACCAATCACCAGGGCAATGATTGCGGCAAGAACGCGCGGGAGTTTAAGACGGACAACACACAGTTTCATAATGGGTTCAAGAAGAACCGCAAACAGCAGTGACAAAAGCAGCGGAATAATGATAATCGATATTTTCACTGCCACCCACGATGCCAAATAAAGAACCGCAGCGATAAGAAGCAAACGCCATGAATAGGCAGCTCCCATACGCAAAGCCCGCGGTACCACGAAGTCTGTATCACCTGTTTCCTTATTAACAAAACGTACTTCAATCAGGTCTTTTTCATCATAGGGAAGCTGCTGATCATCACTATTTGCCTGGCGTACAGTATCAACGAAGCGACCAAATGAGCGGGTAAGATGTGAAAAAAACTTTCGTGACTGTTCCTCTTTTTCTTCCAAAGAGTCCCTGTCACCATCTGCAGCCGATATAGTTGCTGCAGCAGGAGCGTCCTCAACATCGTCGGGACGCTCGGTATCGCTATAATCCGATGATGCCATTTTCTATCCTTCTTTATATGGTGGCAGTAGTGTATTGTCCCTCTATGATAAACCCTTGCCAAGATATTCCTCGCCTTGCAAGGCTGTTGCGTTTATCATAGATAAAGAAGACAGAAAAAGTACTAAACACGCGAAAAGAGAGCACGATGCCACGCAGTGAAGACGCATATTTTGCAATGGGATGTTTCTGGGGAGCCGAACGCCTCATGTGGAGCCAGCCTGGTGTTATCTCAACAACAGTTGGCTATATGGGTGGCACAACCAAAAACCCCACCTATGAGCAAGTTTGCACAGGCCTGACTGGGCATGCTGAGACAGTCCACGTCGTCTTCGACCCAGATCAAACATCTTTCGAGAATCTGTGCAAGGTTTTCTTCGAAAATCATGATCCCACTCAACTTAACCGCCAAGGAAACGATCGTGGTACACAGTATCGTTCGGCAATCTTTCCCCACACACCAGAACAACAAGAAAGTGCCACACAAATTGCACAGTCAATGAATCAACTGACCCAAGATAAAATGGGTGCTCCCACTGTCACGATCATTGATAGCGGAAAACACCCATTTTATCCAGCTGAAGAATACCATCAAAAATACTTGCAAAAAAACCCTTTGGGTTACTGCAATCTACGTGAAAACGGTTTAACATGCCCAATTCCTTCATAGATGACACTGTCTTTCCACCCAAATGATGTCTTAGGGTAACGGGTAGGTCTAGCGTGTTAAACGTGAGAACTCCAGCCCGTTATCTTCAGCAATGGAAAGCCCATCTAGGATAAAACCATTAATACGTAAAAAACGACGCAGACGCTGATCTTCGCGCCACACCCAAATTTGAGCAGGGGCGGCAGCGGGCAACACAAAATCAAACATACGCTGCAGTACTGGTTGCGAATAAAAATCGCTGAGCATATGTAAACACACCAGCTCATTGACACGCGCAGGAGTACCTAAACCGTGATCATCTTCAGGGGAAGATTCCAGCAGGGCAATTCCCACTACTCTACGCGACGAGCATGCTAAAGCAATTTTTCGCCCTCTTAAATGTGTGATTTTATCGTGCCAATACTCAACAAGTTCCTCTTCGCTGCTCACTGCAATATCTTTGTCCAAGCCACCGTATAGTTCTTGCAATATCGCGTGATGCGCCATCCCCGCCCCTACAGCGTCGGTGATTGTCGGGGCTCTAACGATTAATCCAGCGTTGTCCTTAGGTTTCAAGAGGTCGTCATGGACGGCAGATTCTGCATTAAAAGCAGCTTTGGCTGCATCCGCATCGGCAGCAGCCAGTTTTATTGCTGCTGTCGCCGATGCGCCGTCAAAGGAAGCAGCCCTTAGGCTTACTTCAGTATCATCGCTCATAGCAGCCAGTTTACCGCTGCATCTCGGCGATATAGTACAAAACACGCAAAATATTAATGTAAAGCCAAATGAGTGTCACCATGATACCAAAGGCGCAATACCAGGCAAATACTCTTGGCATACCGTTAGCAACCGCGGTTTCTGCAACATCAAAATCTGTTACCAACGATGTGATAGCCAGGACAATACACACCACTCCAATAATCAAACCAAGAGGCAGACCTAAAATGGTGGTACTCATCAACGACACTCCAGAGAACATCGAGTATACAAATGATGCGATAAAGAATAAAAAGACCGATACCAAACCGATAATGGTAAAACGTTGCAAAGCAGGTGTATTGCGAACCACACGCATCTTGTACAGCGTCAAGGTCACGGCAAATACAATGAGTGTTGCCATCAGGGCTTGAACAACAATACCCGGAACCACCGCTTCAAAGAATGCTGAGATTCCTCCCAAGAACATGCCTTCAAAGACAGCGTAAGCCATTGACAAAGCTGGTGAGGGCTGCTTTTTGAAAATATTGACCATCGCGGTGATAAAGCCCCCAATGGCACCAATAATCATTAGCAGGTTACCAAGTGCTGGATTGACGCCAGTAATGAACCACGTTATAGCCGCTCCAACAACGGTAAGAGCAAAAAGGATACCTGTCTTAACGACAATATCATCCATCGTTACTTGGCCACGATCAACAGCATCAGCACTACGCCCAGCATAAGTCTGTTCAAATTGACTCATGTCTTGGGTGCCAGGGGCAGCATAAGGATCGTAGGTTGGTTGAGAATACCCAGGCTGAGCGTAACCTGTTTGCCCATAGATGGGTTGTGAAGCTCCACTATGAGACTGACCGTAAGCGCCAGGTTGGTAACCGGGCATTTGTGGATAACCGTTAGGTGTCTTTTCTACATCATTTTCAATCCGGGCCATCACTGGATTCATCGTACGTTTCTCCCTTTTTATTGTGTGAACAACACGTTAGTTCAGATATTATCAAAGAAATTCTTGCTTTCCTTTATAGAAACCGAAAGGAAGCTGAATATATTTCGCTTCACGCCCCAAGCGAACATGTATATTTTTTTCCTAGCTAAGCCTGCTACACAGTTGAAGAATATAAATACTCTATCACCCACAACTGTGTTCTTATTAACAGGGATACACTTCTCGACAATACCCTGTAAGCGGTGCCTCCAGTGGGACTCGAACCCACACTGGACCGATTTTAAGTCGGCTGCCTCTACCGATTGGGCTATGGAGGCCGCTGTTGTCCAATAGGCAATACAACTATACGTCATATTCGCTATCTCGTTCACTATTGAACAAAACTATATTACAGGATTTGAGGACAAACGCGAATCTGATCGATAAGCTAGTAAAAAGCAGGTAATGGAAAGGTGAAAAAGTGAACGCACATTCCGACAATGCTCAACGGAAAAATCCGGATAGCTACGACGATCTTCATGAACCCCATCCCGACGATTACTATGTTGATGCTATTACGCGAAAAAAACGTGCTGAGTATGAAAAAAAACATCCAGGCAAAGAACCCGAATATCAAGACCTTGTACCACCCTACTCGGATCTGCCATCCGACTATGAAGAATACGGACTTGCTACACGATTAAAGGCAGCCTTAGCCAATGACATCATTGCTGGCATGATATTGATTGTCGCGGCAGCGTTAGCATTATTTTTTGCAAATTCTCCGTGGCGTGACATTTATGAAGCAATCAGCCACTACGAAATTGGCTTCGATTCCATCCATTTAAGCTTATCGATTAACCATTGGGCACAAGATGGCTTGCTCACATTGTTTTTCTTTGCCGTTGGCTTAGAGCTCAAACAGGAATTTGTGACAGGTTCACTTCGTGATCCGCGTACCGCCGCTCTGCCAATTATTTCTGCGGTTTTCGGCATGGCTGGCCCAGCTGCAGTTTATGTCACAATTATTTCCCTATCCGCCCATGACGCCCTTCAGGGCTGGGCCATTCCTACAGCAACAGATATTGCTTTTGCTGTTGCTATCCTACAGATCTTTGGTCGTGGCCTGCCTTTAGCGGCTCGAACATTTTTATTAACTCTAGCCGTTGCCGATGACCTTGGCGGTATTCTTGTCATCGCACTGTTTTATTCATCTGGTATTCAAGTGGGCGCACTGTTTTTATCATTTATTGTTGTGGCAGTTTTTGCTTTCCTTGTTCGCAAGCGCATCCTTTTATGGTGGCTCCTTATTCCATTAGGTATTCTTGCCTGGTATTTTATGCATGCTTCAGGTGTTCACGCAACCATTTCGGGTGTGCTTTTAGGTATGGTTGTTCCCGCTAAAGAAGCAGAAGGGGAATCCCTTGCCATGACTGAACGATTCATTGAACTCGTTAATCCATTTTCAGCTGGGCTAGCCGTACCGATATTTGCATTTTTTGCTGCGGGAGTTAACATAGTCGATTCTCCTGGTGGTCCTTCTGCGATGCTATCTGAGCCTGTGACGCTTGCGGTTGGCTTCGCCTTGCCTCTTGGCAAGGTAATAGGTATCTTTGGATGCGTCTTTCTTTTCACAAAATTGACGGGTCTGCGACTTGGCGAAGGCGTCTCCTATGGCGATGTACTACCGATTAGTTTTATAGCAGGTATTGGCTTTACTGTTGCACTGCTTATTTCGCACCTAGCTTTCCAAGGAAATGCAGAACTTACCTCAGCTGGATCTCTAGGGGTTGTGCTTGGCACACTGTTGTCAACAATCCTTGGTGCCGTTACCTTGCAAATGCGTGTACGCTATTTACGCACACACGACGACACCTAGCAGCTTCCCCGAGGGGACACAATCTTGTCTACTGTCAACATACATCGTGCGCCATCCTTGACTGTCTTTAGCTATCCAGAAGTGACAGTGCAACTCCATCTAGAATGTCGTGATCGGAAGTAATAATGCTTAGATCTTCTTTATCAGGGTGACAACGCATAAATCTTTCAATGATTCGTGACCAAATAAGTGCACCTGCACCAATAACATCAGCACGTCCCTGGGGCATATACCCCAATGCGTCGCGTCCAGCCACATTCATAGACATCATGGCATAACATGATGTCACATAGTCTGTGCCTTTGATAGCTGATCCGTGAATGACATCTGGCTGATAGGAATCAAGCCCCAGCGCATGTGCTGCCAAAGTCGTGACAGTTCCTGCAACACCAACCAGTGTTTGTGCTTCAAAAAAATCAACGCTTCGCATTGCTTCATCAATCTTGCTGTCAACAAATGCGCTAGCTTCGATAAGTGCTTTTCGCACCCCTTGCCCCCCTATCACAGGGTCCAGCGACCCTTCGCCCTCTGACATATCAATTGAAGAAAAAAAGCGCTCATAAACCCTCACCGAACCCATATTTGTACTGATAGAAGCCAAAATACTTTCATGTCCAGTGACAAACTCTGTAGAGCCACCCCCAATATCAACCAACAAGATGGGGCGTTGAAGTTTGTCATCCAAGCACTGTGTGGCACCGCGAAAGGAAAGAGAGGCCTCTTCATCCCCACTGATGACTTCTGGTATCACACCAAGGCGTGACTTTACCCCTTGAAAAAACTCGTTATGATTAGACACATCCCGGGAAGCTGAAGTAGCAATAAAACGCACCTTATCGACATGATGATCGTGTAGATCCTGCGCATATTCCTCAATGGCATTGAAGGTTCGCATTAACGCCTGGGGTGAGAACTCTCCAGTTTTGTCAACACCTTCGCCAAGTCGCACAATGATCATTTTCCGCACTATATCGCTAAGTGTACCATCACTATTTTCTTGTGCTATCAGAAGGCGAACCGAGTTCGTTCCACAATCAATTGCTGCAATCATAACTGTATTGTCTCAGGTTCATCTCTGCCACACCAACACTGAGAATCATCCCAGGCAGGCGTGATGTCAGCTAATGCCCGCTCGCCTATTGGGTTGACTCCAGGTAGGGAGGAAAGAGTGTGTCCAACAAGAGCGTGAAGACATTTCACACGATTTGGCATACCACCTGCACTCATAAATTCGATTTCTTCAACATTTTCGAGGCCAACCAATGTGCCCACTGCTTGGCGTTGACGAAGATAAAGCGTATGGGCATCATAGTAGCGTTGCGATAGCTCTAAATCTTTAGAAAGCTCTGCTTGGTAATCAGCCATTTTTTTTGCGGCTTCTAGACGCGACAATGCTTTCACAAGATAGGGATATGTCAGATAAAAAGTTGTGGGAAAGGGTGTTCCATTTTCCAGCCGAGGTGCAGTGGCCACAACCTGTGGTGCGCCGCAAACACAGCGCGAAGCAACGCCTACAACGCCACGGACACGTCGCTGCAAATGGGACGAAATAATATCGTAGTCGCTATCAGTACACGGAGTAAGGTGGGGAATAGAGGGAATCGACGGCATGGTCACGTTTCGTAAACGCTTATAATATGTTTGATAATCGGCCATTATGGTTATTTCGTATCCTTGGAAGTATCCGTATTTTCTCCGGCATTTTTAATTGTCTCTTGGATCTGAAGGAACCAAGGTCGTGCCGGTGTGTCATCAAGTTGAGCTGCCTGTTTCTCAAGGTATTTCTTTCCAGGATCCACCACATGGTAGCGCGTTTGCCCTGGTTTTACATAGCCAAGCCGCTGTCTCGCCTGAGTTTCCACATATTGTGTATCATCCCAGCGTTGAAGTTCATTCTTAAGTTTTTTGTGACGCTGCTGCTCTGCCTCCAACTGCGTGTGAACCATCTGGGCCTCACGATATGTACTTAATAGCGTATAGCCGGGAGGGGCAATAAAAACAATAAGTGCGCTTACAAGCACAAGCAACATCCCCATAGAGATGGATGCGTGGGAATGCTTGGTTGAACCAATTGTCACATCTTTTGAAGCAAAACGTTTCACCTGCGACAAAGTTGGTGCTTTTTGCCGAAGTTTTTCCTGCGAAAACCGTTGACTACTTTTTGTCATGCGTAGTGGTGATAGCTTCGGTGATGTGCGTGATACTGTCGGTGACGTCAACGAAGAAGACGTTGACGAACGCAGCGCACGCCCAGGTCGGCCCTGCGTATTGAGGGCCGAGGTACGCCATGTTCTGGGTCGTTTCGCAGCCATAGCATTCATCTTATAAATTTTTTAGATGAAAAACATATGACAAGCCGATAAATAAGGTTTTTATCCAAGAATAGGATCCTTCATCTGGCCGTTTATGCGGCTTTGGCTGTGGAGGATTCAATGCTACGGGCAACACGTGTTGTCACAGCAAAGGCAGTCATAGCTAGTAGCGCCATGACAAGACAGCCGAATACCAGGAGCGTGATGATAGTCCTCACGTCCACTTGTGCCATGCCAAGCCGTACTAACATACCTGCCATGAGTAATGATACGGCTGCCATACATAAAGTAAAGGTCCATGCCTGCGCATGGGATTCTTTCCACGTGGTTTTTGAGGCAAGAGTTGCCCGTGTGCGCACTCCCATCATCGACGCTAACTGTAGACGACGCACTCGAACTGTGTATGACCACCACAAGAGGCCGACTCCTAGTATCGTAAAGATTGCAGATAGAATATATATCACTATTTCACTCCTTTCGGCTCTCAGTTGATCGTCAACTCTTGAGTATAAAGGACTTTTGTCCCATTCTCAAAAGATAGCTTATATCGTGTGTGTCTAAAACAGCTCAAAATCGCAATTCCAGTAGTAAAAAACAGTGCCCCAGCCATAAGGCCAGGGCACTGCTACGTCCTCTTAGACTTTACTTAAAGAAACGCGGGAAGGCACGTTTACCAGCATAGACTGCTGCGTCACCTAGTTCTTCTTCAATACGAATCAGCTGATTGTACTTCTCAACACGCTCTGAACGTGCTGGGGCACCAGTCTTGATCTGACCCGCATTAACAGCCACGGAAAGATCGGCAATCGTTGTGTCGCCTGTTTCGCCACTGCGGTGCGATACCATCGAGGTATAGCGTGCACGGTGTGCATCTTCTACAGCATCAAGAGTTTCTGTCAGCGAGCCAATCTGATTCACCTTCACCAACAGCGAGTTAGCGGTATTGCTTTCAATTCCGCGGGCCAAACGCACAGGGTTGGTAACGAACAGGTCATCGCCAACGATCTGAACTTTATCGCCAATGGCATCAGTCAGA
Organism: Actinomycetaceae bacterium; assembly: GCA_030540715.1. GTDB lineage: Bacteria > Actinomycetota > Actinomycetes > Actinomycetales > Actinomycetaceae > JAUNVQ01. The sequence continues at coordinate 104,584 of JAUNVQ010000003.1, read as the reverse complement.
GCTTTCCAGTCCTCCCACTCATCTTCACTCAAAGGATCTTCAATCGAGACGATCGGGTATTTTTCCAAAAGCTCAGTGTAATACTTCACCATGTAATCAGCATCGCGAGCTTCACCCTCGAACTGATATTTTCCATCTTCAAAGAACTCTGAAGCGGCAACATCCATCGCCAATGCTACATCGTCACCGGGCTTATATCCGGCCTTCTTGATGGCTTCAATAATTAAATCTAAGGCTTCCGCATTGGAATCCAAGTTGGGAGCAAAGCCACCTTCATCACCAAGACCAGTGGAAAGTCCACGATCTTTGATGACGGCCTTAAGGTTGTGATAGACCTCTGCTCCAGCACGCAGTGCCTCGGTAAAAGTATCAAAACCGACAGGAGCAATCATAAATTCTTGAATATCAACATTGGAATCAGCATGTGATCCACCGTTGAGAATGTTCATCATTGGTACAGGCAAAAGATGAGCATTGGGACCACCCAGATATTTAAACAGAGGAAGGTCTGCCGAGATTGCTGCAGCTTTTGCTACTGCCAAGGAGACACCGAGGATAGCGTTGGCACCCAGTTTACCCTTGTTGTCGGTTCCATCCAGTTCGATCATTGCAGCATCAAGGCCACGCTGATCTTCTGCGTCAAATCCAAGTACCGCTGGCGCGATAACATCGTTGACTGCTTCAACTGCACCAAGAACACCTTTACCCTGGTAGCGATTTTTGTCACCATCACGACGTTCCACTGCTTCAAACTCGCCAGTGGAGGCACCCGACGGGACTGCTGCGCGTGACATAACGCCATCGTCAAGCAGAACCTCGACCTCGACTGTTGGATTGCCGCGTGAATCTAGAATTTCACGACCATATACGTTGATAATACTTGCCACCTTGTTCTCCTTAAATTGAACTAATGTTGGTTGAAATCTGTGTTATTTACTGTTGCGGAGCAAAGAAAACACTCTGGGGAACGTTGTAGGAAACACTCTTGCCACGTTTCTTACCGTAGCGTGGTGCCCATTCCATATCCAATGCTTGCATTTTTTCTTCAATCTTGGCCTTTGTCCCTGGATCAAGTTGCCCAAATTGTGAAAGCTCGAAAATACGCAGCACATCTAGTGTGTCATCGCTGACCGATTCGAGTTCTTTTTGCAAGACAGGGTTCTTCTTGATCACTTCATGCCCAAGAAGAAATTCACGTTGTTTCTGTGCTGAACCAAAGCTATCTAGCCCAGGATTACTCTCAAAAGTCCGTTCATCAATCACATTCGCTTGTCCAAGATAAGCTATCACCTGTGAACGTGGAATTGGCTGTGCAGCCACCTCGGGCCCAAAAAGCTTCGGCATGAGTGACGAAAGTTCACGAGTCGTTTTCTCAATCTGAGCTTCGCTATACGTTTTACCGTTGACTGAAAGAGCCTGACCAGGGGTTGAAGCGCAACCTGACACAAAGATCATGGATGCGGCTACAGTAATTGAAACAACAAGAGGACGAATTTTTCGCTCTCTTTTCATGAATATATCCTCGATTCAATAAGTATGACGAATGGCGCTGTCTTGGTTGAAAACCCGACTGCGCCATTGATCTTCACTGCCTTTTAGTCTACCACGCAGATGGCGACTTCTTCGCAAAAAGTAATGCCACAGATCCTGTTTGACATGTCACAGCTGGGCGTCCTCTTCTCTTGACTGTTCTACCATCGTTAACGGTGTTCAAAATCTTAGAAGAGGACGTTCCCCAGAGCTTCATGCTAGGAGGTCTGGTAGAGCCTTCGTGGGCATCAACACACCACATCATGCGAGTTGAGTGTTAAGGGGCCTCGATAGCTTCGATAGGGCTCACTTTTGCGGCTGTTCGTGCGGGTAGCGCCGTAGCAATGAGGGCGGCGAGGATACCGATAATCACCACAAGACCCAACATCTGCCAAGGAATATCGACAACTCGTTGACCGATATTGTCCAGTGGCAGTGAATACAAACCGACAATGCCAAATATCGACCCCAACACAATGCCAATAACAACTGATATTCCTGCAATGACGCAGGCTTCAATCAACAGCATCTGCTTTGTTTGACGTTTCGTTAGCCCAAGGGCACGTAGCAACCCGGTTTCGTTACGACGCTGTGCCACCGATAATGCCATCGTATTGCCCACGCCAACAAGTGCCACCAACACGGCAACCCCCAGCAGGACTAGGACAACGATCATCATTGTATCCAGCGTTTTTACAAGAACTGCACGTTTGACGACCGCTCCGGTAATTGACGCGTTGGGGAGCTTTTCTTCCATCTGAGCTGTCAAGCTGAGTGTTTCTTGAGGTGTCAGATCCTGTTTCACACGTACATACACTCGCCTGATGGGGGCCTTTGTGTGTGAACCAATAATTTTGTCCATCGTTTGCGGGTTGACAAACACATAGCTGAAGTCGTCAAGTTTTTGCTTTTTCAACGTCACTTCATAGGTGTTCTCTTTTGTCTTGACATCGCTAACGGCAGGGGTATCAGCGCTGTTTTCTTTATCGGCAAAGCTGCCTCCATGGACTACCGCACCATCGCTATTCATACTGACTGTTACTTTTGTTGGCGAAGCTAGGTCTTGTTCCATTTGCTTGTTAATAATCATTACGTCATCATCAATGGGCTCCAGGTGATGATGGGCAACATCTGCCAGATCATCACGTTCAACGACTTCATACGACAGAATTTTCTTCGGCCCTAACCGCACAGGAACCATACGTACAGGGTGGATTTTTTCAACGTTGTCGAGGTCCTTGATAGTAGCGAGGTCTTCCTGTGAAAATCCCTCGACTACACTGCCCTGGCTATCACCATCGTCACTTTCTGCCGTGCCCTCTGCCTGCGCATCCTCATCCATTGGTGCCTCAACGATCAGGTCGATTGGCAACTCTTTATCAAGTGCCTCAAGAGATGTTGTCTCTAAACTGGATCGCCCAACAATAATCATTGAACACAGTGTCACACCCATGATGAGTGCAACCGCAGTGGCTCCTGTTCGTCCTGCAAAAGCACGGGCATTGGTACCGGCTATATCCCACAGCATTGAACGTCGCGCTCGTAAGCGTGTCACCCCATAGATCATCGTCGGTACACTCACCATTGCAATCATTAGTACCCCAACCAGGGCAAATACCCCACTTCCAAGACTTACTAAAAATCCTGTTTCTTTGCCTTTGAGCATCCCCAGTGCAATTCCTGCAGCTCCTGCAAGCGTCGTAACGATCCCCGCGACCGCCAACCAACGACGCTTTGTACGTTGCCTGGGAACAAATGCTTCAGCCGTTGATAGTGCCGCCATCGGTGTGATCTTTGCTGAGCGACGCATGGAGGCACGTGCGGCCAAAAGCGTCATCACCACACCAACCAGCCACGCGACACCAATCAGCCATAACGGAAAGAATCGTGGAAGTGCCTTCACCGATGCTACAAAACCGAAATACGTCAGTGAGACAGACTGCAGAACAATACCAACAACCACCCCGATCAGTGAACTTATCGCACCCACAATAAGACTTTCCACCGCAACCATGCGTTTGATTCCCTGTGTTGTCATACCGATACAGCGCAATAATCCAAATTCTTTTTCACGCCGTGACATCACCACTTGGAATGTCGTGGAAATGACGATAATGGCAACAACCAGTGCAATGACGGGGAAGGTAATCAGCACGACAAAGAGCGCCTGCTGCATTTGTTTGCCTTCTTTTTCAGCAATTTTCTTTGCTTCGTCATAGGTCTTTACCTCTACTTGGTCAAAAACGTCTTTCGACCCAGTAAAATCTACCAGTGCCTGTTCAACATCATGTTTTAACTGTTTTTGATCCACCTCGGGAGCAGACACTACCAGCGAGCGGTAGGAAAGTGAGCCCGTTGCTTTTTCCATTGAGTCTTGTGTAAGCACAGTTGCACCATTAATAGAGGCCGGGTTCGCATTACGCCCCAATCCAACAATTTTTAGGTCAATCTGTGAGTGTTGAGGGCGAAACGTATCACCAATCCCCATTGTCATATTTTTGGCAACGTCTTCATCAAGCAGAACTTCACCTTCGCCTGCGGGCAGGCGACCAGACACAACAACTGGCTGGTTAAAAGGTTTTTGCTGTAAGAGGTTCAGCTGAACCAGATGTTTGGCGCCTTTAGCACTGACATTACTATAGGTTTCCATTTGTGCACTGACGGCTTTCACCCCGGCAATCGTGCGCAGATACGCCATCACATCACTGGCAGAATAATCCGGGGCGTATTGACTTTTCTTTATACCCAGTACCTGTCCCTGTTTTTCCGGCCCCGAGGGTTCTTTCACACCTTCAACTGTGTTGTCGGGACTGGAAGCGTGACTTATCTGAACACTCACATTGTGAAATGATTGTTCAAAGTTAGCTTCAACGATAACGCGGTTTTGTACCCCCAGCAGCAAACACACCAAAATAAAGGCTACGGCTATCACAATTGCAACAGAGGAGGCAATATAGCGTTTTGTGTGTACCAATACATTCGATCTTATGAGTTCCCACATGGTTATCCCCTATCGTTTCAGTCCGGGCTGTACACCGGGGCTGGTCTTCGCCTGTGACTGAAGTGGGCTCTTTGGCATACCGTGGAGTGGCACGCCACGACGTGCCCCATTATCGGGAGAACCTGTTGGCTGGCTATGCGGCCTTGTACCGTGATTGATGTCGCTGCGCCGGGCATCACCAACAATCTGTCCATCACGCATTGTGATAACCCTGTCTGTTAATGCGGCGGCCTGGCGGTCATGAGTGACCATCAGTACGGTTTGATGCTGATCGCTCACGGTTCGACGCAATAGCTGTAATACATCGTGTGTCGCTGCTGAGTCAAGGTTCCCTGTTGGCTCATCAGCCACAATAATGGCTGGCTGACTCACTAAAGCACGCGCAATGGCGACACGTTGTTGCTGACCACCCGATAGTTCGTAGGGTTTGTGGTGAAGTCTTTCTTCCAAACCCAACATTTTTGCGTACATTTTCAGCATGTCGCTATCAATACGGCGTTTGGCAAGTTTCATGGGGAGTTCAATATTTTTTTGTGCGCTCAATGTGGATACCAGATTGAATGACTGAAAAATAAATCCGATTTTGTCGCGTCGGATCTGAGTGAGTTCCTTGTCTTTTCGTCCCGTTATTTGCTGGTCCTCTAGGCGAATCTCACCGTGGTCAACACCGTCAAGGCCGGCCAGGCAGTGCAGCAAAGTGGATTTTCCGCAGCCAGAGGGCCCGATAATCGAGGTAAACTCTCCTGGATATATATCAATAGACACATGGTTTAAAGCCGTCACGGCGCTGTTACCGCTGCCGTAGGTTTTCACAAGGTCACGCGCTTGTAAAATGGGTTGGGTAGTCATTATTTTTCACTCCTATATTTTCTTTTTCAGAGGGCGACGCTGCGACCTACTGCTTATTGTTGGTTAATCATTTTTTCGACTGTGTTCGCTATATAGTGTTTTTTCTAGTGGAATCAGCAAAAATACGGCACTGATGCAAAGTGCAATTCCTACTGCGGCAACTCCAATCATGACCCACACCTGCGCTGTTAAGGCTGGTCGAAGGCCAATACTTAAGAAAGGTAAGCTAACGACAGATGCACTGATCAGCCCTAAAACGATAGTAAATACCAGCGGAATAACTAGCTGGTAGAGCCGCGTCTTTGTCATGGTGCTTCTTTCGATTCCCATAATCGCCAGGCAGCGTGTCTGTGTTTCATTATCAAAAAGTGATGATGCCTGGGATGACAGTGTTGAAAATGCCAGCAGAATAAGAGCAATGGCAATAGTGATTGCCTCACCCTGTAAAATGTCATGTCTCCACAGGGCATTTAGTGTGCGAATTGACTGACTACTGGATTCAGGAGCTGCTGCATCAAAAACACCCGATAGCAGAGTAAGCACAATAATGACAACGATAATACCCAAGGCGGCCTGTGTGCGCCACGTTGTTTTTGGGTCATCAACAATGCGCCTTGCCGCAAGCAGGCGTGGCACCGATCTGGTTTGTGCACTCATCCTCCCCACCTGCTGAACCATCCACGCGCCCACGTAGTAGTAGAACAGAAGAAATACTCCAATGAGTACCGCTAGGACAACGCCGACAAACATCACTGCTGCAAAAGTCTCGTGGGGAAGCCCTAGCACAAAGCGGGCAAGAAGAGGGAATGCAATCACTGCCGCAATAAATACAATTAGTCGGGTTACCCGCACTGCGGGTGGAGTGGCACGTCGGCTTACCCCCAGTGGCGAAATTTTAACGCGCGATAGCCCCGTCAGCGTTGCCAAAATACTGATGATAATGATCGTTGCACCCACCGCCAGATAACTTTGCCAGTTCAAAGCCATTTCATGTGGTCGAATGCGCATCGTCTGGAAACTCATCGTTGACCACACAGGGATCGATATACCGTAGATAACAAGTCCAATAAAGATGCCAATACAGGCTTGAATAAGGGACTCAACAAGCGCAATAGAGGTGACTTCTCGCGATGTCATTCCAACAAGGCGAAGCGCTGAAAAACGCTGCTGTTTTGATTGCGCACCAACGCGAGCAGCACCGGCTGCTAGCGAAAAAATCGGGGCAACCACCAGTGCACATGCAAATGCTGCCAAAATAACATATATCGAGGTAAACGATGTGAGCGCATCGTGGACAGCCTGCGTTGGCGCAGTTGGCTCAGCCACTAATTTTGCCAGCTGTTCAGGTGGATTGTTGACGCGATAAACAAACATAAGTGTTCCGCTGACAATTGTGGTTAAAATCCATGTTGATACCGCATAGCTTGTGACAGAAAATACGTCAAGCGAGATAACCCCTTTACTGCGATGGAAACGCGCACATGCTAAACGAAATGAAAACCTCAATGCGTTCATCGTGATTGCCCTTCACTACGTGCCATCCCCGGGTCGGTATCGTGAGCAAGCATTCGATCGGAATGGAGTAAGCCATCACGGATTTCAATAAGGCGTTCACACCATTTTGCCACAGTAATATCGTGGGTAACGAGCAAAAGTGTCGCTCCAGTTTGACGCGCTGTTGCCGTAAGAATCGACATCAGTTCATGGCCAGTTGTTTGGTCCAATGCACCAGTTGGTTCATCGGCAAAGATAACATCGGGTTGGTGAATAAGTGCTCGAGCAACAGCAACGCGTTGCACCTGTCCACCTGAAAGCTCCCCGGGGCGCCTGTGTAAAGCCTCGTGAAGCCCAAGTCGCACAAGCCAGCCATCTGCCATATTAAGCGCTTGCGAACGACTTTTTCCTTCCATAAGCAAAGGTAATGCCACATTTTCGCGTGAAGGTAGTTCCGGAACTAACTGTCCGTCTTGAAAAACAAATCCAAAGCTTTGACGCCGCAGCAATGTTCTTTGTTTATCGGAAAGCGCCGAGATAACTTTGCCGTCAAAGATAACATCACCACTATTGGGGGTAAGGATTCCCGCCATACAATTGAGCAGGGTAGATTTTCCTGATGCAGAAGGCCCCATGATGGCAACATGTTGGCCCTGCGGTATTGAAACACTGACCCCAGCCAGTGCTGTCACCGTTGGATAGGCTTTTGTGATCATGCGTGTTTGTAACAGTATATTGTTCATACATTCATTGTTACCTTCAGCGCATTATCTTCCCAGCTAGCCAGTTGCCGTTTTTATGGTAGAGCTGACTCTACATCACAGTGGATCCAGCTATAGTGTCAACCCCTTTTTCTTTTCATACAATAGAGCTATGGCTTCACAATCCACGTTATACCCGCGCACCACCAGACCACTCTTTGCGGTGCGTATTCTGCTCTGTATCGGTTGCGGCGTCATGACCTGGATAAACTGGTTTGCCTCTTTTATTTGCGGCCTTTTGTGTCTGCCTCTGCTTCCTTGGGTGGCTTACCTTGGTGCACACATAAACTACCAATTGGCAACAACGTACCTTTCTGCAACGGGATTAGCTGGCCAAACGCCCTCTTCGGTGATGTCATTGTCACGAAAAGTCGGTTTTTCACCCACTTTTTCACCCCCAGACAGTGTCTGGCTTCTTTCTGACAGTAACTCTCAATCATTGCGACTTCTCAAGCACTGGATAACCACCTCGCTTTTGCTGGTTTTTTCTACCGCTATTACCGCGTTCATCACGGTTGTAGCGCCAGCATGGATGTGCACCATATTCGGTCTTGACATTATTCACGACGCTCCAACATCCCTACTGCTCACCGTAAGTGTCCTTCTATGCGGATGTCTCTATGCTTGCGCTGTAACAACACTGCTTCTTGTCACAGCTCGCCCGCTTTATCACCTTGCTCCCCTTCCTTTTCCAGCCGAAGAAATCCACGCAAAACGCACCCTTGGCAGACGCATTGTTGAAGCCTTTGAAATTGAACGTCAACGGATCGAGCGTGATTTACACGATGGTGCCCAACAGTTCCTTGTTGCCTCCAATATGAAGATTGGCGAAGCGTTGATGCTGGTGGAATACGGCTCCTTGAACGATGTCAAACAGCTTCTTGAACAGGCTCAACACGCCAATGATGAAGCACTTGCTGCCCTTCGGTGCACCGTTAACGGCGTTCACCCCCAGGTGCTTTCGGATCGGGGTCTTGCAGAGGCTGTCGCCGAAGTTGTCAGCGATTCACCCGTGGATACTCGCCTGGTGATCCCTCATCCCCTTCCTCACATTCCAGCTGGCGTTGCAACGGCTGCGTATTTTTTGGTATGTGAGGCACTGACTAATATCGCAAAATATGCCCCCGATTCCCATGCCACCGTCCTTTTGGCCGCAAGCCAAGACCTTGTCGTGTCCATCATTGACGATGGTCCCGGTGGTGCACAGATTCACCCGGGACACGGACTGTCGGGATTGTCGGCTCGATTGGAAGCCTTTGGTGGGGAGCTGAGCGTCAATTCACCACCGGGTGGACCAACAGAAATTAGAGGACGACTCCCCCTGCTACTTATTACTGGAGAATCAGCTCTCTCCATAGATAACTCTTCGCTATCCGACAGTAATTCGCCCGACACCTTTCATCATTTCGCCCCCCATCCACACGCAGAACTAAACCTTGCGGAAGCAGGTGCCACCGCACCACATGTCAATAAAGATCATTACCCTACGACCATTTTGGAGAATCAATGAAACTTGTCCTTGCCGATGATGCCGTACTTTTGCGTGAAGGTCTTGCAGGCCTTCTTGAACGTGCACACCATAAGGTCATCGCACAAACGGATAATGCACGCGACCTTCCACACATTATTGATAGGCTGAGTTCTGCTAATAATATGCCCGATGTCCTTATCACCGATGTTCGTATGCCTCCCAATATGCGTGATGACGGTTTAAAAGCCGCTGTAAAAATCCGCCAAAAATATCCTTCACTTGCAATTATGATTCTTAGCCAATATGTCGCTCCGGCCTATGCGCGTACACTCTTTGCAGAAAGCCCCCAAGGGATTCCTGCTCCCTCACGCGACATTGGAGGTATCGGTTACCTATTAAAGGATCGGATTTCGCGCGTTGTAGATTTTTTGCGTTCACTACAGATGGTCAGCACTGGCGGTATTGTTGTCGATCCGCAGGTAGCCTCGGCTCTTATGCAGCAAAAGAGTTCGTCTCTTGATTCGTTAACTCCCCGTGAACGTGAGGTATTAGAACTGATGGCTCGTGGTCGCTCAAATACTCAGATTGCGGAAGAACTGATACTTTCAGCTGCATCTATCTCAAAGCATGTTGCCAATATTTTTATGAAACTGGGAATGATGCCCGATGAAGAAAATCGTCGTGTACGTGCAGTACTTGAATACTTGACGGCTACTGGTACCTAGCAGAAGTGAGGTCACGACTACCGATAACACTGAAAGTGATCAACATAACATTTACATAACAGCTATATTTCTTCTTCATAATACCTAATATAAAGATGTATTTTTTCTAATATTCTCCATGGTCAATAATGAGGATGGCGACATGCGCATCCTAAAAGTACATGAAATGTAGATGAAAAGACTTCAACACATTTTTCTCTTTTCACGGCAAGACACTTTATCTAGTCTTGACACAACTTTACTTTATAGAAGCCATCTTATCCTTATCCTTCATCATTATTTTGTGGTCAGACATCGCGCAAGGGCTATATGATGAATGTGTCTTGTTTTTGTGGGAGAACGCAAGGAAACATATTCGCGATTGTCTGTTGGCAAGGGAATGTCAAGAGGGAACGTGCAGCTAGGTGTATTCTGCGCGTTTTCCAACCCCATTAGAAAGCGACAGACACTATGACACAAACTAAATCAATCAACAACAAAGTGCGCCAGTGGCTCAACAGCACTGCGGCAATACTTGCTGCAGGATCGTTGGCACTGACCGGGCTTGTGGCACTGAGTATCGGTGCCTTTGCAGATGCTCCAAAGCAGATGCGACCTGGGCACATATCTATTAAAGAGGGCGCAATCTGTGGTATCGCCTTTATCGAAAAAGGCAGTGGTAATACCTCAGCCATTGCTGGATTAGGTGAAGGTTCCGGTAATAACAGCACAGGTGGCTATTACAACCCTCGAAATGGTGATGTTCCCCTGGCTGGCGTCACCATTAAAGGTCTTTTGATCAAGAAAAATGGAACTGTATATCCAGCTCCTATTGGTGAAAATCCTCAACCGCTGACCGTGAAGACAGATTCCAAAGGTGAATACTGCCTTGACTTCCGCAGCGTTGGCTTGCGCCCTCAAGGCAAAGAGCTCAAGCCCAAAATCAGCCTTGGCGATCATGTAAAAGTCTGGGCAGAACCCACCGGCGATTGGAATCAAAAGTCTTTAGAACCATTCTTCTGGAACGGTGCTGGACGCATGACCGAGGTCCGCACTAACACTCTTCAATGGCTAGCCCAAGCTACCATCACTGGTGGACAAGGTCTTCCTGGTCTGGGTGTCGGTGACGGCGAATACTATTTCAAGGGAACCAACACCGCAGGCGGATACATCGACGGGCTGAACTTCTCGTTCAAACCACCAGTACCTCGCGATGGACACACCACCTCTGGCGATAAACCTCGCCACTTGCCAAAAGACAAGTGGATTCAATCAGGCTTTACCTCCGAGGAACTACAGGGTGTTAAAGATGCTTTGCCCAGCCCCACAAACAGCCTTTGGGCTGAAACATACTCACTAGCACTTGGTGCATATCCTTTGAAACATGCCAATATTGGTACCAAGAACTTGACACCAACTGCTCTCGATTCTGATGGTGATGGGGTACCTGACTCTGTTGAAGCAGAAGAAAAGACAGATCCAAAGAATCCAAATGATTATAAAGATACTGACGGTGATAAAGTACCCGACTTTGTAGAAAAACAAGATGGCACAAAGTACAAGGGTCTTTTCAAACCTGAGGAAAAATTCAAAGATACTGATGGTGATGGGGTTCCCGACTATGTCGAGATTCGTCAGGGCACCGATCCTGCCGATAAGACCAGCTTCCTGGATACCAATGGTGACGGCATCCCCAATTACAAGAGCTATTTTGAAAAGAAACCCTACGTCTGTGGTGTAGCCTATCAGGACAACGATTTCCCTTACTTTAACCCACGTGACGAAATTCGTTTCCGCTCTGGTAAAACACCCGTCCGCGGAGTACCGATTGTTGCTTCAACAGGTAATATTGATGAGGGCTCAAAGATCAGGGGTGTACACCGAACATACGTAGATAAAACTGATGACCGTGGTATGTGGTGTATCATTTTTGATAACTACAATGACGTTCGACCTGTCGATCATTCATTTACAGATCCACGATTGCTCATCACCGCAGAACCTGAAGATGGTATGGGTGGACGCTACGCCATGAGCACCCAGGATCCATGGCAAAAAGAATGGATGCTCGGTGGTCTTAACGCAGCCACTTCACAATCAATCGTTAAGTGGTTCCCTGGCGGCGATTCTGTACAAGCTGGTAATGCCACAGACTTCCGTCCATTCTATTCTGGTTTTACTCGCACCTTTATTGACACAATCGCGATCAAAGCTCACAGGATTGCACCGGTAGGTATGGGCTTTGCGGCCAAGGCTCCCTCAGCTGATTATTCAATGTATTACGGCTACCCCGAACAAACTGTTCAGGTCAATGCCCACAATGCCTTTGAAGATCAGTCACCTTATGCAGTGTATTGGATGAAGGAAGGCTCTGGTGAGAACAAACTCTCCCTTGCCAACAACATTGTCAAGCACGGCATCAAAGTTGCCGATGTTTCCCCAACTGACAGTGGTTCTTCTTCCGCAGAGTTTAAGGTTCCCGCAGATGCTGAGCCCGGTCACTACACAATGTATTTTGTCACGACAAAGGCTGACGGAGTGCGTGAAGGATACATCCATGATGCTGATGTCTTTACGGTTCTTAAAGAACGTGGAGCATACTTTGCTGATGAGGCAGGACGATCAGCTGCTGCTGACAATGACCTGTTCGAAGAAGATAAAGCAACTATCGATTCAGGCCCCAACCCTGCATATCTGAGTAACGATCCAGCCACTTCCAAACAGGCTATCGAAGGCTTTGTTGGTGATGACATCTTCGCAACATACCGTGGTGTGGCAAAAGCCGATCAACCAGTGGTCAATGATAAGGAACGACACGCCCCTTATACAGTCCAGATGGTCCCTGCGAAGGGCGGTAAGGCAGTTGTTGTTGCCAAGGATGTTGTTGGAAAGAATACATCGGCTGATGAAATGACTTTCAATGCCGATGCAAACTTCAGCGTTCCACAGCTTACTCCCGGTGACTACACCATTCAGTTGGTGACCACTAACAGTAATGTTGTCGATGAACATCATTACAAGGTATTGACCAGTCCAACAGTAAGTGTGGCAGATCCAAAGGCTGCAAAGCAGGGTGCAGATTCACCCCAGATTACAACAAAGAACCTCATTGATAAACACAAATATGAGCTCGTTTTTGTTGATGCGGCTGGCGTAAAGACTGCTATCAAGGGCACTGGCCCAACAACATTTAAGGTCCCAGCTAATGCAACTGTTGGCAAAGGTGTAGTTCAGCTTATTGATGTTACCGATGCGATGAACCCGAAGGTCATTGATACTGATGACCTCAATGTCACAGACGGCTTTGCCCCGCTTATTACTGCAGCAGATGCTGCACAGTTCCAGGGCATGCCACTCACCATTCCAGTAACTGTCACTGACAATGTTGATAAGGAAATCGCTTTAGTCTTTGAGGGGCTACCAACATGGCTCACATGGAACAAAGCAAAAGGTCAACTTGAAGGTACAGTTCCTGCTGATGCTCCTGTTGGACCATTCAAGGTGACAATCAAGGCAGCAGATGCTGCAGGTAACACAGCTGACAAGATTGTGACAGTGACTGTCAAAGAACGCACCATGGGCAAAGCACAGCTAGCTACTGACAAGCAAGTTGTTGAACCTGGTGACACCGTTAAGGCAACCGTTGTTGATCCTCAGCCAGGCAAGAAATATCACGTTCAACTAGTCGATAAAGATGGTAAGCCTGTGACTGATGCTGTGACAGTTGATGCCACTACCCACCAGGCCAATATCGTTGTACCAGCCAAGCAAAAAGATGGCCAGTACAAGATTGTCCTCATTGAAGATGGCACCATTATTGACAGTGAACCTTTGACCGTTAAAGATATGACACCTCCAACAGTGAAACTTGATGATCAGGTTGGCACAGTGGGAACCTCCTTAGAGGTTCAGGTGACGGCAAAAGATTCGGTCAGTGGCGTAACTTGCTCTGCAACAGGTTTACCTGCAGGTCTGACTATCGATCCGAAGACATGCAAGATTACTGGCACACCAACACAAAAGGGTGACTATATCGTTCGTATTACTGGCACCGATGATTCTGGTAATGCAACAACTATTGATGTGAAGTTCACTATCAATGCTGGTGATTCAGACGGAGACGGAGTACCTGACGACAAAGACAAGTGCCCCGACACACCCCCGAACACACCAGTAGACAAAGACGGCTGCCCAATCACACCCGGTGATTCAGACGGAGACGGAGTACCTGACGACAAAGACAAGTGCCCCGACACAC
>JAUNVQ010000003.1:0-90416 GCA_030540715.1 Actinomycetaceae bacterium | reverse complement strand
CCCCGAACACACCAGTAGACAAAGACGGCTGCCCAATCACACCCGGTGATGGTGATAGCGGTAATACACCGAAGCCTCCAGCAGGCCCTGATGACACCACTCCACCAAAGGTGGAAAACCCAGGTGATCAAGATGGCACCGTTGATGTTCCAATGGAGATTCCGATCAAAGTTGATGATGAAACGAAGGTTATTTGCAAAGCAGAGAATCTGCCAGAAGGCCTGACCATTGATCCCGCAACCTGTGTTATCTCTGGGACACCAAAGAAACCTGGTAAGAAGACTGTTACTGTGACAGTGACAGACGAAGGCGGTAATTCAACCAAGGTTGACTTCGATATCACCATCAAACCTAAGGGTGAGCCGACTGACACCAATAAGGCACCGAAGGTTGTCAATCCTGGCGATCAAAATGGCGTAGTAGATACGCCCGTGAAGTTGCCGATTGAAGTCAGTGACGAAGGAAAGGTTACCTGCAAAGCAGAGAATCTGCCAGAAGGCCTGACCATTGATCCCGCAACCTGTGTTATCTCTGGGACACCAAAGAAACCTGGTTCCAACGATGTGACAGTGACTGCAACTGATGAAGGTGGTAAATCAACATCAGTGAAGTTCACATTCACAGTTGTTCCTAAGAAGAAGGTCAACGAAGGTTCAATGCAAAACGGCGTTTCTGAAGGAACGCTCGATGGCAAACAAATCGTACCAAGTGCTTCTGGCAATCTAGCAAAGACAGGTGCCTCTGCAGCAGCTTTGGCTGGCTTTGGTATGATGGCACTTTCTCTAGGATTGATCACTGCTCTTGCAGCTCGTAGACGCAAAGAACAGGATTAGTTCATAGTGATCTGCTGAACGTCACTCAGTGACAATGAAGGGGCGAAAGGTTCTCTGCAAGGAGTTCCTTTCGCCCCTTCCCTTATTATATTCTTCTACACCTCATATTTCAGCACACCTTGTGCTCTCTCCACCTTTCCGTAAAGACTCAACATCATAAGTAACGGAGCCTATCCACTCATAGCATATGGCAGTATAAACGCCACGCATCCATTCCAGGCATCTTACCTTATCAAGTAGATTGAAGAGTGCAGGGTATTGGCTTACGCACTATTCGTAGACTTCTGAAGCCAATCTCTTAATATAGTTACTGGACGAAACCGCTAGTGTTATTTCGTCACAACGCTTTAATGATGCAGTGGAAGTGCCTGGCTTATTTTCTTCATAAAGCGGGGTGCCCACCAGCAGAATTTGCCAAGGAGACTCATAGTCGAAGGGACTAAAAACAGTCGGACAAGCGTTGCATCAATGAAAACAGCCACAGCAAGTATTAAGCCGACCTGCTTGATAAATAGCATCTCACCGGCAGTAAATCCCAGAAAAACAACCAGTAGAATCACTGCTGCAGATGTAATCACGCCAGCTGACTCATGAAGACCATCTTGTATCGAGCGCCTGTGTTCTTGATGATGGTCATATTCTTCTTTCATACGAGCCATCAAAAACATCTCGTAATCCATTGACAGGCCAAAACCAAAACAAAGTGCAACAACAATGACATACGTCTCCAGGCCACCTAGAGAAGTAAAACCAAGAAAATCTTCACAATGACCGAACTGGAAAATCCAAATTCCCACGCCAAGTGATGCCATCAACGATAAACTGTTCGTCACGATTGCCTTGAGAGGAATGACCACTGAACCGGTCATCAGAAACATCATAATAAATGTTGAAAGAAAAATGATGCCGCCCATCAGCCACGCCCGCTCATAAACAGCTTCTTGAAAATCATGTTGGTTAGCAGTGTTACCAGTAATCCATGTCTGAAATCCCGGATCGTTATTACCGCGGCGATCACGGAATTCGAGCATCACATTTTCTGCGATTTTTGATCCAGGATCTGCACCTTTTACCCTGATATCTGACAGTGCATAGCCGTCACCAAGCTCATATGAAGGAACTATCTTTTCGATATTGTCAATGGATTTTTCACGCTGCTTTATCCAGTTATCGAGGTCTTTTGTACCAGCTTTTGCAACAATGGCAATCTGGGTATGTTCAGCCGCTGGAACAGAAGTATCCAGACGGTCTAAAAGCTCAATCTGTTTCATAGTTTTTGGCATAGCTTCGGTTTCAGATGTACGTATCTCAATATGGATGATAGGGCTCGCTAAAACCACCAAAATCACAACCGCAGCAATAAAATAGGGCCAGGGCTTATAGGTAACCCTATGGCACATACGTTCCAGTGCTGAGCCTGGGCGTGGACGGGTATCGAATGTTTTAAAAAGAAAAGGAAAGCCAGGTATTTTTCTCAAGATCGATGGTTTTTCTAATGCGGTTCCCATCAAAAGAAGGATTGCCGGCACAAGAGTAATCGCCGAGATCACTGCTACAAGAACAACGGTAACACCACCGGCAGCTATGGACTGAAACTGCGGTGGGTTAAAAACCTGAATTGCAGAAATCGATAAGGCTACCGTGATACCAGAAAAAAAGACGGTTCTTCCCGCCGTCGAGATCGTTTTTGCAGCTGCAGCTATATGTCGCTGATAAATATGGAATGTATCACCGTAGGCTTTCACCTGAGAAAATGCCTGATAGCACTGACCGTCAAAAACTGCCTGTATTGCTTGATCGGAAGTCACTGCCTGCGAAGGGGCTACATCACTAGCTGTGGAAGAGTCAAGAATGTTACGTAATTCTTCGCGATAACGCGACACAATCAGCAAACCATAATCAATTGATAACCCAAGACCAAGAACCGAGATAATGTTGATAACAAAAGCAGGCTGTTCAAAATAGAAGGTCAAAAAGAACATAACAAGTAGCGACACAGCAATTGCTACCGCGGCCGCTGATAAAGGAATAATACCCGCTAGTAGACCACCAAAAACAACAGCCATTATCACTAAAGAAATAGGAAGTGAAATACCTTCACCCGTATATAAATCTTTTCTTGTCTGCTGCTGAATTTCTTGGCTAACTCGTTCTTTATTGGTGATCTCGACTGTGGCTTTGTGAAAACCCGCATCACGAAGTTTTTTCTGAAAACCACTTAACACGGCTTCAGTGTCCGTGCGAACATTATCTCCTCTTGATGTCGTTGTATCGATACCAACGTTAATAAGAAAAGATTGACGATCTTTTCCTAAAAACTCCTTTGTATCGGCCTCTTTGATACGTTCCCATACCGGTTGTTCGTTCAATGTTTTTTTGATACCTTGTCGAACCTCAGATTCAATCTGTGAACGGATAGCAGGCATTTGTTGTTCAACAGCTGGTTCTATCATATATTCAAGTAGCCCTTGGGCGGCCAACCCATGACGTAATTCCTGTTCAGCTTTTTGTGTCTGTTCTTTGATGGTGTCATCAATCTGTTTGTTAACAGCCTTATCTGCTTTTTTACCTATCTCAGTACCGGGATCAAACAAGGCAAAGGAATCAACAACTGTATGCACGCCCTTAATATCCAAGAGGTCACGATGAAGATCTATCACCTGGTCTTTTAACACATCGGCATTCTTTTCAACATCAATATGACTAACGTATCCCACAACAGGGTAGGAATCATGGGTATATCTATCGATAATACTTTGGCCATCCAACGACTCGCTTCCAGGGTTTGAAGGCATGGAATTATCAAGACGAGAAAAAAGCCCACCTGCGCCAAAGCCTGTTAAACTCCATAACGCTGAGACAATAATAATCGCCGACCATGCAACAACAACTGCAAGTGGTCGCCGTGCAACACCTTTGCCAACGAGTCTGAACATATTTCCATTTTCTCACTTATCGCAGTGTTTTTCACCAGACTGCACATGAATATTTCCTCGCCGAAAACTCTGCTTTGATAACACTGAGCTGGTAGGGTAAAACATATATATCCGCACCAATAATCGAAGGAACATCATGACAGCGCCGTCAAGAAACACGCTCCAACCTGGAGATGTCACCGATGACTTTTTCCCTGAAAATCCACGGTCAGGTGTGCGCGTCAAAGCGATCACAGTGGAATCTTCTCTGTATGAGCAGGCATTGAAAGTTCGTCAAAGAGCCATGTTTCTTCCCTTTGAACATGACATCGCAGAACGTGATCTTTCCTGTGATTCAGCCCCCCATTCAAAACTGATAGTGGCTCTTACCGAAGATAACCGCGTGGTGGGAACCGCTTTGATGATGCCCGTCAAAGAAGATGCTGGCTCTCAATCTAATGGAGCAGCTCCTGAAAAAATTGCGCATTGGCTGTGCGCACGATTCGTGTGTGTCGATCCTGTTTTTCAAGGACGTCATATCGGTGATGTTTTAATGTCGGCAATTGAACATTGGGCACGTCACCAAGGTTTCCACGGAGTTACACTGCGTGCTCGTGAGAATGCAATCGCGTTTTATCGTCGTTGTGGCTATCGTGGTGAAGGCCCTGTTTTTATGCCCGATGACGCGTTTTTACCACACTGGTGGATGCATAAAGAACTTACTGATGAACAATAACCGCTTTCCTACACAAAAGCGTGGAACCACCACTACCCTGCATCTTACCTTCCAGTACCGCTCCAGAGTCTTCTTGTAGCAAGTTGGGTACACATCCAACGCCATTAGTCGTTTCACGCTTTTTACTGTCCAAGTACGGTTATCCCTCATTTTGCGCGTAGATCTTTTATCCAAATGGAACAATCACTGTCTGGATTACTTGAGCGATCCACTGTGCCAATTCTTCATCATGAAGTCTCTGCTGTGATAGCTCTGATGACACAGGTGCAGGCACCAGCACCTGTCGTAGCGCAGTTTTTATCATCGAACCAGGATAGAGTCGTTTCAAACGCAGCATCTGCGAGTCTTTGAGTTCTACTGGACCAAAACGAATATAGCGCCCCTGCGACATTATTTCGGTTAGACCAGCGTGACGCGCTTTTTCCCGGATATCTTCAATCGTAAAGAGCAATTCCACCTGCGGTGGAATTTTTCCGTAACGGTCGATCAGTTCTTCACGAACCTGAGCGATCTGGTTATCTCCCGACGCTGCCGCAAGTTTACCATAAGTTTCCAAACGCAAACGTTCAGAGGGAATATAGCTCGCAGGAATATGGGCGTCAATTGGCAGCTCAATCTTTATGTCAGCTCGCTGTTGAACAGCAGGTTGCGACGAGCCTTGGCGATAGAGTTCCACTGCTTCTGCCACCATGCGAATATACAGGTCGAAGCCAACACCAGCTATATGCCCAGATTGCTGACCTCCTAGAAGGTTACCGGCACCTCGAATTTCTAAATCTTTTTGAGCCACTGCAATACCCGAACCCAAATCTGTATGGGAAGCAATCGTTTCCAGTCGATCATGTGCTGTTTGAGTGAGTGTATTCTTCGGTGGGAAGAAGAAATAGGCATAGGCGCGTTCTCGTCCTCTGCCCACACGTCCACGCAGCTGATGCATTTGGGAAAGCCCCATTTTGTCGGCCTGGTCAACAATCAACGTGTTCGCGTTGGCTATGTCAAGACCCGTTTCCACGATGGTTGTACACACCAGTACGTCAAATTCATGATTCCAAAAGTCTACCATTACGCGTTCAAGTTCGGTTTCTGCCATCTGTCCATGGGCAATCCGTACTCGCGCTTCGGGAACAACATCACTAATATGTTTGGCAATTCGTGAAATGTCTTGAACACGATTATGAACATAGAATACTTGTCCATCACGCAATAGCTCACGTTTAATGGCTGCTGCCATCTGTTTATCCTGGTAGGCGCCAACATGGGTAAGAACTGGTCGGCGTTCTTCTGGCGGGGTTTGTAACACTGACATGTCACGAATGCCACTTACAGCCATTTCAAGGGTTCTGGGAATAGGTGTAGCAGACATCGATAACACGTCAACATTGGTGCGTAGTGCTTTCAATGTTTCTTTATGTTCCACACCGAATCGCTGCTCTTCATCAATAATGACAAGCCCTAAATCTTTAAAGCGAACTTGACCTGTCACCAGTGTGTGCGTGCCGATCACAACATCAATGGAACCTTCGCGTAAACCATCTTTAATTTCATCTGCTTCACGTTGAGAGGTGAAACGTGACAATGCCGCTACCCTCACAGGAAAACCTGCATAGCGGTCACTAAAGGTTTCTTCATGCTGTTGAACAAGCAGAGTGGTGGGCACTAACACTGCAACCTGTTTTCCGTCTTGAACAGCTTTAAATGCCGCACGAACGGCAACCTCTGTTTTTCCATATCCCACGTCACCGCATAGCAAACGATCCATAGGAATAGCCTGTTCCATATCACGTTTAACTTCATCAATGGTGGTTAACTGGTCGGGGGTTTCAATATGGGAAAAAGCATCTTCAAGTTCACGCTGCCAAGGTGTGTCTGGTGAAAAAGCGAAACCTTGCGACGATTGTCGTGCAGCGTAGAGTCGCACAAGTTCAGCAGCAATTTCGTGAGTTGCTTTTCGGGCGCGGCGTTTAGCGCGAGCCCAATCGGAGCCTCCCATTTTATTTAAAGAGGGCGAATCTGAGCCATTATATTTTGTAATAAGATCAAGCTGATCGCTGGGAACAAATAGTCGATCTGCCGGGCGCCCTTTTTTGGCGGCTGCATATTCAATCTCAAGATATTCCCTGGTAACCGCATTTTTTCCGCGACCTATTGTTCGGGTAACAAGTTCAATAAATTTGCCAACACCATGAAACTCATGAACAATAAAGTCACCTTTTTTCAATGCCAGTGGGTCAACAACATTGCGCGATCGTCTGGCAGGTAGCTTTCGTATTTCTCGATTAGCAGCAGCTGATTTTCCCGTCATATTGCGTTCAGAAAATACCGCTAAACGAATATCCTTGGCAATAAATCCGTCATCAATATGTGCTGCCGTCACATACACTATACGTTGTGTATCTCGACCATCTTCCCGGTGGAGCGTTACAGGTTCATTACGTTCACACACAGCCGGGATGTCAAGGTCTTTAAGCGATGTTGCGATCCTTTGGGCTCTTCCCTGACCTTCTGTGGCAATAACAACTGAAAAACCAGCATCGGAATAGTCGCGTACGTCACGCAGAAAAGCGTCAATGTCTCCCATATAGTTTCTGGGTTCCCTAGCCTCAATCTGATGAGTATCTACATCATCTGTTGGCGCAAGCGTTGACAGTGACCACCATGACATCTGGCGTTGGATAGCATGCTCACGGGCTGCATCAAGTTCAAGGAAGGAAGACTGCGCCACCGTCTCAACTGGCACGTTACCACCAGCTGCTGCAGCCTCCCATGCTGCCTGTTCAAACTCTTTCGTAGTTGCTAAAAGGTCATCAACACGTGAACACACCCGCTGTTCATCAGCAATAATAATCCTTGTACCTTCTGGAAAAAGGTCGGTTACTGGGCATACTTTATCGGCAAGGACAGCAGACAGCGACTCCATGCCTTCCATAGCTATACCGTTATGGATACGCTCAAGCATATCGGCTATACCAGGCAGAGTTTTTTGAAGATCGAGGGCGCGCTGACGGACTTTATCATCAAGCAGCAGCTCTTTGGTGGCTGATGTCCACAGATATTCTGTATGTGTTAAAGTGCGTTGGTCAGCAATGGAAAAATATCGAATCTCATCTATTTCGTCACCAAAGAATTCAATACGAACAGGGTGGTCCTCTGTGGGGGCAAAAACGTCAAGAATTCCGCCGCGAACAGCGAATTGGCCACGAGTTTCTACCATATCAACACCGGTAAAACCAAGAGCCACCAGTTTGTCAACGACTTCTTCCATCGGATAGATATCGCGTTGGCGCAGCAGCAGTGGCTCTCGGTCCGCCAAGTCGGCAATAACGGGTTGCAACAGCGCTCGAACAGGCATAACAATCACATTGATACCTGAAGCTCGTTCTACACGGTTATCAGGGTGGCGAAGACGTCGCAATGTTTCAATACGGCGTGCCATTGTATCTGCTCGCGGCGAAAGACGTTCATGAGGTAGTGTCTCCCAAGCTGGGAAATAAGCAACACCATTCATGAACTGAGACAGTGTTCGACTAAAAGACTCTGCTTCTCTTCCCGAAGCACAGACATAAATCAGTGGTACTCGATTACCGCTTCTCTGCGCCGTATCATAGAGCAGCGGTACCAGTGCAGGGCGCATACCCGCTAGCGCGGTGATATGACCAACAGGTGTATGGGGGTAGGAAGAAAGAGTGGCTTTAACATCGGGATGGTCAGCTACGACTGGCAACAGGGAAGATAGTTTCACCCATCCAGTCTATAGGGCTTAAGCACAAACAGCACATTTCTGTTTTAGGCAGGCAAAGTCTCACTCAAAAGATGTTTTTTTGAAGTTCGCAACACGCCGCGTAATCCATGCGGGCTTCCTATCCATACGAGGACGAAAATAATCCCCTCAACAAAGACAACGGTTCCACCAACCGCTGCGTGAAGCCATGTTGCCACATAAAAGCCAATGATAACTCCCAGACTTGAAATAAGTGGCGATACCCATAGCATTCGTTGGAATTGTGAAGTGATAAGGTATGCTGTTGCGCCAGGGGTAATAAGAAGTGCAACAATAAGGATCGCTCCCACTGCCTGCATAGCTATAACAACGGTCAACGACAGTGCTACAACAAGCAATGCCGAAAGCTTCCGGGTTGAAATCCCAATAGCATGAGCGTGTGTTGGGTCGAATGCAAAAAGCATAAGATCACGTCGTTTCCACATGACAAGCAGAAAAGCTATCGGCCCTAACACAAGAACCTGATACATGTCTTTACTGGTGATACCCAGCGGGTCACCAAAAAGAATATGCTCCATTGATATCTGCGTAGGATACATGGAAATGAGCATAACCCCCAGTGCGAACATCGTGGTAAAGATGACCCCAATGGAGGTATCTTCTTTTACCCTGGAGGTGCGCCGTATCAACGCAATCAAAGCAACAACAACAAGTGCTGCGATAAGAGCACCTACGCTAAAGGGAACTCCAAACATATAGGCAAGAACGATTCCTGGCAAAATTGCATGCGAGAGTGCATCGCCCATCAGTGACCACCCCACCAAGATAAGCCAGCAAGACAAAATGGCACACACAATGGCGGCAATCAGAGTGATTGCAAGGCCCGTGCGCATAAATTCCCATGTCCACGGCTCAATAAAGGTATCAAAAAACCAGCTATCAGAACTGTCGCCAATCAAAAAAAACATCATAATGTCCCCTCCTGCACAGCCACTGCCCCGCCAAAAGCAAGCGCCAGATTATTTGGTTGCAGCGCCTCTTTGGGCTCTCCGAAAAAGCAAACTTTCCGGTACAGTAGGGCAACACTGTCGCACAGTATCGTAAGAGAGGCTAGATCGTGCGTTGATACTAAGATTGTTTTCCCCATATCACGCAGTGTATGCAATAGCGAGATAATAGTTGTTTCGGAAGGTTTATCAACACCAGCAAATGGTTCATCCAAAAGCATTACCGACGCGCCCTGAGCAATGCCACGAGCAACAAATGCACGTTTGCGTTGACCTCCAGACAGCGCTCCGATCTGGCGGTGGGCAAGATCGTCAATCCCTACCATCATCAAGGCATGCTCTACAGCTTCACGATCTTTCTTCTTTGGGCGTCGTAGTGCACCCATGTAGCCATAGCGTCCCATCATGACCACATCATAGACACTTATCGGAAAATCCTTATCGATTTCTTCTGATTGAGGAACATAGCTCACAAGGCCTCGTTGGCGAGCTTCATACGAGGTGTAGCCGTCAATGTTGACGGTACCTTCAACCCGGTGAACAAGCCCTAACACAGCCTTAAACATTGTTGATTTTCCCGAACCATTTTGCCCAACGATACCGCAGATACTTCCCTGTTCTACTTGAAGATTAACCCCAGATAAAGCCCGCAGTTTTCCATAATCAACAACCAGCTCAGCGATATCGAGCCCATATTTTTTGGTTGGTTGAGACATAGTGTCGCTTTCGTCAGTTTTTCTTTTTACCCGTTAATGCCTGCGTAATAATGGTGGCATCATATTCGAGTAGCTTTTCGTATGTTGGTACCGGCCCATCAGCTTGTGACAGTGAGTCAACATAAAGAGTTCCACCGTAAATAGTGTCAGTATTTTCAACGACTGGTTTCATTTTGTCTTCAACAGTTGATTCACAAAACACCGCTGGAACCTTATGCTCACGTATATATTGTTCAACACCAGCAC
This sequence comes from Actinomycetaceae bacterium, assembly GCA_030540715.1. GTDB lineage: Bacteria > Actinomycetota > Actinomycetes > Actinomycetales > Actinomycetaceae > JAUNVQ01. The sequence continues at coordinate 80,245 of JAUNVQ010000003.1, read as the reverse complement.
GTGACTGAGGCGTTAATGCGTTTTCAGCATTGACAGGCCACAAATATTTTTCTTCCAAGTCCATATCACGAGCCAGATATGAAAAGGCCCCTTCACAAGTCACGAGTGCACGCTGTTCTTTCGGAATCTGCGACAGTTCCTTTTTCATCGTATCGCCAATAGCTTTCAAATTATCTTTATAGTCTGCTGCACGGCTTTCAAAATCGTCTTTATGCTTTGGCAACAGCTGTCCAAATGCTTTCGCAATGTTTTCCACATACACCAGTGCATTGTCTGTTGACATCCAGGCGTGCGGATTTGGTTTGCCCTGATAGTCGCCAGCGGCAATATTGATAGGGTCGATACCTTCAGACAACACAACGCTGGGAGCTTGTGCACGATGAATAAATTTGTCGAACCAGCGTTCCAGTCCCATACCGTTGCGTAATACTAAATCAGCTTTCTGCGCTTTCTTAATATCTTCTTGCGTTGGCTGGTAATCGTGAATTTCAGCTCCAGGTCTTGTAATTGATGCAACTTCTATATCATCGCCACCAATAACTTCTGCCATATCGGCAATCACGGTAAAGGTGGTAAGCACCACCGGCTTTCGATCTGTAACTGCAACAATGGGTCGAGTAGCTCCTCCATCACTATGTTCTGTAGTGGAGCATCCGCCACTCAGGGAGACTCCTAACACGGCAATAATAGCGAGTACAAGAGTGCGTCGATATGTTTTCTTTCTTTCCACACACCCAGTATAAGTTTGGCCCACCTTAATAACCAATTTCGGTATACCGAATTTTATTTTCGTGACTGCTATTCGCCGGCACAATATCGGTTCGTTAACTAATGAACTACAACTGGTTCCATCGTCATCACATCACATGCAACAATAAGACGCTCACATTCCATCAGCTGTTTTATCACCGCTTTTACCTGGTGATGGGGACGACTACAATCAGCTTTAACATGTATGCGAATAAGATCGGTCGAATCGGGACCTTCAGCAATTGTGGCAGTGTCAATACCTTCATGACGCGAAGCTATTGTGTGAACAATATGACCTAATTCATCATCATCCCATGCTGGAAGCCACGTATCACCTTGCCCTAATGCTGCAACAGCTGGACGAGGAACAATGAAAGTTGAGTCAATCACCACGCGTCCGCCACGATGCAAAGCCGCTAAACACACATGTTGTGCAGGTAAAGGTCGTGGCCGACCAGAAGGGTATGCTCGCTGTAGCGAGTCAATATCCGTGAAAGCTTCAATTGCCATGCGCTGCATCGACACCTCGACACTCACAAAACCGTCGGAGCCACCGCATTCCCTACCATGTGGAACAACAGGAAGCAGCAGTCTTTCATGGGCTAGAGCCTTCACCAACTCACCAATACGATGAGTCGCAGCTACGTCCTCGTAAATTTTTTCTATTGCTGCAGGCCTTTTTCCGGTATCCTCCGAATAGTCGGCCACAGGTGACCTTAATCGGGCTGCCATGGCGTCACGATGAAGGGAGGGCATCTTTATTGGCCTACTACTTCCAAAGCCTGTTGAAGGGTAAACTGATTGGCATAAAGGGCTTTTCCAACGATAACGCCTTCTACGCCTTCACTTTCAAGGGCTACTATAGCAGCGATATCTTCAAGAGTTGATATTCCCCCTGACGCTACAACGGGGGCATCAGTGCGTTCACACACCTGACGTAGAAGCTCGATATTTGGCCCCTTCAATGTTCCATCTTTTGTCACATCGGTCACAACATAGCGACGGCATCCCGCATCATTAAGACGTTGAAGAATGGGCCACAGCTCACCGCCCTCACGTGTCCAACCGCGTGCAGCCAAGGTTGTTCCACGTACATCCAAACCTACTGCGATCTTTTCACCATATTCTTTTATCACTTTGGCTGTCCAGTCTGGATTTTCCAGTGCAGCTGTACCTAGATTTACTCGTGTGGCGCCAGCCTCCAGCGCACGTTTCAAAGAGGCATCATCACGAATACCACCCGACAGCTCAATTCTGACATCTATTTCTTCAACGATAGTGGCTAACAGTGACGCATTAGAACCGCGTCCAAAAGCAGCATCTAAGTCAACAAGATGAATCCATTGTGCCCCAGCATCGACAAACGCCTGAGCTGCGTGAAGTGGGTGACCAAAAACTGTTTCCGTTCCTGCCTCACCTTGAACCAGTCGCACTGCTTTACCATCTTGAACATCCACAGCAGGCAAAAGATCGATCATGATAACTCCTTTATCGTTTTATTGATACTGCCTAACTATTGTTGTTAGCCAGTTACGGATAACACGTTCTCCGCAGATTCCCGATTTTTCTGGGTGAAACTGTGTAGCACAAAGAGGGCCGTCTTCTATCGCTGCTACAAACTCGTTACCATGCACACTGCGCGCAAGCACAGGTGGCTGACTTTCATTCACAGCTGATACGCAAGGTGCTTCATGAAAGGGCACCGCATAGGAATGCGCGAAATAAAAACGCTGCCCATCAAGGCCACGCAGAAGACGGCTCGTCGATGAAAACACTTTCGACCATCCCATATGGGGTACGATTTCGGCCTGAAGAGCCTTCACATGTCCGGAATAGAAACCAAGGCCTTCCTGACACGAGCCACGTTCTTCAGAGGACGAAAACATGATCTGCAGCCCCACACAAATACCAAAAACAGCTTTGGAAGCAACTAGGCGCTGGCGTATAAGTTCTTCACCACCACAATCACGCAATGCTTTGACTACAGTATCGAAATCACCTACACCTGGAACAATAAGACCGGCAGCACCAAGTACTACATGCTTGTCAGAAGATAAAACAACATCCGCACCAGCTTTTTCGCACATACGTACAACAGAACGGACATTACCCACGCCATAGTCAAAGACAACAATATCGCTCATTTATTCCTCTTTATTTTTGTCAGGTTCCACTCCCGAAAAGTTGCCAAGTACGCGGCGGCGAAGATAGCGCAGAGCCTGAAATGTTGACATATTCTTTGTGTTAAACTTTTTTTCAAGTTCCTCGGGTGTAATGAGCCCTAACAGAAGATCCTCAACAGAAGAACTAAGTGCTGAGATAAGCTGGCCTGATGGAAGATTTGCATCAAATTCTTGATTCACATAGCGTTTCGCGATAACTTGTCCGCACAGCTGAGATGTTTCGTCGGGAGCATCTTGTAGCCACGATACACATAGTATGGCTCCATAATATGACATCATCGATGACACAACTTTTGCCATTCGTTCAGCTTCTTCAGGCACCGGCCTGTCATCACCTAGAAGTTCTTCAAACTCATTGCCAGGTTCAACTCTACATTCTTGATAGACAATTGCCCCGGTGTCGGTATGAATAACAAGTGCATCCAGACGGTTTACAGCTAAAAGCGCAACAAGGTCAGTTTCATCTTGAACCGGAGTAAGAATAACTGCAATACATCGTTGAGGGGTGTGTTCAATCCTAGGCTGGCTATCGGGAGGTACCTGTGTGTTACCGTTATCTGTGCTGAGTTCACGGTCACTCATATCATCAAGGTCTGTGGGAAGCGCATCCGATAGTTGCGAAGAAATTAGTTCCTCAAATTTTTTCTCCCAATCATCATCTTTTCGCGTCATAGCGCCCCTTTTGTTGAGGGAATTCCCTTCACACGTTCATCGCGTTCAACAGCTATGCGAAGAGCACGTGCCAATGCTTTAAACTGACATTCAATAATATGGTGCGGATCGCGTCCACGTATAAGATCAATATGCAGACAAATACCCGCGTTATAGGCAAAAGATTCAAAGACATGACGTGTCATAGAGCCAGTAAAATGCCCCCCAATAAGATGAAATTCTTGGCCACTAGGTTCACCAGTATGAATAACATAGGGGCGCCCTGCAACATCTACAACAGCGCGTGCCAAAGCCTCGTCTAACGGGACAGTAGCATCGCCAAAACGCCTAATTCCGCTTTTATCTCCCAACGCTTCACGCAAAGCCTGGCCTAAGCATATGGCGGTATCTTCAACTGTATGGTGAACATCTATATCGATATCGCCTTTAGCTTCAATATTCATGTCAATAAGTGAATGTTTCCCCAGGGCGGTAAGCATGTGGTTATAAAACGGTACAGTTGTTTCAATGGAGGTCTGCCCTGTACCATCCAGATTAATGGCAACCGATACCGAAGACTCAGAGGTTACTCGTTTAATAACAGCACTTCTGCTCATGATTGCATCCCCTATTATTTATTTCGTATCTACGCCCTCTAGTGTAGCGTACTTATCTTTGAAGGCCCGCTCAACTTGTCTTTATCTAGACCATGATGTTTTCTGTGGTCAAAAAACTCAAAAGAAAACAGTGTAGCTAAGTTCGTTTCCCTGCTGACGTTGTCATCACACCAGCCAGAGCCCAACAAAAAAGATCGTTTTCTTCCGGAGTTCCTACACTCACTCGCAAATATCCCTGTGGTCCGACTTCACGGATCAATACTGCGCGTGCAAGCATTTCCTCGAAAACAGCATGGCGATCAGCAAAAGATCCAAAGCATATAAAGTTAGCATCTGTTGGAAGAACGTCAAGACCCCGTGTTTTCAACCATGACACCAGTTCGTCACGTGATAAACGCAACTGTTGAACCTGGCGACGTAGCCCACCGCGATGCTGCAAGGCTGCCAACGCTGTTGCTTGCGTGATTGCCGAAAGATGATAAGGAAGTCGCACAATGGTGATATCTTTAATAAGCTGTTGATCTCCCGCCATATATCCAAGACGTAAACCCGCAGCTCCAAATGCTTTTGACATTGTGCGTGAGACAACAAGGTGGCGGTGTTCACTCAAGAGTTCAAGTGCGGATGAAACACCGTCGCGGCGAAACTCGCCGTAGGCTTCATCAATGACAACTATACTTGATGTTCCCTTCGCGGGGCCTGTGGAACGTGCGGCTAGGGCGAGTCTATTAATCTCTTCAATCGCGATGGATGTGCCCGTAGGATTATTGGGACTAGCCACAAGGATCAGCGCGGGACGTTTTTCTTTCATCGCCACGATAGCCTGGTCAATATCAATTGTATAATCCTGGCGTCGTGGCAGGGTAACAAACTGTGTGGAAGTTGTTTGGGCATATTCAGGATACATCGAATAAGAAGGCGTAAAGGTCAACGCCACACGTTGAGGGCCAGCATAGGCCTGAAATAGCTGTATCATTATCTCGTTTGAGCCATTAGCTGCCCATATTTGTTCAGGGGCAAGCTGAACATGGGATTCTTCGTATAGATAGTCTGCTAATGCTCGCCGCAACTGCCAAAAGTCACGTTCAGGATACCTATTAAGTGTCTTTGCTGCCTGCTGAGCGGCTGCCCCTATTGCTTCAATCACATCATCAGGCGGACTAAAGGGATTTTCATTAACGTTAAGGCAGGCTTTTACCTGCAGTTGTGGGGCACCGTAGGGATGTTTCCCCGCTAACTGTGTTCGTAAAGGTAACTGTGTCATGATCCTCCGATAAAAGAATACTGAGGCTATGGTATCGCGCGAAGATGAGCTTAAGAAATAATTATCAATTCAACTGCTCCACGCTGATAGAAAGCGTAAAGAAGTCTGTTGATGTTTCATCGACCACAACGGGGCTCCATCAACGATGAAGCCCCGTTGTATAACAAAGTGATATTAGTATTGTGCCGTTGGGCCAGCCTTGTTATCCAAAGTTTGCGCCACCACTGCATCAACATTGGCATCAAGGCCACTAACATCGCCTGATTCTGTTCCCAAACTACCTTTCGACAGCTTATTGATAACCAATGCAATTGCACCATCTCCGGTAACGTTGGTAGCTGTACCAACCGAATCGATAGCGATATAGAGTGCAACCATTAGGCCATATTGGTTCGGATCAAAGGCAAGCACCCCAACAAGAACAGCCTGTGCGGCAGCAATAGCGCCACCGGGAACACCAGGAGCAGCAATCATAATAATGCCCAGTAAACAGATAAATAACGCATAGGGACCAAATGCGGATATACCACCTTGGATAGTGATGATCGCAAGTGAGAATGCCACAATTTTTGTTGTGGATCCTGCTAAATGAATTGTGGCACATAGCGGTGCTACAAAGCCAGCGATTTCTTCAGAAACCTTATTCTTGAGCATACATGAATAGGTTACAGGTATGGTTGCAGCCGATGAGGATGTCCCCAATGCTGTAAAGTATGCGCGCAGCATATTACCAAAGGCTTTCAAGGGGTTCATCCCAGCTATAGCTCCAGCTAATACGTACTGGATCATCAGCAAAATCAGTGTCAAAACAATTGAGAAAACAATCACCTTTAACATTGCCGAAATAACGGAGGCTATCTCGCCCGATTTGGTGAGATCCAAGAAAGTACCAAAAATATAGATAGGCAGGCATGGGACGATAAGTACACGAATCAGCCACATGATGACTTTACGGAAATCCATAAAAACATTTTTGAGTGCAGCAGTGTCGTTGGCAACCATTCCTAAGCCCATAACGAAAGCAAGAACAAGGGCTACAAGAACACCAAAAAGCGGTTCAAAAGCTAAACTATCTGGCGAAAATAGTGGAGCAGCCGCGCCTCCCGGTTCTTTCACTGTTGTTAAAGACTCGTTTGCCAATAGAAAGGGATAGATTCCCTTGGCTATAAAATAGGTACCAAAACCGGCAAATAGAGTCGAACCATAAGCTATAACAATGGTTGTTAATAACCATTTACCAGCCCCTTTACCAATATCTGCAATGGCGGGGGCTATAAGACCCAAAATAATAAGTGGTACGGCAAAATTAAGAAACTTACCGAAGACGACATTGAATGTCACGAAGGGAACAACAAATCCCGTAGCAACAAATTGGCCCAAAATGATACCAAGAACAATGGCGATAATAACCCAAAACAGTAGATTACCTACAAGTTTTTGAACGGGGGATTTTTCTTTCGTTTCCATAAAATCTCCTTGAGGGGTAGAAAAACGTTAGCTTTGATAGCGGATATTAACAGCGTCACCGTGAGCGGGAAGATCTTCACTATTGGCTAATGCCGTCAGTGGTTGAGCAAGTTGAGCCAACGCGTCTTTAGTGTAGTGAATAACTTGTACAGGTTTAATAAAGGCCATGACAGATAAACCTGCCGCGTATCGCGCTGTACCACCTGTAGGAAGAACATGGTTTGACCCAGCCATGTAGTCTCCTAAAGGTACGGGAGAATACGGACCTATGAAAATAGCGCCAGCGTTGTGGATTTTTTTGCTGACCTCTAGAGCCGCACGAGTGTGAATCTCCAAATGCTCAGCACCATAAGCATTGGCAACACTAATAGCCTGGTCCATGTCGTCAACAATAATAATGCCCGACTGCGGTCCCGTTAAGGCTGTATGTACGCGCTGTGTATGTTTCGTTGTGCTTGCCTGCTCAGTGATGGCGCGATGAACTTCTTGAGCAAATCTACTGCTTGGAGTAATAAGAACTGAGGCAGCTGCTGGGTCATGTTCGGCTTGCGACAACAAATCTGCTGCGACAAACTCTGGATCTGCACTGTCATCAGCAATCACAGCGATTTCAGTTGTACCAGCCTCTGCATCAATACCGCATACTGCTGTGGCAAGACGCTTCGCAGCAGCAACATAGATATTACCTGGGCCTGTAATAACATCAACCTTTTCACATTCCAATGACTCTACGCCGTAAGCAAGCATAGCCACCGCTTGTGCTCCACCAACGGCATAGACCTCGTCAATACCAAGAAGCGCACATGCGGCAAGTATTGTTGGATGTACTGAGCCGTCAAAGTGTTTTTGAGGAGGTGACACCACCGCAATAGATTCCACACCAGCAACCCGCGCAGCCACCACGTTCATCACCACAGAGGACGGATACGCTGCTAGGCCACCTGGAACATAAAGCCCCACACGCCTTACTGGTATCCAGCGTTGCGTAATATGACCACCAGGAATGATCTGGGTGGTCTTTTCTTCGGGAAGCTGCTGAGAATGTCCTTGCCAGTTGTGCTCAATGGAAAGTTCCAGAGCCGTTCTTACATCTCTATCCAGATTGTCAAGGCTAGCACTGAGCTCTTGTTGAGTAACTCGTAGATGAGTGGGGCTAATACCGTCAAGCCTCAAAGAAATATCTTCAATTGCCTGTTGTCCACGCTGACGAACATCGTCCATCAATGGACGGACTATCTTGACTGCCTGTTCAATATCAAGCTGTGCCCTGGGCAGGTAAGCTGCTAGTTCATCAGCACCTAAAGATATACCACGAATATCAATGCTACGTAACATACTGAGCATCATACCTAATTGTGCAAATACGGTGGCAAATCTGTTCGCAGAATAGGAAAATCTTTCATTCAGCCGCGCGAATCGGTATGATTCTTTTCAATATATGCCCTTGTGAAATAGCGAAATCCGCGAGCAACAACGAAGCCAAGTAGGCTAATAGCCGCAAAAAGAATCCATGGCATTGCAGGCGTGTCAGTGAGTTCTAGTAACACCACGGAACTCACAATAATAATGATAAATCCACCAACAATACCAATCAATGTCATCATAAGATAGCGATCTGAACGGGCTTGAGCCCCGGCGGAATACTTTGTTTCTAATGCAAGGGCCACAAGCAGTGCAACAAGGGCTACGATACGCGTAATAATCGAAAAATCTGCTGCATTAAAAACAACTACGCCTGCTAAACTTATTGACGAAAAAAGATCAACAAGCCACGGAGTAGAGGCCGATTGCTCCAAAGCAGCTTCTGCCTGTATCTGGGGTTTAGGAGCATCGATGATTCCTAGCACGTCAGCATCGGGCGAATTGGCGTGACTAACTATATCAAAATCGTCTTGTTCAGGGTCCGCACTGCTGTCGTAATGTGGTGATGCCGGCATGCTTCCTCCAATGAATTATCATTTCCTCAACATCATTTTATACATAGTCACGAAGAAATAGTTTCTTTCATACGCCAATCAGACAAATAACAAGTCAAAACGGCTAAAGATGTACGGAAAACAGAGAAAAAGCTATTTTAGGCACTATGACGTTGTTCAGTTTGCAAACATTGAGGGCATCTTCCCCAAAAATAGACTTCTGCCTCATCTACATGCCATCCATGATCATTATCGATTGTCATACAAGGGGCATGACCTGTCTGGCAGTCAATATCATCCATATATCCACATAGACGGCAGACAATGTGATGGTGATTATCACCCTTATCAAACTCATAACGTGCTCGCACTCCGGCTGGTTCAACCCGACGTAATATACCGGCATCTGTAAGACTGTTAAGAGCATCATAGACTGCTTGACCAGAAATTGTTCCCAGGCGCTGTTCAACATGTGAGCGAATCTCGTCAGCATCACAGTGTGGAAAATCATGCGTTGTCGACAACACGGCAATACGAGCAGCCGTCACACGCATTTTATGCGAACGTAGAATCTGAGCATAGTCGGGTACCATGTTTCCATTATGCCACTAAACTTGAACAATTCAAAAGTTAGATTTATTCATTTTCTATCCGTTATTTTCTTCAATACTGCTGGAACTTCTAAACATTGAGCCCCTAGCAGAGCTTTCAACTCGGCATAAAGTTCTGGGCTGCGTTCAACATTTAAACGCTTATCTAGCTCTAAACTCAGCGCCTTCGATGGATATATTACATGCAAACGCACATCACAACGCCCTCTGTGGCGACTTAATATATCTTTGAGCTGCTGTAAAAGGGTATCATCACATTTGGTTGCATGACAGTAAAGATCAAGTTCAGAATCGGGAATAACATGTGTATCAGGAAGCGACATCTCCTGGGCGGCTACCGAGACTTCACCTTCACGCACCATAAGGCGGCCACGTACGGCAATAACTTCATCTTCAACAAGTTGCGTTGAACAATTGCGATATGTTTGTGGAAAAAACATGACTTCAATTGCCCCCGACATGTCCTCTATAGTGGCAATTGCCCATAGATTTCCATTTTTACGTGTTGTTCGACGCTGAATACTCGTTACCAATCCGCATAGTTCCACAAATGAACCATCGCGGGCTGTTTCTTCTTCCGCCAATTGAGCGATCTCGATAGTAGAGTGTCGATCCAATACAGATTCCAAACCTTCAAGAGGATGGCCCGACACATAAAGCCCCAACATATCGCGTTCAAAAGCAAGTTTCTGCTTTTTCTGCCATTCTTCAAGCTGGGGTGGTTCAATCGTTAATGTGGAAGCACCCTGTGCATCCTCATCGGCTCCAAAGGCACCAAAAAGGTCAAACTGCCCCACTGCCTCTTTTCGTTTTAAGCCAATAACTTCATCAACAGCTTCCTCGTGATGGGCAACAAGTGCTCTGCGTGAAGCACCCAAATCATCAAATGCTCCAGCCTTAATAAGGGACTCGATCGTACGCTTATTACACACACTCAGAGGTACTTTTTCCAAGAAATCATGGAAGGAAGTAAAATTACCTTTTTCATTACGGGACTGAATAATTGCGTTGACCACATTAATACCGACATTACGGATAGCAGATAATCCGAAACGAATATCTTTACCAACCGGTGTAAAGTTAGCCTGTGAATGGTTAACATGTGGCGGCAAAATAGTTATCCGCATATGGCGACATTCACGCAGATAAAGAGCCAATTTATCCTTATCATCTTTAGTGGATGTCAGCAGTGCTGCCATGTACTCTGTGGGATAATTTGTTTTCAGGTAGGCCGTCCAATACGATACCAACCCATAGGCTGCCGAATGTGATTTGTTAAAGGCATAGGAGGCAAAAGGAACAAGGATGGCCCACAATTTATCGATAGCATCTTGAGGATACCCTCGCTCTACCATACCAGCAGAAAATTTTGAAAATTGCTGATCCATCTCCGCTTTCTTTTTCTTACCCATTGCTCGACGTAAAATATCGGCCTCACCTAAACTATATCCAGCGACCTTTCGAGCAATAGACATGACCTGTTCCTGATAGACAATAAGGCCATAGGTTTCGCCCAATATTTCTTTCAGAGGTTCTTCTAGTGCAGGATGAATAGGCTCAATTTGTTGGCGACCATTTTTACGAAGCGCATAGTTTGTATGCGAATTTGCTCCCATAGGACCAGGACGGTACAGTGCCCCCACAGCGGATATGTCAGAGAACTGCGTGGGCCCCATCTGTCGAAGCAACGTACGCATACCGCCACCATCAAGCTGGAAAACCCCTAGGGTTTCTCCGCGGGAGAGCAACTCATATGTCGCTTTATCATCTAAGCCCACCTGCTCTAAATCAAGGGGGTCTTTACCGTTTGCAATAATATTCTCTAAGGCATCTGATATGACTGTCAGGTTCCTTAAGCCAAGAAAGTCCATCTTCAACAAACCCAAATGTTCACATGTTGGATAGTCGAATTGAGTAATAACGGCTCCATCTTGGGGACGCTGCATCATTGGAATAATATCGACAAGACGGTGTGAGCTCATAATCACTGCACAGGCGTGAACACCCCATTGGCGGGTGATTCCTTCTAGTCCTTGAGCAAGTGACACAACAGGCTCTAACTCGGCTTTGTTTTCAGCATAGAGTTTTCGGAACTCTTCGGCCTCTTTATAGCGCGGATCATTTTCATCAAAAATACCTTTAACCGAGATATTCTTTCCCATCACAGCCGGTGGCATAGCATTGGTAAGCTTTTCCCCTATCGCATAGGGCTGATCTAGCACACGTGCGGAATCTTTCAACGCCTGCTTTGCTTTAATCGTTCCATAAGTAACGACTTGGGAAACCTTATCGGCACCATATTTTTCGGTCACATAGTCAATAACTTCTCCGCGCCGACGTTCGTCAAAATCAACATCAATATCGGGCATGGACACACGTTCGGGATTAAGAAAGCGCTCGAACATGAGCCCATGTTCAAGTGGATTCAGCTCGGTAATTCCCATTGCATAGGCGACCATGGAACCAGCACCCGATCCTCGACCTGGCCCCACTCGAATTCCTTCATCTTTAGCCCAGTTGATAAAATCTGCCACAACAAGGAAGTAACCGGGAAAGCCCATATCAGTGATAACTTTACATTCGTAATCGGCTCTTTTTTGTGCCGTATCTGGTATGGCAGAGCCAAAACGTTTATTAAGGCCACGCTGTACTTCTTTCACGAACCATGAATGTTCATCTTCTCCCGCAGGCACGGGAAACTGCGGTGAATAATCGGCACCATCTTCTGTGGATTGAAAGTGCACTTCACATTGTTCTGCCACCATGAGTGTGTTTGTGCACGCTTGGGGAACATCTTTAAATAATGCCCTCATTTCTTCACCTGATTTCAGGTAGTATCCTGTGCCTTCAAACTTAAAACGATCAGGATCCGTTAAACGAGAACCCGAGTTAATGCACAGTAATGCCTCTTGAATAGGCGCATCACTTTCCTTGACATAGTGAGAATCGTTAGTGGCAATAAGCGGAGCCTTTAATTCCTTAGCAAGCCGTAAAAGATCATCGCGTACCCTATTTTCAATTGTTAAACCATGATCCATCAGTTCAACAAAGAAATGTTCTTTGCCAAAAATATCTTGTAGTTCTCCGGCAATACGTCGAGCCTCATCCCACTGACCCAAGCGAAGGCGCGTTTGAACTTCACCTGAAGGGCACCCTGTACTCCCAATGAGGCCTTTACTGTAGCGTTCAAGTAATTCTCGATCGATACGTGGCCATTTCCCCATTTGTCCCTCTAAAGAGGCATAGGAGCCCATTCTGAACAGATTGTGCATACCTTCGGTCGTTCTGGCAAGTAGTGTCATATGCGTATAGGCTCCGCGTGCCGATACGTCATCTTCAGCCTGGTCTTCTGATCCCCACTGAACCCTCGTCTTATCAAAGCGTGATGTCCCGGGAGTCATATAGGCTTCCAAGCCAATAATGGGGGTAATGCTCGCTTCTTTACAGGCTGCATAAAACTCATGCGCGCCAAACAAGTAGCCATGATCAGTAATCGCCAGGGCTTTTTGCCCTAATCGAGCAGCTTCTGCAACAAGCAATTTAATTTTTGCCGCGCCGTCAAGCATTGAATAGTCGGTATGTACGTGAAGGTGCACAAAATCTGAGTCCATACTTTCCAGTCTAACCAGATATACGGGTGAAAACAGGAAAGACCAACACGCGGCGACCAGTAGCGTTTATTATCTTACTCAATGAATAGAGATAATAATATGACAAGTATCACATCACAGTGCTTTTCTGATTTTTTTTAACGCCTCACTAAGATCGCGTGGATAGGGAGCTTCCACCCTGATGTCTTCATGGGTAATGGGATGGCTAAATCCAAGCTCAACCGCATGAAGCCATTGGCGTTGCAAGCCAAGACGGTCGGCCAGGGCTTTGTGAGGGCGATATAGTGGATCACCAATCACTGGATGCCCAATGGCTTCCATATGTACACGTATTTGATGGGTTCGTCCCGTTTCAAGAATAATCGACAGTAATGCAGCCCCAGGCATAACTTCTAAAGTGTCGTAGTGAGTAATGGAGGCTTTACCTTCATAGGTAACACCCATACGAAAATCTTTCCCAGGCCTGCGTCCAATCGCTGCATCAACTGTGCCTCGCCACGGATCAGGGTGCCCTTCCACTAATGCGTGATAGCGCTTTGTGACCCTACGATAACGAAACTCGTTTTTTAATTGTCCGTAGGCTCGCTCGGTTTTTGCTACCACCATAGCCCCCGAGGTGCCAGCGTCAAGTCGGTGAACAATTCCTTTGCGCTCAGTTGGACCAGAGGTAGACACACGGATGCCAGAAGCAAGCAGTGCTCCGATGACGGTTGGCCCATCCCACCCTGGCCCGCTATGGGCAGCAATACCTGGTGGTTTGTTAATGACTATAACATCGTCGTCGTCGTAAAGAACATCAAAATTAGCTGGGGTTGGTACAGGATGCACACAGGGCGGAGGGGGAAGCTGCACCTCAAGAATCATAGTCGACTCTAGTCGCAGCGACTTCGGTGCTGCCTGGCCATCGACAAGAACATCTCCTCTATCAATGAGTTGACTTGCTCCGTGGCGGGAAATACCAGCCAGCCGCGACACCCCCACATCAAGTCTTTGTCCAATAAGGCCATCGGGCACCATATATTGGCGCATCTGTGTCATTGAGTATCATCCTTGATAACTGGTGATCCGCCCGCTAGTGTCAAAATAACAACAAGGAACACACCTACAACAATAAAAACATCGGCAATATTTCCTACGAAATATCCGTTGTAGTTGATGAAGTCAATAACGTGTCCCCTGCCGATAGAGGGGGGCTGTATAAGGCGATCCACAAGGTTACCTGCGGCACCTCCAGCAATAAGCCCAAACGAGAGCTGCCATGCGCGCCGCGTTGTTCTCCGCCCAGTCCAGGCAATCCAAGCCAAAACAATAAAGGCAATAATAACAAATAGCCAGTTTAATCCTTCTGCCAGCGAAAATGCAGCACCTGGATTACGTACAACTTCAATAGATAAATACGAACCAAGAACTGGATGGGGGACGTGGGCTTCAAAGGCTGCCACTACTAGTGCTTTTGTTACCTGGTCGATAATAAGACACGGTAAGGCAACGACAATAAAAATAATAACAAGCGGCGGTGTCTTGATACGTGTTCTTTTCGTCGTTTCATCCAAAGTTGATTGTTTTGTTTCACTCATAGTTGTTTTCTATCTTTACCTGTGACGCATCGACGTCTTGTATTGTACCGCAGCACTGCACAGGAATGGTCTTGTCTACACAGCAAACAGCCGGGTGCTGGTGGGCACCCGACTGTTACGTCATTTTTGCTACACGCGCATGACGACGATGCGTTGGAAGTCACAACTTAAAGGCTATGCCTGCTGTGCTCCCTTATCAACCTCGTTAATGAGTGTCTCAAGGTGTGAGTGAATCTTTGAACGATAGTCACGTTCAAACTGTTTCAAATCGTCAATCTTCTTTTCAAGCCCCGTGCGGTCCTGCTCAAGTTTTTCGCGGATACGACGAGCTTCGTCCTCTGCCTCACGGACTATCTGTTCGCCTTGAGCTCGTGACTCAGAGACAATGCGATCGCCCTCTTCTTGGCCGTTGCGTACGTATTCATCATGGACGCGCTGTGCCAATGCCAGCATTGATGTGGCATCCTCAGGTTCGGCGGTTGCCTTGGGGGCCGCCGCCTCTGATTCCGGTGTAGGTTCGGGTTCTGGTTCAGGCTGGGGTTCTGGCTCGGGAGCAGCCTCCTGAACTGGCGGTTGTGCGGCGTATTCGGCAATCTTGCGCTCCGCCTCGGCAAGCTGCGCCTTGAGATTGTAGTTTTCTTCCTGAAGCGTTGCAATAGTTTCAACTACCTCATCAAGAAACTCATCGACTTCATCCGAATCGTAGCCCTCACGAAATTTCGTAGGGGTAAATTCTTTCACGTGAACATCTTCAGCTGTCAGCAAAGCCATTACGTGTCACCTCAGTTTACTTTCTCATATGTTACTGTACGGTCTGTGGGAAACCAGGTTGGGACCTAGTTTGTGCTACTCACCGGTAGGTTCCACCTACCGTATCAGTATGCACTTCCTGCGCGTTATCGTGCAGCTAAAACAAGCATACCTGAAAGTTACCCATTTTCACATTCACAACAGTAGTCACTTTTTCAACAATTTCAGAAATGTAATGATTTCTTCCGCAATTATCCTTGTTTTTGACTTATGGACGCTACTTTTAATGGTTTCCTCTAGGCTACAAAAAATCGTATTATCACCACAATTAAATAATTGGCAAAATAAAGACTGAAGAAAAGAGCAAGAAAGCCCAGGTCAAGCGCTATATTTCCAATACGTAGTGGCGGAATGAAGCGTCCGAAGAATTTTATTGGCGGATCAGTGAGGGAATATATGAGATTTGCCACCAGCAAAACTACACCTTTAGGCCGAAAGTCCCGAACCAGAAGATCAACCCAATCTAAGATAACGCGAGCCAGCAAAATGAGCATGTAAATGTAGATGAGTTGAGACATGGCAAAGCCAAACCACACCAAAATTGCCGACATCGATCCCTCTTTCTTTTTCATCCATGTGCCGTAAACAGATTGTCTACGGATTGTACAGGCACGGCTTTGCTCGTTCGCTCACGAAAAGTGCACGTGTCTTGGCATGAGACAACAGACCTCAAAGCTCATTATCCCTGGTTGAAGATATTGCCCTGCGTTGGGGTGGCGCCCTCTGTCACTTCAACAGTTTCGGGTGAAAGCAAAAAGACACGGTTGGTTACCCTTTCAATGGAACCATTAAGACCATATATCAGCCCTGAAGCAAAATCGACCATACGCCGTGCTTCACCCTCTGACATCGAAGTCAGGTTCATAATCACTGGGGTCCCATCTCGAAAGGCATCTCCAATGGGTTTTGCCTCGTTATAGGTGCGCGGGCAAACGGTAACTATTCGGCGAAGATCACCGTGAGCTGATGACGTATTAACTAAACGTGAGGAAGGAAAAGAAGCGACGGGTTCAAGCGGTGCTTCAGATACGGGATAAGAAATATCCTCATAGCTGGTATCGTCAAAATCTGCCAGCTCATCCTGAGCCGGATCGCGAAATCCCATATATTCCATTGTTTTCTTTAAGGCGCCCATTGTTTCCCTTTCTTCAGTACCTATGTTATTGACGCTATATTTTTGTCACGCATTTTAGCGTGATTATGCTCGGCGTGTTTAAAATCTATTCGTGACATCTACCCATTTTCCTGCAAGGGCTGGGTAGCCAAGGCAATTCCTGCAAAACGTCCAGTGGTTGTATCACGACGATACGAATAAAGATTGTGGTCTTCATAGGTACAGCGCTTGGAAATAAAGCTGACAGTTACCCCTGCCACCTGTAATTGAGAAACCACAGCCGAGCGCAGGTCAAGCCCTGGACTACCCCAGCGCGTACGCGACCATGCAGCTGGAACATGGCTCGTAACAAACTGGTGGAGCTCATGTGAAACCTCATAGCATTTTCCACAAATTGATGGCCCTATAGCGGCATGTAGCTGTGAGGCCGCAATGCCATGCTGTCGCAAAAGAAACAGTGCTTCGCGAACGATACCTGTGACGATACCAGAACGCCCCGCATGTACCGCAGCCACTACGTGTCCGTTTTTTGAACCTAGCAACAGCGGCACACAGTCTGCAACCATGACGCCTAGCGCTGGCAGAGTCAACCCTAACTTGTAAAATGCTCGTGCATCCATCACCAGGCCATCAGCGGAAATAGGCCCATCAGTATGACCGGGCTGAAGCATGGTAACACGATTGGAATGCGTTTGCTTCATCCATACAACATCATGACCAATTGCTTCGTTGATTCGCCTATGATTTTCGATAACGTGTTGTCGATCGTCACCAACATGAAAACCAACATTCAAACTGTTGTAGGGAGCCTGTGACACTCCCCCAGTTCGGTTGGTAAAGACTGCCCGAGCTCCGCCTAAACGAAACATACGTCCTCGCTTCTTTTAGTGCACGATGCTTTACTGCATAAAGTCTGGAATATCAAGACCGTCATCGCCATCTTCATCGTAAATGCGCGTGGCTTCTGTGTGCGCAGAAGATCGCGACTGATAGGTAAAGATCGGCGTAGGATCGGGGGCAGGGTCTGCTGGCTGGCTGCGAGTTGGCGCAGCGATAGGTGCCCGATGCGACGCGGAAGAGCTGCGCGACCCAAAGCTGGGTGATGGAGCGGGGGCAGTAGCGCTAAAAATTGATTCTTTATCACTTGATGAGG
This sequence comes from Actinomycetaceae bacterium, assembly GCA_030540715.1. Taxonomy (GTDB): domain Bacteria; phylum Actinomycetota; class Actinomycetes; order Actinomycetales; family Actinomycetaceae; genus JAUNVQ01. The sequence goes on along the minus strand of JAUNVQ010000003.1, from coordinate 62,521 downwards.
GTAAAGCACCGATATCACGCTTTGTTTCTTCTTTATTTGAGGACGCTTCCTGGTCGACTTTTTCTTTGTCTGAGGCCAAGGCTGGTCTGGACTCAGATTGAGAAGAGGACGTTTTCGCGGGTTCTTTCATTGCATCGTTTTCAGGTCGATCGAACCCTGCTGCAATAACTGTCACGCGTACTTCGTCACCTAGGCTGTCGTCAATGTTGTAGCCGAAAATAATGTTGGCTTCTTCATAGGCTGCGGCGCGAACAAGGTCGGCAGCATTACTGACTTCAATAAGTCCCAGGTCTGAGCCACCCTGGAAGAAGATAAGGGCTCCGTGTGCTCCGTCGATGCTAGCTTCAAGGAGAGGTGAAGCAATTGCGGCCTCAACTGCACGTACCGCGCGATTTTCACCGGAAGCCTGTCCAATTCCCATCAGGGCTGTTCCACCGTCTTTCATCACGGATTGAACGTCTGCGAAGTCAACATTTACTTCAGCAGAGGTCGTGATGAGTTCAGTAATTCCCTGAACACCACTATGCAGAACTTTGTCTGCTTCTTTGAAGGCATCGATAACGGAAACATTGGTATCTGACATAGCCAGTAAACGATCGTTGGGAATAGTGATAAGGGCGTCAACTTCTTTGGAAAGCTTTTCGATACCAGCAAGTGCCTGTTTCATGCGGCGATTGCCCTCAAAACTAAAGGGTTTGGTCACGATACCAATAGTTAAAGCTCCCAGCTCTTTAGCGATACGTGCAACCACGGGTGCACCACCTGTACCGGTTCCGCCACCTTCACCTGCAGTAACAAACACCATGTCTGCGCCTTGAAGCGTCTCTTTAATCTGGTCGTAGTGGTCTTCTGCAGCCTTTTCACCTACTGCGGGATCGGCTCCAGCCCCTAGTCCTCGTGTTTCTTCTTGTCCAATATCAAGCTTGACATTGGCATCAGAAAGCACCAGCGCCTGAGCATCGGTATTGATAGCTACAAACTCCGCACCGCGCAGTCCCGATGCGATCATTCTATTGACAGCGTTGGCACCTCCTCCGCCAACGCCTACAGCTATAATCTTTGCCACATAGTTGCCCTGTTGATCGTCCACTTTCCGCTCCCTTCAAAGCCCACGGATATGTTACCGGCCAAACCTTAAAGCTCTAGTAGAGGGTTAAGCTCTCGCCTGATTTCTGTCAACCTATGACCGTAAAAGATTGCGAAAGGTTTTCAAAGAATATCGGCAAGCGTGTCGCAAAAGCGCTCTCATAAAATCGTGCTCACCCTTATAACACGTGTGGCAACTCCATATTTTTATGATGTTACTGGGTGAATCGGATCGCTCACATCATAGACACTCGCCGAACGCTGAAGCAGCGTGTGAAGAACCTTCATCTTCATGTCATTATCATCATCGTCGCCCCATTCAATGACAACTCCTCCACTTAAATGAAGAGTGACCAGTTGGGTTTTTTGAACAGTAATATCCTCCAGTCGTGACAATACAGGATCTTTCAAGATCTTTAAAATATGCAGACCGCTGTCAAGATCAGCATGACTGTTGTGGGTGCCCTTAATAATAATCAATGGGAACTGTTTATCATCTTCCTTGACTATAGGTAAAAGTGTAGCGTGTGTATCTGTCAAATATAGCTGTTGCTTAACACGTACCACAGCCACAGGCTTTTTTTCACTCAATGTCACGGTCATACCGTGGGGAAAATTCCATTCAACTTCACTATGCTTTATCCACGCAATATCCATTAGTTGTTGTTCAACAGCGGAATTTGTTAAAAGGAATAAGGAACGACCCTGTAAATCATGAAGACGTTCCCTCACGTCTTTTTCAGATACTCTGTTGAACTCACCTTTCAAACGAATCTGGTCTTTATCTAGCTCGCATAAAGGCGAAAACAAAAGTGCCCATATAACGCCACCAAGAGCCACGCCGATACCTAAAAAAGACCCCAACCAGATCAGGCGACGCCGCCTGACTGATCGTTTTCGCTGTTCAAGACGTTCTTTAAAAGAATATGTCACCGTTGTTGAAGGCGCAGTTTGCGAACTAGTCTTTGATGCGTAAGTGGTTCGAGGCTCAACTTTACTTCGATCTTTTATGGCCTGAACTTGCAACGATTGTTGCGACGAAGCCAAGGCATCTGCTGGCCTCAAGCCAGACTTCGACTTTGCTTCAGTCTTAATCTTTTGACTGCTAGTAGTAATTCGAGGGCGACGTGGACGGGCCATCAGTATCGGCTAGTCCCTTCATAGTCACTGACAATAAATGATGCCACGTGGGTAATATCGCCGGCTCCCACCGTCAAAATTACATCTCCTGGTTGTGCACGTGAAGCCATTGCCCTGCCCGCTTCATACATGTCCTCACAATAGACCGATGAGGGGAGCAAACTGGTAATCAGTTCGCCGGTGACCCCCGGCATTGGTTCCTCGCGTGCTGGATAAATCTTTGTCACAATCACATCATCTGCCTGTGATAAAGCATCCGCAAAACGCTGTGCAAAGTTACGCGTACGCGAAAACAGGTGCGGCTGAAAAATAACATGCAATTGTCCATTACCTACATAGGTACGCGCCTGCTTCATCAAGGCTTCAAGCTCTGTTGGATGATGAGCATAATCATCAATAACATTGACACCACCAACGCACCCACGATGCTCAAAACGACGCCCTGTTCCTTCGAAAGAAGAAAATGCCGCGCATAGAGCATTCCTGTCACCACCACATAGCTTCCCTACAAGCCATGCAGCGCACGCATTGAGCACATTGTGATGACCAAGCATTGATAATCGTAACTCTACAACTTCTTTCCCGTCATAAAAGGTAATATCGGTAGCTTCGCCCTCTGATTGTTCATGAACGATGTGCACATGTTCGCATCCCGTCACAGCGGTAGAAGTTCCGTAGGTGATAACACGGCAAACCGAAGCAGCCTTTGTGGCCAGCATTCGCGCTCCCCTATCATCGGCGCAGCAAATCAACACACCGTTATCTCGAACACGGTGACTAAAGCTCACAAATGCCTCAAAAAAAGCCTCTGAAGTACCGTAATGGTCAAGATGATCGGCCTCAATGTTGGTGACAACCGCGATGCTTGGTTGATAGTTGATAAATGACCCATCAGATTCATCGGCCTCTGCTACGAAATAGGGGGCAGAACCCAGGTAGGCTCCTGTACCAAAACCGCCAACTATTCCTCCTACAGCAAAGGAGGCATCTATCCCACATTCTTGCAAACAGTGAGCAGTCATCGCACTTGTTGTAGTCTTACCGTGAGCCCCTGCAATAGCAATAAAATCCATCTTGGCCGATGCCAACATCAATGCGTGACTGCGATGAATAATCAACTGTTTGCGTTCAAGGGCTACTACTACCTGTGGATTATCCACAGGTATCGCAGATGACACTACCAGTACCGCATCCGATGGCACATCATGGCCATCATGGCCACTATTGCAGGTGATCCCCAAAGTACGTAAACGTTTCAGCGTATCGGATTCGTAACGATCAGAGCCCATCACACGCCAACCTTGCATATGAAGAAGCTCTGCAATAACGCTCATACCAGCGCCACCAATACCTACACAATACAGTGGAACATTTTTGTCAATCCCCTGTTTAGGAAGGGAAGATACAACAGACATAATATGCGGCTTCGCGGTCATGAGCGGCGATCTCCTTTACATTCAACCACACGGTCGGCCAGGGCCTGCGCTGCCGCAATATTACCGCATCGAGCAGCGGCCTCCGACATTTTCTTCAGTTTCGTTTCTTCCTCAAGCAAAGGAAGAATACGTTTTCGAACGGCCGTGGAATCCATCGCATCGTTGTTGATAAGAAATGCTCCGCCAGCTTCAATCACATCGGCGGCATTATAACGTTGCTCGCCGTTACCATGAGGTAAAGGAACATAGACAGCCGGGATTGCCAAAGCACATAGTTCTGAAACCGTACCAGCGCCAGAACGACACACCACTAAATCCGCACATGCCAAAGCCTTATCCATTTCATTCAAATAATCAAAAACGCGGTAATTTGGCATTGACGCGCCGGCCTTGCGAACCTCGACATCTTTTCCTTTACCGGTCAAATGAATAATCTGAGTAGACGGATCGATCCCCTCTTTTAGTGCCCCAACCATGGCTTCATTAAGTTGTTGTGCACCCAACGAACCTCCTGTCACCAGTAAGATTGGTCGTTGAGGATGAAGATCAAAAAATCTTGCAGCACGGACTCGTGTGCTGTGAGAATCCGATATTCTATGACGCGCTAACTGTTCAATATCATCACGAAGTGGCAAACCAATCACGCTTGTTTGGCCGTGGCGAGCTGTCAAATCTGTCGATGAAAATGTCAGCGCAACATGTTGTGCCCAGCGCGCACCAAGGCGATTGGCTAAGCCAGGTCGCGCATTTTGTTCATGGATGACAAGAGGAATTTTTTCCCGATGCGCAGCTACGTATGCCGGAGTCGATACATAGCCACCAAATCCCACTACCACATCAACGTGAAGCCTGCGAATAAGTTCCCGCACTTGGTTCACACTGCGAAATAACCGCATGGGAACAGTTATTAGTTCCCTTGTGAACCGCCGCGGCATCGCTACTTTGTCAATAGTGTGAAGCTCGAAGCCTGCGCGTGGAACAAGGTCAGATTCAAGACCTTGACTCGTACCTAAAATATGGACCAACCAGCCACGTTGACGCAGCTGTTTTGCGGTTGCCAGCAAAGGATTCACATGGCCCGCAGTTCCCCCACCAGCCAACAGGGCAACTGGAGTGTCACTATTGTCAAAGACTCCGCCATTCACACCGAAGTTCATATCAGACATTGGCGTGGTACTAACATTGTCGGCAGCGTTATCGTAAGAAATATTTCTTGCACAATCTGTCATGATCGTCCTTTCTTAGCCGTGGGTCGACTGCGCCGTGTTGGAGCTACACGACTACCCTGCGGACGTTTTCTTCCTGGGGTAACAACTGCTGATGAACGTGGAAAAGAGCGTGACAGGGACAGTGGAGGCGAGCCAGCGTCATCACGTGCATAGGATAAAAGTACGCCTATGGCAAAAAGTGTGGCAAGCATTGCAGAACCACCCGATGAAACCAAAGGAAGTGGAACACCGATAACGGGAAGTAAACCGATTACCACTCCGATGTTAATAAGTGCCTGTGAAAGAATCCACCCCGCGACCGTGGCTGCATAAATACAGGCATCTACACGTTTGGCATGCATAATCAGACGCACCATTCCAAACCCTAAAAGACAAAACAGTAAAATCACAACACTGGTACCAATTAAACCGAACTCTTCACCTAAAATTGCAAAAATAAAATCGGTATGTGCTTCTGGAAGATAATTCCATTTTTGGCGCGATGCACCTGGCCCAACTCCAGTAAGTCCCCCTGTACCCAACCCCCATCGGGCACGAATAGATTGCAGATCCCCACCTAGCGGATCGGCTTCTTTACCTACAAGAAAGGAGTACACACGTGCACGTCTACTAGCTGAAATACCAATCAGGAACGCTGCCGCACCCGTACCAATTACTGCAGCAACACCTAGCCATAGCAAACGAATTCCTGCTACAAAGATTGCCGAAAACACCAGGACCACAAACACAAGAAGAGTACCCAAATCGTGACCGATCATCACCGCAAAAAAAGCAAAAAATACTGGAAGGCCCACCCATCCCATCACTGAACGCAGCGAAGAGACAATCACTTTGCCGGACATAAAAACCCAAGCTAAATACATAGCTAACCCAAGTTTTAAAAACTCTGATGGTTGAATAACCTGGTTAATGCCAGGAATAAGAAGCCAGTTCCTGTTTCCTTTCACCTCAATACCCAATGGAGTCAAGATTGCCAGCTGCAATGCCAGCGAACTTGCGTAGGCAAAAAGAGCCAAATTACGAAGCCGCGTCGGTGTTAACCAACCTGCGGTAATAAAGAGCCCCATCAATCCGATTGCCGCAATCAACAATGTGCGGCGAAAACCGATATAGGGGTTAATGCCCTCTGAAATCTCCATGATTGTTGATGCAGAAAAAATCATCATCAAACCAATGGCTGTCAAAACTAGCGTTGGCCAAAAGATCAGATGGGTGGTGACAACCCTTGATTGTGTTGAGCCGTCACCAAACCATTTAATATTCAATGATTCGCCTGACTTACCAGTTTCATAAGTAAAAGAAATTTTGGGTATCTTTTGTCGCCATCCAGCCATGTTAATTATCTTATATCAGTAACAACCTGGGCAAAGAGATCGCCACGCTGAGCGTAGTTGTCAAACTGATCCCAAGACGCACATGCAGGGGCTAATATCACGGTATTACCAGGAACACTCAAAGCCACAGCCTCGTGAACTACTTCAGTCATCAGCGTTTCCAAAGTTTCATCTGGATCAAGCGGACGAATATGAACCCTGGGAATGTCAGGAGCACATTGTTCAAAAGCATGACGAAGAGCAGTCTGATCTTTACCTATCACAACGGCTCCGCGAACGATAGGCGCGACATCCGTGACAAGTTGATGAAAATCTTGATCTTTGGCATCTCCCCCAACGATCCAAATAACCGATTTTTTAGGCATATTCTTCAGCGAAGAATACGCGGCATGTGTGTTCGTTGCTTTCGAATCGTCAATCCACGTCAAATCACGTGCTTGCCCCACTAAAGCACGGCGATGAGCAGCCATGCGGAAATCACGAATCCCCTGGGATATTGCTGAAGGTGCGACATCCAGGGCCCTTACTAGAGCTGCAGCCGCTAAAATATCGATCAGTAGTGCTGGTAATGGCTGACCCAAATGCACCAGGTCATCAAAAGTTGCAAGTTCTTCGGCCTGACGCTCACGATCCTCAATAAAGGCTCTGTCGACAATGACATCGTCAACAATTCCAATTTCACTGATAGCGGGAATACCAAGCCGAATACCAACAGCGCGTGCACCTTCGACAACTTCGGCATCTTCAACCATGCGAACTGTCGCAGGCTCCTCCTTGTTATAGATACAGAATTTTTGTGTACGTTCATAAATCTGTGCTTTGTCACGGGCATAGGCTAGGCTACTCCCATGCCAATCCAAATGATCTTCAGCAATGTTGAGACATATTGAAGCCGTCGGTGCCATTGTTGTGACAGTATGTAGCTGAAAACTGGAAAGCTCCACAACAAACACATCGGCATGGGCTTGTCCAATTGCTTCAACAACAGGTTTGCCGATATTGCCAACAGCCACAGCATTCAACCCGGCAGCACGCGCCATTGACACCGCTAGACCAACTGTTGTGGTTTTTCCGTTCGTACCAGTTACACAGAGCCACGGTATGTCGTGATGTTCAGATTCTTGTTGAAGACGCCAAGCTAGTTCCACTTCACCAATAAGCTCCACACCACGTATGCGTGCAGCATCAAAAACGGGGTGATGAGACGGGATCCCTGGCGATATAACAACGTAATCAATACTGGGCTCATTGGTAATTATCTGTGCCATCTGCTCCGGATTCGCACAGCGGGCATTCACGCCTTGAAGCTTTGCCGTGCGAAATGCTTGATGATTTTCTTCTATGCCAATGACGTGCGCCCCCACTCGGGTTAACGCCTTTGCTGCAGCTAATCCAGATGTCCCTAAACCAACGACAATAACAATAGCTTCATGAAAAACACTGGCAGTTTGAGATTTCTTGTGACCTGCATCGATGCTTGTTTGTCCAGACGGAGTGTAGCTCATAGCGCCCTCACTACCCATTCTGCGTAGAACAGAGCGATACCCAGCACAGCGAATAAGCCCGCGATAATCCAAAAACGTACTACAATTGTGACCTCTGGCCAGCCTTTCAATTCGAAATGATGGTGCAGCGGCGCCATACGAAATACCCGTTTCCGGGTAAGTTTGAACACGCCAATCTGAATCACATCACTCATCACAATCACCACAAAAAGACCGCCAATAATAACGGCCAAAAACTCTGTACGTGACAAAATCGATAAGCCTGCAAAAGCACCACCTAATGCCAGCGAACCAGTATCACCCATAAAAATCTGTGCGGGTGAGGTATTCCACCACAAGAATCCAAAACAAGCCCCGACTATGGCAGCCGAAATAATTGCAAGGTCGCGCGGATCACGCACCTCATAACATGCCTGAAGCACTGAGTCGTCAGCCGTTGGGCAATTTTGGTACCACTGCCATAACGACACTGCCGTGTAGGCCCCAAAAGAAAACAAAGAGGCCCCTGTTGCTAAACCATCTAGACCGTCTGTAAGGTTAACACCGTTTGACCAGGCTGCAACTAAAAAATTAAGCCATGCAATGATAAGAATAAATCCGATAATAAGACCCCAACTGTCAAGAGTAATCACGGTATCACGGACAACAGAAATATGAAATGATGCAGCTGTGATTCCATCAGCATTAGGGTGATGTAAAGCAAGCAAAGTAAAAATTGTCCCTATGGAAAGCTGCCCAATGATCTTTGCACTAGGGTGTAGCCCTAGGGAACGCTGTTTTGAAATCTTAATATAGTCATCAATAAAACCAATAAGACCTGCACCAATAAATAAAAACATCAGCAAAAATGCGGAAAATCCTGGCATCCTTCCGCTGACAAGATGGGCAAGAATCCACGCCACAGTTGTTGCACCAATAATAACGATTCCACCCATTGTTGGTGTACCGCGTTTTGTGTAATGCCCAGTGGGACCATCTTGACGGATAAACTGGCCAAAGTTTCGTTTTGTTAAAACATGAATTAACACGGGTGTAAAAAACAGCGACAAAATTAGTGCACTGCTAAGCGCTACTCCAATGGCAACCACGTTTTACTCCTTGCGTATCTTTGACTCGTTTACTGATTCTATCAATATATAGCCGAATTGAACTGTATGCGCCCACAGAAAATACGTCATTGTGCCCCTCAAGCGGCCCTACTCTTGTCGCTAACATGTCACGTGGCGCGGCCTCGTTGTTAGTTGAGACAATATTGTCATATTAAAATACGAAGGCACGACATCCATTATTGCACTCACTGTGTACCACTTTCTTGCGGATAAAGATCTGCTTTCCCAGTGGAAGGTGGAATATCAAGCAGTGCCATTGCCTGTTTTCCGATAGCAGAAAATGTGGGGGCTGCCACAACACCACCCCAAGTTCCACTTTTTGGCCGAAACACCACAACATTGATAGCTATTTTTGGATCATCAGCTGGTAGAAATCCTGCAGTCGAGGCAACAACGCCACTGGGGCTATCAGGAGTGTGCGGACTTTCTGATGTTCCTGTTTTTAAAGCAGTACGATACCCTGGAACCACTCCTGCATATCCTGTTGCTCCCTTTTGACCTACCGATTCCATCATTGTAGACAGCGTTCGTGCTACATCACGGTCAAGTGCTTCCACTGGTTTAGAATGCTCAAGCTGTGTAACTTTACCGTAGGGATCGGTCACTTTCTCAGCTATATGAATGGGCATACGCACCCCGTCATTTGCGATCGTAGCCACAAGAGAGGCTATCTGAAGAACAGAAGTACCCAAACTTTGCCCAAACATGGTTGTGTAACGCTGACGAGGTTCCCAATTATGATAGTCAGCAAGAATACCTGGGGTTTCACCTGGCAACTCTATACCTGTTGGCTGCCCCCATCCGAATTTTTTCATCTTTTCAAATCGAACACTATCTTCGACCAAATTACCAACCTGTACCGTTCCTGTATTTGAAGAATGAGCTAGCACACCTGTTGCTGTGAGCTGTAGAGTAGGATGGTCATGGGAATCCCTAAAGTCGTGTGGCCCAGGCATCGTAATGCGATACGGCACACTAAAAGGTGTGGTAGGGGTTATCTTTTTTTCTTCTAAAGCCGCAGCAAAGGTAACTAGTTTTCCTGTTGACCCAGGCTCATATACTGATTCAACACAATGCGAACGGATTCCACCTTTTTTCTTCCGCATTTCCAGCGGGGGTTCTAATCCTGAATCGGCTAAGGCAAGAACCTTTCCCGTTGCTACTTCGACCACAACCGCTGAAGCCCAGTCAGCATTAAAAGCCTGAGTAACTTCGTCTATTTTTGTTTGCGTAAAATGCTGTAAGTCTGCGTCAATCGTCAGCTGCAAAGTGCTGCCTGGTTTAGCGGGGGTACCTTCATCAGTGCCGCCAGGAATAACTTGGCCTGATGGACTGATCTCCATTTCACGGCTTCCAGGCGTGCCTTTTAGATACTTCTCCATCGTTGCTTCAATACCATCAATACCTTTACCATCTATGTCGGTAAAACCAAGAATAGAGGCACCTGTAGCACCGTTTGGATAGGAACGTTCATAGTTTTTGATCCCGTCAATACCATCAATGCGATACTGTCTAATGGTGCGCCAGGTTTCAGGAAGAACACCTTTTTTTATCAGCAGGTATCCTCTATCGCCCACAAGCTGTCCGCCAAGTTCAGCACGATCCATCTGAAGGATTGGAGCCAATACTCTGGCGGCCTCAGCAGCCCCAGTACCCACGATCACTACTTTATTTCCCGGATCGTTATAGTGTTTTTTATCAGTAACTTTGTTACCGTCAACATCGACAACTTGCCGATGCAAATATCGTTTCACCTGTTTTTGATTAACCACAATATCGTAGCGTTCTATCGATGTAGCTAACACAGTTCCTTTTGCGTCGGTAATATCGCCGCGCTGAGGCACCACTTCCGAATTAAATGTTCGTGCTGAAAGCGCTGCTTGGGCAAGCGCGGGACCATCAATCAATTGAATACGGATAAGCTGACCAATACATGCAATAAACGCACACATGACAGCAACATAGAGGACTTTTGAGCGTCCCTGTATCTGCCTGCGCTCAAGATATGATTTGCGTGTACGTGCCACGAAATTATCCCCTATTCTGTAGCCTTGTCTTTATCGTCAGATGAAGATTCCTGTACGGGGGGCGTTGCCGGTGTTCCACCCTCAATTTTTTGTGTTTTCAAAGTAATAAAACCGATAGCTCCTGCCGGAACCAATCCCGCATCGCTAGCCGCCTTACGTAAGGAAGCGGCAGAAGCCTTTTCGTTAACACGTGTTTGAAGCTGCTGATTGTCCTCTTTGAGCGTTGCAATTCGCACTTGATCGTCATGGATACGATAGCTCAACATCGCCATCTGAGTATTCATCAGCAGCGGTACTGAAATAATTGCAATAAGCACGATAATGGATGCCACCACAACAACCGAAGGGCGTGCACGGCGTGGCCTTGTGGGCACAACACTGACAACGCGACGTTGAGGCTGATAGTTACCCACACGTCGTGGCGATATACGAAGTGCTGCCTGTGTCATGCACATCTCCTTTGAGGATAACGGACACGTTCAAGCGCTCGTAAGCGCACAGAACGAGATCGCGGATTTGATTCCTTTTCTTCCTTCGTTGCTTGAATAGCCTTTGGTGTGACAAGCTGAAAATCGGCTTGCAACGCATCAGCTGTTACGGGCAGATCATCTGGGACTTGCACCGAGGCTGCCTTTTTCATTGCAGTTTTCACTATGCGGTCTTCCAGTGAATGATAAGATTCCACCACAAGTCGCCCCTTAAGCGCCAACACTTCGATGACTGTGGGGATGCTCCGTCGCAAAATCTCGAGTTCGTCATTGACCGCAATCCGCAATGCCTGAAATGTTCGCTTGGCGGGGTGCCCGCTGCGCCCTTGTTGTACACGAGGAATCGCGCGAAAAACAATATCGGTCAGTTCTTGAGAGGACTCTATTGGTGCTTTTTTTCTTGTCTCTTCAATCAATCGAGCAATGCGCAGCGCATTGCGTTCTTCACCATATTCTTTAATTATGGATGCTAGTTCTTTCACCGATGCAGTATTAATAAGATCCCTAGCTGTGGTTGTTTGCCTTTGGTCCATTCGCATATCTAAAGCGGTATTACGTGAATAGGCAAAGCCTCGCTCATCATCATCTAGTTGCATTGACGACACTCCAAGGTCCATAAATACTGCATTTACTGAATGAAGACCTTGAAGGCTGCTATGTTGTGAAGCCACTTCCATAGCCTGAGCGATGTGGTCATATGTAGTGTGAACAGCGATAAAGCGATCGCCATAGGGTTCTAGTCGGCGCTGCGAATGTTCAATGGCCTTCATATCGCGGTCAATACCGATGACGATAACGTGTGGGTGGTTGTCTAAAAAATACTGGCTATGCCCTCCTAAGCCAAGGGTGGCATCTATGATGACGGGGGTATCGCAGGAGGTGAAAGCTGGAGCGATGAGTTGCCAGCAAGCTTGAGCAAGGACTGGTTCATGTGTGGGCACATGTGCGGTTGCTGCCGTCACTTTTCACCTCCTTAAGCGTCCGTCATCTTTGTATACCGTGCTGTCTTGCCGATGTCTTATTGTCAGGCATTCACATTGGACTTCTTCCGCTTGCTCTGCCATCGGGGAAGTGATGTCAGAACCCGGAAGAAGACCAACAAGAATGCCTGATTTAAAACATTCCCGGTATGATCTCTTGAGTTGTTGATGCGAAGTTATCTTCTTGATCGCTTAGATAGTCTTCCCATGCTTGCTTATTCCAGATCTCGATACGGGCACCTGCTCCAATAACAACAAGCTCCCTATCAAGACCCGCATAGTTTCGCAGTTGCGCTGGAATCGTGACGCGGCCTTGCTTGTCAGGAATTTCATCCGATGCCCCCGACAACATGACACGCACATAGTCTCGCGCCTGTTTCGATGATAGAGGAGCCTGCCGCAGCTCCTCATACATCTGCTCAAACTCTGCTGAGGTGAAGCCATAGACACAGTGTTCTTGACCCTTTGTTAAGACGATTCCAGGTGCTAGTTGTTCGCGAAAGCGTGCGGGAAGGATCAACCGGCCTTTGGCATCCATACGTGGCTCGTAAGTTCCTAAAAACACCGGAATCACCTCCTTCGCGATCCAACTTCCTCCACTTTACCCCATTTTCCCCCACCTGCAAACCCTATTCAATAAATTTATCTCATATTTTTTTCATTAACGCAGGCAAAAGGACTAAATTTGAGTGGAGGAAATGAGAAGAATAACAGTCTCCTTATTTTGTTTTCGCCGTCTCCTCCCCCCAATGGCAACCGTTTTGCCATCAATTGCTTCATCAATTCCGCCTTTACAGGTCATATATGGCATATGAAGAAACATTTTTATCACAGGGTGGTGGATCGTGGAGGGACGTTTTTACGCCGTTGCGTTAAGAAAACAATTCCAGAGGGCGATAGGACAACCGCATGTCCGTGAATTCATTCATGATGCCCCTACACATAGATCTTCGCTATCGCAGCAATGGCAATGTCAGAGCAGAGATTGTCGTGTCAGAGTGTCAAAAGAAAATGTACTACAATGATGCTGTCCTAGTTGACATCACTCTCTCGACAGAAAGCATGAACACCATGGCTGACAATCCACTTCGTCCCGCGACACTTCACCACCATCACGTGGATGCACTCTACGAACAGTGTGTCAGACTTGACGCAAGTGCCACATTAACAGTTGTTGGCCCCGCCCAGCACACCGCTGCAGAACTCAACAAGGAATCTGCGCTCGCCACGCACGCAACAGTACGTGGCGCAACGATGGATTCGCGTGATGTTCACCCTGGCGATGTATTTTTTGCTGTTCCTGGCACCTCTTTTCATGGTGCATCTTTCTTTTATGACGTTGTCACTCAAGGGGCTTCATGTATCATCACCGACCACAGTGGTTATGACCTCATTACCACGCTATGTGATGATAAGTCACAAAAGGATACACTGACATCACAGGTGCCAATTATCATTGTTTCTGACGTACGTGACTGCCTTGGTACGTTATCGGCTTGGATCTATAACAATCCAACCCAGAATCTTCAGGTAGTGGGGATTACTGGCACAAATGGCAAAACAACGGCAACAATGATTCTTCGTCAGGCTTTGCAAAGACTTCACCGCCAATGTGGACTTGTGGGGACTATTGAAACGATTTCAGGATCGATTACCCGCAAATCTGCTTTTACTACTCTGGAAGCACCCACCTTGCAGCAGTTAGCTGCACACAGCGTTGAAGCAGGCGACGAGCTTTTATCCATTGAGGTATCATCTCAAGGAATTGCGGCGCAACGCCTGAAAGGAACTCGTTTTCGTATCGTAGGTTTTCTTAATCTTCAACATGATCATTTGGATTTTCATGGCACAATGGACAACTATTTTGCCGCAAAAGCAAGCGTTTTTCACCCGAACTATGCTGACAAGGCCGTGATTTGTCTCAATGATTCATGGGGACGCCGCCTTGCAGACATCACTGAACTTGACACCCTTACCTATGCCATCGAAGGACGATGCGATGCCAAGGAGACTCCCGATCTCGACCTGTGGATCAGTAGTATCACTCGTTGTCCATCATCACTCAGCCAGTATTTTATGGTTCATCTTCGTAACGGTGAATCCTTTGAAGCATCCACCACATTACCTGGTGAACACAATATTGAGAATACAGTAATGGCTGCATGTTGCCTTATTCAACTTGGCTATCAGCCGCAGGAAGCTTTTGCCGCATGCTCAACAAGTATTGTTATTCCTGGTCGTCTTGAATCTATTACGGTCCCGGGGTTACCCAAGGATGCCCCTCGTGTCTACGTTGATTATGCTCACACTCCAGAAGCTGTTGATACAGTCTTACAAACACTGCGCATGCATTGCCGTGGGCAGCTTCAATGCATTGTGGGTGCTAATGGTGATCGTGATAAAGAAAAACGACCCCATATGGGTTATGCTGCAGCGCGTCACGCCGATATTGTGCATATATGTGACGATACTCCCTACAACGATAATCCTCTTGAAGTTCGCCTGGCTATCTCACAGGGGATACATCAGGCAATCAATGATGGTTACGATGTCTCCTATGATGTGATGGGGATTCGTGAAGATGCTATCTGGCAGATGATTCGTGACGCACATAGCGATGACTGCCTAGTTATTCTTGGCCGCGGGCATGAAGATTTACAGGTTATGCACGGTTATGACCATTTCTTTGATGACCGTCTTGTTGCCAAACGTATGCTACAACGGCGCTACCATCTTGGCACTGAATCAGGACGTCTTTATGATATTCCTCTTTATGCAGCCATTACTGACAGGGATCCGCGCATCAGTGACCAAAATCTTTTGATGTCATTAAGCCACGCTGTAAAAGCTACAAGGGCACGGCTTTTCTTTATCCGCCCCGACGGGAAATCGACACAAGATTTTTTCACTCTTCCAGCTTTCTCACTTCTTTTTGGCGCTTCTATCGACTCTCGCCAAGTAACGCCATCTAGTTTATATGTTGCGCGCACTGGAGAAACTCATGACGGACATGATTTCATTGCCTCGGCGCTAAGAAATGGCGCAACAGCGATTATGGCCTCGAATCTACACAAGGCTGAAGAACAAATCAGCTCAGTATATCGTTCCATCCAACAACAGGTTGTTCCTGTGCTCGTTGTTGATGATCCCACGCAGGCTCTTGGAGCTTTAGCTGCAGCACATATCAGTGCTATCCGTTCCTACCAACAGCGTTTTAGCACCCCCATGACTGTTATTGGCATTACGGGGTCAGCAGGAAAGACCACCACAAAAGATCTCACCGTTCACCTGCTGTCATATATGGGAAAGACCATTGGCCCAGAACGTTCTTTCAATAATGAGATCGGTGTGCCCCATACCCTGTTAAAAGCTGGCTGCGATACACGCTATCTTGTTCTTGAAATGGGAACCTCTGCCCTGGGTGAACTTCGCTATCTAACAAAACTCGCTCACCTTGACATTGGTGTAGAGCTGATGGTTGGCACCGCCCACCTGGGTGGCTTTGGTGATGTAGCCACTTTGGCAACAGCTAAGGCAGAACTGGTGGAGTCTTTGGATAGTTCATCAACAGCTATCTTCAACGCTGACGATCCACTTGTTGCGGCGATGAAAGATTCCACAAGGGCCAGGCCGATATTTTTTAGCGCAAAAGGCACTCGCCAGCCTTACGGCGTATGGGCAGAAGACATTACCATCAGCACTAATGGTTGCGCATCCTTCGTCCTCTGCTATCTCAAAGACAATACTTCTGACCCCCAACGGCGCACCGTAAAACTTCGCCTAGTGGGTGCTCATCATGTCAATAATGCGTTGGCCAGTGCCGCAATTGCATTGCACTGCGGAATGAATATTGACCAGCTTGCTGAAGCTCTGGAGTCTTTTGAAGCTGTATCGGCTCACCGAATGGCTGTTTATCAGCGAAAAGATGGTATCTGTGTGATTGATGATGCCTATAATGCCAACCCCGACTCAATGAAAGCTGGGCTTCGTGCACTTTACCATCAAGCTCAGGCTCAAGGCTCCCGCAGTGTTGCTATTCTTGGCGAGATGCTTGAACTTGGATCGCAATCACGCCAATGGCATGAACATGTTGGAAAGATTGCGATTGAATGTGGTTGCCAATGCTGCATTGTTGTTGGGAAAGAAGCCCTACCTCTTTACGAGTGTGTACGCTCCTCTATAGAGTCCCACTATTTCGATACGGCGCAGGAAGCCCAACAAGAAATCGATAATCTTTTACGCAGCGGTGACACCGTTCTTTGTAAAGGGTCTTTTGGTTCACGTATCTGGTCAATAGCCGACTACCTATGCAAATAATCAGCTGCTAGTTGCTACGGCCCTTTCGCCGATCCCACTTTTCTTCTTGACGCTGCATAAAAGACTGCTGAGTAGCGGTGGGTTGCGGTTGTTTTTGATGAGGTTTACGGGCTTTTAATTTGACGGCAAGTTTTTTATTCAGTGGCAAGGTTACGGCAAACAGCATTGCTAGAAAACCGCAAACAGCCAAAATAACACCTAATATTGTATAGGTATGAAAAAGGGAAACACCTGCAAGCAATAAAGTCAGTCCCAGCAAAATACTAACAAATACTGTAGCCCATAGTCGCGGTGAAGAATAGAAGCGAGGTGAAGATCCCGATTGACTATCTGTGTCTGAAGGCGCGGAAAAGCTACCTGTCGTTGAATCAAATGCAGAGCCAAGCTCCGGGTCTTCAGCACGAAGCTGCCTCTCCATTTGTTCAAGGATCTGCTTTTCGTAGTCTGAAAGCGCCATCCTTCCCCCTTCGGTGAAACAAATAGTAGAATGATATGTTTCAAATCTACTCTCTAGAATACGTGATTTCGATGAAAATGCCTATTTGGCGGTTAGCGTTACGATTATCCCCTTTTGTTGGTATCGTCAAGCAGTGCTGCCGGTTTCATCATATCTGCGCCAAATTTGTCCTTAATAAGATCCAACGCTCTTTCACGTTGACGATCTTTCGGATTGTCATCAAAAAGCATCTGGTAGCCTACCGACGCATCAACCAGATTATCTACTCGCACTCCTATCAGGCGAATACCTTTTGAGGGTATTGCATAGTCTCCAAACAACTGATAGGCAATCTTCACAATGTCAGCGGCTGTATTGGACGGTACAGGTAGCTGACGTGAACGTGTGACAGTGCGAAAATCAGCAGAACGTACTTTGATACTCACTGTGCGGGCTTTCACTTGGACCTTTCGCAGGCGATATGCACATTGATGGCTTTGTTCCAACAAAACACGTTCAATGATGGCACGCTGTGAAATGTCGTGTTCAAAGGTTTTTTCAGCACTGAAGGATTTATCTTCACGCTGTACTTCAACAATGCGTTCATCGATTCCATTGGCAAGCAAATGCAGGTTTCGGCCAGCACTTTCTCCAAGTAGTCGGATAAGCCTCTCCACTGGTTCATGGGCCAAATCGCCAATGGTAGTCATTCCACGTTCACTCAGTCGCTGCTGAGTTTTTCGCCCTACTCCCCACATAGCTCCCACAGGGAGTATCCACAAGAAATCTGTTGTGTGTTTACGCGGTATCAATAAAATACCATCAGGTTTTGCGTGAGCCGACGCAATTTTAGCAACCATCTTGGAGGCTGCTATTCCCACAGAGGCAGGCAAACCCAGTTGTTCACGCAGTTTTTGCCGAAGTAATACTGCAATCTGGTAGGGTGTTCCCAAACGAGCACGCGCCCCAGAAACATCCATAAATGCTTCATCAATACTCACGGTTTCTATCACTGGTGTAATATCGGCTAATACTTTCATTACTTTACGTGACAGCTGTGAGTAATATCCCTTCGAGGTAGGTAGCACCGTCGCATGAGGGCAAAGTTGACGTGCTTGGAGCATAGGAATACCCGCTTTTACCCCGTAGTCACGTGCCTCGTAGGAAGCGGAGGTGACAACTCCTCGGCCAGAGCGCCCCCCAACGATAACGGGTGTCCCCCGAAGTTCAGGACGTTGAAGCAGTTCCGCTTCCACAAAGAAAGCATCCATATCTACATGTAAAATCGGTGTGCAGGAATCATCATTTCCCCACGAACGTTTAGCCTGTTCTAAGCGCGGAGCAACGGACATTTTCCTTCGCTGTTCTTCACTGATAGATCTCTATCGATCGTCTTTGTCCTTCTTGGGCTCATTTTTTGCCTGACGAGTCTGCTTGCGCGAACGAAACTTGCGTCGGCGTTGTTTACGTGGCACAAAATGGCGCGCGCCATGTTTGTCCTGTAAGTATCCTTGCTGTGTGGCTTCCGTAATTACCTCACCGTTTCGGCTACTTTGACCATCAGTGCTGGATTTTTCTTGTGGAATGAAAGAGGCCGCCTGCGCGCGCTCTTTTCGTTGGCGAGGTGACAATGAATCAACCTGTGCAGAAAACAGCGAATGTGAAGGTGCTTCGTATGGGTTGGCGGCAGCTTCTCGATGAAAGAACTCTTGGAACTTTGAGGCAATATCATCACCTGACGGAATAATCGCTGGCGTCGTTGTATGTGGCACTATTCCCGATTCCGGTGCTGTCTGGGCCAAGGTAGAGTCGTAGCGTTCCTCAATCATATGAACAATTCCAGCAACTTCTTCAGAGGAACTAATCTGTTTATCAATAATGTTGCGCATCTGGGTTGCTGCGGCCTCTAAATCCCCGACAGGCAACTGAAGGTTTGTTATTGCGGCAAGCTGATCGATAAGCGCAGCCCCTCCCTGAAAAAACTCAGTATCGGCCAGATAATAGGGTACCCCCGCCACAAGGCCAAGTGAATGCATGCCTGCTTGTCCACACCAGTGCTGCACATACATCCCCATAGAAGCACTCATGCGCACTTGAGCTGGCTGACGCGGCTGAGGCGGTACATCCATAGCATCTGTTGCTGTTTGGTGGACATAAGTTGAACGAGTGTGGGGAATACCTGCAGGCATTCCCATCAAACCAACTGCAGTGTCAACCTGATAGCGTTGTGCAATTTCGATAACAGCATGTGAAAAATCATCCCACCGATAGTCAGGTTCGGGGCCATGAAGCACTAAAAGTTTCTTACCGGAATAGTCTGTGACCAGATCTATCGCTATCTCGGGAACTGTTAGCTCAGTCAACTGCCAATCTTCCACTGCAATGGCTGGACGTCGCGAACGGTAGTCAACAAAATGCCCTGTATCAAAAGTTGCAACTCTTTGTGAAGATAGTGAGGTAAGAATCTGACTGACTGCCAAATGACCCGCATCCCCAGCATCTAATGCACCATATAGCTGGTGAACCAGCACGGATGCTTTTGTCGCTGGTGCATCACCCCACGTAAAAACCGTGTCTGTTGTGTCAGCCAATGTTCCCTCCTTACACATACGTCGACTAGTTCCTTACTGTAAGCCTATCGCGTGTCGGTGTGAACTTCTACAATAGCGAAAAGTGTTCCCTATTGGTAGCAACACCAACCTCTCCCTTCGTATTCCAGTTTTCCTATGGGTGAACAAGGCGATTAAACATTTGTACCTAAACTGCACTCTTGAGATTCGAAGGAAGCGTACAATTGTTCTTTAATTATTTTCTTGTGTAGCTAGGATGAGTGAATGCCCGACCCACAACGCACCCGTGAATGTGAACGCGAACAAAAAAATATTGACACCATTTATCACCTGCTTGACACAACCCGCGAAAAGTATCGAAGCATTCAACGCTCATATGAAGCTCAAGGCTCCGAGGGGACGCCTCAAAATAGATCTGAACGCGATGCAATGTCGGCGCACTACGGGGATCAGGCTGCACGTCTGGAGCAGGTAGAAGACCGCTTGGTTTTTGGACGTTTAGATTCTGCCGATGCCCCGCCATCCTATATTGGACGTGTTGGTTTATCTGATGATAAGGGCGAACGCGCCCTCATCGATTGGCGGGCCCCAGCTGCTACACCATTTTATCAGGCAACCCCTGCGCATCCATGTGGCGTGATTCGTCGACGTCACCTTGGGGTACATCAACGCCGGGTTATCTCGATTGAAGACGATGTTTTTGATATGGAAGCCGCTGCTAAAACAGGAACGGTTCTTCAAGGTGAAGGAGCTCTTTTACAAGCATTAAATGAGTCTCGTAGCGCTCAGATGAGCGACATTGTTGCCACTATCCAAAAAGAACAGGACCAGATCATTCGTTCTGACTGTTCACAAATTCTTGTTGTACAAGGTGGGCCTGGAACTGGAAAAACTGCAGTGGCGCTACATCGTGCGGCCTATCTTTTGTATCAAAACCACAACAGATTAGCTCATTCTGGCCTTCTAATTGTTGGTCCTTCACCTGTATTTTTACGCTATATAGACAAGGTTCTTCCCTCGCTGGGTGAAACTGGTGTAGTGTCACTAACAATAGGAAACCTGCTCAATGATATTACTACCACAAAAAACGATCCCCCCGATGTTGGTAAAATCAAGGGACGCATTCAATGGACATCAATCCTTCACCGAGTTGTGTCATCATTTCGGCGTATTCCCACAGAGCCTATTGAGTTGGAAGTTGGAGGCTATACATTATTCATCACACCTGATAGCGTGCGTAGTGCTCAACAGAGAGCCTACGTGTCGGGACGTACCCACAATAAGCAACGTGTAGCTTTTGTTCTATCGCTTTTAGACGATCTATGCGAGCAGTACCTCCAGCAATCCAAAGACACACAGATGCGTGATGGTAGTGATAGAGAATGGATTTACCAGGAAATCCGCCAACATAGGGATGTGCGTGTTGCTATCAATAAACTGTGGCTCCCCGCAGATTCGATTGCGGTGTTGGAACGACTTTATGCCTATCCGCATTACCTGCACAGCCTAGCACCCGAATTAACTATTGACGAATGCCTAGCTTTACAACGGCCGAAAGGCTCACCTATCACGATCGAGGATATTCCTCTTATTGACGAGTTGCGCTCTCTGGTAGGGCGCACACCTGATCGGGTTATCAACACCAGCGATAGCCAGCGGTATAGACATGAACTCACCCTTGCCAAACAGGCACTAAGCGGACAAGACTTAGGTCAAGGCGTTGTTGACGCCCATACACTTGTTGAACGAGCGCACGCTCATACCCCTACACGTGGCGCGGCGTATTTGGCTCAACGTGATGAAGCATGGACATACGGTCATATTGTTGTTGATGAGGCTCAAGAGCTTCACCCAATGGCATGGAACTGTCTATTGCGACGCTGCCCCTCGCGCTCGATGACTATTGTGGGAGATTTAGCGCAGCAATCTGATAGCTACAAACAATCCTGGAAAGATATTTTAGGGCCAGCCTCGCGTGCTCTTGAGCAAACTGCAGTACTTAATGTGTGCTACCGCACTCCCGCCCAGATTATGACCGCTGCCGAGGAGATTGTGCGAAGATCTGGTCGCCCACTTGCCTACCCTGTTAAGGCTGTTCGAGAAATCGAGAACTGTTTGACCTACGAACACGTCCAGGCATCACCACAGATGTGGTGGCAAGCATGTTGTAGTCTGTGGAAGCAATGGCGTGATTCAGGACGCTCTTTAGCGATCATTTCCCCTGATAATATGCGAGACGTTCTTGACACCTTGGCACGCGCCTCGTCATATAGTGAGGATCTGGCTACGCAGCGTCTCAGTGTTATGCGAGCTCAAGAAGCCAAAGGTCTTGAATACGATGTAGTGTGTCTCATTGAACCATACGCTATTGTTCAGCAGGGACCTGGTGATATTTTTGTCGCAATGACGCGCCCTACGCAGCATCTTCATGTCATTTACTCTGATAAATTACCTGATGGTTTTCCAGTTGACCGTGGTAAGGCAAGAGATGGAGATCTCTAAAACCCTTCGCTAGTTGAATAGGGAAGGCTTGCGCGCTACGGTGGAACGTATGACTCAGGTTGTACTTTTTGAAGACCCACACGAAGTGGCCGATAATCATTTTGTTGATGCCAATATCAACGTTACCCGTATTAATGGCTCAGTTGATGAAGACCAGCTTATCGAAATTCTACGCGATGCCGATATGGTTGGTATCCGCTCGAAGACATCGCTCACACGCAGAGTCCTGGAAAGTTGTCCACGTCTTTCCGCTATTGGTGCCTACTGTATTGGTACCAATCAAATTGATATTCCTGTTGCCACCGAAAATGGTGTTGCCATTTTTAATGCCCCTTACTCTAATACACGTTCCGTTGTTGAACTGGTTATTTCTGACATTATTGCGCTCACTCGTCGCATCCCTCCCAAGAATTCGGCATTACAACGTGGACAATGGCAAAAAACAGCAACCGGTTCACATGAGGTTCGCGGAAAAACCTTGGGCATTATTGGTTACGGAAATATTGGCACACAGTTATCGGTTCTTGCTGAAGCATTGGGAATGAAAGTAATTTTTTATGACCGCGCTGAACGCTTAGCAATGGGTAATGCTATAGCCTGTAAAACACAAGAAGAGGTGCTTCAACAGGCTGATGTGGTGAGTTTACACGTTGATGGACGTCAATCAAATATCAACATGTTCGGTGAACAACAGTTTGCTCAGATGAAACCCGGCGCCCTATTTATTAACTTGGCCCGCGGTTTTGTTGTCGACATTGACGCGTTGGCAAAGAATCTTGAATCAGGCCATATAGCAGGTGCAGCTGTTGATGTGTTCCCAGAGGAACCTAAGAAGAATGGTGATCCTTTTGAATCACCATTACTCGGATTTGATAACACCATTTTGACCCCTCATATTGGTGGTTCGACTCTTGAAGCTCAATATGACATCGGTAAGTTTGTTTCAGGCAAACTGGTTGATTATGTGTTGAGCGGTTCAACCGACATGTCGGTGAACATCCCAAATCTTACTTTACCTACATCCGATGTTGCCCGATACCGGGTGGCATTAATTCACCGCAACAATCCTGGTGTTTTGGCTCTGGTTAACCAGACTTTCGCTGAACAGGGAGTCAATATTACGGGACAGATTTTAGGTACCGAAGGGTCTATCGGTTATGTACTGACAGATATTTCGTCAGAGCTTCCCGTCGAGGCAGTTACAGCTATCCGCGATATGGAAGAAACAATTAACACACGGGTTCTTACAACACCGCACGCCTAGAGCTTATAGGGTACAGCTGTGGCACTTTTTAAAAGTGCCACAGTTTTTATCGTATAAATACCGTCACCTTAGTTGTGAAAATGTTTTGATTTTTCCTCAGCTTTTTGTTGACGAAGCTCAACTAATGCATCTTCAAAATCCTGTAGATTTTCAAATGCGTTATATACGGAAGCGAAACGTAGATAAGCAACAACATCAAGGCGTTTGAGTGGCTGCAGAATCGTACGCCCTACTGTTTGGGTATCGACCTGCGCTTTACCTGTATCTCGAAGATTTTCTTCGACTTCTTGAGCTAATAATGCCAAATCATCTTCTGTGACCGGGCGTCCCTGGCAGGCCTTTGACACACCATTCATTACTTTTTGCCGCGAAAACGGCTCAACAACACCACTTCGTTTAATCACCGACAGTGAAGTTGTTTCGATTGTTGAAAAACGCCGTTCACAGTGAGGGCACTGGCGCCGACGACGAATTGCGTTTCCGTCTTCCGCAGTACGCGAATCAACGACTCGGGAATCGGTTTCATGACAAAATGGGCAGCGCACGCATATCCTTTCACAAGAATTCCTACTCCTTGAAAGGTACGTCTTTGAACCCATGAACGCAAGTTTTCTTCTGTAAAAAAAGTAAAGTTATCAATCATGTCTCCACAAAAGAAAGATCACTCTACTTTTGCAAGCGTGCAGGATGTACCGGCAACTCTATTGTTTGTCCTGGCGTTAACGCAGTATTATCAAGCTGATTCATTGAAGAAATCTGCGCAACTGTCTGTTCAATATCAGTGTCACTACCTACGCCTTGAGAAAGCTCCCATAATGTATCGCCTGGTTGAACTACATATGTTTCCGTCGCTCCCGTAAAGCTTGGCATAGCAAGCGTTCCAATCCCAAGCCCTACGACAATAGAAAGAACAAAGGCAAATAACCATCCAATAAGCAGTGTGAGACAACGCACATTCATAATAGAATACTGGTCAATCCTCTTACTATTGTGGTGTTGTTCACGACTCTTTGGAAAGACAGGACGCCGCTTCGGACGTGTAGAGGAAGGCGAAAGTTTCACAAAGAAAGAAGAAGGCTCGACCGTGTCTTTGCGCGCTGCCAATGCTTCCACATAAGAAGCATCTACAATTCGTAGATGCGCTACACGTCGTTTTGGCGATCGAACGTTGTCAGTTACTATATGGCGATTGACTCCAGAGCAAAACTCCACTTTTGTCCCATTAGTGTGTGCATGTGGTGTTTCAACACTTTGCACCACAGTGAGTGCACTCATCAGTCGTCTCCCTCACGATCGAACGCTTCTTCTTTCTTCGACGTTTGCGTTGTCTTTCTTCAACGCCTATTTTTGATCGAACATATGTTCTGTCGAACGTCTGTACGATAGTTTGTCAAATTTTTTTTATCTTGTCAAGAGATGAAGAGGAAATTCTCGAACAAATGTTTGAATTTTTTTTCCTTTCCCTCTATTCTTAAATAAAACAACTGCTCGAACAGACTACAGCGGGAGATACCATGGCTAAGCCACATAATGTCAGCTCACAGTTGCGACCCCGAACACAGGATATTTACGACGCATTAGCGAGCGCTCTCGTAGACAAGGGCTACCCCCCCTCTGTACGCGAACTGGCGACCATGGTAGGTATGACCTCTCCCTCATCAGTTAAACACCATTTAGATGCCCTTGAAGAAAAGGGTTTTATTCGCAGATGTCCAGGCCAACCGCGTGCCATCGAAATCATTAAAGACCGCGACGGCAACCGTCTTGGTGATGCTCCACAAATATCTTCTGACAGCGACCGCTCAGAACCAGACAACGATTTTTCAGCTTTTACACAACCCGGCAGCACTGATATCGATAGACAAGAACAAAACGTGACATGTGTTCCCCTTGTTGGCCATATTGCAGCAGGTTCACCAATACTAGCTGAACAGCATGTGGAAGATACTTTTATTCTTCCATACCAAATAACTGGACGCGGCGAGGTTTTTATGCTCCGTGTACAGGGTGATTCGATGGTTGACGCAGCCATATGTGACGGTGACTATGTGATTGTACGCCGCCAACCAACCGCTGAGCCAGGTGAGATAGTTGCTGCACTACTTGACGATGAGGCCACTGTCAAAACACTCTCGTATTCTGGTGGTCATATGTGGCTGCTTCCCCACAACCCACATTATTCACCTATTTTGGGGGATCAAGCGCAAATTCTTGGGAAAATCGTTGCAGTATTGCGTACAATATAACGATGCCACACTGATTCCGCTGAAACGCTGAGCCAATAGTTCGCTTCTACCCCCGGCAGAATAAAAAGCAGGCTCAAGATTGTGGTACATACGCCGTACCACAACTACCGTATGTACCATGACCGTTAGTCACGGCTATTATCAAGTACAGAGACATCAAGAATAAAGAAAAGCCACGCCCCAGTGGGCGCCTTCTTGAAAGACAAAATGACGCGCCCCCTCAAGGTTTCCCTACCGGAAGGCGCGCCATATGAAGATTTTAATAGCCAAGGTCGCGTGCAACTTGACGCAGGCGTTTAGCAGATTCTGTTAGTCCGTCACGTTCATTGAGTGTGATAGGTGGACACAAAATCTTCCCAGCTCCTTGACGGTCTACAACAGTTGGAGCCGAAAGACACACATCTGAAAGCCCCTGCCAGTCATCAAGCAGAGTTGAAATCGTCAACACACGGGACTCGTCACGAAGAACAGCTCCCAAAATATTAGTGACGGCCAGGCCCACCGCATAATTGGTGGCTCCTTTTCCGTTAATAATCTCGTAGGCGGAATTTACAACATCTGTTTTAATTCGTTTACGAGTTTCACCATCGAAAACACCGCCGTTAACTGTTTGGCCCCACTGAGCCAATGGAACATTACCAATCTCTGAACAAGACCACAGTGGAATCTCGGAATCACCATGTTCTCCCGTGACATAGGCATGAATATTTTGTACAGCAATGCCTGTTTCTTGACCTACAAGATAACGCAGCCGTGAGGTATCCAAAACAGTTCCAGAGCCAAAAAGCTGATTTCGAGGAAGGCCTGTAATCTTTAGAGCTACATAAGTCATCACATCACATGGATTGGTCACCATGATGTAAATAGCTTCAGGAGCCACTTCTACCACCCGGGGAAGCATTTTTTCCATCAATTTGGCCGATGCTCCAGCAAGCTCCAGACGTGACTGACCAGGCTCTTGTTTGGGCCCCGCCGTAATCACAACAACATCGGAATCACGCATTGCCTCAACATCATCGGATCCAACTACATTTCCTACCGGCGTAAACTGAATACCGTGCGCTATATCAAGAGCTTCAGCCTCAACACGGCTACGATTAATGTCGTAGAGGACGACTTCACGCGCCACTCCTTTAATAACTGCTGCATACGCTAAGGTTGACCCCACCGCCCCAGCACCAATAATCGATACTTTCGCAGGCCTTGCTCCAGCTAAAGCTGCTGGATACAACGAGGTTGCACGCTGTGTAGTAGTCATATAACGATCCTTATCTTTCAGTGATTCACTGTTGTTTAGTTGTGTCGTATTGACACGTTGTTATGTCACTACTAGCGTAGAGCCACTCCATAGGATTTACTTAGGCCTTTTAGGGTAATTACAGCATGAACATTGTCACTATCGTAAAGACGCACTTGGCATTGATACGTGAACACAACTCTACATATTTTCTTTCACCTCGATGGCTAAACGTTCAAGAGCTGCGCACACTGTTTTAGGATCACGCGTTGGCCACATTGGCGGCAGTGTACGCATAAAAAATGAGCCATAGCGTCGGTGAACAAGCCTAGAGTCCAAGACTGCTACCACCCCACGATCATCTTTTCGCCGAATTAAACGTCCAGCTCCTTGAGCCAATTTCAGCGCTGCGTGAGGTAACATCACATCCATGAACCCGTTACCACCGCTTACATGCGCATTGTTACTAAGTGCCTTGATCAAGGGGTCGTGAAGGTGAGGAAAAGGAAGACGATCTATAATAACAAGGCGACACCCCAGTCCTGGAATGTCGATACCTTGCCACAGGCTCATTGTTCCCATTAAACACGAGTTCGGGTCGCTGTGAAAACGTTCAATAAGAGTATGAAGTTGGTCTTGTCTTTGCACAAAAAACTTTCGTTCTGGATGGGATTCGCGCAACATTTCGGCAGCTTGCTCACATGCTTGATACGAAGAAAAAAGGCATAGAGCTCCCCCATCCGACGCTTGAATCAGCCGCTCGCATTCGTCAAGGGCTTCGCTGCTTATTCCTGACTGTGCAGGTGCTGGAATATGAGATGGGCAATACAGAATTGCCTGTTTATCGTAAGCAAAGGGTGTGCCGACATCTTCCGATTCATAGGAATGTACCCCACATTCACGTGCAATATGGTCAAAGGAGCCGCCAACCCGTAATGTCGCAGAGGTGAGCACAACAGGTTTATCATCAAATAGGTTTGTTGCCATGTATGTGCCAACCTGTAATGGCGCAATCGTCACATAGCGATTCATAGATTGATCGATACGCAACCACATTCCGTGAGTATCTGCACTAGCCATAGCAATGTCTTCACAGCGCGTCATAAGCTCTTCCACTGCTGAACGCGCCTGGCGGGTCACTGCCATCTGAGTTTCATCACCATTATCTGGAACGGCGATGTCGCAGACAATTGTGCGTAAACAATCAGCTAGAGCCTTCACCGCTTGTCGAATATCGTCAGGAAGCTCAGGAAAAACCTGTTCGGGATAGGCTTCAATAATACGCCCGTAGGCCACAATCAACCGTTTTAATAGTGACGTATCAACCTGCACATGTTTTTCCAGTCCAGCAGCTAAAGAGGCTGCATAGGCTTGCGATAGTTCAAAAGTACCTTGAGAACGAATCGAGTGAACGAGTTCATGTGCCTCATCAATAATAATCGCGTCACAGGATGGAAGGACGCGAATAGGCATCATGGTTTCAATACCCAATAGTGCGTGGTTTGTGACAACAATATGTGCGTGTGCGGCTTCTTTTCGCGCCTGGCGCGCAAAACATTCATCAACAAAAGGGCAGCTATCTGCCAGGCATTCTTTTGACTCTATACTTGCATGAGACCAGGCTTTATTACTCACTTGAGGCACTAGTTCGTCACGTTCACCCGTGTCGCTGGTTTCGGCCCAGTCGCGGATTCGTTGAACTTCTTTTCCTAAAATGTTTGCGCTATCAGTTCCACTTCCTTCACTATTGGGAATGTCTGCAGTGTCAAATAGTGATGGAGCCGCAGTCTTTGAACGAATCTTATGAAGGCACACATAGTGGCGCCACCCTTTTAATACTGCCGATGTTAGTGTCTTACCTTCTTGCTGTTCAATAACGTGGGCAACCTGCGGAATATCAATGTCAAATAACTGTTTTTGCAGGGCAAGTGTTGCTGTTGACACCACCACAGTAGCATTGTTGTCGATTGCCCATAATGTAGCAGGAACCAAATAGGCTAAAGATTTTCCTGTACCGGTTCCCGCCTGTACTATCAAGCAGGATTTCTTTTCCAAGGTCTTTGCCACCAATTGAGACATTGTTGTTTGCCCGCTGCGCGTCTGACCTTGAATAAGAGCTACAGTTGCATCCAATAATTCGTCACAACGTTGGCGCATATCCTCACTTGACTGAGTGCTCACTCTTTTACTCGCTCTTACTCGGGTACTTGAACAGCATCAACACGTTGTAATCGTGCAGCTAGATCACTGCGGGCGCGTCCTACGACGTGGGTACCGATCTCTAAGTATTCTATGGAATCAATCTGGCCTTCTTCGTGCATCTGTGAAATCAGAGCCCCCTTATCGTAAGGCACTATCACATCAACAAAAATAGACGGCTTCGGTAATAGCTGTGCGATACGTTGTTCAAGTTCCGCAATTCCCCTCCCAGAATATGCCGATACGATAAGTGCGTCATCATAGGATGATCGCAGCATTGCCACGCGCGCAGGTTGAGCAAGATCGGCCTTATTGAATACCAAAATCTCGGGGATAGCTTCAGCACCATCTAAATCAGCGATGACTTCGCGTACTGCTTTTACTTGCCCATCAGGATCAGGGTGGGCAGCATCAACGACATGCACAATCAGGTCGGCTTGCTCAACTTCTTCTAAGGTTGAGCGGAAAGCTTCAATTAGTTCGTGAGGTAAGCGTGATACAAAGCCCACCGTATCTGTCAAAGTATATTCGCGTCCGTCCTCTGTATGGTTTTGACGAACCGTCGGGTCAAGGGTGGCAAAAAGCGAATCTTGTACCAAGACATCAGCATCTGTTAAACGATTCATCAGCGATGATTTTCCTGCATTCGTGTAACCAACGATAGCTACGGAAGGAATACGATGAGCCTTGCGACGACCTCTTTTCATGGCACGGGTCTTCCCCATCGCCTTGATGTCACGTCGCAGTTTCGCTACACGCTGAGATATTCTTCGTCTATCCAGCTCAATCTTTGTTTCACCAGGACCACGAGAACCAATGCCCGCACCACCAGAGACTCGCCCGCCTGCCTGACGTGACATTGACTCACCCCATCCACGCAAACGTGGCAGCAAATAGCGCAGCTGAGCTAGCTCAACTTGTGCTTTGCCTTCACGTGATGTTGCATGCTGAGCAAAAATATCAAGAATTAAAGCGGTACGATCCACCACTTTGGCATCAACAACATCTTCCAAGCCGCGGCGTTGGGAGGGCGATAACTCATCATCAACAATCACCGTATCGGCATTACCCTCACTGACAATTCGCGCAATTTCCTGTGCTTTTCCGCGCCCTACATAAGTTGATGCAGAGGGCATCGTGCGATGTTGAAGTACACCTTCGACCACATAGGATCCCGCTGTTTTCGCTAATGCAGCAAGTTCTTGCAAAGAATTAACTGCGGCGCTGTAATCTTTATCCCATAAACCTACCAATACAACTCGTTCCAAACGAATCTGGCGGTATTCAACCTCTGAAATATCTTCTCTGTCTGAACGTAATGATTGGATGCGGGTCAGAGCTGCACGAGCTTCACGTTCAAGCTCACCACCTGTCACTTTACGTGTGGCACGTTGGGTGGATAAAAGTGCTTGCGCCGAGGAGAAAAGAGGTTGAGAAGATGATGCCTGCCTACGATTGTAGTCACCTAAGGGCTGTTGCGGCCGTTTGTTGTGCTTGGAGGCTGGCTGTGTTGATGTCTCACGTTCCAAGATACGTCGAACCACATCCTGTGCGCGTTCACTATCATTTTCAGCCGACAATGAGTCCTCCTTATGGAATCAGGCAATCTGTCGTGTAATCTACAAATATGACTACGCACTATTTTACGTCACAAGAACCAAGCGATCACCTTCAACAACACCGCGTTATTATCCGTAACAAGGAATACTGTGTCTACAGTGCGCCAGGTGTGTTTAGTGCACGTCATCTTGATAAGGCAACGGAAGTGTTACTCAATGCTTTCGTACCCCCATCAACTACGGTAGCTACCGTTGCTGATATTGGATGTGGATGGGGCCCTATCTCTTTAGCATTGGCCCAGGAGTTTCCACACGCCGAACTATGGGCAACTGATGTCAATGAACGGGCTCTTGACCTTGCCCGCCTCAACCTTCCCAAACGCGACAACATACATGTCGTTCACGATGATGAAGCGTTTGCCACAATTGAAGAGGACGATGTTTTCTTTGATGTAATTGTGTCGAATCCACCAGTGCGAATCGGAAAGAAAGCACTGTACTCATTGATTGAACGCTGGGCCAAACGCCTGCATCCACATGGAGAAATGTGGATAGTCATGGGTAAACACCTAGGTGCTGACTCTTTGGGAGTATGGTTAACTCAACGCGGATACACTGTTGAACGTGTCGGTTCAAAAAAGGGGTTCCGTATTCTTTGTATCACCCAGGGAAAGAAAGATTAATGGACACTTCAGATATCCTTACCGAACTCTGTGGCATTGTTTTTACAAAGGGTCATGCCACTGGCAATGATTTTCTTCTTTTTGACGACCCAAGCGGTGCCTTAGATATCTCGCCTCAACAAGTGAAGGCCTTGTGCGATAGGCGTAAGGGCTTTGGCGCTGACGGTGTTATTCGCGTTGTGCGCACAGCGCACAGTGAGATGTCCAGTAACGATGACCGCCTTAATCGTCTGTGGCTGATGGATTATCGTAATGCAGATGGTTCCCTTGCTGAAATGTGCGGCAATGGAGTTCGGCTTTTTTCTCACTATCTGGTGACCACCCACAAAGTGGATCCTTCCTTACCATTTGAGGTAATGACACGTGCAGGAGTAAAA
This sequence comes from Actinomycetaceae bacterium, assembly GCA_030540715.1. Lineage (GTDB taxonomy): Bacteria > Actinomycetota > Actinomycetes > Actinomycetales > Actinomycetaceae > JAUNVQ01. Next base: position 30,797 of record JAUNVQ010000003.1, on the reverse strand, counting down.
ACAATAACCGCACGTGGTGATGCTTTCTATGAGGTTGATATGGGTGCTCCCGTCGTTCCTGGTCAAGCATCTTTAGGTAACGAATCAGTAACAGTAACACTGCCGGGTATTGGGGAAGAACACCGCGGATATTGCGTGGATATGCCAAATCCTCACACCGTTGTCTTTCTTGACGATCACACGCAACTTGATGCCATTATTTTTCCGCACACTGATCCTCTGCTTGCTCCCCCCGCTTTGCGTCCCACCCAACAACCTGCTGCCGTAAATGGCACCAACTATGAAGCCATTGTTGTTAATAAGGAAAAAGCGATAATTGACATGAGGGTGTGCGAACGTGGTGTTGGTGAAACATTATCGTGTGGAACAGGATGCTGCGCAGTTGGGGTGGCAGCCTCTTTCACATATGGTCAACCACACATCCCATGGACTGTCCGTGTTCCCGGTGGTGAACTGACGATTGATACCTCACGCGACACTGTGTTCATGACTGGCCCTGCAACGCTTGTTGGCACCTGTTTTATCCCTATTCCAGGTGTAGATTCACCAGCTTAAGGGCAATTTGCGCTGCATGAATAGCCGCTTCTTCTTTTGGAAATTCGGACATATCTATCCAGTGGATACGCGGGTCACGTTTAAACCATTTCCACTGTCGTTTTGCCAGACGAATTGTTTGACGCGTCACTTCATCAATACCTTCATCTAAGGAAATGGTTCCACGGAATACCTCGATAGCTTCACGGTATCCACATGCACGGATGGCAGTTGGAGTCTGTTCAAAACCTTGTGCAAGAAGTACCTCAATTTCATTGAGCCATCCATCAGTAAACATTGTGGCGCTTCGATGTGCAATCATTGTTTCCAAAACTGATTGTGGCCACCGTAAACCAATCTGAATCCAATCGTCAACATAGTTGTAAGTGGGAAGCGTGGCAGAAAATGGTTTCTTTGTCAGGTGACATACTTCCAGCGCTCGTACGACACGTCGCGTGTTTTGCACCGCAATTCGTTCAGCCGATACCGGGTCGCGCTCACGGAGTTCATTGTGAAGACTTTGCCATCCTTCGCTTCGCCCTCTTTGCTCAATCTCGGCACGAAGCTGCGGATCGGTTCCAGGAAACTGAAGGTCGTCAAGGACAGCTCGAATATACAGCCCTGACCCTCCCACCATAATAGGGATGCCACCCGCATCATTTATTTTTTGGCAATCCTTTCGTGCACTGCGCTGATAGGCTGCAACCGACGCTTTTTCTTCAATATCAAGAACATCGATTTGAAAGTGATCAATACCACGGGTTTCGTGAGGCAAAACTTTGGCTGTCCCAATATCCATGCCCCGATACAACTGATATGCATCCGCACTAACAATGGCATGGCCTGCCTTTTTACCACCTAAAAGGTGGGCTAATTCGATGGCTGTCTGCGATTTTCCCGAGCCTGTTTGACCAACGATTGCTATCCTCACATTCCCATCTTATCGACAAATGTATATATCGCGGACTCAAAGGATATCTTTGTCTTCGTTAAGGCTAGACTAAAGGCATGGCTTCATATACTTCACCTGTGACACGCGACCGCATTACCAAACAGTTGAAGGCTATGTCATTCAAGGCTGCAGTGCTTGATGATGTCACCGTTTTGCTGCCAATTGGCCCTCATCTGTTTCGCATACAGTTGGCCAATAACGCTGCATTTTTAATGATTTCAGCACCGTGGCACCGTTTAGCATCAATATCGTGTCGCGACGAACTGGAGGCTTTTTGTGCGAAAACAAATGTGGGCATGTTCGCACCCAAGGCATATACACGAGCGGAAGACGATGGAACAGTTCTTGTGATCGCTGAAAGCAACCATATAATAACGCATGGCCTAACAGATACTCAGTTGAACAAGCTCCTAAGTGATTGTCTTCAGGAGTTTCATATTTTCTTCAATCATCTTACCCAAGACTTCCCCGATATCAGGCTCCACCCCGAATCAGCATCTTAAAGAGGACGTTATGTTTGATAATACAGATAGCCCTGATGTAGCCCGCGATACTACAGCCAAAGATAACTCTCGTGCAAACCCGCCCCTACGATTTGGCGCCATGTTGCCTCCGGCACCTGAAGAAGTCACTTTTCAGCTGACAGTTGTTCGTTACGAGGGCGTATCGTTTCCTGATGAGTTTCCCGGGTATGTTGAGAAGAACGCAATGCCGTTTACACTCCGTTCCCATACTGAACAAAGTGATAAAGAAATGGAAAAGGATCCAAATAACCGGGTAATTGAATTTAGTTGGCAAACAGTCACCGCGATCCTTGACTTGCTGGAGCTTGCCTATTCCACCGATGAAAATATCATTCAACTCACTATCAATGGGATTCCCTTCCGTTTGCGTCTGGCCCATCATACGGTATTTTTTATTCAGGCATTGTTCGAAGTTGATCTGTCATTGCTGGAAGCTGATGAGCAGCGTCGTCGACTAATCGATGCCACACGGATGTATAACAGTGAGTATGTAGCACCAAAGACTTATCCCAATCTTACGGAAGAAACCGTAGGTATTGTCATGGAAACATTTTTCAATATTGAACAGGGATGTTCATACAATCAGCTTGAAGACTTTCTGCGAAGTACATTCCAGGCCTGCCTTGAAGCAACAAAGACACTCAAAAAGTTTGTATGACCACGCTGCCCAACAATAATGTGGTTGAGTCTGGCTGTTTAGCCTGCTGGACGCACTGCGATAGTGGGGATTCCCAGCATAACGGTGTTATCGGCCTCTTTTTGTTGGCGTGATTGCCAGGCATCGCCCGCACGGGTGCGTCGCATAGTGAACTCCCCCGTTATAAGTGCCGAGTCAGCAACCAAGTGATGCGGTGCCGCATGAGTGATACGTGCAGTTACCATATCCCCTGGTCGCGGTGCGTGTTCACCTGTCATTCCTCCAGGCAACGCTACATGGACTAAACGATTATCGGCAGCACGCCCAGATAGTCGCTGTGTAGACGAGTCCTTTCGACCTTCGCCCTCTGCAATCAAAATATCGACTAATCTGCCCTCTTGCGCTTGATTTTCTTCCAACGCAATACGGTTAAGCAGACGAATCAGGCGCTGATAGCGTTCGTTTTTAATATCATCAGGAACCTGGTCTTCACGGTCGGCTGCCGGGGTTCCCGGGCGTGGTGAATACAAGAAGGAAAATGCAGAAGCGAAACGTGATTCTTCTACCATGTCAAGTGTTTGCTGGAAATCGTCTTCAGTTTCACCAGGGAAACCAACAATCAGATCCGTTGTGATTGCCGCGTCGGGGATATGGGTGCGTACGCGTTGCAAAATATCACGGAACTTCTTGGTTCGATAGCTTCGACGCATCTGACGCAAGATGTTATCCGACCCAGATTGAAGCGGCATGTGAAGTGAAGGCATCACGGTTGGTGTTTCGGCCATTGCTTCAATAACGTCATCGGTAAAAGCGGCTGGATGCGGCGAGGTAAAACGCACTCGTTCCAGCCCGTCAATGCGTCCAACAGCACGTAAGAGTTTCGCAAACGCACCGCGATCACCGAATCCAACCCCGTAGGAATTGACGTTTTGTCCCAGCAATGTCACTTCAATGGCACCTTGAGAGACAACGGCTTCAACTTCCGATAAAATATCGCCTGGCCTGCGGTCACGTTCTTTTCCGCGGAGGGAAGGAACAATACAAAATGTGCATGTGTTATTGCATCCAACCGATATGGATACCCATGCCGCATAGGCTGATTCGCGCTTGGTGGGAAGCGTTGAGGGAAAAGTCTTTAACGATTCTTCAATTTCAACTGCGGCTTCGTTGTTGTGCTGAGCACGATCAAGCAGTGCTGGCAACACATCAATGTTGTGTGTTCCAAAAACCACATCGACCCAGGGCGCGCGTTCAATAATTTTGTCGCGCATTTGCTGAGCTAAACATCCGCCGACCGCTATTTGCATTCCCTTGCGGTGGCGCTTTACTTGGGCTAGCTGACCCAAATTTCCAAACAGGCGACTAGCTGCAGCCTCACGAACCGAACAGGTATTGATCACCACAACGTCGGCACCTTGATCACCAGCTTGTGTGGCTCGCGCATGAAGCGATGGGACACGTTCAACGTTTACCAAGCCGTGTTGTTCAAGAAGGCCAGCCATACGCTCTGAATCGTGAACATTCATTTGGCAGCCAAGTGTACGGACATGGTAGGTCCTTACCGGAGCGTGGGCATCCACAAGGTCAATCGGTGCTGTCTGTTCGTGCTGCATTTAGCCAATTCTATGTCCGCTGGATACTCTTTTTCAAAGTGAAACGGGCATTAGTGAGACGTTACACCACCGCAGCTCAATGCTGTGCGAAGTGTGGCTCGTTTGATGACAAAGGTTAGCCAGTACAGTAAAAAGCGTGTAGGTTAAAAGAGGAATATCCTATATGTCATTTTCACTACTGAAAGGCTAACCGCTGTGAGCACTGTTCGCCCTTTTCGTGCAATCCGTCCACTCCCATCACTTTCTCAACGTATGGCCTGCTTGCCTTACGATGTGATGTCACGAGCTGAAGCAGCTCAGATGGCTGTTGATAACCCGTATTCATTTTTGCGGGTTATTCGTGCAGATGCATTTTTACCTGACGATATTGACGAGCACGATCCCCGCGTGTACAGGGCTGGGGCTGAGCAGCTTCACAGTTTTATTTCAGAGGGCGCATTGCAGTTTGATACTAACGATAGCCTTTATATTTACCGCCAAATCATGGATGGTCATACCCAAACTGGTGTAGTGGGATGCGTCAGTGTTGATGAATACAATAATGGTGAAATTAAACGCCACGAATTAACTCTGAAAGCAAAAGAGGAAGATAGGATTTGCCATTTTGACGCCTGTGACACCTCAACTGAACCAATTTTTTTAACGTATCGGGCTCATGAAAAGATCGACAAGATTATTGAACAGTGGACAACAACCTACGAACCTGATGATGATGTTGAACTCAGTGATGCCTTGCAGGTAAGACACCAGCTGTGGCGTATTGACGATCCTGACACGATTGCTTGCCTTCGCAGAGCATTTCAGCAGGTAGATTCACTCTATATTGCTGATGGACATCATCGTTCTGCCTCCACCGCTGCAGTATGTGAAAAAAGAAAGGCATCTGCGGGGACAACTCCAGGAGATGATCCTGAATATCACTACATGATGGCCGTTATTTTTGCTGACCATAACCTAAAGATTATGGATTATAACCGTATTATTTCAGATCTGAACTCTTTGACTCCTTCAGATTTTATCAGCATGATTAAGGAGGCTGGCTTTGAAGTTTCTTCGGCAATAACCGATCCTTCTACACGCGTTTTTGCTCCCAAAAAACCACATAGTTTTGGCATGTATCTTGATGGTAAGTGGTATGAAGTACTGGCTCATCTTGATGATAAGAATATGACTACTCAGGAACGTCTAGATGTGTCAATTTTGCAAAACAAAATACTAACGCCTCTTCTTCGTGTCGGCGATCCTCGCACAGATTCACGTATTCGCTGTGTTGGCGGAGTTCGCGGTCTTCAGTATTTAGCTGATGAGGTGGACCGTCAAGGCGATGGTGTAGCCTTTTCGATGTATCCCGTAAGTATAAACGAAATCATGGCAATTGCGGATGAGGGGAAGATCATGCCACCGAAGTCAACATGGTTTGAACCAAAACTGGTATCCGGGTTATTTCTTCACGCCCTGTACGATCCCCGTACTTGCCAAACATAAATATCTTTTACTACAGGCAGTCTGATTTCACGGCTAAGCAGTGCGTAAGCTTTGATGCGGCCCTTCGCATCCGCCAGATACTATCACTTCAAGCAACGGCAGTTAAGGCGTTGAATCAGTCAGTACCCGCAACAGCATAGCTAGGGCTGCGTCAACTGTTTGATGCCGAATTGATTGGCGGTTCCCCGAAAGCTCAAGTTTGCGGTGCGCACTACCCTGTGGTGTCACTACTGCAATATGGACTTCACCGACAGCGTGGCCTGCCTGAGGTTCAGGGCCAGCAACTCCCGTTGTTGAAACACCAACATCAGTACGCATGACGCGACAAGCCCCCTCTGCCATTTGCTCGCTTACAAGCTGGTCAACTGGCCCCATATCTGCTAGCCGGCGCTTATCAACACTCAAAACATCTTGTTTCACATCGGTTGCATAGGCGATAACACCTCCACGTACCACTTGGGAGGCTCCCGGAATATCGCAGAGCCGTGCACACAGCATCCCAGCCGTTAACGATTCGGCCGTTGCTAATGTCCATCCTCGTTGTTCGCAGTGTTCAAGCACAGCGTGAGCCATCGCTTCTAAGTGGTCATTTTGATTCACATTCACTTCAGTCACCATAGTTCTATCCTAATCGTTATACGAATGAAAATAAGAAGAAATACTGTGGTTAATCTGGTCAAAGCTGTAACCTTTACGCATAAGGAATGCGGTTAAACGCTGCCTGATTTTATCGTCACTTAGCCCCTCTGGAAGTGCGCGGGCGCGCTTTGCAACAAGTTCGTCGCAGCGCGTAGCCACCGCATCACTGTCTATTGTGTGCACTATTTCTTGTGCTATGGCATGGGGTATCCCTTTTCGAAAAAGCTCTTGGTAAAGAGCCTTTCCAACGACTCCTTTACGTTCAAAACGGTCACGCAATAGCGAGTATGCTAACTCACGATCGTTGATAACGCCTAGCTCTTCACATCGTGTGGCCACATCAGCACACACATCAGGTTGATACCCTTTTTTAGCCAGCCGCTCAATCAGATCTTTGCGTGATCGCGCCATATAATCCAAGATAGTAAAAGCATCTTGTTTTGCCTTTTCAAAAGCATCTTCATAACTAAGCTCAGCTCGTTGTACACGTGCTCTTTCAGCTATTTCTTGGCGTTTTTTACGTCGCTGCTTCTGCTGGGAATATGATAGTGTGCACGCGCCACGTGATGAGTCTTTTTCGGGGTCGAAGTATCGCACCATTTATTTTGCGGTAGCTTTCTTCTTTGCGTCGGCACCACGTGTTTTATTTGTACCGCTTTCTTGAGACTTTTCGCCCCCAGATTCTTCAGAGTTATCCGGCCCAACTATGCCAACTTCAGCAAGAATTTTTGCTTCAAGTTCATCAGCAAGGGCAGGATTGTCTTTCAAAAAGGTTCGAACGTTCTCTTTACCTTGCCCTAGTTGATCTTGACCATAGGTGTACCACGCGCCTGCCTTGCGAATTAGTTTAAGATCAACTCCCATATCAATAATGGAACCTTCACGTGAAATTCCCTGCCCGTACATAATGTCGAATTCTGCTTGTTTGAAGGGTGGTGCTACTTTGTTTTTCACTATTTTCACACGTGTATGGTTACCTACGGGAACTCCAGCCTCTTTGAGGGTTTCTATACGGCGTACATCTAGACGAACCGATGAATAAAACTTGAGTGCCTTACCGCCAGTTGTTGTTTCTGGAGAACCGAAAAAGACTCCAATTTTTTCACGTAGCTGGTTAATAAATATCGCTGTTGTTCCTGTTGCAGAAAGTGCACCCGTAATTTTACGGAGAGCTTGAGACATCAGGCGTGCCTGTAAACCTACATGGGAGTCCCCCATTTCCCCCTCAATTTCAGCTTTTGGCACAAGTGCAGCAACAGAGTCAATAACAATAATGTCAATACCGCCAGAACGAACAAGCATATCGGTTATCTCTAGCGCCTGTTCACCTGTATCTGGTTGCGCCACCAAGAGATCATCAGTATTGACACCCAGACGTTGAGCATACTCGGGGTCCAGAGCATGTTCAGCATCAATAAAAGCGGCGTTTCCTCCGGCTTTTTGTGCCGATGCTACGGCATGAAGAGCAACGGTTGTTTTACCGGAAGATTCAGGACCGTAAATTTCAATAATACGACCTCTGGGTAGCCCGCCTACTCCCAGCGCTACATCCAACGCGATTGAACCTGTTGGAATGGCCTGAATAGGCGTATAGGTTCGTTCACCTAGACGCATCACCGATCCCTTTCCAAATTGTTTATCAATCTGAGAAATTGCGGAATCTAACGCCTGCTGACGCTGCGATGCTTTTACTGGTGCTACCATGGTGTTTTCCCCTTTTTAGGTTGTATCGAATAAGTCCTGGTCTGCTTCGACAGCCCCTCACCGAGGCTACGAGTTGAGTCTACGGCCGACCACAACCGCAGAAAATAAACTCACAGCTTTGTTCAACTGCACAATTTATTTGGCAACTGTGGACACTTTACACCGAACACTTGTTCGAATCAATTGCACAGTGCGTGTCGCGGGAATAAATCATCCTCTTTCCTGCAGATTTTCATATGATAACTCACAGCGCAACAAACATGTTTGTCTTGGGTTTTCCAGCATCAAGAAAGGAAAAGTTGATTGTACTTACCCAGGATTTGGTCAGTTATCTTTTATCCACCCCTTGATACATGAATCACACTAACAATAAAAGCCATCTCCTTCACAATAAAAGGAAATGGCTTTTTTGTTCGTCTGATGTCAGGTAACTATTCTGACGCCACTAATGCGGTATTTTGTATTGAGTGGCGTTTGACCAGTTCATCTGGCACAGTATCAGGAACATGGATCCCTTCAGCAATAGCAATACGCTCACTCACTTCGCGCAGCAGCAACGCCATCGGAATCCCAAGAGCTTTGCAAATTGCTGCAAGTAATTCTGATGATGCTTCTTTTTGTCCACGTTCAACTTCAGAGAGATATCCCAATGATACCTGTGCTTTTGCCGAAACTTCTCTTAGCGTTCGGCCTTGGCGCCGCCTGACAGCGCGCAATACCTCGCCCAGTTCTTCACGAAGAACTGGTGCTGGTTGCACGGGAATTTGCGGCGCTTTCGTTAAGTTCATTCTTGTATTGTAGCGCATAGTAATGACCCCCGGGTGACGTGCTATCGGTCCGGTCACGCGATCCTTATGTCCTCGTCCAGCATTGTGTGCATTAATTGTCTTCATACTTGTATCAACATCTTTCAGTGTGTTTGCATTCCCGTTTTTGGTCGAATGAATTGTAAGATGGGCCTCATTTTTCTTGAGAGTGAGTGGATTCTGAGTTTATTTCACGAGGGCGTTGCCCAATACGATGTTCCAAACGCCTGCTATGAGGCATTTCTTTGCGTCGACGTTGGCGTCTGCTTTTTCTGTTGACAGGTACACGTGATGTATCTTCAGATAATTCTTCTTTTTTCTCTTCAGATATGTTTGCTGTTTGTGGCGTTTCTTTTTCAGCATGTGTTGTCTGATTACTCGCAGAATTCGCTATCTTTTTCTTACGCCTGGCAGCAGTTTTTCGTTGAAGAACAGCTGCAAGTTTAGCTTTGACTTCATCTTTATTGATCGGGTCGATACGCGGTGTCACTTCTTCGTCGGTAGAATCATCCTGCATTATCTGCGGTTCGTCTTCTTGGTATGCAGTCGCATCTGTATCTGGATCTTGCAAGTCGTCCTGTGACGAGGTGTTAGTAATACTATCCGTACTGCTACCCGTGTAATTATCTATCTGAGCTTCTTCACATACATCGGTAACGTTATCACGGGCATCCTGGGCAACAAGTTCATCAGAATTATTTTTTACTGTTTTGTCGGTGTCGGTTTCCTCAGTGTGTGACTCCTCAGTGTTTTCAGATGCTTCCATGATGGTTTCCTTAACGTCGCCAGCTTTGTAGTCACCTGTTTCATTAGTGTCATGTTCTTGTTGCTGGACTTCGCTGTGTGCAATAGACGACTCGTTGTTCGCAGAAGTGTCAACTCCTTCGTTTTCACCGGTAGAATCCCCCTCGGCAGCCTCAGAGCCTTCAAAAAGATGAGCTCCTTCAGCCATGCTTTGTCCATCATCATCAGTCGTGCCTAGGGCATCACCTTTTGTACCAAAGCCATCCTTAGCATCGCCACTTTCTTCAGGAGCTATATCTTCTTCGGCTTCTAGTTCCTGAGATTGTGCGGTCTGTTCCTTTTCTTCTTCACTTTGTTCTAAGCACTTCAGTTCTTCTATCGCAGCCTGTAACTCACGTTCGGCTGCAGCAGCTTCGGCTTCAGCGCCAGCTATCTCCTCTTCGGTCAAAGCAGCGACATCGTCAAAACGGTCAAAGTGCTCACTGTCTTGTTCATCGTTGTTAACCGACTGCTCTTTTTTATCTTGAGCGTTATCATAGGCATCCAAAAAGTATTGAAGACCAGTCAAAACAGTAACAACAAAAGCAGGAATCAACACAATTTCCATCAGCTTTTGGTATACATAGAAAAATGTTCCCAGCCCTACATAGGGGTAAAGCACCTGAATCAGCAATATCATAAAAATAAGTAGCATCTGCAGCGCGGTTTTTAATTTACCACCCTTAGATGCTGGCACCACAATGGACTTTCGCAGCAACACCATCCGCAGGCCAGTCACTGCTATTTCTCGTAAAATGACAACACTGGTAAACCACCAGTAGGGATACTCAACAGCGGAAAGAGATAGGGTAATAAACGACCCCAGCACCAGTAGTTTATCGGCAATCGGGTCGGCTATCTTTCCAAATGTTGTCACCTGATTATTCTTGCGAGCCAGTTTTCCATCCACCTGATCGGTATAGGCGGCCACACAAAAAATAATCAAAGCTGTCCACGCCGCCCAATGTTCATCGCGCAGCATCATCACAATAAGAATCGGCACCATAATAATACGTGCGATTGTCAATATATTGGGCAGGTTCATCTGCTTAAAAGCTGCTTTTTCTTGTGTCGTATCACCATCGTGGTCTTCATGTGCGACGGGGGGTTCTTCAACCGTTTCAGTCTGCGATAATACTGAGTCGTTATCGGTGCTGTTCATTGATTTCTCTGTGCTTTCACTCATCACTTTTACACTAACCCGAAGTCGCCTACCTTAGCGAATTTTGTTCGAATGGTGGTGGCATAAAGATACTATACCCCATCGTCGCCATAGTCTATGGCCTCAGGAATTCCCGCAGTTAAGTCGGGATGATAGGTGCGTGCCTTAACCTTCGGTGTCGCTGTCTCTGAAGGTGTGGTATCGGGCATATCTGTAGTTGTTTCATCAGTTTCAACTATGTTATTTGTTCCTGCCTCACCCTGTGACTGTTCTGGTTGTTCACCACGCAACATTGCTAACAGACCTGGAAGATCCTCCGGCTGAGCTAACACTTCACGTGGTTTCGACCCCACAGATGGGCCCACGATTTCTCGTGATTCCAATAAATCCATCAGGCGACCTGCACGCGCAAAACCAATACGAAGTTTACGTTGCAGCATAGAAGTTGACCCAAAGCGTGTACTCACCACAAGTTCACAAGCTTGCAATAAATCATCCAGATCATCGCCAATATCTTCAGCCACTTTAGGCTGCGCTGCTTTTTCTTCCACGATATCTTCACGATAATCAGGATCCATTTGGGATTTCACATGTGTAACAACAGCATGGATCTCTGACTCGTTGACCCAGGCGCCCTGGACACGCATAGGCTTGCCTTCCCCCGCTGGAAGGAACAAAGCATCACCTTGGCCAATAAGTGTTTCGGCCCCATTTTGATCCAAAATAGTTCGCGAATCAACAGCCGATGATGTTTCAAATGCCAGACGTGAGGGAATATTGGACTTAATAAGCCCCGTTACCACATCAACCGATGGTCTTTGTGTGGCAAGAACAAGATGTACACCTGCCGCACGCGCAAGCTGGGTAATGCGCTGAATTGAGGATTCAACATCACGGGGAGCAACCATCATCAAATCAGCAAGCTCATCAACAACAACCAGCAGATACGGATAGGGCTGTGGAACCTTTTCCACCCCAGGTGGCACCTCAATTGTTCCTGTTACGATCGCACGATTAAAGTCGTCAATATGTTTAAACCCAAAACGTGACAGATCATCGTAGCGGGCATCCATTTCCTTCACTACCCATTCCAATGCCTCGGCCGCCTTTTGTGGTGAAGTAATGATAGGTGTAATCAGGTGGGGAATTCCCTCGTAAATCGTAAGTTCCACACGTTTGGGATCCACTAAAATCATGCGTACCTGCTGAGGGGTTGCCCTCATCATAATCGAGGTAATCATTGAGTTAATAAAGGATGACTTACCTGACCCTGTTGCACCGGCAACAAGAAGATGAGGTGTTTTGGTCAGGTTTGTCACGACGTAGCCACCCTCAACATCTTTACCAACACCAACAATCATGGGGTGCGGGCTACGTGTTGCAACATCAGAACGCAAAATATCACCAAGTACAACAGTTTCACGGTCAACATTAGGAATCTCAATTCCAATTGCCGATTTACCTGGAATAGGAGATAAAATACGGACATCTGCACTGGCTACAGCATAGGCGATATTACTGGAAAGGCTAGTGATTTTATCTGTTTTTACCCCCGGCCCTAAATGAAGCTCATAGCGCGTAACAGTTGGCCCTCGCGTAAATCCTGTCACTTTTGCATCGACCCTGAACTCGGCAAGAACTCTGGTAAGGGCCTCAACAATACGGTCATTTTCAACTGAGCGTTCCTTGTGGGGAGCTCCGTAGGCCAGTAGTTCCTGTGCAGGAAGTTCGTAGGAAAAGTCAGGGTCAAAGCCAGCAAGAAGAGAATCTTCAGGCATGGGATGTTCCTGGGATGGCCTCACAGATTTTTTGGGGTTATTTTTCTTTGAAGGAGGGCGTTGTGTCTGAGATGTCTGGGTGGGGGGCTTCTTTTCTGGCGTACTTCGGGGTTCGTCTTGGTCAAGAAGCATAGTTGATACATCAGGAAGAGTCCCCGTATCTAGGACTAGTGTTTCGGTGGTGCGTCCGCGATCATCATTGAGCTCAATAATGGGAGTTTCTTCGCGGTCATGCGCTTTTCTGTATTCTTCATCACCATCATAACCATCACCGATAAGATGCTCAGAACGCACATTACGCCGCCACCTGGGCATACGTTCTGTTGAAGATTCATCTTCACAAGAAGATTGTGTATTATCATCCTCGTTTTTAGGAAAGAAATAACGAAAGAGATCGCCTATCCAGGCCAGGGCATCCCACAGGGGGGTTCGAAAAATAATCAGTAACGAATACACTGCCAATAAGATGAGAACGATAATACCGCCGGCCTGCGACAATAGAATGGCGATGGGATGACCAAAGAACCACCCTAAAAGCCCTCCTGCGGCCTCTACGGCGGCAAAACTTCTGAAAGGTGAGGGACTTGCCGAAGCGATATGGATGATTCCTGTAAGCGCAGCAAGAATACCGAAAGCACCAATATAGTGGTGAATTGCCAGCAGATCACTTTTTCGAGCGCGGAAAAGATCCACAGCAATCCACACTAAGATAAGGGGAACTATCCAACTGAAAAATCCTAGAAGCCCAGCACACACATGATGAAGGAAACGACCCGCAAGTCCCGTGCTATTAAACCATTCAAAAAGCGCAATGGTCACCGCACAGGCAATCAAAAGGAAGCCAATACCGTCTTTACGCAGTGTTGCCTGACGAGGCTGTGCAGATGATTCCTGGGGTGATGATGGGCGCGATGACCGTGCAGAACCTGAAGATGGTCTGGACTGTTTACCCGTTTGTGATTTCGTGTTTTTTCTTGCCATAACGCACCAAGCCTACCCAATGGTGTGAAGAAGTAAGCATAGGCGCGCCGACCTTGCCCCAGATTATTTGTTACCTCACAGGTCATCGCCAGTTTGTGAGCTTTCAGACTGAGCATGAAGATTCGCAATAACCTGTTCAATATCTTCAATAGATGGGCATGTTGCCGATCCGTGTTTCGCCACAACAAGGGAACCCGCAATGTTGCCTCGCCACACGGCCTCTGGCAGATCGTAGCCAAGAACCAGCGATGCCACGCACACTCCTGTATGGGCATCACCTACACCAGTTGTGTCAACAATTTCAGAAGCAACCGCATTGATATGTTGACAATAGTGAGGATCTGAGGAATGGATGTAACAGCCTTCGTTACCGCTTCGTTGCAAAATAAAACTATCTGTTGGAAGTCCGGCCTGATATAACCCCTGCCAATCATGGTCATCAAGGTCAAGAATATGCATCAACACCAGATGCTCTCGCTCATTCATCGTCAAAAGCGAAACATGAGGCAAAATATCACGCACAGCTTGACCTTCAACAGCATCGATCAAGGGCGAGACCGCAAGGCACACAAAAGGAGTAATAGCAATACTATCAAGCCAGCGCATCACTGCCGAACGAAAGCCAGGAAAAACAAGATCACCTGCGGAAATATAAATATAGTCACCATGTTTCACGGTTAATGATTGCAGGTTCGTTTGATCGAGTTCTGATTCCACACCAGGCGACAAAATCGAGGTGTTATGTCCGTCCTCTTCGATAAAAATAAGTTTCGTCCCGGTGTCGCCAACCATTTCACTTGACGAGGATTCTATCCCCTCCTTGTGAAGTTCGCGGCGCACAAGCATCGAGTTTGGTCCCGTACCTAAAGGCGACGCGTTAATGACAGTAACGCCTTGGCGAGCGATCGCAGCCATCACGTTGAAGGCACCACCAACCTCACTGCTAATGGATGACGCCACCACTGTTGAACCTCGTAATGGCATAGCTGGAACACGCATAGGCAGATTAACCACCACAGAGCTCACCGAAAACACACGAGGGCGATCCGAAGACTCAGACCTTACAGTGCGGTATCCAGTTGTTCCAGTGTTAGTGACTGAGCGTTGTCTTAAGCCTGCTTTGGTCATGATGTTGTTCCTCCGGTTTAACAAACGGGAAAGCAAGAATCTGACGGATCGATGCTCCTGTTAGTAGCATAACCATACGATCGATACCGATGCCAAGCCCGCCAGTGGGAACTAGTCCCAATTCCAATGATTGCAAGAAATCATAGTCCACACTCATGGCCTCTGGGTCCCCTGCTGCGGCAGCTAAAGATTGGGCTGTAAAACGTTCCCGTTGGTCATCAGGATCAGTGAGCTCGGTGTAGGCTGTTCCAAGCTCCATTCCAAAAGCTACCAGGTCCCAGCGTTCAGCAAGACGTGGATCTTTTCGATGTTTACGGGTCAAAGGCGATGTTGATACTGGGAAATCAGTATAGAAGGTCGGCATAATGGTGTCAGCTTCAACAAGCTCATCATAAAGCACCGTAATCAAAGCGCCTTCGTCAGCTCCTGGTGGTACATCACAGTGATGAGATACACATAGGGCACGCAGCTCCGCTTCCGAAGTGTCGGGAGTAACCCTCGTACCAGATGCCTGAGAAACAGCAGAATAAACATCAATAACTTTCCAGGGAGCCTCGATTGACAGCTCACACATGTCAACACCATCAACTGTTTCGACTACAGGCAAACCCTGTGTCCCTGGTGTCCCGGCGGGTCTGCGTATCACCGGTCGACCATATAAAGCCGTCGCACATTCACGAATCATCTGTTCAGTTAAGATACGCATTGTATGGTAATCGCCACCAGCTTTATAGACTTCTAGCGAGGTAAACTCCGGATTATGCGTAGCATCGGCGCCCTCGTTGCGAAATGAACGCCCAAGTTCATAAATCGCTGGCATTCCTGCCACCGCCAGGCGTTTCAGATAGAGCTCTGGGGCGATACGTAAAAACACATTTGTTGAATACGCATTAAAATACGTGGTAAATGGGCGAGCGTTGGCTCCCCCATGAACAGCTTGGAGCATCGGGGTTTCCACTTCCAGATACCCTTGTTCCCCAAGGACACGCCGCGCTGTAGCAATGGCAACAGAGCGATGTTTCAGTAACTGAACACGGCTATGATCTACCAGGAGAGCCGTTGTGCGCTGCCGTGTTTTTGTATTCGCATCCAGTTCCACGCCATATTCTGGTACTGGACGAAGTGCCTTTGTTGCCACCTGCCAGGTTGTAGCTCCAATGGAGGGCTCACCTTTGTGAGAATACAGTGTGGGGCCTTCAAAGACCACATCATCACCAAGATCAAGAAGTTTTAAAGCCGTAAAGTCGGCATTGTTCATGACGTTGCGTTCAGCAATAACCTGGAAAAAGAAACCGTCTTTAACAAGTGCATAAAAGATGACACCACCAAAGTTACGTCGATACACGATACGACCATGAGCTCGTAGCAGACGACCATCTACACAGCGCATGGCCTCTATCACGTTACTGGTGGACTCCCCTAAATCAATACCAGCCGGGAAGGGGTCGCGGCCAAGGGCTCGTAACTGGACTGCCTTCATACGCCTGGCTCGCTGCTGATCGTTGAGGCGATATGTCAATGCCTTTTCAAGTGTTTGGCGTTTGAGTTGACGGATGCTATCCACATACTCGGGTGTAACAGGCCAGTTCGGCGCAATTGTCGGAACCAAAATACGTGGCGCTGGCATGAATCCTTCAAGCATGGCAGTTGCCGACATTGATATGACTACCAACGGATCTCCCGCATAACACATATAACGTGGATACCATTCTGGCTGGTAGCGAGCATTTGATTCATAGAGTGATTCAAGTTGCCATACCCGTGAAGCTTTCACAAGAATACGACGTTGAAGCCTGTCAATAATGCCAGCATCAACTGCTTCACCTTCAACAAATACATGACGCAGCATCGCAAAGTTAAGACTCATACGGTTTATCCCAATGTCACGTGCATGAAGGCACATGTGAACAACCATAGCTTCTACAACACCGTTAACTGAATCAGGCTTGCGGCGCATAAGATTAAGCGAGACTCCATCACGCCCCCATGGAACGAAGGTCAGCAAACATTCAATGGTGCCCTCTTGTGAGGTTGCCGTCACAACAAGAACATCTTCGTCTTCTGGTGAAAACATTCGGTCAAGGGCCATAGAAAATCCGCGCTCACTTCCCACACGATATTCAACAGCAGCCTTGCGTAGTTTCATCAACTGGTTTTCACTTAATTCACTTTGGCGCTGCATCGTGATAGTCACCCCCGCACGACTAACACGACTATAAGCAGCCATCAGAGGTTTGGCATATCGTGCAGCAGCATCAAAATCAGCAGGATAGACAATGGCTTCATCACCCATCAGGCGGGCACGTAAACCTGCACGACGATATGTGATCGCACCTTTTTGAGAGGCCGCTTCCACTGCGGGAATCCACCCGTGGGTATAGCAGGTAGCAATCCATTGGCGCACTGCATTATCCCAACTTGCTGGGTTACCAATAGGATCACCACCAGCAACGGCCACCCCTGAAGCAATCCCGTAAGAAATGCATGCTTTTTTATCAGAGGAAAAGACGAGGCAACGGTCATTTCGTGTTCCATAGTAGCTAAGCGAATCTTCGCTTCCCCACTGCAAAAGAAGCGATCTTAACTGAAAATCTTGTTCTTGACTACGAGCTGGGAATACGCGCCCTCTTAGGAAGATAACTACCGATATAAACACAACAATGACCGCAATAACTGACAGCACCGCAGTGATCCATACCGGTTCGGTAACCTTTGGCTGATATCCTGGAACTATAATATGAGTCAGTGTTTTGCCAACAATCGTTGAAACTATCCAGCGTAAGTGGCGGATTTGTTCATGAGCGCTCAAGGCAGTGATATCAACACGTGAAAACACCAGAAGGCAGCCAATACCAAAATCAATGATGAGGCCTGCAATAAGTGTGACCAGCGAGGCAGGGATATTACCAGGATAAATATATCCGGGGAAAGCAAAACGATAGCGCCACAAAACAACGACGGTCAGTACGGCAATAGCTAAAGACGTTGCTGTTAACGCATAGTGGATGATAGCAAAACTGGTTTCAACTGGTTCATAGAAGCCAAGGTAAAGCCATATTGATGAAACAAGATGGGCTAACACCACAAGGACCTGCATACCAATGACAAGCCACATGGCTAATCGTTTGCGCATAAAACATGTGGCCGCAAACAGGAGAAATACTGCTGCAGTAAAAAGGTTGGATGAAACAGGAACATTAAATACTTCAAAGACTAGGGCAATGATTCCGATGACTTCAAAGCCGCTGAGTTTGACAATAAAAAATGTTGCCGCAGACCATAGTGCAGCCACCACATAAACCCACCCAATAATACGCGGGATACGCGCTGCCCAACGCAACTGTTTTTCTGAAAGACTATTTTGTTTTTTAATGTCTAACCCAAGTTCCGATATTTGTATCGATGATGTCACTTGGCAGAAACCTCCACAACAACGGGAACAATCATAGGACGGCGACGCAGTTTGCGACTGACCCAACGGCCAATCACGCGTCGTATTGCCTGCTGTAAGGCATAAGTATCTGTCTCACCGCGGGTCAGCGCATCATCAAGCGCCTTCGTAATGCTTGGCAATACTTCACGGAAAACTGTGTCATTTTCAGCCATTCCACGGGCCGCCACATGTGGGCCTGCAATAATTGTCTTTGCTGCGGTATCAACAGTGGCAAAGACCGACACGAAACCTTCATTACTTAACGTCATGCGGTCCTTGAGTTCTTCTTCACTAATTTCGCCAATCGACTGGCCATCAACGTAAATGTAGTTACAGGGTGTTTGACCAGCTACATATGCCTCACCATCGACTAGGTCAACAGAGACTCCGTCCTCTGCAATAACAACATTAGAGGCGGGAACACCGGTTTGAATAGCAAGTTTACCGTTGGCAACCAGGTGGCGAATCTCGCCGTGAATAGGTAAAACATTTCGTGGCTGCACTATGTTGTAGGTGTAGAGCAGTTCACCGGCAGCAGCATGACCTGATACGTGAACTTTAGAATTACCTTTGTGAACAACGTTGGCGCCACGTTTCATTAGCTCGTTGATCACACGTGACACCGAGTTTTCGTTTCCTGGAATTAAAGAGGACGCCAACACTACTGTGTCACCCTGGTTGAGTTCAACGAAACGGTGAGAATCATGTGCGATACGTGACAGTGCTGCCATGGGTTCCCCCTGTGAGCCCGTGGCCATATAAACACGTTCTTCAAGAGGAAGCGCATGCAAATCTTTTGAATCTACCAAAAGATTATCGGGAATGTGAAGAAATCCCTTATCTGCAGCGATACGCATATTTCGTTCCATGGAACGGCCAATAAATGCCACATAGCGCCCGCTGTCTTTTGCTGCATCAAGCACCTGTTGGACACGGTGAACATGCGATGCAAATGAGGCCACAATAATCTGACCTGTTGCTCGTCGAAACACGTCATTAAGTACGGGGCCGATGTCACGTTCATGTGCAACAAAACCTGGAACCTCCGCATTGGTGGAATCCACGCAAAAAAGATCGACACCTTCTTCACCTAGACGCCCAAAAGCTCGAAGATCAGTTAGTCGGCCATCAAGGGGAAGCTGATCCATTTTGAAGTCGCCTGTAAATAAAATATTTCCTGCCTGTGTGCGTACCATCACCGCTAAAGCATCTGGTATGGAATGGTTGACGGCAACAAATTCACATTCAAAAGGTTCAATGGCGATAACGTCATCTTCAGCAACCACGTTAATATGGACGTTTTCTAAGCGATGTTCTTTAAACTTTGCTTCAAGAAACGCCATTGTCAGCTGTGAACCATAAAGAGGAATATCTGGGCGTAGTTTTAGCAGGTAGGGTACTGCACCAATATGGTCTTCATGACCGTGGGTTAATATCAGGGCAACCACTTTGTCGATGCGTTCAGCAATATAAGAAAAATCAGGAAGGATAACATCAACGCCAGGCTGTATTTCTTCAGGAAAAAGCAACCCGCAGTCAATAAGAAGCATATGTCCGTTGGAATCTTCAACAACGGTCATGTTTCGGCCAACATCGCCAAGCCCACCCAGAGGTGTCACGCGTATGCCGTGTTCTTGAAGGGGCAGCGGTTCTGGAAGATCTGGATATAGTGCACTCACAGTTCTTTATTCTCTCACGTATCACTAGATTCTCGACAATTTCGGTGATGTTATGTGCGTAGTGTGTGGTGGAGGGCAGTCTCAATGCGCTGTGTGAAGACGTAAGTTCCCTTTTGCCTTCCAAAAAACGTAAGTAGGCGGCATGTGGCTCACTGTTGACACATGAACACATACGCAGTGGTTGCAGATAAACGCTAGATTATCACCGTCATTTACCTGGATTATTCATCGGGGTGCGAGGTTTTTTCTAAGCGTTGTTCACACTATGGTCTCTACAACAGATTAAATTCGCGCATCACCGATTTCAGGTTGGACACTTCTTCATCAGTTGCCTGCACAAGAGGCAAACGCACAGTTGGATAATCAATAACGCCCTGTAAATGAAGCGCATGTTTAACCATGACAGCGCCTTGTCCCCCACCCATAATTGCATCAACTAGGGGCTGAAGATTATAGGAAATATCAAGCGCTTCGGCGACCTTTCCAGCATCTAAAAGATCTGTCATGTGCACATACTGTGTAGCGGTAAGGTGCCCAACAACTGACACGCAGCCAGAAGCACCATGTGTTTGCCAGGCAAAGTTAAGTGCGTCATCGCCTGAATAGTATTCCAGTCCAGTGCGACGCATACGCACAAGCCCCTGATCAATCAGTCCTGTTGCATCTTTAACACCAACAACCTGATCGAGTTTGCTGAGTTCATCCAATGCCTCATCACTAAAAGCAAGCCCTGTTCGGCCTGGAATATCGTAGAGCATCACTGGAAGATCGGTAGCTTGTGTCACTGCTTTACAGTGCTCAACTAGGCCGCGTTGAGATGGTCGATTATAGTAGGGGCTGACCACAAGCAGGCCATCAGCTCCTGAGTTTGCGGAGCCTTTCGCCATGCGAACCGCATGTGCAGTATCATTAGAGCCAGCACCTGCCATGATGAAGACATCATCGCCCACAGCTTCGCGCACTGTTTCAATAAGTTTGTTCTTTTCAGGCTGGTGCGTGGTGGGACTTTCGCCCGTTGTTCCTGAACACAAAAGAGTGTCACAGCCGTCGGCAACCAGTTTTTTTGCCAGTCGAGTCACCGACTGATAATCAACAGCGCCATCAGGTGTAAAAGGTGTCACCATGGCAACGGAGAATTTTCCAAAAGCACGTTCAGGTTTTTTCGTCATAAATTCACTTTAACCTATAGAACAACAATTACCGATAAAGTTTCGCAATGTAGGACTTGTCAGTGACGGAATTGCTTTAGCATAGAGTACCTGCCTTAGTGTGACTCGGCCGTCTGTCACAGGCAAGGGGTATTTCCAATGAGCATAATAAAAATCAGGGAGGCACAAGCCCGGTGTTCACGAGTGTGTACGAGTCCACCGCCGCCGTATCTCTTCCACATTGTTCGTGCCACGGGATTGTGCGTGATGCTTTTAACTGTCAAGCAGGGCAAACCACAGGTGTTCATCTAGTCGAGTATCGCCAATACTAAAGGCCCGTCGTTGCACATCGGGGCCAAAGCCCGCGTCGGAATAAAACCGTAAACGCTGATCGTCTGCCGGGTGAAGCCATATCTGTAAGCGTGTGGCCCCCAGTTCTTTTGCAATATCTGCGCAGGCATTCAATAGTCGTGAACCGTGCCCCTGGCGCCAATAGTTCTGATCGACTTCTAATGCAATAAGCTCTAATGTGTCTGTGGGGTTGTGTGCCCTAGCTGGCTGGCCTGGGCTCCCCTGATTCTTTCCAGAAGTCGATGCGGTATGTTCTGCAGCTGGTACTGTGGTATCTGATGCTGTACTCGGGGCAGTATCAGCGCGAACGTCTGTACCAATGTCTTCGCCCTCCGGGGGGCCAAATGCAGCAAAACCAACAAGTCTATCGTGGTCATAGGCTGCCAAGATTTGATGGTATTGCGAGGGCGGATAGGAAATCGAATACATCCACTGTGCGCCTATGGACTGCGATTCCATTCCCTCACCTTGCGCTACTCCCACACTTTCTGGTGCGGCATGGGCGATATAGCGCGTGAGTGCCGCCGCATGAAGAGTGCCAATTCTTTGCGCATCGCTCGCTACTGCTGGACGCACTGATACGTCAGCGTGAAGCGACTGATTGTCCTGTGATTGTGCAACCATCACATACCTTTCACAACTGAGCACTTATTTTTAGTCAAGTATCTTCTCTAGGCCAATAGTCAGGCCAGGAAGCGCACCAACTTTTCTTACCGCATGTAATACACCTGGCATAAAAGAGCCACGGTCAAAACAGTCAGAGCGAAGAACAAACTGTTCACCGGGATTACCCAACAAAATCTCTTCATGGGCATTTAATCCACGCAGGCGAACTGCGTGAACAGGGACCCCATCATAAAGGCTTCCACGTGCGCCATTGGGATCTGTTTCAGTGGCATCAGGTAGTGGCTGACATCCGGCATCTCGGCGTGCCGCAGCAATTTTTTGTGCCGTGGCAATTGCAGTACCCGAGGGGGCGTCTACTTTATTGGGATGATGCATCTCGATAACCTCAACGGACTCAAAATAGGGTGCAGCCATAGCTGCAAACTTCATCATCAATACAGCACCCAATGCAAAATTAGGGGCAATCAACACATGCGGCGCTGCGTCCTCTGAAATCTTTGCAGCAATGTCATCATATGCCGTTTGCGTCCATCCAGTTGTTCCAACTACTACGTGACATCCAAGGTCAATAAGTTTTTTAACATTGGATTGAGTAGCGGAAGGAACGGTGAATTCTACTGCCACTTCAGCACCGTTAAGGGTGGATGTAGTGAGTTCATCGTTGATAGTAATTTCTGCAACAAGTTCCATATCGTCAGCGGCTTTCACGGCGTTGCATACCGTTCCACCCATTCGACCATCTGCACCGACAACAGCTACACGTATTTTTTCCATGTCTCTACCCTACGCTACGTGAGCGTGTTGAGATACTTGAGCGTTCAATAGGCAAAACGCTTAGCGGGATATACTGGGCAGGAATTGACAATGGGGCCTTGGTCAAGCGGCAATGTTGAGAAACAACGTACCAAGAAAATGATCCACTAGCGTGGTGTGGCACAGCCAATGAAAAGACATTGAGGTACGGTGCTGCGCAAAAGTCGGGTATGCCATTGGATGATGAGAGAAATACGGCGTCAAAAGAAAAAGAGAGCTGCGGTGTGGGCACCACCAGTACACAAGGCACGGATACGCTGGACGGACAAGACAATTGAGCGAGATAGCAAAGCAAAGTTAAGGGGCGTACTTACACGAAGACGTTGCTCACCGTGTTACGCAGGGCAGCGTGGAGGCCGTTCATACATAATGTGTGCCGAGGACACTAACAGACCTCTTGATGCGTGTTGACTGTCCTTATATCAGAGGGCGGGCTCCGCCAAGCCACTGCTCCAGTTTATCCCCAATCAAAATATCGCAGCTCAGATATCGCGCAATGAGCTCTTGGCGCAGGTGAATAACATCGATGGGACCATAAGACAGTGCCAGGACGACATTGTGTTCATGCTGGGAACGGAAATCTCCACGCTCGGCAATAGCAACAACTGATAGGCCTGGTCGCAGCGGGTTATGTGGTTGTGCTGGGCTGGCAGTGCGATTGCCTTCCTGAAGGTCACCGTTACTGGGATCTGTCCCAATCTGACTGTTAGCGCCAGGGTGAGCTTCGGTGTTATTGCCAGCGTTGCGAACAAATTGATTTACCGCAGCAGCGCCAGTGCCACTATCGTCAACAAGTTGACTGTCCACACCAATGTGAGGGTTGGATGCGATGGAAGGAGCACTATCAGTGCCGTTCATCGGATGACAAGAATCGCTGGGAACCTCGGGAACATCGAGGGGATCGATAATGGTTTGGCTGCCGGGATTATCAAAAGGATTATTCCTGGGGCCGCCACAGGTGTCACTCATCAGCCGTTGAATATCACTGGGACTCCTACTGGGATTTTCGCTGGGGTCGTGACGTGTAGCGAAGGCTTGCTGTGCATTGTTATCAGCACTCCCACCTTCGCGCATTATCTGCATGGCTGCCGCAATATCTTGTTTCGCCCTGCCCGTTTTGCCACCAAGAATATTGACCAGCA
Organism: Actinomycetaceae bacterium; assembly: GCA_030540715.1. Taxonomy (GTDB): domain Bacteria; phylum Actinomycetota; class Actinomycetes; order Actinomycetales; family Actinomycetaceae; genus JAUNVQ01. Next base: position 6,878 of record JAUNVQ010000003.1, on the reverse strand, counting down.
CTACCCCACCTGGGCGTAAACCAGCCGTAACCTGGCGGTAAAACTGTGGATTCATGAGCTCATCTGGAGTTGAGGCATCCCCATTTTCCGTGGTGACAAAGACATCTCGCACGATAATATCCCAGGTATCGGGGCGCATGGTTGCAATGGTGTGGCGTGCATCTTCATGTCGAATCCGAAGTGCTGGTTTTTTGGGAAGCCCAATATGTTGGCGCACTATCTCGATCAGTTTTGCATCGAGCTCCACAGCAACGTGGCGCGATGACGGATATTTCACAGACCAGCTTCTGGCCAGCGCACATGCGCACCCTCCCAAATGCAACACCTTGAGAGCATCCCCATTTTTCCCGCGAGGCTTTGCATACGCTTTATCTGTGCGTGTCATTACTGCGTCTTGAGTTATCGAGCCTTTGGCGCGACGTGTGCTTTTCGTGGAGCCAAGATGCCGACCTCCGGGATTCTCGCGGCGTATCTTTTCGCGATGCGTCACGGAAACTATCGCGTCCATCATTGCCATATAGGTAAAACACAATGCGGACGGATCATCACCATCAATTTCAGAGGACGGCCGTCCATCCAAAGCAATATGCAGATGCTGATTATCGCGGCTTATCACCACATCCGCGTAGTCGCTTCGACCTTCATAGACTACTGCCATTGCTACCGCTTTCGTGTACTATCCGTAAGTGTCGTGCCACAAAGCAACACTTGGCCCCTATAGAATATTTTCTGACCTGCCATGAAAGGAGACTTCACCCCGATAAGAACAGAGGCAGCGACTGCGTGTACATTATTGCGCCAGAGCGCATTGTCGCTACTTTCTGCACAGTTATCACCGAGCACACTCATTGACATCACTGTGTTTCATCATGCACGCAATATGTTTATTGCGTGACGGCAGGCCCCACGTAGGTACGCACACGGGGACGTTCCATCAGTAGCTGTGCAACGGAAGAAATATCTTCTGGTCGGACCTCACGCAGGCGTTGCAACACTTGATCAATGGTGTATATTTCGCCGCGAACTATTTCTGAGCGGCCAAGACGCGACATTCTGGCACCGTTTACTTCCATATCTAGTGCGATTCCACCTCGAAGCTGTCCACATGCGCGCGCCACTTCGTCCTCTGAAATATTTCCTGACGCGATACCTTCAAGTTCACCGAGCATGACCCGTTCGACCTCTGCGGCATTATCGGGTGTACATCCAGCGTACATAGCAAAGGCCCCCGAATCGGAGTACGCAGAATCGAAAGCGTAGGTCGTATAGGCCAGTCCCCTTTTTTCGCGGACTTCTTGGAACAGACGCGAGCTCATTCCCCCGCCAAGAATCGTCAACAGCAGTGACATCGCTGGGCGACGCTCATCGGTTGCGGAAAAAGAGCGGCTCCCCACCAAGATATGGGCCTGCGACCAATCGCGTTCAATACGACGGTTCATTGCTTCGGTAAGATCAAGCTCTTTACCTTGACGGACCGGCTGCGGAGCGCTTTCACTGGTTGTGTCCCACCCGTTGTCGCGCGCGTGCTCTAACACCAGTTCACATACCTGTTCATGATCGACAGCACCCGAGGCCGACACCACCAGTGTTTGCGAGGAATACGTTTTACGGTAGTGCTCAATCACGGCTTCTCGCGGGGTGGCAAGCACCGTCGCTTTGGTTCCACCGACCGGGCGACCAAGATCTTGATTATAAAACACCTGGCCAGCCCATGATTCATGAGCAACGTCACTGGGGTCATCGGCCGACATTGCCAGTTCTTCTAGGATGACCGTGCGTTCGGTGTCAAAGTCTTCGGCACTTAGTCGCGGAGCCGTCACCATATCCATCAACACATCAATTGCCATGGGTACGTTTTCACCCAACACGTGAGCGTAGTAGTGGGTGTATTCTTTGGCGGTAGTTGCGTTGGTGTCGCCACCCACTTCATCAAAAGAGCGCGCAATATCGATAGCCGAAAAACGTTTCGTTCCTTTGAACAGCAGGTGCTCCAAATAGTGAGTGGAGCCGTAGTGCCCCGAATGTTCGTCTCGCGAGCCTACCGCAAACCACATGCCAATTGCTACCGACCGTGTTGCGGGAACCTGCTGGGTGATAACACGAATACCACCGGGCAAAACACTGCGATGAATCTGGGTTTCACCTTCAGGAATCGTGATATGCGCAAGCGTATCGGTATAGGTAACGTGGGGAAGATCATAGGGTGTAACGGTCATATTTTCTCACATTGTTACTAAAAGTTTGCGGATGTATGCGGTACTTTGGGACGGTTGCGCGGGCTTTGCAGGCCGCGTGGTGGCTGAGCCGATAAAAATAAACGCATCTTACGATGCGTTTTAGTCGGGATGACAGGATTTGAACCTGCGACCCTCTGCTCCCAAAGCAGATGCGCTACCAAGCTGCGCTACATCCCGTGTGCCGCATTATCATATCCTATGGCATGGCCGTTTTCAAAATATGTGGATTTTCAGAGGACGCCGGCGTGGGCCCGTAGTGGAGTGAGTTGAGCGGTGGCTGGTGGGTGGGGACACGATGGCTAGTGGGTGGGCGCTATGAATGTTGGGCATGATGAGGTGTGGGCTGGTAGGAAGTGTTGCCTGTTGACTGGTCGGATGCGTGGCCTGTCGGCTGGTCGGATGCGTGGCTAGCGTTCTTCGAGGCTGCGCAAACTGAGAGCTGGGTCGCTGAGACTGAGGAATGGTCGGTTACGCAAGCTGAGAAGGCTTCTAGCAGGCACGTTTATTGGATGACACCAGAGTGGTAGGACAAGATTTTTCTTAGAGGGCGCTTATGCGCTACACTATGGAAGGTGGTAAAAGCCAAGCGGCATCACAGTAAAACTTAACCACTTTTCGTGATGTCACAAGGTTGTCACCACCGCATTGCAGTAGATGCTTTACTGCTTTGTGCGGGTGTAGCTCAATGGTAGAGCCCCAGCCTTCCAAGCTGGTCATGCGGGTTCGATTCCCGTCACCCGCTCCAGTGAGACTCAGAAATGAATACCATGAGTTCCTGATTTAAATTGTTTTTTCCTTGTTCTGGCGAGTTTTCAGGTAATGGAAGTCGGCTTGTGTCCAAGCGGTAATCTCTTTCACAATAATCAACCTTATTGCACAGACCTCCTCTAGGGTTTCCTACACGTGCGAAGGAAGCAGGTTCGAGAGGGATTCTCAGGTCTATCTGCTAAAATGTTATTAAATGTTAGCATTTTTCAAAGGAGAATTTTTGCGGTTATTTGTGGAACGTAAGGCGCTTGGCAGGACTCGTGGCGTAGCGAAGGTCCCCTATGAGTTAGACGAGCAGCCCAGCGAGCTAGGAACTTTACGGGAGCTGATTGTCGCTTTGGTGCGCCATGAGGTGGCAGAGTTTGAGGCTGGTTTTATTCCTCCAGCAGCGGCAGATAACACCCAGGATCACGCACCCGAAATTCCTTCTTCTTTACCGCAGCGAAGATACACCGAAGCGGAGCTGGCTGAGCTCTTGGAGTCGGGCAAGATTTCTTTTGGTTACACATATAACAGCGGGAAAGTAGACCTTGAGCAGGCCATATTAGTGGCACTGCAAGCGGTTGAGGACGGTTTGGTAAGGGTATTTATTAATAACGAAGAGGTCAGTGGGTTAGATACTGGTCTGGATACCCGACTGCGATTAAAAGACGGGGATATGCTTACGCTGCTGCGGCTGACATTTTTAACTGGACAATATTAGATTCCATATCGAAAAGCAAGGAATTAGAGGTAGCAAGACATGGCTGGGGAATTCAACTACTACACTGCAAAACGGGAATGGATTAACGCTTTCATCACCCCGGATAGGCTGCGCTCTAAAAAGATACACCCGAAGGCTGCCGCCCATGTTCTGCTATTTGATCAACTGCTCGATGAACTAGCACCTGAGACCCTGGGTTCTCTGTGTTCGTTACTCACCGGAGATGAAGAAGCCTCGCCTGAAAGTATCAGCACAGCTGATGCTTGCCCCATCTTAATGGGCACGCTGGATTGGGAAGATCCCCAGACTGCGCAAGAAGCGGTGGCGCACTATAACAATGATGTTAACCGGCTGAGTGTCGCGTTGTATGAGCGACTGCTTACCCATTACCAGACCATAGAGCCAAAAAGCATTGATGACCTTTTAGAACTGCCCGCTATGCAGGCAATGTTTGATAGTCTCAACGCAGATTACAAAGATGCATTTTTCCGTTATCTTCTGCTGGCACCGAAACTAACCGTAGCCAATAATTTTTGGCAGCGGCGTTCTTTCCATTCAACCAACCCTTATGCGTTTGTGGAAATCTTTTGGCATGTGCTAAGAAACTTCTGTGTCTATCAGCAGTCTGGATTTGATTTTTCAGGGCAGTTAACCGACCCCCATCTGGATCTCGATCACTACGCTATGGATGATGCCTACGCCTATTATGCGGCAGTTTTCCAAGCTGATGACGCTATGCGCACACTGGCCAAAGAGGTGGGTTCTGTGTATGCGAGTTGTCTGCTTTCCCGTGATGCGGTAGGGCTGCTCGATAGTTTGCAACAAAACTTTTTTGCTGCCGAAGGTGTTTCTGCAGTCTCTGGAACTTTACTGAAAGGCTTGATTGCTTCTGGGGTGCCACAGGCGCTAGAGCTGGTGATGAGCCTACTGAAAGCGGCAAAGCTCTCTGAGGGGTTGCGTACCTCTATTGTGGAACAGATTGACACCGGTTCGGTGGAGACATTTAAGTATTTCTTACGCTATATTGACCAGGCTCATCTTTATCGTTTTTCCTCCGTAAAGCGTAGTTTTATCACCTTTTCTGGCCTGTCTGAGGAACTGAGCGAAAAGACTATCCCGAAACACGCCCAGTGGCTCGCCCAGGGCATGCTCAATGATAGTGCCGAAGAATATTTAACGGAAAAGAACTACGTGAAGTTCTATCTAGGGCTGTATTTAACGGCCTGCCATAATCTTGATGATGCCTTGGCGATTATTTCGGATCGTTTCCTCTCTTGGGATAAGCACCAGCAGGTAGCTGCCCTCTATTTCTTGAAGCAAGCTCAGCTACCACTGCCGGCAGCACTTATCACCGGCTTGCTCGTCCGGATTGGTCAAAGCGAACTAGATCAAGAGCTAGTGGTTTCTATTATTGCGAATCTGCAAAAAATTACTTTTGCGTCACAGGGGGAAGAGCGAGAGTTTTTAGCCGCCTGCTTGCCGTTGTTTACAGCGGTGAAAGGTTCCCCGCGCTATTACACAATTTTTGGCGAGGGCGATAGTCCTTATAACAGCTATGAAATGACCAGACTCTATGATGCGATCTTAACTCTGGTTGACAAGGTGGACGATTTTTACGAAGCAGCATACTCGGTATTTTCCAAGTACTGGAGCTCTTGGCATTCTTCACCTGCTAGTATGTCGAAGCGTCTGGCTCACCCAGCAGTTCATAAAGCGGTGGTACAAGCTGTCGGCACCCGGATTTCTGATGATGCTAAAGACATGCTGGTAGAAAACAAAGTGGAACTCAGCCACGACGACTTCCTAGTAATTGGGGAGTTTTTACGATTCAAGGGCTCTGCTGTGAGGGCGAATGTGGCCGAGCTGATGCGCAAAGCGGGGCCAAGCACCGTCATCGACGTAGCGGTGGCAGCATTAAAGACGCGCAATAAGAATAAGCGCGAGGGCGCCGTTGGGATTCTGGTTGATAACTATGACCGAATTAAAGACCTTGCCGCCTATGTTGAGCTCAAAGAGCTGTTGGCTGGGATTGATTTTGACGCAACTGTCGCCGAACAGGTTGCTAGGCTGTTAGGTGAAGTCAAAACAGAAGATAAACTGGAGGCTGATTTTTATACTCCTATCACCGAGGTTCCCTGTCCCGCGCTCACGTGGGATGAAACAGTGGTGGAAGACTATCTCAACTACGATTTTGCGACACTTTTCGATTTTGTCAACAAGTGTTATCAGGTGTTTTCTCACCACCACGGCGAAGAAGTAGAAGTCACGAACTATGACGGTTCAAAAACGCTTCAGCGAGTGGGGTTCGATCTACACACCACGGAAAACATCGCCTCACACCGAGGGCGTAACATAACGTATCAAGATTATGCTTTCTGGCAGGAGTTTATTCCTCTGACTGAAAAGCTAGAGAATAAAGATTGCATACTCTATAAGCACTTCATTTCCCTGGTTGCAGACTACGAGGAGTACGGCCGAGAGGATAAAGAACCGATCATTGATTACGCTATCGAAAACGGCTACCTGCCTGACCTGCACCCATGGATTAAAACCTGGTCTGATAAGAACACCAAATCCACCGAGCAGAAGTATTACCTTGCCAACGCCATGCAAGTATTAGAGATGGAGTGCCTGCGACGCGAACTCTTTAGCGGCGAAGGTATCACGAGCCAAGAAGCACGCCAAGATGCTCATCGCTATTTCGCTCATTTAACTGCCTATCATATGACAAAAGAAAAAGAGCGAATCACAGCCGGGGTGATGCTTCCGGTTGAAGACGTTAAGAGTGCTGGACAATACACCTATTTTAATTGGCTTAACTATGTAGCGCGACTAGCTATCGGCGATAACGACAATACGCTTCCCTGGCTCGATGATGATGATACGCTTCCGTGGTTCGATGATGAGTTCATTAATATGCTGGTGCTTAACCTTGTCGTTTTACAAAAGGAACAAGAATACCTTTTTGGTATCACAACCCTGTTCAGGCTTGAAGATGTGGGTCTGATAAGCCGTGATCTGCTCTATACCTTGATTCTTGATCCCAGCACTTATACATATAAGAATTCGCAAGGTAGCCGCGTGAAAGACATGATGGGCAGTCTTAATTCTATTCTCAGGCGTGAAAAAATCTCTCGCGGTACGGATTGGTATAGGCCACTGCCCTATCC
>JAUNVQ010000041.1 GCA_030540715.1 Actinomycetaceae bacterium | reverse complement strand
CTAGACTGTGTTGGCTTTCCTGCCGGAGCCGTCGGCTTGCCCGCAGGCTCCACGGGCTCCTCACCGGGTTTTGCATCCCCACCAGAAACTGCCGGCTTTGAGGTATCAGAACCAGGCTTTGGCACAGAAGGCGAATCAACAGGCACAGACGGTTTACCCGACGGCTTCACTGGCTTGCCAGAATTACTAGACTGTGTTGGCTTTCCTGCCGGAGCCGTCGGCTTGCCCGCAGGCTCCACGGACTCCTCACCGGGTTTTGCATCCCCACCAGAAACTGCCGGCTTCGTAGAATCCGCACCAGGCTTCGACGAGTTACCAGAATCGGTGGGCCGAGACGACTCCTTCCCGGGTTGCACAGGCTGATCCTTGGGCACGCTGCCATCCATAATGACATCGGATAGATCAACAAATTCTGGCTGCGCACCGCCCGCATCGACCAGCGAATCTGCAATAGATACCGCATTGTCGCCCACAAGGTAGTTCACGCGAATAACTTGTGTACGAGTTTTTCCATCTTGCGATTGAAACTCAAATGTGTAATCTACGATGTAGCCACCGGGCTTATTGAAGTACATTACTGGATGGTCATGAGCTGGCAAAGGCATACGATATGTACTTTTACCCGTCTTTGTATCCATCACTGCAGCAAATCCCCACAGGGTCGAGTGCCCAACAACAACGCGAGCATCCACTGGAGCCTCCACAACTTTTTGGGTGACATACACAGTTGAATCACCCAAGAACTGTGATGGATTCACCGAATCTGTTGAGAATCCTAACCAAGGAACCCCTGGCTTTTGAATCTGCGGCAAGGTGTACCACCCTGTACGTGCCTTATCCTCAAAATCACTATATCCTGGAAAATCTGTGGGAATAAGACGTCGAGTTGATGATGGAACGGTTACCACAAACGAACCCGATGGTCGTAGTCGAAGTTCAGGCCGTGCACTATCTTTGAGTGCCGCAAAAATCTGCCCATTCTTCTTTTGCAATAATCCAATATCCATATGGCCTTCACTGACAATACCCACGGGCACCTTCTTCTTCCAGATGCTTTGCAGTTTCTTTAGCACTGCCGCCTTATCAACAACAATCTCATCGGCTAATGCAACAGGTTTTACCTCTGGGGTCTCCCCTGGCTTCGGCGCAGACTCTGGCTTTGATTCAGGCGCAGGTTTATCCCCTGCTTCCGGCTTTGGTTCAACCGGTGGTTTCAATTCGTGCGTAGTGCCTGAATCGGGTGTGTCCACATTTCCCGGTGTTGGCTTTACATCATCTTCAGCTCCCGGTTTTGGAGCAGGCTCTGGCTTCGGCTCGGGTTTACCGCCCGGTGTTGGTTCGGTTGTGTTGTCAGGCTTTGTCCCATCTTCGGATGCCGGATGAGTGCCATTATCCGAATCTGTATTTGCGTTATCAGGCCCGCTATCAGCACCTGGCTGAGGATCGGACTCTTTCCCTCCATCGGAGCTACTTCCATTCTCGGGGCTATCTGCGTTATCGCCCTCAGTTCCAGGTGCGACAATCGCCCCGTCCGCATTGCAGGAGTATCCTTTCATTGAATCAAGGGGGTAGTCGTTGGGAATGCCTCCCTCAACTGTTGCGCCTTTACGTGCATGACTCAATGCATGGTTGATCGCCTCGTTACCGACAATCACGTAGAAACTGACTTCACCCAGTTGTTTACGGCCCTCAATTTCATAATCTACAAAGAAGAAGAAATCATAGATTCCTGGCTTGGTAAATACCATGTCCCAGGCCACGGGTTTATCGCCCGAAATTTCCATTGGAACATCGGTTTTACTCTTTGAGTTGTAGATCGGAACAAAGTGACGCTTGCTACCCAAACCTTCCCATCGCCCAAACATTGCCTGGGCACCAGAAGGGATTGTTGCAGTGGCTCGTTGAATAATGATTTTCCCACCAGGCTTGAGGTTGGGAAAGTTTTTCGGGTCGATAATGATTCGCGGCGCTTTGGTAGCGTCATCGTCACTTAGCGCCGAGCTCCACAGCCAGCCACCGTGGGTATTATCATAAAATCCCTGGTTATCACTATTTTTAGCGGCGCACGTTAAGCCGGTGTCAGGAAAAAGGAAACCTGATTTCCAGCTTTTATATTCTTTTTCAGAGGGCGAAGCCGCGTGAAACGCTATTTTCGATTTGTCGTTTGGACGCAGATAGTATATTTGCGGGTACATGAGTCCCGTTGTTTCACCTATTTTTTTCTGTATCTGATTGGTTGAAGATTCCTTATCCCACACGGGTGGTTCCCCCGCCCCACTACCGGGTTGTTCAGGTGTTGGCTTATCGACATCTGAGCCTGATGAACTTCCCGGTTGCCCCGGTGCGGGTTGTTCTGGTTGGGTGGGTTCAGGCTGTGGATCTTCTGGTTTATCGGGCTTCGGTTTGTCGGGTTCCCCCGGTTGCGTCGGCTCACTTGTTCCCGCACCCAGACCGTCTCCATAGTCAACGTGTGGACCTGCAGGGTCGTGAAGACCACGCATTGCAAGGATCTGTCGCGGACCAGTTGTTATGGCATACGCCCTCTTTGTGGTTCCCTGTGGCAGACCAACATCCTTATCCGTCCCCACAAGCCAGCGCACCGGTGTCACTGGAGTTTCGATAGCTGTATCATCGGTTTTTGTTGCCGATGCCTGCCAGTTAAGGTCATAGATTCCAGCTTTAGAGAAGGTCCATCCAACGTGAGCATGGGATCCGACAAAGTGCTTATACGACTTATATTTCGGGTCTGTTGACGAATATATCCTGATGGCTCGCCAGTCGGGATCTGTTTCATCATCAAAATAGTTGAAAACATTGACATCGCCGGGCCCCTTGACGGAATCAAGAGCGATGGATACCTGCCCATTTTTGATGTCTTTTGGAACAGATAATTCATGATGAGCGTCAAATGCACCTAAACCTGCCCACACTGGCAACCATTTGAAGTCGGGGTTATCCTGGGGGGCATACCAGAGGACACTTCCAGGTTTTCCTAGAAATGACAAAGCGGGATCCTTTGTGACGATAAAGTGAGAGCGTGTTACACCTGCAGAGTTTGCATCGGGACCAACACGCATACAAACCTGGTCGGCTGGCACAACGGCGGTTCCTGCCACCACCATGATGGTGAACTTTCCCTGGTAATAGGTTGCATACGTCGAATCGACATGCGCATGGTAAAGCAAGTAGCGTCCCGCACATGGATGTGGAGAGCCGTCGGGCATTGTCAGATGCGGATCAACACGCTCTTGAACTGCCAAATTACCAGGCTTATGTTCTTTGGATACCGTAATTCCTGGATATTGCGGCCCAGTATCAGCCCAGGAGTATGTACTCACAAAGCTCATAGCGCAGAGCGCTGCAACGACAGCGGAAACTATTATGACGTGAACTGCTTTTTTCGTTGTTAATTTCAGCGATGATGGTGAAGACATCATATTCCTTACTAGGTGATTCGATAACCTTTCTCAAAGAACTATATATGATAATGGTTATCGTTCGCAATTTAAGAGAGTGTGATGGCATCACGAGGAAAACATTGCATAGTTCTCAGTTCACATATTGTCGCTGACGACATCACACTACCCCTTGATGACATCGCACAATACGGTGATATGCACATTTTCAGTGTTCACTGACGCAAAGGCGGCCTATCCATTCATCACCCGACTGTCGATCACATGCCCAACGGTTCACTGCTGGGGATACTCACTAACTAACACCACAAAGCCACGCCTGATAATCTCACTCCTTTTTCGCTGTAATAGAACAAGCCAGTAGCCAACCAATAAGTAAAGACGACAAACAAAGAGGTAGTAGCCACTGCAACTTACACTAAACCAGGCCCTCTTTAGCAAGGCCCCACTCGAAACACACCGATACAATGGAAAGACCAGTTCGTAGAACAGCAGGAAAGGACACAACTATGGCACGCTTCGTATGTACTCATGTATCAAAGGCCTTGGGACAGGAAACCGATATCACAATCGTCCTTCCACACCAAGATGTTATTGAGCCCCTATCCCCTGCTGAACCCGATTGGCCAAACCACCCTGGATGGCGTCACTCACAGCCACAACGATCGAAACCCGGTGTCCTGTATTTACTACACGGTTTGAATGGCAACCACTCGGTGTGGAACACCTATTCGCGCCTTGACCATCTTGCCGACCAACATAACGTAGCAATTGTTTGTCCCAGCGGCTATCGCTCATTTTGGATAAACCAGGCATTAGGAATGCGGGTTCGCGACTGGGTCACAGAAGAACTCCCCCGCTTTATTAAGCGCACTTTTGATGTTGATACCTCGCGTGAACGAACATATATTGGCGGAATGTCCATGGGCGGATTTGGCGCGGTCTATCTGGCTTTGCAGCGCCCCGACCTCTACGGCCATGTTTTTTCACTCTCAGGTGTCTTAGACGTTAACGACAGCATCGGTCGTAAATCTTTACCTGGTTTCTACCACACCTCCCTTGGTGGGGCCGACCCGAAGGGAACCGAATACGATCTTTTGGCAAGTGTTTGTACATACGCCGATAAATGTGCCCACCATGGCGTAACCACACCCGACATGGCGATACTATGTGGAACCGAAGACAGTCTGCTGAACCAGTCGCAGCGATTTTGCCAATCTGCACGAACAGCGGGCGTCACCGTCTACGAAGACTACCGACCGGGCGAGCATGACTATAAATATTGGACTCCCGCTTTGTATCACGCAATGGATATGCTAGCCAACTAGGTGCCGCTATTTTTCGCGCACGGCACATCCTTTGAATGGCACAGGTATTTCTATGCTGATTGAACCTGGTGTGTGTAAGTTCCAGCGCCTCGCCCTCTGATATATGACACTGCCAAACGCACCGGGTGAAGGCGAGCAAACCAGGTAACAATGAACAACGCCGAACACACTAAGACGATTGATGCCCCCGTTGGGATTGCCAAAGCCCACGAACCGTAAATCCCAAAAAATGCGCTGATTGCACCGATAACGGGGCCAAGAATCATCATCGTTGTCAGTCGATTTGTCAACAGACGGGCCGTAGCAGCAGGGGTTATCAGCAACGCAAGCACCAATATATTGCCAATCGTTTTCACGCTGATAACAACGGCTGCCGTAACCGCCAGATAAAGAAAAAGATCAAGCCACACCACGGGCAAGTGTTGGGCACGCGCGGATTCTCGGTCCAGGCTCACGGTGACAAGCTGACGATGAAAAATCACCAGGCAGACAATAATGAGCACTCCCACAATAGCCACCATGGCAACATCGAAATCGGGAACACCTGTGATGGAACCGAATAAAAACGACTGCAATGACCCCGTATAACCAGGTATACGCGCTATCACCACAATGCCCACTGCAAATGCAGCCGCAAAAAATATTCCGATAAGGGAATCCTCTTTAATGGCTCGGTTTTGTGAAAACAGTGTTACTAAAACTGCTACCGTCACACCCGCAATAGCCCCTCCAAGCAGCAGCGAGCCTTGCAGTGCAAACGCAATAGCAAGCCCTGGAAATACCGCGTGCGACACAGCATCTCCAATAAAGGCCATTCCACGAAGTACCACGTGGGCACCAACAACACCGCATACAATAGCCGACATACAGGCAATAAGCAGGGCTTTAGGTAAAAAACTCAGCGTTGGATTTGCCAGGTCAGCAAAGAATTCCCACAGTGAAATGATTGCGAGGCTCCGCATAAGAACTATCGCCGCGATCATACGTCTCCTCCCTGTCCGGGTACTGCGGTGGTTGCAAGCACTAACTCCTTACGCGCCAATGCATGATCAACTGCACAGTGCGGTGGGGTTTCAGCAGGATCTGTTGCGTGATGGCGCACGCTCAGAGGCAATCGCCCTGCCCTGCAACTTGGGACGTCTTGCATAATTGCCTGCATATCGTGATATGGCGTAGTGGTTTTTGGTGGCACGGTCTTGTTGTCCTGTTCGTCTAAGGCAGCACTAATACACATGCCATGAAGTGGCGCAGCCAGACCAATGGAGCGCATTAACGGCGAGTGTGCAGACACGCTGTAGGTATCCATCCACAGTTGTGGCGACATTAGCTCACGTGGTGCACCGCAGGCACGAACACTGCGGTGAAGCATCAGTAGCTCATCGCATGTGTCCATAGCCCCCGGGATGTCATGAGTGGACATGAAGATTGAGGTTCCTGAATCTGCCAGCTGCCGCAAAAGCTCCGCTAAAAGTTCGATTGTTGGCTGGTCAAGGCCGGTATATGGTTCATCTAAAATCAGTAACGGCGGATTTGCAGCAAGTGCTCTGGCTAACAGTACACGTTGGCGCTGCCCACCCGAAAGCTCCCCAACGGTTCGATCGCGTAAATCTGATAACCCAACTTGGGACAACGCCCGGTAGACGCCTTGCCAATGTTCGGGGCGCACTCGGCGAAACAGTCCAATCTTACCGGTCAGGCCACTAAGGACAACCTGTTGCACACTGATGGGATAATCCCAGGCAAACTCGTGACGCTGAGGAACATACCCGATATTTCGTGCCGCCGCCGTGCCAGTTTTTCCCGCTACTCTTACAATGCCGCTTATCGTTGGCAACAGCCGCAAAATGGCGCGAATCAATGTGGTTTTTCCGGCACCATTAGGCCCAACAAGCCCCATCAACACACCTTGTGACAAACGAAAGGTCACATCGTCAATAGCTGTGCGTTTACCGTAGGATACACTCAGGTGTTCGACCTCAAGAATTGCCCGAGAGGGCGTTGCTACGGGTTTATCGATAGTTACGCTGGTAGTCACTGGCTTGTTTCCTCCACCTTGTTGATATCACCTTTGAAAGGTTGTTCGTTACTGTTGGGAAGTGAGCACAGCACATTGTGTTGAATTCGTTGCGACCTTCGATGAACAAGCCACCCTAGTACCATCGCGACAATTAGAAGCACCGCTAATGCGCCACCAATCCACCACACGATTGCGGCTGAACGTGACTGCGTTGCCTCCTCGGAGCGCGCAAGAGCTGACACATCAGGCCCTTCTTGTTTCCACGTTGCGCTACGAGCTTTTCCAATAAGATCATCATTGGGCTTTTTGCCGGTGGCTGGCTCACCACCGCCACCAGCGCCTTTGCTGGAATCAGCAGCACCACCGGCAACGCCCTCTTTATTACCATTACCGTTATCAGCAATGGCAAAGCGCAACACCTGAGAGTCAGTCACGGCGGTGCCATCTTTGAGCGTTGCAGAAATACTGATACGCACCAAATGAATACCGGGCCGGGTAAAGACCCAGTTGGTATGGGTGTGAGTGTTGGGATCGACATGAATTGTTTGAGCGTGTTTATCGGTACTTGTCCACAGCAGCTTTGGCGCACCGCCCATTCCCTCCTGTAAGAAGTTGGTGAATATTCCCTTTCCCTGATGGCCCTCGAAAGTCAGTTTAACTTGCCCATCGATGTGTTGAACAATCGCGGGAGCCTGCGTAGACCAGCCAAGCCAGGGCACACCGTGAACCTCAGTTTGAGGAATAGCATAGACATTGTCGCCGGGTTTGGCACCGGTAAAACTGTAGTCATTACCGTTGGGAAGTTGCTGGACGGAGGTTTCGTCAAGATAAAAGACCATTTTGTCTAACGGCCTCCACGTTGGTGGATACTGCGAATCATCGCGAGCAAGTAGCGTCCATTTTCCGTCACGCATTTTTGCTCCAATATCGACATGTCCCCCCGTGATAACAACATCAGATGTCTTATCAAAAGATTCATCATCTTTTACGACCTGCTGAAGTGAAGGGTCGGCCACATCATCGTCTGCACGTATTGGAAGCGCCACAGCCACACCTGTTGTCCATAGGCTAACAAGCGCTCCCACAAGCAGTGTGGTAACAAAAGCTCTGATGTTTTTCATATGGTGTCTCTCTTTCTTCACGCGGAATCTGAAGGGTGCCTCACCGGCAATACCCTAAAGTGGTTGGAGCCAGTTCAAGTCTGTTGCGCTTCGCATGGCAACAACACCGCCAAGCATGTCGATAATTTGTTGCCACACAGGTTCTTAAGTGCTGGCAGGCAGTACACCGCAGGGCTAAGTGGAAGCGAAGCTGCATCATGTGCCACCTGCCTGTGAGTGAAAACGAGGTGGCGGCAGACTATCGGGGTCAAGGCACGTTTTCAGGTGATAGGCATTTGTTGCCATCATCTGCACATAGGTAGTGACTTTTTCATCAAAAGTATCGCCGTACACTGTACACACATTGACCCCGCGAGAGCGTGCAGCAGAAATCAGGTCACCAGCGTGACGCGCAAGAGTTGGTTCAATAAATACTGCCGGCACGTGCAAGTCGCCAAGTGTTGCATTGAGGCGAATAAGGTCACGTGTGGACGGTTCGATATTCGGATTGGGGGTGACAAAACCTGCGATTGTCATACCGTAGGCCGCCCCTAAATATCCGTAAGCATCATGGGTGGTGACAATGTTTCGATGTGATTCAGGAATAGAAGAAAGTGTTGTCTGGACATATTTGTTCAGGTCGGTAAGTGTGTTGACATATTTTTTGGCTCGCCGAGTGTATTCATCGCGATGGGATGGGTCATAACTGATAAGCGTATCGCGAATCACCTGCGTAAAGGCAATCACGTTGCCAACATCTTGCCACACATGCGGATCGATTTCACCGTGGACATGTTTACCCAACACAGCCTGAGCCAAGAGGTAAATATCGTGGCCTGGCCGCCCCAAAAACCTATACGACGGTTCGGGTGGAATCTGATTAAGCGAGGCATGTGGCACGGCGATCACCGTTTTACTCGGTAAATAGCTGGTATCTCCCGGTTTTTTATCAACACGATCACCAAACAGCGTAAACTCGCGTTTATGCATGTCAATCGCAATATCCATATGCCCTTCACGAATGATTGTCGACTTGTTAGCTACGCGGGTGGGGTCTGTTCCTACCGCAAATGTCAGTGTTGTTCGTGCCAAGAATTCCTGCTTGGTTGCGTCAGGATCCTTAGCAAGTGCAGCTTCCACATCCAATGTGTAGATTCCTGGCTTGGTAAATGCCCACGACATGTGGGTGTGGGCATTAACAGGCAGACGCACACTATCGTCATCAAAGCCATCGGCAGTATTGATATAGACTTGGGGCTGACCAAAAGTACCCGTCAAAAATGCCGCAATATCACCAGGACCAGTTTTTTTCACGGCACGGATGCGTATCTCTTGGTTGCGGTTACTATCGGCAGTCTTGGTTACCGCGCTATCACGCACGCGCATACCCAGCCACACTGTATCCAATGCAGCATCTTCTACCAGTTGAATAAGTCGTGCACCGTAGCGTTTGGACTGCTCAGCCAACATCACATGTTGGCCACCTTTAGGTAGATTTGCCTGGATGGCGCGCATCACAGACTGTTCTTCCAACAGCAAATGATTGGAAAACACAACATCTGCATGGGCAATCGTACGCACGTCTTCTAAAGTGGCTTCATAGGTGTGAGGATCGGCTCCGGAAGGAACCAGGCTCGTCACACACATATTGGGCAATGCAACCTGGCGTACAATATCAGCAATTAACGGTGTTGTTGCCACCAGGGATGGCTTGCGCACACACCCTTCCCCCTTTGCTGTCAACGCCACCGATGAGAGGGAGTTTTGGGGAAGGAGGGCGATACCCACAAACACAGCAACCACTACCGCTAGCATCATGCGTGGTGTGACTATAGGTGCGCGCATTGTGGCGTTCGCCCTCCTTCATTGTTTTATCCCTTTATCGACACTGTTACAGCGTCACATTGCGGTGCTTGTGAAACACCAACTGCACCATGGTTAATTCCCAAGTAATTGTGGGTTAGCTTTACAAACACAACTAACCCGCGCGGCGTCCTCTTTATGACACTATTTCCGTGCGCCCCCTACACCGCGAACGACGACGCTGATCACGTACCGCCTGCATAACAATCAGTGCTGCACCACCGATCGTTGCTGTACCGGCTGCAATCATCACCGTTACGGTTGCATCAGA
>JAUNVQ010000040.1 GCA_030540715.1 Actinomycetaceae bacterium | reverse complement strand
CCATGGAGTCGTCGTTGGAACGTTTTCAATCTCCACGGTTTTGACACCTACTGTCGTTACGCCATCGCCAAAAAGCTCATCTTTGGCGAAGGAGACTTTAACTGGCTCAGGTAAAAGCTCATATCCTTCTGGCGCTTTGGTCTCAACCAGGCAGTAGTCAAAAACAGGATCTGACACACCCGCACTGTTAGCAAAATCGGTAACATGTAGGCCTTCAATAGCTACCTCACCGTTCTCACCAGTTTCCCACTCACTGACATCGTTGACCATTATCATGTTTCCTTCAAGTTTAATATTCCCTGAAGTACCTGTACACTTATAGAGGTTAAATACTGCACCTTCCAGTGGTTTTTTATCTTTGTCTTGCTTATGAATTATCAGTTTTCCATGATAGGTCTCAGTTGTATTTGTTGTTGTAGTGACTTTTCCAGAACCATTATTTGTCACCACTGTAGCTGTATTTTCAATTTTGCCAGGATTTGTAACGGCGTCACTAAATGGTTTAACTTTGGCAACAATTGTTACAACTACTTTGAAACCTGTACCACCTTTCGTTATTCCTCCTACTTTTGTCAGACCAGCTTCTGTTAGTGCGACTTCATACGTCTGTGTTTCAGCGGTGTATGTGACTTCATAGTCCGTGTTTTCTATCAAATTTGAATTTGTTTCAGAGCCTTCCACATACACTTCTTCGACACCCAACGCAGGATTCGTAGGATTGAGTGGTTCCAGTTTTTCTGGGTCTAAAGAATCAGTAAAGGTAAATGTTTCTAATTTCTTACCTTCAGCAAATGGAGGAACATCTGCTTTAATATCGAAGCTTATGGAATCGCCAGCTTGAACATCTTCAATTTTTTCAACAGGAGTGCCACCAGGATTTTCTGCAGTATTTCGGTCAGTTACAGTTTTGAGTGAACCAGTCTTTTGGTTCTTAGGAAAGACATGTACATCGTAGTTCCAGCTTGTTCTAAACTCTGGATCTGTGATAGGTAACATCACAAGGAAAGGGGCCGCCGGCACAAGGGTTTTACCTTTCTCAAGCGGTGTGGCATGCGGTGAAGCCTCTTCTTGAATAAGATAGACACCCGGTGTGAGTTTAGCACCCTGAATTTCGGTAACCTGGATTTCCCCGTTGACTGTAGTAACTTTTTCACCTTCGACAGATTCTGTCTTAGCCTGTGCTTGAGCAACTGTCATAGCAGCCGCAGCTTTGAAACCATCAAAAGTATTAATATCTTTATCCAACGGAACTTTCTTGACCAAGAAGTTTACATTACTTAGTTTTGTAGCACCGCTTGGAATCTTGGCTGCATCGGAAGAATCACCTGTTCCCGGTGTCGTACTTGGAACATCGGTTAAGTACTTATGGATTGTTATTGTACCTTCTGTCGTAAGATCAATATCTGGCACCGTTACTGGATGCGCCGCCGGCACAGCTGAAGCATCTGTACTTCCTAGCAGTGCAGGTGCAAGGCCTAGGCTAAAGGCAAACAGGCCCGCAACCCCTAGGCGCATCAACTTTTTCATTCGAGTTTTCATCATATTCCCTTCTTCACTTTTCAATAAGACTGTGCGCTACTCATTTTCACTACTACCCTTTACTTCCCCAACCTATTCGCACAATAAAAACCATCGGAGACGGGCCTCTTCACAAAATATCGTTATACTTTTTGTGGCCTCCTTCGATAATTCAGGCCACACATGGCAACGATGATAAGAACTGTCAGTACAACCCAAGGCCGCTGATCACCCGGCCCAGCCGCTGGAAGCTCGCCCGTCTTGACATCAGCAACCTTAAGCACTAACTGATTTCCTAAAGTAGTATCTGGCATCTCACTTCTAATTAATACGCTATCGTTATCGGGATCAACCAGGGAGAATACATATTTTCCACCTGTACGGGTAATATCAAAAGCAATCGCACGAGGCAGAAGCGAATAACCACCCTCAGGAGCCTTCGTTTCAACAAGGAAGTACCTGCCGTCCCTGGTCAGGTCAGCAGTATAGGTACCTGTGTTTCCAGCACTGGGAACGAATGAAGACACTGGGGAATAAGTAGTTCCGTTCAGCTGCATGATTGTAAATTCGGCCCCACTAAGTGGTGTCGTAGTAAACTCACCATCTTCATAGGCAAACTTAGTAAGGGTAATATCAAGGTTCGGCCGCTGCCTCAACGGAATACACGCCACATTATTCGTCACAGCAGGCGAAGCAGAATCCGAATCCTTATCAACAATCCCCTCAGGCAAACCAACAATATTTTGGACACCACCAGTAAAAGTACCATCGTGCCCTTGGGTACAAGCACCCAATGAATTCGAATCAGCCTCACTCCAATCAACCTTCACCGGAATAGACACCGCAATCTCTTGAGAACCATAAGCCGGCAACTCAATAACATCCAGAACCCGAAAACCCGCACTAGTTTGCGCGGACTCCATAAAAGTAGACGCAGACACAGCATGCTCAGTAGGCGCAGTGGGATCGAGAAGGGCATCTGCCCAGGTAAAGTGTGTACCAGTCTCGTGAGGTAGAGCCTTAAAAACAACCTTGCCATCAGAACTATCAACACTAACCCCAGTCGGAGGACTAAACCTATCAAAAACACCATCAATACGATTAGGCGAATCCGACGGATTAGAAATCTTCAAACTATAGCTCAACACCGCACGACCATCAACACCAGTTTCAACAACACTGCCCGACCGCGGCAACTTCTCAACAGAAACAGCAGTATTGGGAAGATCTGGCTCAACACAGGCATAGTTATTTTTTGTACCAAACTCTTCATCGTTTTCATCCTGAAGAAAAACACCATTGAATAGGCCGTTCGTATCTGTATCATCCGACGGTCTTGCACTTGCACATTCCAAGTCTTGTACATGGTCTTTATGCGTAAAGTCCAGCAACGGTGCCGAGACTGTCGCATCAACAGATATAACAAGGACGGCTCCGCCCGCCATTGAGATCTTGGTGAGGTCCGCACCATTAATTGTCGTAAGCTCAAGCGTAAATGGTTTGCCCTTTACATAAGTTGGAGTCTCGGCTGATGGGACGTAGGTGACATCAGAATCCACTTCAATATCTAAAGCAGGCTCACGATCAACTCTTTGCACCGACCCCGTCACCGATTTCACCTTCATTGTGACTTTATTAAGGTCAATCCACGACGGTAGGTGCAGCGTATCTTTTATTCCTTTTTCAGGCAGAGTTACAGCAGTCTTTGTATTATTTGTAATGGTAATGTCATATCGTGCTACACCCGATGCTTTTTTATAGGAGGGCGAACCATCGGCTGGTGTTACTGTAGTAATTGTGAGTGGGGTTTTTGTTTGGTTACCAGCTGTGTCTGGATCTTGATCCAGCGCGGGTGCTTTAGCAATCGCAATTTTGTCAGATTCACATTTTGCGGTTGACGTATTGTTGCCTGTGGTATCTGGATGTTCACCGTCAGTGCCATCATACTCTCCATCGATGCCTTCAACTGTTGCAGTATTATCCACACACTCGGCGTTGATATTATATTTTGCCCCAAGAGTGATGGCGCGACTTTTCCCTTCTTTCAATTCATCACCATAACACTGCATTGCTGCCGGTTCAGTGTCTGTGCCTGGGCGAAGCGTACAAGATGTTCCAGTTCCAACAGCTACCTTAATATTCGTATAGTTCCTTTCAGGCAAAACATCATCTATACGGTAGCCGCCAGAATCCCCTACACCATTATTAGTCACTGTAATCGTCCACACGACATCAACATCTTCATCTTTGAGCGCACTTGTCTCTTTATCGACGCGCTTTTTAATGATGGCAAGATCAGGTTTTACAGGA
This sequence comes from Actinomycetaceae bacterium, assembly GCA_030540715.1. Taxonomy (GTDB): domain Bacteria; phylum Actinomycetota; class Actinomycetes; order Actinomycetales; family Actinomycetaceae; genus JAUNVQ01. The sequence goes on along the minus strand of JAUNVQ010000040.1, from coordinate 7,299 downwards.
GCAATGCACGAGGTGCCATCATTATTGTAGCCAGACGGGGCGTCTGCTCGACCGAGCAACTTAAAAGTAGGACCATCTGGCCCTGGTGTATCAAGATTTATCCAGTCTCCGTCTGGGCTCGAAATTGAAATCTGGTAAACACCTCCACCCTGATTGTGGTCAAAGCCTAGCGAGTCGTTACCATATGTCCAGGCTGCACCATAAACAGCACCGTTTCCAGTTGCCAATTTTGTGCCAGTGATTGTTTCTAAATCCCGAAGAGCAAAGTGATCAACTGTACCGTCCGTTAGGTTTATGCGTTCCATATAGGGTTCTGTAATACCAAGATTATGGTTAACAATTCCCCACGCGTATTGAGGGTAGTCTTTGAGGAAGGTGTAGTCGTTAGAAAATGGTCGCGCATCACCTTCCGCTGGATTTGGGATGTTGAAGTTGTAAGACTTGCCGCGCTTGAGTTTAACACGTTCAGCTATTCCAGTTTCCAAATCAATGTTGTACATTAAGCCTGAGCCTGATGTTGAAGCATTAGCTACCCAGTATTCACCGTTTGGAGTGAAAAACCCGGTACTAATGAGATTTTTATCGTCCTTTTCCTTTCGAGTTTCTGTTTCCTTTGGAACAAATGGCCGTGGATATTGTGTGATGTATTCATATTCTCGACCGTCAAGCATTCCTTCAATCTCACCCAAATCTTGAGCTGTGCCTGTAGATGGATCAATTGCAAGAAGGTGTCCGCCAGGATGCTCATCATCAAGAGTTTGGCTTACGGCGTAAATATGCCCGTTAGACGGATGATAAGCCATAGCGTTATATTTCCACCCATTTGTTGTCTGGTCAGTAAATATGCTTGTACCTAATTGTTGACGAGACAAAGTCGTTGGCGTTTTGTTACCGCCAGAACCGTTATAGATAGTTGAAACGCTACAGGATGCCAAATCTGGTGGGGACTGAAGAGGTTCAACGACATAATTTTCAGGGATGTCCGGAACTTTTAGACCACCGTTGGCACTTGGAGGCTTGTTTCCGACACCAGGAGGGGCAATCCAAGGATAGTGATTGCCAGTATAAATGAACTCTATTTCTGAACCAGCAGGAAGCGGAATAGGGCGTGGAAACTCAAGATAGATATTTTTCATATCCCCGCGAAGAAGAATAGTGTATCCTCGCCATTCAAATACACTAGGTACCCCAACGCCTGTTCCACCTCTATTAGTGAGGGTCGAACTATCGATATACCAGTCACTACCTGGTTTCCCAAGTTTAAAACCAAGCTCTGGTCTCATCTCCTCAACGTAGACATAGCCGAATGTGTCTTGATCAGCAACATAGCGAAGTTGTTTAACCATGACAGCAGCATCGCCACTCACTTTGTATTTGTGGTGTGCAAATTTTCCTTTATTTGATTTGATTTCTTTACCATTTTCATCTTTCCCGTAGCGTATTTCAGTTTTTTCACTGAAAGGATCAGGCCCGTTTTCTTCTACAGCAAAAGTAGAAGCTCGGCTGCTCCCACTCCTGGGGGTACCTACCGGAAAAGATGACGGCCCAGAATTCAATGGTTGTGATAATAACGTCGGTGCTTCTTGGACTTTTGGCGATGCCATCCCACTTGTTGCACTGCCATCTGCTTCGCTATCGGAATGAATGTTTTCGCTACTGCTATTTTCGGCATTCACTTTTCCATTACCAATCAGTGACACAGCAGGATCTTTATCAGCAAAGGACGACTGCGCATGGATTCCCACCAAAGCCACAGCACATGCAAACAGAACCACTAATACAATTGCGTTATACCACCAGTTCTTCGATATCACCTGGTGACGCCTCGTCCTAGCGTTCACATTCCCTTCCATCATCCGACTACCAGCCCCCCCCCTCCGCAGGGCACACTATGCTTGCACACCGGAAACATACGCATTTCACTATATGACCATTTATACCTCTAGATAAGTTTTCTTATAACCACTTCACATAATACGCTCATTTTTATTTAATGCAAGTAGTTTCAAACAATAAGATCGCTCATAGATTAAATCGCAGATAAATACCGCGCTAAATATTAGAATTGAGTCATATAATGCGCATTTTTAGATAAAGAACAACGTCAGAAACTATTATGTAAATACCTCTTACAAAAAGAAGCTTTGGGTATTGACCCTCACAATAAAATATCCCAAGTTAAAAATATCTGCGCTTCACATCAATGCGCCCTCATGAGCATTTACCCATTTTATGGAAACATCCATAAAACCACGCACACCGCACCACCCTCTATAAATTATCAAAAAACTATCACCACACCACACAGCCTCTAACACTCCACACATTTTGTGACAGCATGGCTTCCTCGCACCCTTAGCATAGATTATCCTCATAACAGGCCCTACCTAGCATTCAGGGCTATCACACCGCGCACAACAGGCGTCAAGACAACCGAAAGGAACCATCATGGGTTTTATCCCCAATGACATATTAGACACAATCCACTCGCGAGCCGCAGATCATGACCAGGCTAACGATTTTCCCGCCGATGATCTTGCCGATCTGCAAAAATGTGGCTATCTGACGGCGTTTGTTCCTGAAGAATACGGCGGTGCAGGGCTGTCATTACGCGAAATTGCCGCCGAACAAACCACTCTTGCAAAAGCCGCACCCGCAACCGCATTGGCTATCAATATGCACCATATTGTTGTTGGCTTAGGACGCTACATGCTTCGCCATGGAAATGATAAGGGTGCCTATATTTTACGTGAAGCTGCTAATGGAGCAATTTTCGGCTTTGGAATCTCTGAGCCAGGTAACGATCTTGTGCTCTTTGGTTCCATCACACAGGCCCATCCCACCGATGATGGTGGATTCAGCTTTCACGGCACAAAGGTCTTCACCTCGCTTGCACCAGTATGGACACACCTGGCAACATTCGGCCGTTGGGACAGCCCCGATGGCCCCCGCTCGGTATTCGCGATCCTTACACGTAATGGCGGTGGCTTCACAGTAGAGGACGATTGGGACACCCTTGGGATGCGTGCCACGCAGTCCCATACAACAATTTTAGAGGGCGCTATTGCCCCTCAAAGCCAGGTGCTAACGATCACTCCCCCTGGACCATCCACCAATCCAGTAGTTTTTGGCATATTCGCAAACTTCGAGATTCTTCTTGCAGCAACCTATACAGGAATTGGACATCGCGCTATTGAAGTTGCCGCTGACCACGTAAAGAAACGTCAATCGGTGAAGAACCAGACGAGCTATAGCAACGACCCAGATATTCGCTGGCGCTTAGCCGAGGCCGCAATCATTATGGATGGCCTGCAGCCACAGATTGATCGTCTTGCTGATGATATGGATGCCGATGTTGATCGCGGTTCTCTATGGATGCCGCAGTTATCGGCACTAAAGAATCGGTGTGCGGAATCATCAAAAATTGCTGTAGAACAGTCTATTCGTTCCTGTGGCGGCAGTAGCTATTTCAATAACCATGAACTGTCACGCCTTTACCGTGATGTTCTTGCTGGCCTATTCCAGCCTTCCGACCAGGAATCATTACATAGCGCGTGGGCAAACATGGTGTTGGGCCCCGTTGAGGAATAGGTAAAATGCCCCGCGGTACACCGTGCGGATGCTGACTGGGCGGCTCCGGTTGGCAACTCAAGCATAAGTATATGTGAGGGGCGGAGCACATGCTCCGCCCCTCCTGTGTGTCACGGTGGTTCCGTCTCTCGTTTTTGTTCGCTACTTTAACGCATTAAGTTCTTTCGTGACATCACCACAACACTTCCCATCGCGATACTGAGCAACGCGCAAACAATCACTAAGCTCGATTGCGAGTAGGTAACTGCAAGTTGCTTTTGACCATCTGCTTTACCCATGGTCTTGTTTGTATCAGATGTTTTTTGTTTTCTTGGGATTCTTGCTACCGGGCTTGCCTTCAGTACTGGACTTTGCATCAGCTCCAGGCTTACCATCAGCACCAGATTCTCCGTCAGTTCCATCAACGCTTAACTTAGCATCTTTACCTGGCTTACAGACTTTCTTTGGCTTTCCCTTAACTTTGTGTTGAGAGGATCAAGAAGCTGCTTTGTTTCGTAAAATCCCGCGAACGGAGTATCTGCCTCAATAAAGAATTTTCACCAATAACACACTCTTCACTATTTCCAACAACCGAATCTGAAATGGCCTCTGGAGTGGTCTCGGGCAACGCCTCAGAATCGGGCGTGTCTCAGGCTCAGATATGTTCACATCTATCGAAGATGCCACCAACACTTCGCTTCACGCACCTCAACCAAGAGTCCCTTCTTTTATCAAAGGAGCTTCCAGGTAAAGCAAATATTACCTTTGCATAGCCCTTGCTCTAGCAGCCACTGTGCCAGATATATCTGGACTATTTCCTAGACTAACCGTTAACGTTCCACCATATCCTATCCCGGAAAAGATAATTCTTACCGACTATCCCTCATCACATTTTGTTCCATCAACTGACGCTATAAAATGCGCGCAACAGGTCATATACTTTTTTCTTTGTCATGGTGACACTAAAGGCTAAAGCATCCTCATGCTTTATATCATCTTCACCAAATCCCATGGCTTCACAAGTATCAGTAGCCAACGTGACCTTGCTAACTTCAATCTGGACGGACAACGTATGACGACCACCTTCTTGAACACTAGTTATTACCGTATCAATAATCACACATAGATCCGCCCCACCTTCAACTTGCATGTATCGACAATACTGAGCGTGATGTGACATTTTTCGTTAGTTCATCACAATTCTCTCTCCCCCCCCACACCAAGAGGCCGCAATAGTGCAAACAGACTATCGGCTTCCTGTTATTTTCTTATTATCTTCCGCTCCATTCCCAACTCAACACCATAGGCATCCCACACACATAATTCACGCCTCCTCCACTTTGATGTTCGGCCCATACAACAACGCCCCACACACAACGCCGTCCTCAATAAAATAATTCCACAGGGCGGCACTCATATTTTCTGTGGCTTAATGCCCATGACAAACTCCCCTGTCAGTGTTTCTTTTCCCAATTTGTGAAAAGAAAAATCAAATACCTTCGCTAAACTCGATACAAGCAACACTTTTTCGTGACAAGCTTGATATATGAAACATGCACCTATATCTGTAGAACCGCACATATTAGCGGATATTGCCCACGCTCGTTACTTTGACCCTCACTCAGTGTTAGGCGCACATGAAAATGATGGAAGTGTCACCATCCGAACGGTACGACACCTTGCCGACAGTGTAGAGGTATTAACAAAAAATAAGATTTACGATGCCGAACACGAACAAGACGGTATCTGGGTTGCTGTTCTTCCCGTGGAAGAAATTCCTGACTATCGTTTGCGTGTCACCTATGGCGATCACACAACCGAAGTTGATGACCCCTACCGCTATCTACCAACACTTGGTGACCTTGACCTTCACCTGATTGGCGAGGGTCGTCATGAAAAACTGTGGACAGTGCTTGGCGCACATGTTAAACACTATAAAGGCGATATGGGCGACGTCAGCGGTGTCTCGTTTGCCGTATGGGCACCCAATGCACGCGCTGTGCGCGTAGTCGGTGACTTCAACTATTGGGACGGCACTGGGTCTGCAATGCGTTCACTGGGCTCATCAGGCATATGGGAACTATTTGTTCCCGACGTTGAAGTTGGCGCCCGATATAAATACGAGATTTGTGGTCCCGAAGGAAACTGGTTCCAAAAGGCTGACCCCATGGCACGCGCCACCGAGATTCCCCCGGCAACAGCCTCCGTAGTAACAGACCGCTTCCACGAATGGAATGACGACGCGTGGATGACAGAACGCGAAAAACAGGACCCCCACACGCAACCCATGAGTATTTACGAAGTACATATCGCCTCTTGGCGTATGGGATTAGGCTACCGTGAACTAGCTGAAGAACTTGTTGAATACGTACGTGAAATGGGCTTCACCCACGTTGAATTCATGCCAGTTGCCGAACACCCCTTCGGCGGTTCATGGGGATACCAGCAAACAAGCTACTACGCCCCGACATCACGTTTTGGCACCCCCGATGACTTCCGCTACCTAGTGGATAAATTACACCAAGCAGGAATAGGTGTTATCTTAGACTGGGTTCCAGGCCACTTCCCCAAAGATGATTGGGCATTAGCTAACTTCGACGGAACCAAACTCTACGAAAACCCCGATCCTACGCGCGGAGAACAACCCGACTGGGGAACACTCATCTTTAACTACGGCCGTAACGAGGTTCGCAACTTCCTGGTAGCCAATGCACTGTATTGGTTAGACGAATTCCATATCGACGGTTTACGTGTTGATGCAGTAGCTTCCATGCTTTATCTGGACTATTCACGTAAAGACGGGCAATGGCATCCTAATATTTACGGTGGCCGTGAAAATCTTGAAGCCATCAGTTTCCTACAAGAAGCCAACGCCACTGCCTACCGTAACAATCCCGGCATCATGATGATCGCAGAGGAATCAACAGCTTGGCCAGGAGTAACTGCCCCCACAGATGCTGGTGGCCTAGGTTTTGGCCTCAAATGGAACATGGGCTGGATGAACGATACACTGCGCTACCTGAAAGAAGACCCAGTTAACCGCAACTGGCACCATGGTGAACTAACATTTAGCCTGGTCTATGCTTTTAGTGAGCATTATATTTTACCGATGTCCCATGATGAAGTGGTACACGGAAAGGGGTCACTGCTGTCAAAGATGCCAGGGGATCATTGGCGCCAACTCGCTGGCCTTCGTGCCCTTTATTCCTATATGTGGTCACACCCTGGAAAGCAGCTGCTGTTTATGGGATGCGAATTTGGTCAAGGCAATGAGTGGGCCGACGGTCAATCCCTTGACTGGTGGATCCTTGACGATGCTGGCCATCAAGGCTTAAAGGAACTTGTGATAAGGCTCAACGAGCTGTACACCAATGAACCTGCCCTGTGGGATGATGACCATACTGGATTTGAATGGATTGAAGTCAACGATGCAGAACACAACGTCATTTCGTACATCCGCAAAAATAAAGATGTCAATGGTGATGAAGAATTGATTGTGTGTATCCAAAACTTTGCTGGAACGCCACACGAAGGCTACCGCATTGGTCTTCCCTGCGAAGGAGAATGGGAAGAAATTCTTAATACCGATGCCGAGCAATATGGTGGCTCAGGGGTTGGTAACCTAGGGGCGGTTCAAGCTGAAAACATCCCGTGGTGCGGACGTCCTGCTTCCGCAGAGCTTCGCGTCCCTCCACTGGGAGCCGTATGGCTAAAACCCAAGAAGTAACA
>JAUNVQ010000039.1 GCA_030540715.1 Actinomycetaceae bacterium | reverse complement strand
CTGATGCGAAGGCTAAAGCTGAGGCTGATGCGAAGGCTAAAGCGGAAGCAAAACCCAAAGAAAAAACAGGAGCACAAAAACGCGCAGATATCATTGCTTACGCTAAGCAATTCCTTGGCACACGTTATGTGTGGGGCGGCTCAACACCCAAAGGATTCGACTGTTCGGGACTTGTGCAGTATTCACATCGCAATGCTGCAGGAATTAACTTGCCACGGGTAAGCCACCAGCAAGGCCGAGCTGGAACAGTTGTGTCAGCAAAAGATGCCCTGCCTGGTGACATTGTGTACTATCCACGTGGGCACGTTGGTATTTACCTTGGTAACGGAAAGCTAATTCACGCTGCAGGAACACGCTATGGCGTGATTATCGGTGGTGTAAACGACTTTGGTTATCACAAGTTTGTGCGCGTCACATAGATATATTGAGGAAACACCACCTACATTATTATTGGTGTTGACGCAAACACATTCGATATCTAAACAATAAATGGAGGACGCAGCATCATGGCTGCGTCCTCCATTATTTGTATAAGAAGTCGCTGAGTGTTTACGCCCGCACCATAAGCAAAGCCACCCCAGTACGTACAAAGCTTCGACACTTTAAAGGCGTGGCTGCTAAAGGAATGGCAACGCCTGTTCCCGCAGGCCCAGCAAGTTTGTTCATTACAGTCCCTTATTTCAAGCTCTTTTTAGCCTCACATATTGATATGAAAAAAGATGAGTTGAAGAGGGAATTACTGGAAATACATCTGTGCAAATTTACCCAAAGTAAGGGCGGCCATGTTCGGCTTCCCAGTCCTTAAGGCGCTGATAGGAACGCTCAATTTCTTCTTCAGCCTCGCGGCGACCAACCCAGTGGGCACCTTCAACTGACTTACCAGGCTCCAGGTCCTTATAGACCTCAAAGAAGTGCTGAACTTCAAGGCGGTGAAACTCTGAAACGTCTTCAATTTCGGTACGCCATGAAGCACGTTGGTCAGATGATGGAACGCACAGCACCTTATCGTCACCACCGTGCTCATCTCGCATGCGGAACATTCCCAATGCTCTACAGCGAATAACGCAACCTGGGAAAGTAGGTTCTTCCAGCAGAACCAAGGCGTCCAACGGATCTCCGTCTTCACCTAAAGTGTCATCAATATAGCCATAGTCATCTGGATAGCGAGTTGAGGTGAACAACATGCGGTCCAAACGAATACGACCTGTATCATGGTCAATCTCGTACTTGTTTCGATTTCCTTTAGGTATCTCGATTGTTACGTCGAACTCCACGGTATTTCATCCCTTCAAAAACAACGACATTGTTATCGCTTCGATAGGTACACTATTATATCTAGAAACAGACTATCGTAGTATGCAACACTGGCAGTATCTACAAATTGGAGAAAATCCGGTAAACGAAAATAGAAGATCAGTGCGGATGGAGGCACGATGCGAAAAAGTGTAGTGATACCAATTATCGTTTTACTCACTTTGATTGCTGGTGCCGCCAGCTATGTGATAGCCGATATTTATGACAAGGTTCCTGGGATTTTAACAATGAAACCTCCCAGCGAGGCCTATTCCCTGCCTACCATCCAGGTAGCCGGAATTGATTACCGCGAGCTAACGGGTGATGATGCGGATACCCCTATGCCCGATCCGCAAGCTGTGCAAGCGCGAATTGAAGCCTTTCAACACGATGTGGCTCAGGCTGGGGCTGACGATCACGACAAACCTGCCCCACCGACCTATTCAATTCGTATTTTAGACACATTATCAGGTAAAGTCCTGGCTCAGAGTAACGCAGATACCGAGCTGACTCCAGCATCAACTAACAAGGTTTTTAGTGCGATCGCAGCCCTGAAAGTATTGGGGCCAAAACACCGCTTTACAACCCAGTGCCAGCGTGAAGGATCCACAATCTATCTAGTGGGTGGTGGCGATCAGCTGTTGGCACGTGAATCTGGTAACGGAATCGAGGCCCGAGGCTACGCTGGCGTAAAAGATCTTGCGGTCAAATGTGCGGCCGCGTTACACAATGATGCTAAAGATAGCACGCGACCATTTCGTATTGCCCTTGATGACACAATATATTCAACCCCGCGCGAACATCCAGACTGGTATACACATGCGGTGGCAGAATACGGTGGCCCCGTGGATCCTCTTGCCTTCGACACGGGACGCGTTGACCTACGTTGGAGTGGTTTTTATTCTGACCCGGCAATGGAAGTTGGAAAGCAGTTCCTTGCAAAAATAAAAGAGGCCGGGGTTGAGGTTGAAGGCGATGTGGTTCGAGAGAAAACCCCTGACAGTGCCAAAAAATTGGCCGATATAGAATCTGCCACAGTAGAGCAAGTTGTCGATTTTATGTTGACAACCTCAAATAATGTTCTTGCCGAGAACATGTGTTTTGCTTCTGCTGTCAAAGCAGGGAAGGAAGCCTCGTTTGAGGGAGGCACACAAACCGTGCGCGAAACATTATCGAAAATTGGTATTGACACAACTCACTTGAAGAATCATGACTGTTCGGGTCTGTCGGTTGATGGTAAAGCAAATGCACAGGTGTTGACAGATACTTTACAAACAGTGGCAGCCGATAAAAATGCACATCTGAAAGCGGTATCATACGGGCTTCCCATCGCAGGTTTAACTGGCACTTTAGATAAACGCTTCCTTGACTTAGATGTAAAAGGAACGGTGCGCGCAAAAACAGGGAGCCTTCCCAATTCGCGTGCCCTAGCAGGATTTTTACGTACACAAAACGGAAGAACCCTGACCTTTGCATTTATTATCAACTCTGAATCAGCTACCTACCTCTCGTCAGCTCTAGAGCACCTGGATAAAACCCTTGATGATCTTGCGAAACTATAGGCCTTGCTGATTATTATGCAGGTTGGTGAGGATACGGTGAACCGTCAAAATGAAGTGGGTATGGACGATATTGATGGACAAAGTTCTGCGGCTACCCACACCAAGACGATGCCAGAGGCATCGCGCCGTTTTGGACGAAATCCACGTGGCAGTGCACAAAAAGTGAACCTAGCTGTACGTCAATCACTGCGCCACCTCATTCAACGATACAAGGAGTTTCGCATAGTGGTTGCCTGCTCCGGTGGTGCAGATTCATTAGCTTTAGGGGCTGCCGCTATTGACTGTTGCTATCGGATGGGCATTACCTGTGATTCAGTAACTATTGATCACGGCCTACGATGCGGTTCGTTGAGTGAGGCAAAGGGAGTAGCTGCCTGGATGCGTTTTCTTGGAGCCAATACAGCAAGAGTTATGAGTGTTGATGCTGGTAATGGATGTTTTGGTCCCGAAGGAAATGCTCGTCATGCCCGCTATGCTGCATTGAATTTAGCTTTAGAACAAGACTTGGAAACCAACGTGTCTACAGCAGCAATAGGCAACGCGTGCACAGAGATTCCATACAAGGGTGGAAAACAATCACCAGGATCCCTCATAGCTGATTTCAGTCGCGTTCAGACTCAACCCACAGGGTTACAGCAGGGCGAGGAGCTCTTAGCAAAACCATTGCCAGGTAAACCATATCCATCTTCTTCGCAGCGTGTTTTTATTATGTTAGGGCACACTCTAGACGATCAGGCGGAGACTGTCCTTTTGGGTTTAGGCCGTGGCTCTGGGGCCCACTCACTTCGTGGTATGACTGTTCTTCCCCAAGATGATGACGATCTCTTTGTACGACCATTACTTGGGGTGCGACGAAAAGACACCGAGCAGTGCTGCAAATATTTGGGGTTGGACTATGTAGAAGATCCAACAAATAGTATTGATGGTCACTGGAGGAAAGCCGATGGGAATCCACTGCGTAGAACCGCATTGCGTCACAGGGTATTGCCCGCATTGAAAGAGGCATTGGGGCACGATGTCGCCCCGGCATTAGCTAGAACAGCAGCAATGCTCCACGATGATGATACGGCCCTGGAGCATATTGCAAACGATCTTTACCAACGAAACGTTACCAGGGCAAATGTATCGTCCTCTTATATTATTGATACCTTCGAGGTGAAAGATATACCAAAGGCTATTCGACGTAGGCTTATCCGAAGGGTCCTTATTAATGCGGGATGCCCCGGTGGGGCTCTTACATCGACACACATATATTCCGTGGATACGCTGATTGTGGCATGGCGTGGGCAAAAGCCGCTGAATCTGCCAGGGGGCGTGCGGGCATGGCGGCGCTCTGGGACTAACGATGTGGTAATCGGCGCGCAAGTTGACTAGGCTTAAAGCATGGACGCAGCAGATATTGGTAGCGATTTAAAAAATGTGCTGATTAGCGAAGAGCAGCTTCAAGCAAAACTGGCCCAGATAGCCGCAGAAATTGATCGTGACTATGCAGGTAAAGATCTGTTATTGGTGGGCGTGCTGAAAGGCGCACTTATGGTGATGGCAGATTTGTCGCGGCATATGCATATTCATGCCCCGATGGACTGGATGGCAGTGTCAAGTTATGGTTCGGGGACGAAATCCTCGGGTGTCGTGCGAATTTTGAAGGATCTTGACACTGATATTAAAGGCCGTGACGTGTTGATTGTGGAAGATATTATCGATTCGGGACTGACCTTGTCATGGTTGATAGCTAATCTAAAATCGCGTGAACCAGCATCCGTTCACATAGCGGCAATGCTTCGTAAACCCGATGCGATGAAGGTCGATATCGACGTGAAATATCTGGGCTTCGATATTCCTAATGAGTTCGTTATTGGGTATGGCCTGGACTATGCGGAAAAATATCGCAATCTTCCCTTTGTGGGAACGCTTGCGCCACACATGTATCAATAGGCAGATCACAGATCGTGCGGTTTGCGTAGGCGGTGTGCTGGCAATGGTAAATGGTGTGGGCCCAGGGAAGCTGTCCTGATATAAGCTGACCTGCCCGTTAAGTGGCTGATCAGTAGTATTGGTTATTCGGCGATGCTGAATGAGGATTGTGACTGGCAGTGCGGCTTGCAGCGAGGGTTAAGGTCTGCGATAAAGGTGTGCCAGGAGGGCCACGTGGCAACGTTGAGCAACAGTAATTCCCGGTGACGGTACTGGCCCAAGAAGTTGAGCAAGAAGATCGTGGTAATAGATACTTTCAGTATTTTCTGGTGACCGCACTGCCGACTTGCAGTGCATAGGTTGTTAAGGGATGTGCTTCTTTGTGATTAACTGCCGTGTAGCTGCATGTTGGTTGACTTCTTAATACTTGGTACCTCACCACCTATGGTCTTGCCGGAAGGATTTATGGCAGCAGGTTTGGTGTCTTTAGGGCCAATATTTGACAGACTTTTCTTGTCGTTACAGGTTCTGTGTTTCTTTGTATGGGTTGGGCGTAGTTTTTCAAGACGTGGTGCATCTAAATGTGTTGCCCCCAATTCTGTTCCATCAATACCCGTGGGAACAGCCTGTGCGTGTTCTAAGAGTTCACGTTCTTCTTGGGCCCGTTCGCGCGGACCATAGGCGTGAATAAATGGTCGGTGGCGTGTATAGGTTAAGGTGACATGCCAGTTACGGATAGCCCAGTAGGCAGCAATGGCAGCCACAAGTATTGATGCGATGGCTCCCACACCAAGTGACCAACGTGGCCCTAGGTGTTGTGCAATCCATCCTACAGCCGGAGCTCCAATGGGGGTTGACCCTAGGTAGAACAGCAAATAGATTGACAGGACACGCCCTCTAATTTCTTCATCCGTGGATAACTGAATGGCAGAGTTAGCTGCCGTGATCATCGTGAGCATAAAGAGGCCAGTGGGAATAAGTGCAAGCGCAAAGGTTACATAAGAGGGCGCCAGTGCGCAAAGACCCTCAAAAACGCCAAATAGGAAGGCCGAACCGATGACGAGACGCACCCCTGGGGCAGTCCTTCGAGCTGAGAGCAAGGCCCCTGCGAGGGATCCTATTGCCATGATTGAACCAAGAAGTCCGTATTCCCCAGCTCCTAATCCGTAAACTTGAGTTGCCATAACGGCTTGTGTGATTTGGAAGTTAAGCCCAAAAGCACTGACCACAGAAGCAACAACAATAATGACGATAATATCGGTACGGTTTTTCACATAGTGAAGGCCCTCGCGCATGAGACCTTTTTTCTTTGGAGCTTGGGCGACATCTCGCAACTGCGAAGTACGCATAATGTGCATCAGAATAATAGGAATAAGCAGGATTACCGTGTTGACAATAAATACCCAACCTGGGCCTATAAGTGCGATGATGACACCAGAGGCTGCGGGGCCAACAAGTCTTGCCGCATTAAAAGCTGCTGAGTTTAATCCTACAGCGTTGGTTAAAGCCGAACGTGGAACAAGTTCACCAACAAAAGACTGGCGTACCGGTGAGGACATGGCGTTAATAATGCCGGTAGCGAACGCGATAGCGAAGACGTGCCACAGTTGGGCGGTATCGCTAAGAACAAGAATCCCCAGTAGCAGGGCAGTGGTGGCTAGTGCGGCCTGCGAGATTTGTAGCACCAAGCGGCGGTTTAGGCGGTCAGCAAGAATTCCACCATATGCTCCGAATAGTAGTAATGGTAAGAATTGTAATGCGGTGGTTACGCCCATTGCAGTACCTGAATGGTTGGTGAGCACGGTGAGGGTGATCCATGACTGTGCAACCTGTTGCATCCAGGTGGCAATGGAAGCTAAAAGGTTGGAACAAAACCACAGCCGGTAATTATGGTAGTGGAACGACTGAAACGTTTTGCTCATGATGTATAGCAGACTCCTTACTATGAAGTTAATAATGAAGGCGCAACAGAGGATATTGAGGAGATAGCCTCCGTGGAGCATATCCCGGTATCGTGTGGCCCTGTGGTGTTGTGTCAGCGCAAGGTCTGGTTGCTGCTGATAAAACGTGAGTGAGGGTTGTGTGTTGTCGCTGTGCCCATGTACATCTGCGAGCCGTAGGTGCGTCTTTGTTAGTCGTTGCCACTAAGTAGCTTGCTTGTTACTGCGGGAACGACCTAGGGGTATCCGCGCGGGTGTGGTCTTTGGTGTCCCTCGTCTCTTGGTGTGTTACTAGGCGCAGACACGTGAAGGCTAACGCGAACGGGTATGTCCCTTGTGCTGGTTATCTTGTGGGGTGAACCTCTGTGGGGTTACCCGTGAAGCCCCGAACTCTGTCACGATGCCACTGTCGGCAAGATGGTGCTGTGTTGGGGGCGCAGAAGGCAAGAAAACTACACAGGCACAGTATTGGTGCCACTGTTGGCAACCAACTGCTTACTATTGAGCTTATCGCTTTTTTTGCAGAACGTCATATTCGTATGCTGACAGATAAAATTCATGTGTGAACAAATGAAATGACATGAAATAGGTATGAATTGGACTTTCGTTTTTATGTGACGGAACGGGTTTTGTCCCGCGTTTGTCGCATAAGAAAGACCTGTGGATAGAATCTGTGGATAACTTTATCAGCCCACGTTGTTAAAGGTGAGAAAATCAACATAATGCCTAATGTTCAAGTTGAGATTGAAGATTTTATGTGAACGTGAGATTGGTTACGAACCTATGGATAACTGTGTAATTTCTGTGGATAAACATCTGCGAGGATAGGCAAAATCAAAGGTTAATATCGAGTTAAAATGATATGTTCCGATGATTTGACAAACAGTGAGGTAACGTATTGATGATACTGACTGTATGGTGTAACATTTTGGGACTCGAAGTGCGGGCGTACTGTCGTGTTGTGGTGTTGTCCTTGGCTGTGACAAGTATTGTGGAGGGCGAAGAGCACGTGAATCTGTCTGCGCGGTAATAAGCGCGGCATGAGGTCTATCTTCATTCCAGCGTGATAGTGGATGCGGTGTGTTTGTGGATGTGTTTGCTGAACTATGACGTTTTTCCAAGTTTGTGAATGTGTCGGTGTGAGCTAAGGGTAGCGCGTGTTTGTGGGTGTTGTCTTCGAGAGGTGTTGTTGGATGTCGTTTCTGGTAGCCGTTGGTATTGGACTGGCTTTGGGTGAAGCTGTTCGGGTGAACAAGTTCGCAGAGTGGTCAGCTGTAAACGCGTTAGACCAGGAGCAGCACCGTCAGTGGAAGGTGTTATGTTGCCTGCCCATAAGAAAAGAAATTGATATGATGAAAGCGCATCTGTTCAGCCGCGCATCATGCGCGTAGTTCTATCTGAAAGAGTGTTCGATGTCGTCAGTTGATGCCCAACAGTTCGACACTGTTGAAAATGCCCACAATACCCCTGACCAGGAAATGCCTTACGCTGAGCTTGGCCTGAAATCCGATGAATACGACATGATTGTCGATGTGCTTGGTCGGCGTCCCACAAATGCAGAGCTTGCGATGTATTCGGTGATGTGGTCTGAGCATTGTAGTTATAAATCGTCAAAGAAGCATCTGAAAGAACAATTTGGTGCTAAAACTACTGACGAGATGCGCACACATATGCTTGTCGGTATGGGGGAAAATGCCGGTGTTGTTGATATTGGAGACGGCTGGGCGGTGACTTTTAAGGTTGAATCGCACAATCATCCGTCTTTCGTTGAACCCTATCAGGGTGCAGCCACTGGTGTTGGCGGGATTGTGCGCGACATTATGTCGATGGGTGCACGTCCCGTTGCTGTGATGGATCAGCTGCGTTTTGGTGACCCGCATGACCCCGATACTGTTCGAGTAGCAACTGGTGTTGTTGCAGGTGTGGGTGGGTATGGTAACTGTCTGGGTCTGCCAAATATTGGTGGTGAGACAGAATTTGATTCTTCCTATCAAGGCAACCCTTTGGTCAATGCGCTATGCCTTGGCGTGCTGCGCCATGATGATCTGAAAGTTGCAAAAGCCGAGGGTGAGGGCAATAAAGTTGTACTCTTTGGTGCGCGAACTGGTGGCGATGGCATTGGCGGCGCATCGATTTTAGCATCGGAGACCTTCGAGGACGGTATGCCAGCTAAACGACCGTCAGTCCAGGTTGGCGACCCGTTCATGGAAAAAGTGCTGATTGAATGTACCCTGGAGCTGTGCCAGCGTGACCTTGTTGTTGGTATTCAAGATCTTGGAGCTGCCGGGATTTCATGCGCCACATCAGAGCTGGCCGCCAATGGTAATTCCGGTATGTATATCCACCTGGAAAATGTGCTATTGCGCGACCCGACCCTTAATGCCGGCGAGATCCTGATGTCGGAGTCTCAAGAGCGCATGATGGCTGTTGTGACACCTGAAAATCTGGACGATTTTATGGCTGTGCTTGACAAATGGGATGTTGAATCAGCAATTATCGGTGAAGTCACAGATGAAGAGCGCTTGATTATTGACCACTACGGCAAACGCATTGTGGATGTGGATCCGAAAACTGTGGCGATTGATTCTCCAGTTTATAATCGCCCCTACGAGCGCCCTGCATGGCAAGACGACCTGCAAGCGAACACTGTTGATGCGGCCGTTGAAGCCGGGACGTTGACGATGCCGGAAACGACAGAAGAACTGTTTGAACACCTTGTTCGTATGACAACTGATCCGAATCAGGCATCAAAGTCATGGGTGACGAACCAATATGACCGCTATGTTCGCGGTGGAACGGCGCTTGCCCAACCCGATGATGCCGGTGTGGTTCGCGTTGATGAAGATACCAATCTTGGTGTTGCTATCAGCACCGATGCAAATGGCTGGTACACCAAGCTGGATCCCTACGTTGGTGCGCAGCAGGCGATTGCCGAAGCATACCGTAACGTCTGCACGGTGGGAGCAGAACCAATGGCCGTGACCGACTGTCTGAACTTTGGTAACCCAGAGACAACCGATGGTATGTGGCAACTTGTGACTGCGATGACCGGTATGGCCGATGCCTGTAAAGAACTTGGAATCCCTGTGACCGGTGGAAACGTGTCACTGTATAACTCCTCTGGTGAAGGGGATAGCACTGTGTCAATTAATCCGACACCTGTTGCAGGCGTTCTTGGCCGTATGGACGATGTACGTGATGCTCGCCCATCTGGCTGGGACGAAGAAGGCCTGGCCATCATGATGCTTGGAACGACGCGGCGTGAACTGGATGGTTCGGCGTGGGCGCGTGTCAATGGACATTTAGGAGGGCGCCCTCCGCGCGTTGACCTGCAAGCTGAAGCTGCGCTCGGACGGGTGCTTATCGCTTTGGCTGGTGCTAAAGATGAAGATGGTAAGCACTATGTGCGTGCCGCTCATGATTTATCGAATGGAGGATTATTCCAGGCACTTGTTGATGCTGTGCTTCGCCGCGGTGTCGGCGCATCAGTGGATCTTGACCAGGTGATTGGTGAAGTTGATGAGTTAGCTGCCGCGGATAATCCCGCAGCCGGTCTCATGGATGATTTTGCTAAACTCGTGTCAGAGTCGCAGGCCCGAGCCATTGTTGCGGTTCCAGATGAAGCTGTCACACTTGTGAAGGCTGCAGCCGACGCTGAAGGTGTTGCGTGTGCACGTATCGGTGTGACCGGTGGCGATTTATTGGCTATTGAAGGTTCGGGGCTTGCTGGTGGTAAAACTATTGCTGACCAGTTGACTTTCGGTATTGAAGCATTGCGTGCGCATTCGGAGGCTGTGCTGCCGCAGTTATTTGCGTAAATTTGTGGGGTTGCTACCTCGTTGATGTCGCGCTGAATTCCTGCTCTTGGCTTATCGGTGCCACAAAAATGTAGCGGATCAGAAGGAGGCTTACCATGTTCATGTTTGTATCAGCACTGATGATTGGGCTCGCGTGCTATTTTGTTTTGCGTGTTTATCTTTTGCGTCAAGCCGCTGGTGATATTGAACAGGCGAAAAGTGTGCGGAGGAAGGATCCAGATCAGCTTACAGTCGACCAGTACGTATTTTTTACCATACGAATGCTTTATTTAATTGGGGTTGGTGTTGCATTGATGAACTCGTGGGCCATTGTATTTCTAAGCAATTCGTTGTCCAGTGGCAAGGCATGGATCCTGTATGGCCTGACCTTTGGTGTCGTTGTGGTTTATGCGGCGGTGCTGGAAATGCTGGTTGTGCAGATGCGTCGGCGTTTTTTGCAGAAATCTTCTATGGAAGACAATATGTGAAACACAAGCCACACGACAGTTAGTGTAAAGTATCGATAAAGTATCACTTTAAGGGGGAGGCAAATAATGATAGTAGCTGGGTATATTTGTTTGGGTCTGGTTTCGCTGTATTACCTTGTCAGGCTGTATCTTTATAGAAGAGCTGCTGGTGATATTGCTCAGGCCGCGATTGTTCGCGAAAACAATCCCGATGATCTGACTGTTGAACAAAGGGTTTACTTTTTTGGTCGATTCATACTTTTACCCTTTGCCGTAGCCCCAGTATTATTTGCGTTGATGCTGTCATCTATGCTGGATTCCGTTACGACAATGAATGACATATTTATATTTTCGGCAATGGTCGGCGTGCCGATATTGAGTATATATTCGACTTATATTTTTCTTCATGCATACACACGTGCTGCTCAACGAAAAGTTCAGGAAAAACAGGAACAGGAAATGA
>JAUNVQ010000038.1 GCA_030540715.1 Actinomycetaceae bacterium | reverse complement strand
GATTTTTAGGCAAGGGCGAGGGCGTGGCTGCGATTGCTTCGGTGCTGATTTACCAGCAGTGATGCTGGCGACAGAATCTATTGTCCATATACGTTCTGATAGCGTTCCCACAGTCTATCCACTTTGTCTTGAGGAATTGGGAACCGATTTGCTGAACGAATGTGAGCCGTGTGAATTGTCTTCGCAACTTCCTCGCACATAACTGCCGCCTTGAGAGCATCTTTTGCATCCTTACCAACAGTGAAAGGACCGTGATTGGCCATCAGTACTGCGCGCGAACGACTTTTCTTCAAAGTCTCGACGATGCCTCGGCCGATTGAGTCATCACCGATAAGTGCAAACGGTCCAACAGGAATTTCACCGCCAAATTCGTCAGCCATCATCGTTAATTCGCACGAGATTGGTTCACGAGATGCCGCCCAAGATGTTGCGTACGTCGAATGAGTATGAACAACACCGCCGATATGATCCATATTTTTATAAACATAAGCATGGGCTGCCGTATCCGAAGAAGGGACATACTTGTTATCTGTATTCAGCTTATTTGCCTCAAGATCACAGACAACCATTGAACGGGCATCTAACTCATCATAAGATACGCCTGACGGCTTAATAATGAAGATAGAAGGATCTGTTGTTAGCCGCTGAGAAATGTTCCCTGCAGTCCAAACGACAAGCCCCCACCGGATCAGTTCCAAATGGAGCTTTGCCAAGTAGGGGCGAAGCTCGTTAATTTCATCATTAACTTCTTGCGGTACTCTTTTAATTAGCATTTTTTGTCTCTATTTCATGTTGTTCTTCTTGAATATCTTTCAGTGTGTGCATAAGATCTGGGTTATTCACGCCAAAGAAGTCTTTCAGGCGTGTGTAAATCTCATAGAGTTTTTGGTAAGTGTCAGTATTTTGAGGATTAGGAATAAACTGTTCGTAGTTTCGTTTGCCCATCTTTTTAGCTGCATCTGTGACCGTGTGGAACTTACCGGCTGCAACTGCCGCATGGATTGCTGAGCCTAGAGCTGGTCCTTGAGAGGTGGCGATTGTTGAGATTGGCATATTTAAAATATCCGCATATATCTGCATCAAGAAGGGATCTTTAATAAGGCCGCCTGCAGCAATAAATTCATTGACAGCTACACCGGAGTGAACAAATGTATCGACAATCGTTTTTGCTCCAAAAGCAGTTGCTTCAATCAGTGCTCGATAGATTTCTTCTGGTCGTGTTTGCAAGCTCAGGCCAACAATAACACTAGAAAGTTTATGGTCAACTAGTGTTGAACGATTTCCTGAGTGCCAATCTAAAGCAACCAGACCACTCGCGCCTACAGGGGCATCAGCTGCCTTCTTTGCCAAGAGTTCGAAAATTGAGACATTTTGTTCCTTCGCTTCTTCGTGATATTCAAGAGGGACACAGTTATCAATAAACCAAGCAAAAATATCGCCGACTCCTGATTGTCCTGCCTCATATCCGTACTGTCCATCGATGATGCCACCATCAACGACACCACACATACCGGGGACTTCTTCAAGAGACTTGCTACTCATCACAAGACATGTTGAGGTCCCCATGATTGCAACCATATTTCCTGGCTCAACAGCGTTAGCCGCAGGTGCTGTAACATGAGCATCAATGTTTCCCACTGATACGGCGATTCCTTCATTTAATCCTGTCCAAGAAGAAGCCTCTGCAGTTAGGTGGCCTGCTAAAGAGCCTAATGGGCTCAGAGTGTGTTCCAGCTTTTCAGAGACAAAACTGCCGAAGCCCGGCGATAGCTCTTCCAAAAAATCTTTTGAAGGATAGGAGCCATCTTGGAATATGCCTTTGTAGCCAGCAGTACAGGTATTTCGAGTGTAGTTACCACATAGCTGCCATACCAACCAATCTGCGGCTTCTATCCAAACGTCCATGGCGTCGTAGATTTCACGATCATCTTCAAAGATCTCAAGTGCTTTCGCAAATTGCCATTCTGACGAGATCTTCCCTCCATAACGTGCTAACCACGTTTCACCTCGTTGAACGGCGAGTTCTGTAATGCGATTTGCATGCGTTTGCGCGGCATGATGTTTCCAGAGTTTTACCCAAGCGTGCGGACGATCACGAAACTGAGGGTCGCGACATAGAGGAGTGCCGTCTTGATAAACGGGTAAAACAGTGGAAGCAGTAAAATCAATTCCGATTCCACAAATATCTGACGGGTTAACACCACTTTGCTTGATTGCCTCCGGAACAGCATGTTTTAGTACGCCTATATAATCATCCGGATCTTGCAAGGCCCAACTAGGAGGTAGTGGGACGGGGGTTGAAGGTGTTGAAAGTGTTTCATCCATAACCGCTGACGGGTATTTGTAAACACCTTCGCCAATGATGTCACCATTGGAAATATTTGCTATAACGGCTCGTCCTGAGAGCGAACCGTAATCAATTCCAACTGCATATTGCGCGTGAACTGCATCATTTTCAAACATTGAAGTCTCCTCCGCATCGAGAAAAACATTGACATTACGTCTATATCTATTATACACTAACATGTGTTCCAACTTTTTGGAACGTTCCAATAATGTTTTCTTCGAAGTTGAAGCAGGCAAATTGAAACGAGACGATGGAGTACAGCATGAAAATTAAGCGTTTATTATCAGTTTTTGCCGCTGGAACAGTTGCATTATCATTAGCACTGACTGGCTGTGCTGATGGCAAAGCCAAGTCCGAGAACACAGGCGATAATTCTAGCGGTGGCAAGAAGGTCGCATTTGTGCCCAAGATTCAGGGAATTCCTTTCTTTGAAGCAATGAATCGTGGTGGCGAAGATGCCGCTAAAGATGGAAATTTCGAGTGGGTTTACAAAGGGGCAACCACAGCAGATCCGGCAGCCCAGGCAGACGTGGTACGTTCACTCATTCAACAAAAAGTCGATGCACTTATTGTTGCGCCCAATGATCCAGATTCAATGGCACCGCTGTTGAAGCAGGCCCAAGATGCTGGGATCCATGTATTGACTGCCGATACCGATGCTCCTGATTCTGTACGTGAGGCTTTCGTCAACCAGGCTTCTGAAGAAGGCATCGGTAAAGCGCTTGTCGATGAGCTTGTTAAGCCTATGGGAGACGAGGGCGAGATTGCGATTGTGTCCTGCGGTCAAACTGCTGCAAACCTCAATGCGTGGATTGATGTTGCAAAGAAGTATGTTGAAGCTGATTTACCGAAGATTAAAATAGTTGATGTTGTTTATGCAGACGAGGACGAGGATAAAGCTGTAACAATGGCTAAAAACCTCATGAATGCGCACCCGAACTTGAAGGGTCTTATTGGGCCATGTACAACAGCCGCGCCCGGTATTGCTCGTGCGGTAGATGAGACCAACAACATTGGTAAAGTTTATACGGTTGGTGTTGGAACTCCTAAGGCCATGGCTCCTTACTTGGAGTCGGGTGCATCCAGTGCTTCTGTTCTATGGGATGTTGAAAATGCTGGATATCTAGCTGCGTGGGTTGGTAATCAGCTTGCATCGGATAAGCCCTTAGAAGCATCCATGGAAGCTGGTCGTATTGGAACCGTTAAGTATGATGATGCTTCAAAGGTGGTCCTTCTTGGTGATCCTTTGATTCTCACGAAAGATAACGTCGGTAACTACGATTATTAACCTTTTACTCCTTGAGTAATAACGAGTATGTCGGGGTGATCTTTTGTATCGCCCCGACGTGCTGAATAAAGAGGAAATAATGATTAGCAAAAGTACAGAGCCGACTTCTCAACCAGTTCTTACCGTTCAGGGAATGAAGAAAAACTATGGTGGCGTTCATGCATTGAAGGGTATTGACTTTAGTGTACTTCCTGGTGAAGTCCATGCTTTAGTTGGAGAAAATGGGGCCGGCAAGTCAACACTAATAAAAATGATATCTGGTGCAGAAAGACCGAGTGCAGGAAAAATCTTTGTTAATGACGAAGAAGTGCCACTCGGTTCAACTCAAGCCTCTTTTGAGGCAGGCGTATCTACGGTTTATCAGTCACCACAATTATTTGGAGAACTCACCGCTGCTGAAAATATTTTTATCGGACGTGAGTTAAAGAGCGGTGGCAGAGTTCGTTGGATAGAACAAAAGACTCAAGTTCGTGCCCTTCTTGAACGACTGCAAATGGATCCCCAGATTGCCAACCAACTCGTTGCCGATCTGCCCGTAGGTGAACAACAACTCGTATCGATTGCAAAAGCGTTTGCGACAAAAGTTAAATTGCTTATTCTCGATGAGCCCTCAGCCATCTTGACTGACAGTGAAGTTGAACGGCTATTCCATGTTGTGCGGGAGATGCGTAAAAGTGGTGTAGGCATTATCTATATCAGCCATCGTTTGGATGAGCTCCAGCAAATTTCTGATCGTATTACTGTGATGCGTGATGGAAACGTTGTGGCAACACTTTTGACAAAAGAAACAAGTCGAAAAGAAGTTGCAGGCTTGATGATAGGCCGCGAGATGGAACTCGGCAGTGTTGAGCGCCCACAAAAGTTCGAAAAGATCTATGTCAAAGCGAATAATCTAAAAGCGGGAAAAACTCTCAAAGATATCTCGTTTCATATTCATGAAAAAGAAATAGTTGGGTTCTACGGTCTAATTGGCTCCGGAACGTCTGATTTAGCAAGGGCACTTACAGGTTTGAGACCGATGAGTGCAGGTAACCTCTCCTTAGGAGGAGAAACAGTTAGTTTCAAAACACCCCAACAGGCTGCTAAGCATGGAGTTACTTTGCTGCCAGGAAACCGTACAACCGAGGGAGTGTTTCTGAATAAATCACTCTCCTTTAACTTGACAGCAAGTCACTTAAATTATTTTTCTCGTTTAGGGTTCTTCTTCAATGAACGTCAAGAGCGCAAAACTATGCTTGAAATGATGGAAAAGCTTCGCATTAAGGCGCCGCAGCCTGAAACCGCCATTAGTTCGTTGTCTGGTGGAAATCAGCAAAAAGTTGTCATGGCGCGCCAAATAGTCGAAGATCCGAAGTTCTTAGTCTTAGAGGAGCCAACGCAAGGTGTTGATATAGGTGCGAAGGAAGAAATCCATCAGCTAATTTTTGAACAATCTACGATGGGACGTTCGATAGCAGTTATTTCAACTGATCTTGAGGAATTAAGACGTGTTTGCGATCGTGTACTGGTCCTCTATAACGGAGAAGTTGTTGATGAATTTGATCGAGGAGCACCGGCTGCGCAGCTTTTAGCTGCAGCTTCAGGTGAACGTCGGAGCGAGGGGAAGAGATGACGCACAAAATGAACGATGACAAGTCACATAACGTTGTCCTTCAACGTCGTGCATTCGATTTCCAAGAGTATATTTCGGGGCAGGAAATTGTAATTTTATTGACGATTATCCTTGCCTGGATACTTTTAGGAAGTGTTACAGATACATTTTTCACAATTGGAAATCTTAAAACCGTTCTTTATTTTGTGGCACCGCTGATTGTCATTGGAATTGGCATGACGGCCGTAATCGCAAGTGCCGGAATCGATGTATCTGTTGGCTCTCAATTAGCGGTGATTATGGTAGTCGTAGGGCAGTTGCTTCGCGATTATCACTTGAATGGCTGGATGGCCCTTGGAATCGCATTGGGGATTGGCGCAGTACTAGGGGCTTTTAATGCTTTCCTTATCACTTCGTTTAGTATCCATCCGATGATTGTTACATTTGGAACTTTAAACCTTTACAGATTCATTGCACTTCAAATTTTTGGTGATGAACAGGTGAGTGGTATTCCAGCCACATTTGGGATCATTGGTGGATCGTCTGATTCGTCAGTTTTTGGTATCCCCAACGCAACATGGATTGCTGTTTTCCTTGGCGCGTTGATGTGGGTCTACATGAAATACTGGGCAACTGGACGTCACATTTATGCTATCGGAGGTAACCCGGATGCTGCTCGGTTGGCCGGAGTCAAAGTTAAGGTGCGTTTATATCAGGTATATATACTCACTGGAGTGTTGGTTGGCTTCGCGGCACTTATCAGTCTTGGTTCGGGCGGATTGGTTCAACAAAATGTCGGCATTGGGCTAGAAATGCAGGTAATTGCTGCTGTTGTGATCGGAGGCACCTCAATTGTTGGCGGTCGCGGAACTCCGTTAGGCACTGTACTAGGTGCTATTCTCGTTGGCACTTTGTCGTCAGCGATTACTCATCTGGGTTGGCCAAATGAGTTGACGAACCTGTTTATTGGCGTATGCATTATTATCGCAGTCGGTTTTGACCTCATCCGAGAACGAAGGAGGGCTCGCAAATGAACCAGACAGTCCGTAAAACCTCATGGGGAAATCGCATAACGCGGCTTATTCTTACAGATAGAAGTATTCTTATAATCGTATTAACCCTTGTAGTTCTGGTGGTGTTTTACTTCCTTGGACAACAGGGACGTTTATTCGCATCGTTTGACGGGTACTATTTGGGAAGTGCTCTCGTTTCGATGGTTCCTCTATGCCTTCTGGCATTAGCGGAAATGTTTGCAATTATGTCTGGACGGGGAGGAATTGATTTATCCGTTGGTTCCATTGTTTCTTTATCAGGGATTTTATTTGGGGCAATGCTGAACTTTTGGAATCTTCCTCTTATTGTTGCAATGTGCATAACGATTATATTCGGTGCTCTTTTGGGACTTGTTAATGGCTTTTTGATCGGATATTTAAAGTTTCCGGCTTTTATTGCGACGCTCGCCACATCCTATATATATGGCTCTTTAGCCCTATTTTCTACAGGTAATGCTCCGATCTCCGGTGGAAGGGTCGCAGAAACCTTCACATTGACCAATTTGATTGACCTTGGCTGGACAACAATACCTACACATGTTTTTACAATTATGCTTCCATGCGTAATTTTATGTTGGGTTATTTTGTCGAAAAGTCGGTGGGGGCGCTCGCTCTATGCCGTAGGCACAAATGATATTGCAGCAAGATATAACACCCAGCCTGTAGCTCTGACACGGATGTCCGCTTTTGTTCTTTCTGGATTCCTTTCAGGAGTGGCTGCAGTTGTTAATGTTGCTCAGTTCGCTTCCGCGCGGCCTGATGCGGGATCGGCAGGGTCTGGCATGGCTCTTCCTGCTATTGTCATTGCCGTTTTAGGTGGAGTTGCCATTCAAGGCGGTCTTGGAAAAATTAGCGGTACGGTTTTAGCGGCATTGTTGGTAACGTGGCTAAATGCTGCTATCCTTATCTCATTTGAAGGTTCTATGGGACCACGTTTCCAATTGGCCGCGCTGGGAACCCTCCTTCTGGCTGCTGTAATACTCAACACATTTTCAGCAAAAAGATTGGGGGTTAACACTTGACATAGTTTGAAAGGTCTGAAACCATGCTACGACTAAAGGGCTCGTCGTGCTAAGAGGAGCTGGAGATAATGGTCGGCGTGCAACTTTGGCTGATGTAGCTGCCCGAGCAAAGGTATCACTTTCGACGGTTTCAAATGTTTTAAATCATCCCGAGATCGTGGGTGAAGAAAAACGAACTGCGGTAAGAAAAGCAATGAAGGAACTACATTACATCCCAAATCTGCTGGCGCGTGGACTTAAGACCGGGAAAGCACAAGTTATTGGCATCGTTTTCTACGATCTTGCTAACCCGTTCTTTGCAAATATGGCGCAACAAGTGTCACGAGAAGCTAAAGAACATGGATATACAACAATCGTGATGTCAACGGACCAGATTTTTCCGCTTGAAAAAGCCCACATCGAAGAACTCGTTCAGCATGGTATCGAAGGTTTGATTCTTACATCGGCCGGCATGAAATATGACCATTTGTTGGTTCTTGCAGCTCTTGGTATTCCAACGGTTCTTGTTGCCCAACAATCACAGGAGTTCCGTGTTGGATCTATATCGGTAGATGATAAGAGAGCGATGAGCAAAATTACTCAACATATACTGGCGCAGCAAGCTAAAAAACTCCTGTTCATTGATGGGCCTGGTACCATCCCCCAGCATATTGAACGCTATGCAGGTGTTAGGCATGCTGTAGAGTGTTTTGCTCCCGATGGGCAGATACAGTTGGAACGTACAATTGCAGATGCGCCTGATGCAAAGGGTGGCTATTCAGCGGTGAAGAGGAAGCTTAAGAAAGATGAAGTGTTTGATGCATACATCTGTATCAATGACTTTACTGCTTTCGGAGCAATCACTTGCTTGCGAGAATACGATTTCGATATTCCTCAAGATGTTATTGTGACTGGATTTGACGATTCGGTAGTTGCAGACCTTATCAATTTAACAACAGTGGCTCAACCTATTGAAAAAATGAGTAGGTGGGCAGTAAAAACGATAGTTAGTTCAATTCAACAAGGTAGCAGTGAAATGATGTTACACGAGTTGATTGAACCTGAATTGAAAATCAGAGCTTCATCATCAAGGTAGATGAAGGCTCATGCCATTAATTGGCCACTAATAGACCGCAAAAAATAATGCCGCGCATATTTATGCTCGGTTTCAAGAAGGACACGTTATGCTACAACGAAGTGATATAGTTCGTGAAGAAATTAAAACACGGTTTTTGATGGAGAAAGAAAAAGATCCGCAAGCGTTTGAACGTCGCATCGATTTATCGTGGTCAAACTGGGGATTTGGTATTGAACCACTAGAGCAGTCGATGCAACGTTTAGCGGAGAATAATCTCGATTTTATTGAACTCCATGGCAATCATTATGGTGATGATTTAGGCTATGACGTTGAGGAAGTCAAAACACTTTTAACAAAGTTTGACATGAAAGTATCGGGCGTTTGTGGAATGTTCAATAATGATAATGATCTATCATCAAATCGTCCTATTCAAAGGCAGGAAGCCATAAATTACATTAGACGCGAAGCAGAATTTACTGCGGCCGTCGGTGGAAGCTATATGTTGGTTGTTCCTGGCTCTGTTGGACGTCCCGATGCTTACGATTCATCTGAATTTTACCGTAGTGTCGACTCTCTTCGAAGAGTCGCAAGCATATTTGAAGAATTAAAGATAAAAGCTGCCATTGAGCCGATTAGGGCAGCGGAAGTTTCTTTCGTTCACACTGTAAAAGAAGCAATCGAATATATCGAGGCAGTTGACATGCCAGGTGTTCAATATATAAACGGCGATATTTTTCATATGTTGTCAGGTGAAACGAATATGGCTACAGCGGTACTTGAAGCGGGTGAACGCCTGGTTAATCTGCATATGGCAGATACCAACCGGTGTGCACTTGGGGATGGAGCATTAGATTTAGATACCTTGCTGATGGCTATGTATCTCATTGGTTTTAATCGTCCTGGACACTGGGCGACACCAGAACCTCTTGGTCCTGGTGCTGGTCCGTATCCCGCTATGAACGAGAAGAACGATCCGAAAAAACTAGATATTTTAGTCAAAGACACCGTTGATTACTTCCGAGAACGTGAAGAGGCAATACGCAATTTGTAGTTTTCTACCATCAAAGGTGTTGATGTAGCTCGCAAATTGCGGCTACATCAACACCTTTCTTATTTAGGTAACCCCGAATTAGGAAGAAAGGAACCAACGCTTGCACGGGTCTGGCGAGTTACGGGTTTTGAATTCTTTTGTCGATTCTTACTTCAATTCTTCGGGTAGGTCTTGTCAGGTGACGGTATTGACAGCTGCTCCTCAATATCTATTAACTAAGAAAACTTTATTCCTTTGAATTATGCGCTAGTGTTTGCATTTTTCCAACGAAAAATGCAGTTGTAACTGCATTTTTCTAAGGAAAGGTGTTATTCTGACGTTATGTATCGTGATTTTCTTCAGACGCTTAAACAATGGCGCGAGCAACCACGTAGGAAGCCTTTACTGCTAAGTGGAGTCCGTCAATGCGGGAAAACATACATTCTGCAGCAGTTTGGTAAGCAGTCATATAAGCAGCTTGCTTATTTTAATTTGGAAAGATATCCAGAACTTGCAGCAGTGTTTAGGGAAAGTTTGGCTCCAAAGAAGATCATTCAACAGCTGATGCTCACCAGGCCTGATTTACGTAGTGGCGAAATTGATACACTCTATGTTTTTGATGAAATTCAGGCTGTTCCTGAAGCTATCCATGCGTTGAAATACTTTGCAGAAGAAGCTCCGCAACTGCATGTGATTGGTGCTGGTTCTCTTCTTGGTATTGTGATGAGAAAGAACTCTTCAAGGGGGTGGGCTCTCTCCGGGGATGCAGACCTGTATCGTGGTGGTGTGGCGGATGTGGGGTCTGGTACTGTTTCGTTTCCAGTTGGAAAGGTTGAATCACACGTACTTCATCCAATGTCATTCAAAGAGTTCTTACTTGCAAAGGGGTATAACGATTTAGTTGTCGATGTTAGCGATAAATTTTTTGGGCAGAGCAAAACTGTCACTGCCACACTGGAAAAAGAGTTAGCAGAGTTTATGTTGGTTGGCGGAATGCCAGAGGCTGTGAAGACATGGTTAGATACCTATGATATGACACAGGTTGAGCGCATTCATCAGCAGTTATTGACTGGATATCGTGCTGACTTTGCTAAATATGTTCCAAGTGGGGATGTTGCAAAAATAAATGCGATATGGGATTCAATACCTGCTCAACTTGCCGAAGAGAACCGGAAATTCATCTTTGGTGCGGCTATGAAAGGTAAGCGGGCAAAAGATCTTGCCGACGCGTTGCAATGGTTAGTTGATGCGGGGCTAGTTATCAAAGTTCCTGTGGTGAAAAATCCGAAGATTCCTTTGATCGCAGTGTCTGATCCTACTCACTTTAAGTTGTATTTATGCGACATGGGTTTGTTGCGTTCAATGGCAGGA
The DNA here is from genome assembly GCA_030540715.1 of Actinomycetaceae bacterium. Classification (GTDB taxonomy): domain Bacteria; phylum Actinomycetota; class Actinomycetes; order Actinomycetales; family Actinomycetaceae; genus JAUNVQ01. The sequence continues at coordinate 694 of JAUNVQ010000038.1, read as the reverse complement.
CTGCCTGCAATAAGTCTAAATGATATTGTTGAGCGCTCAACGAATTTTGTTGGGGCCATCGGTGAAAACTATGTATTAGCAGAACTTGTGAAACAGGGGTTAACGGTATATTTTTGGCGTTCAAAAGCAACTGCGGAGCTTGACGGTCTTGTTCAGATTGGAAGTAACGTCATTCCAGTTGAGATCAAAGCTGCGCATAATAAAAAGGCGAAGAGTTTACGCACCTATATTGACTCCTATCATCCAAAACTTGTAGTTCGCTGCTCGCTTCACCGCTGTAATGTGACCGTTGTGGGGGATCGTCTAGCAAATAATTCAAAAGAGCCTGTACAGCTATTATCGCTTCCACACTATTATGTGTGGATGTTTCACGATGTCGCCACGATAATGACGGCAGAATAACTGTATGCAAGTTACGATGGTAGTGGCCTTTATGTCGTGTGCGATCAGAGTACTACTTCAAACACACATGGTCAATGATTGAAGCCCAAAAAAGTGTTGCAATTTTATTGATTTTTATGCGCAGCGTCAATATAGGTATATAGACCTGAACTGCAGATTTGAGCGTTCAATTGCGTCACTCTATTCTGTAAAACCTCTTTTTTATATACAACACTTAGGGTAGCCTTATATTTATCAGGAAACACGCAATCGATCTTGCGTGTTTTTTGATGTATTCCTCGAAAAGAAAGAA
>JAUNVQ010000015.1 GCA_030540715.1 Actinomycetaceae bacterium | reverse complement strand
AACTCTCCAACGCAACCAAGGGCTTATCAAATCCGATGTCTAAGTGGAGCCACCTATCGGGCTCGAACCGATGACCTGCTGTTTACAAGACAGCTGCTCTACCAACTGAGCTAAAGTGGCGTTGCCTTACCGGCTACACCAGTAAAGCATGTTTTTTCAAAAAATCATAATTAGCGTTACCCATTTAACGTTTCGACATATCGGTCTTTGTGCGGACGTCCTCTGGAATGTTCGTGACCTGCCCCAATAGCCAGGAACGTCCCATGGTCAGGCATACCCAATCATGTAGCCAATGCACGTCCCCCAATCACATGACCAAGGCCATACCCAAGGCCACGCCCGGTGCCGTACTCATCGACATGCCCAACAACATACCAATGACCACAGGCCACCAGACAGCCCCACACGAACCGTTAGCAAAACGCCATGGAGACCTCGCCAGCTACGCCTACTGCGTCACCATCTTGGCAAAGTCTTCGGGACTAACGTCGTCGCCCCACTCAACTTTTTTGCCCTTATACCAAATCTGAGGCGAACCAACCTGTTCTTCACCGTGTGCTTTACTGAACTCGGCCCACTGCTGTGTGACATCGTTAAGATGCGAATCCGTATCATCGGGATTAAATGAACCAATAACCTGTTCTGATACACCAATGCGCTGAGCAATATCAACAATAATCTGTTTACTCTTGTCTGCATCTTTCATGAAGGCAAAAGCCTTATTTGCTTCTTCCTCACTGGCACCTTGCGCTTTGTCGATAAGCTGAAAAATATGATCGCCAACAGCGCGGTGGAATTCCTCGGCTTTATCCGGTTGTTGACGTGCAATTTTTAAGAGGGCGTCGGCCGCAACAATATGGTAGGGATCATGATGAGTATTCACAGGATGAATCCGAAAAGCGATGTCTCCCTTATGAACCAAATCAAAAATGACATCGGAATACTTTTTCTCAAAATGCAGGCAAGCCCTGCAACTATAGTCAAAGAATAAATCAACAACGTGTTCATCGGTATCCAAAGCTTTCACACCATCTTTGGTAAAAGTGATGTTTTCAATCTTGGAAAGCTCGCTACCATTACCACCTTTATCATCTTTCGAGTCCTGTACGGTGTTGGTTGGTTTGTCGGCAGCGGATGTACCATCATCTTTCTTACCGAACATCAACCCGGCAACCAATGCGATAATGATAACAAGAACAGCAGCGATAATACCGAAGATGATCAAGCGACGCTGCCTATCTTTTCGTGCCTGCTCAGCACGATATTCCTGAGCCTTTGCCCACTGTTTATCTTTACGTCCTTGTTTTATAGTTTTTTGTTGTTGAGCCATTATTTCATTCTTCCTATCGCATTGTGCTTAGATGATAGCTATCTATTGCCACTATCCTAACGGTTCTTGGCGCATAGCAGACATTATGTGTGTCAGAAATTGAGATATCTCATGGACTACATTTAGCGATATGGCGGTACTCACAATGACAGCTATGAGTACTCCTATCACAATAAGCCGTACTGACCAGTGTTGAATAACAAGGTCGTGAAGGTAACGCGATCCGTTACGATACATACTTCCCGCAGGAAACCACCAAGCAACCAATAGCCCCACACCTAACACAATCCACAGCCATAATACCTGTTGCGGATTCAATTCACTGGGAAAACCCCAGGCTTGTTGAAGTCGTGGCCATGAAACTGTTCCAAAAATAAAGTACTGCACGCCCAGCCATCCAAAAAAGGCAACAAAGCCGGACACAATCGCAGCTCCGGCTACCGCAAACAGACTTCGGACAAGATACAACGGTGTTTTCATAAGACTTGAACTAATGTCACCTGGGGATGCATATCCCCTGTTCATTCGTTTATATTGCGTCCGTCTTCGCACATACCCAACAATGCCAATGCACACCAGGACAATAGGGACAATATAGATGGCGGCTCCACGTGTAACGATGGCTAAACCGCTCAAAAGAACTGCCTCCAAGAACCCTGTCACTGGTGCATGTTTTGCTGTCGATGGTCGATAAGGAGTGTGCCACCCCACTTGTTCAGGCATGTCTTGGGTGTGGAAACCGCCCTCTGCCGCACTGTCTTCAGCCTGGTAAGCAATGCTTCCCGCGCCAGCACCGGCACCAAGTCCGGCACCCGTACCCGCCAACCGACCATGAACGTCCTCACCGGGATAGCCCGGAGCAGGTGGCAAATAGTTGCCGTGAACACCCTGTGTGCTGTCCCCGTCACCAGGATAGGCACCATCGTGTCCAGCACCCACAACATCTTCATGTGGCATCACTGCTGTACGCTCAGCAGCGCCGTAGCCTAAAGGCCCCTGCCCAACCGCACCTTGGTCATCAAGAACCTGCCCTTCGGGAAGAACCGTCGTTCGCCCTCTTGAATAAAGAAATTCCGTCCCATCGTTATTTCCACCTTGCGGAAGAAGGTCGGTGTCACCAAAGAGTGGCTGCGTGGCAGGCTCGGCAAAAGCCGCGGGATTAAAATCCTCCGGATCTGCACTAAGACCCGCAACAACAGTCTCGGGAATGGTGCGGCGTGCAGGGTCGGGACGAAGGGCAGACAGCAGGCATAAACGGATCTGTTCATCAACGCCTTTGACATCGGCCTGCCCCGTTGACACTCGAGCAATAATCGCTTCAATCGAGCCTGTTCCAAATGGCTGACGCCCCGTAGCACAAAAGACAAGAACTGCCGCCCACGCCCACCAGTCCGTCATGGGCGATGGTTCGTCCCCGGCAATCACCTCGGGCGCTAGGTATCCAGGGGTGCCTGTCACAAGACCGGTTGAGGTAAAACGTTCATCATTTGCCATCTGGGCAATACCAAAATCAATGAGCACCGGCCCCTGCGCCGAGATCATAATATTCGATGGTTTAATATCGCGGTGTAGCACTCCCGAAGCATGAAGCTCAGTCAAAATGCGGCGCAACCAGTCGGCCAGATCAGCCAAATCCTCACGGTTCCACGGGCCGTTGGCGGTCACATCGCGCGCAAGGGTTGGACCGTCAATAAGCTCGGTCACAACAAATGGTTGCTCCGAATCAACTTCCAAATCAAGAACATGGGCAACACCGTGAGACTTAATGCAGTTAATAATGTGTGCTTCACGGCGCAGCCGCTCACGTGACACGGGATCGTGAGCTATAGCTGGGTGCAGAATTTTGAGGGCGACGCGCTGGCCTCCCCCATCAACGGCTTCCCATACAGAGCCCATCCCCCCGGCACCAATCTGGCGAACCAGCCGGTAACCACCTATCTCACGATTCGTGTTTGTCACATCCCTAGAGTAGCTCAATTCATTTGCGGGCCTGTAATGACGCGCACTGATTTTCTTTCCTCGCAGTTGCGTGCCTACACTTGATATGTGGTACGACCTATGCAATTTACTGCTGTAACAATGGATGCCCGCTTAGTGGATCTTCCTTGGGATATTCCCCTAGCTCGGTGGCCCGATGAACGTCTAATTGCCCTTCCGCGAGGTATTTCGCGACATGTGGTACGTTTCGTCGATATTGAGGGCACAATTTTTGCGGTGAAGGAAATCGTTGAAGACATTGCCCAATCGGAATACCGAATGCTTCGCCACCTGCAAAATCGGAATGAACCTAGCGTGAAACCTACCGCTGTTGTGTCGGGACGGCGCGGGCAAAATGGTGAAGCACTTATGTCCGCCCTAGTAACAGAGCATCTGTCATATTCCCTGCCCTATCGTGCCCTGTTTTCTAAATCAATGCGAACCGAAACAGTGCGTCGTCTTATTGACTCACTGGCCGTGTTGATAGTGCGTCTTCATTTAGGCGGTTTTTACTGGGGTGACGTATCGCTGTCTAATACCTTGTTTCGTCGCGACGCTGGAGCTTTTGCCGCCTACCTGGTTGATGCGGAAACCGCTGAACTCTACCCGCATTTATCACAAGGCCAGCGCGAATACGATATCGATCTTGCACGCACAAACATTATTGGCGAGATGATGGACCTTCAATGCGGCTCGTATCTGGATGAAGAAACAGATGTCATTGCTATTGGCGATCGTCTTGTCGATATTTATCACACTCTGTGGACGGCACTGACGGCAGAGGAAAAGTTTAAAGCCGACGAACGCTGGCGTATTGATGCTCGCATTAGGCGACTCAATGATCTTGGTTTCGATGTTGGCGAGATCACGATGAAAACAGAGGCCGGCGGTACGGTACTGAAATTGCGCCCCAAGGTTGTCGATGCCGGGCACTATCACCGCCAAGTCATGCGGCTCACGGGCCTTGATGTGGAAGAACAGCAGGCAAAACGCATGATTAATGATCTGAAAACTTATCGTGCCGCGCTTAAGCACGATAAGCAGCCAATTGAAGTGACAGCGCATCAGTGGTTACGTGACGTGTTTGAGCCCACTGTCGAGATGGTTCCCTACAAACTGCGTCACAAACTTGAAGATGCTCAGCTTTTCCACGAGATACTTGAGCATCGCTGGTATATGTCGGAGCGTCGTGGCCGCGATGTCGGCACGGTTGAGGCAGTAAAAAGCTACACCGAAAAAGAACTATCCAAACGCCCTGACGAACACATGGTCGTCAACTATGCAACCAGTGATGACGCGATTGATGACGGTTTTTCTAACACGGCAGATGAGGTTATATGAAGAAGACGTAGCGCGCACTTGTGACGCATGATGGCGCATATAATATACATGACTAGCCGCGGTATGACTTTGACCTTGATATATGGCAATAACTGTGGAGCAGTGCCACCTTAAGACCTCTGGCTGAAGCCCCGAATATACAGCGACTTCCTTGGCTATATCCTTTGCATCACAGTTTGGAGTCTCCCGTTTGCTGCGCCGCACCCGACACTACAGCTCGCCAGAATTGTCTGGCTTTGGTGCCTCTAGTAGTAGCAATATACTCACAACACCACATAGTTTATTCGTCGGCACATATACTCTGCGTAGAACTTCTCACCCAACGAAGATGCATAAAGCGCCCTAGTTTTCACGCTGCGCTCGGTGACGTTTGGCTCGCCCAGATAGATATTGAGCAAGCGAGATCTGTGCAATCGCGTCGACAACTAAGAAAATTCCTAAGGCCCCACCAAGTTTGGTCCACCCTGTGCGAGGTTTCTTCTCGCGGAAAGCCGCCGTTGCCAAAATAGTTCCCGTAATAGATTCAGCTATCGCAATACCTCGCGCAATCCAAGGCTTGTCAATGGTAGCCTTCCGATATATTCGCCAAAATAGGCTGCCGGCAGGCTCGGGTTCAGTGAGTTTAATATCCATGGACTGACCAAATGCCTCAGTCCAGCCTTGCGCGGGATACAGTCGCGCTCCTGGCACAGAGCCCACTCCAATATGCCCGAATAAAAATGCTGCGATCTCGCTTGGAAGTCCCAACGCCTTGATTGCCTGCATAAATCCATCGCGGCCAAAGGTGCGGGTGGCATCGAGGAGCTGTTTTTCATCAATATAGTCAAAGACTTCGGCTGTTTGTTCGGCAACGTGTCCGTGTCCCAGGTCTGCGCGAACACGTAAACGTAATTTTTCAGAGGGCGAAGAAACGGCACCTGTGATCATTCGCGTATTGAGCATCCACGAATGCAACAGCAATGATTCTGGATAGAATCCTTTATCATCTGCAACAACGCTTGCCATCGAAAAATCATGAGGTTTAGCATAAAGAGCAATACAGGGCGATTCCAGTGTTGCCATAATACCTTCGCGAACCTGTTCAAGTGTGGTGGAATAAAAAACGGCCCGCATATCTGCGCCTATATCAAGGCACCCCATGTCTTTACTCTCTGCAGCTGCACAAAATGGAACGGATGCCTCTGGTATAGCCGATACCTCACAGACGCGGACTTCTTCAGAACCTGAATCGGGAACATTAGGGAAAACAGCGTCCTCTTTAATATGATTTGCAGTGTGTTCACCGATGGTGACCTCTGCATAAAACTCTTCAGCCAGTCGTTTTGTTAATTCTTCGGTGGTGATTCCAGCCCTATATGCTCCATCTTCATCATCAAGCGCGGCAACACCTCCAGCTTTATTGACAAGAACATTAATTCCCACCAAATGTGGTGTTTGTTTGAACCAGTCAACTTCGGCTACAACGTTGAACTCGTGAAGCTGGTCGCACAGATCGTCTGGGTTGAGTTGAGGAGCAACCATTGCTCCTTCTTGTACACGCCAGCGTGCTACTGGCGCATTATTGGCTGCCATGGGCTCCTCCTTGTAGTACTTCTTCTACTACTTTAGCTAAAGTAAGATTGTTGTGTATATCAAACACAAGGTACACGATAAAAAAAGATCATGATTTTATCCGAAAAGACTGGCATTTTTTTCATAAATGTGTCACAATCATAAGCAGTTGTATACCTTACAACTGTGTCTTCGTGGATGCTTTCAGCAATGCCGCTGTTTCCTTCCAAGATATGACCATATGTCATAACGATCGGTTCGATAGCTCGGTTGCGCTGGGCGAGACATGACACTCCACTCGGATCGTCGGGCACGTACCTGCCCGTGGAGGAAAAAGAAAATGGCAAGAGTAGTATTTGATAACGCCACGCGTATTTACCCTGGAAACACTGAACCTTCTGTTGACAAGTTGAATCTTGAAATCGAAGATGGTGAATTCCTTGTTCTTGTTGGCCCGTCAGGCTGCGGAAAGTCAACGTCGCTTCGTATGCTTGCAGGTTTAGAGGATGTTAACGGTGGGCGGATTCTTATTGGTGACCGCGATGTCACTGATGTGCCGCCAAAAGATCGTGACATTGCAATGGTTTTCCAAAATTATGCGCTTTACCCGCATATGACTGTGCGTGAAAACATGGGCTTTGCTTTGAAGATAGCTAAGGTTCCCAAAGATCAGATCAACAAGCGCGTCGAAGAGGCAGCCGCTATGCTTGACCTGGATGAATATCTGGATCGTAAACCAAAGGCCTTATCTGGTGGTCAGCGTCAGCGTGTGGCAATGGGACGTGCAATTGTACGTAAACCGCAGGTGTTCCTGATGGATGAACCTTTGTCTAACTTGGATGCGAAACTGCGTGTGCAAACGCGTACACAGATCGCTAAACTCCAACATGAGCTGGGTGTTACCACTTTGTATGTGACACATGACCAGACGGAAGCACTGACAATGGGCGACCGTATCGCCGTATTGAAAGACGGCTTATTACAACAAGTTGGAACACCGCGTGACCTTTATGAAACACCCGCAAACTCTTTTGTGGCTGGCTTTATCGGTTCACCGTCAATGAATATGGGAACATTCCATATTCAAGATGGTGTAGCAAAACTAGGTCCCGCTACTATCCCACTATCGAAAGAAACCCTAGATGCTGTCACCCCAGAAGATGATGGCAAGATTATCATTGGTTTCCGCCCCGAACACATGCGTGTTGTCAATGATGCCCCTGACACAGCTACAATTCCGATCAAGGTTGGAATCGTTGAAGAACTTGGTTCCGACGCTTTTGTTTACGGCACTCTATTTGGAGCTGAAGGCGAATTAAGCTCGGGACCAGATTCAGATAAAGATGCCCATGACCAGCTGATAGTTCGTGTACCACCACGTACAGCACCGCCAGCTGGTGAGGTTATGCACGTACAGATTGAACCTGGAAAACAGCATAACTTCTCTGCATCAACAACGATGCGTCTACCCGGCTAAATTTACACACTCAATAGCAAATGAAGGCCAGACATTTCTGGCCTTCATTTTATTTTCTAGCAAAACAGGGTCGTTCGCTCATATGCTCCCACACGCTTCGTCCTCTGCAATAATTGAATTGAAAAACGTAGGTGAGGACACCGCATCACGATGTCCTCACCTATGCAATTTATTCAATTATGAACGTAGACACTTTGCTTATACAGAAACCCACTCAGCAGGCGGATAGATGCCTCGCTCTATTGCGTAAGTCTGCCGTGCGTCTCTACTTCATGCGGGTGCCAACTGAACCAAGACGTTCGCAGGCCTCGATAACACGAGCACGCATGCCAGCTTCAGCAGCTTTACCCCATGAACGTGGGTCGTACTGCTTCTTAATGCCAACCTCGCCGTCAATCTTCAAAACGCCTTCGTAGTTCTTCAGCATCCAGTCAACCACAGGGCGGGTGAAGGCATACTGAGTGTCGGTGTCCACGTTCATCTTGATGACACCATTCTTCACCGCTGTTGCGATTTCTTCAGCAGTCGAGCCAGACCCGCCATGCATCACCAAATCAAATGGGCGATCACCAGCATTATACTTAGCACCAACTTCTTCTTGAATCGTGCCAAGAATTTCTGGGCGCAGCTTCACGAAGCCAGGCTTGTAAGCGCCGTGGACGTTACCGAAGGTCAGCGCTGTAATATAGCGGCCTTTTTCACCTAAGCCAAGAGCCTCAACGGTTTTAATGCCGTCTTCGGTGGTCGTGTAGAGCTTTTCGTTGATTTCGCCAACGATGCCGTCTTCTTCACCGCCGACGACGCCGATTTCGACCTCAAGAATCGTGTTGGACTTTTGGGAGAGTTCCAGAAGCTCCTGAGCGATTTCCAGATTTTCTTCCAAAGGAACAGCCGAACCATCCCACATGTGTGACTGAAAGAACGGTTCGCGGCCAGCTTTCACTTCTTCAGCTTCAAGCTCCATCAGTGGGCGAATCCACGAATCGATGTTCTGTTTCGCACAGTGGTCAGTATGCAAAGCAACGTTGACAGGATAGTTCTTTGCTACCTCGCGGGCGTAGGCAGCCATAGCTAGCGAGCCTGCCACACGATCCTTACGAGTGGAACCTGACCAGTACTCGGCTCCGCCAACTGATACCTGGATAATGCCGTCTGATTCCGCTTCAGCGAAACCTTCGAGCGCCGCGGTCAGTGTTTGGGATGATGTGACATTGATTGCGGGATAAGCGAAAACCTGTTTTTTTGCTCGATCCAGCATTTCTTCATAAACTTCACGTGTTGCAATAGGCACTGTAGCCCTCCTAAAAATAGTTGTTACCGTTCAATTGTTGCACAAGTGTCGACAAATGTGCAGGACGATCGTCAGCTGATAGGCATTTTCTGGTGTGATTCATAACCCATGTAGGTCGTTGGTGGGTATATGCTGGGCCACTGTTGCTGTCGAGGCTCCCCTAACGGCCACTACTTAACTGTTGAAGGCCGCGCCAAGAAGTTGAAATTAGTGATGCCACTGCGATTACACTCAAGCTTTCCTTTCCATGGTCTGCACGCGGGGGCAAAAGTAGATAACACCCCAAAAACCCCACAAAACCATCACACAACCACCCCCACACACACCTCCACCCCCAACAAAGACCCCACAAACCAACACCCCACAAACCAATCCTGCCCACATTCTTGACACACCCTCACCTCCACAGCAGAGATGAGTACACTGGACACTATGTTCCGTCACGTTAATGTACTACAAAATGATCCAACCTCCACGATTGAATTGGTTGGCGATTGGCTGAATGAGCTGGGCGTTTCATATAGAATCCACCGACTATACAACGATGAGTTCCCCGATTCTATTGGCGACGGCGTAATTGTTTTAGGTGGTCGGCCATCGGCTAATCAAGATGACGCCTACCCCTTTTTGGTGAAAGAACGACTGCTATTGCGCCACCTTGTTGATGACGATGTCCCAATTTTTGGTATCTGTTTAGGTATGCAGCTGCTCACCTTAGCTTGTGGTGGCACTATGGATATTCGCTCGGCGCGCGGCGTTGAATCTGGGCCCGTTAATATCACGTGGCGTGCCTCAGCCTTTACTTCACCCGTCCTCTCGTCACTTGCCCATGCTTTCCCAGATGGCTGCACAGTCAGTGCCGACCATGCCGACGGTATTGAAACGCCCCCTGAAGGTGCCCAGATTTTAGCGGAATCAGACCGCTATATACACGCGATTCGCGTTGGAAGTGCACTAGCTGTTCAGTTTCATCCAGAGGCTGGCCCTACTCGCATGCGTGTCTGGGAGAAAAGCCGCGGAGTTACACCTGAATCGCTGGTCAATAACTGGTTGGCTCAACGTGAAGAACGCATAAAGATCGGTCGCCTGCTTACCGAGTCCTTTGTCTGTCAAGATGAATTAGCCTGCGCAGCAGAGCAAACACGTTCTGCATAGGTATGGATAATCTGGATGCTTCGCCAAGTGAACCGTGATCACCTGGCGAAGTGCGGGCTTTGTCGGCTGCGGGGTAAAACGGATACTTCACAGGCAGGTGAGTTTGTGGCGGCCCCAACTTCAAAACGGGATCCCTGCTCAAACCACTTAAAATACTAACGTCGATGCAGGCGGTACTGGTTGTCCCCACTGTTAAATCATGTGGGCAGGTTAGTTGCGAGCAGCTGCACCACCCACACTGTACACATTCCTGTGGCCTATCAATCCAATACGCAGGCCAATACGCAGGAGCGGGTCATCAGGCTTGTACACAGGCATCGCCATCACCAGGTCACGCATCATAAAGCGCGTCAGTAGTCCATCAGGCATGCCGCAAAACCCATGCCCACATTGCAATAGCTGCAGCATGTCCTACGTTGATAGAGCGCGTCGAACCATACTGGGTGATATGGCAAATGTCCTTGCAGGCATCACGCATTTCCTGCGATAGTCCACGCGCTTCGGAGCCAAAAACAAGCACGCATTGCTGCGGAAGCTCATAGTGTTCTAACGGTAGGGATCCTTCCACATTGTCTATCCCAATAATTACAAGGTTATTATTGTGAGCGTATTCAACAAACTGTTCGGGCGTGTAGAAATGGTCTACGTGTTGATAACGGTCAGTGACCATCGCACCACGCCTGTTCCACCGCCTTCTGCCAACAATATGGCAAGCCCTTGCAGCAAAAGCGTTGGCTGTTCGCACAATGGAGCCAATATTGAAATCGTGGTCAAGATTCTCTATGGCAACGTGGTAGGAAAAACGGGTCCGGTCAAGGTCTTTTTTAATGGCTTCACGGCTCCAATATCGGTATTCGTCTGTGACGTTACGCCGGTCGCCTTCTGCCAGAAGCGTCGTGTCCCATTGATCGCCCTTTGGCCAGTGCTCCCTACCGCCAGGCCATGGGCCAACACCCACGCGTTCAAAATCATCAACACATGCGGGGTTGGTATTTTCAACGGTGCCTTTAGCTGTGCTGTCAGTCTCGCTTTGGCTCGAAGGCTCCAGCGTTTCTTGCTGGAGGCCTTGCATTTTCTTGGAGATCAATTGTTTTCCTTTATTTCTGGAGGGCGTCGTACAGCTCATTCGTATTGCTTTCCTTATTGTAGCCGTTCTGTGCTTTGTCACGTACAACCAACTGTCTAGCAGCAACGAGACCATATTGTCACTACCAAGCTGCCGCCACTTATATGGGTGTAGAGACGAGAGCAAGGCTAGCCCTGTACGGTAATGCAAGCTGCTGCTACCCACACGGGGGTAGTGGTAGACCATAACCCCACAAACACATATATCCAACACATAAACAACCCTGCATACACTTCCACCCCCCCACGAAGAAACCAGCAAAAATGAAAAGTGCCACACGAAACAAACAAGGTTCCCCACGTCAACCACAAACCAATACCCCACAAACCAACCAGACACCACACAGCACTACAAGCAAACAACCAGACTCTGCACAAACAGTGAAAAACAAGCCCCTAAAAGAAGACGCGATCAAAAAGAAAATCTTAAAGCAAGAAGGATCATGCGGTGAATGCGAATGTGGAACGATGACACGCAGAATGAAGAAATAACACTACACAAATACTGACCAACTTAAGACATATCGCATTATTCACGACACAGTCTTAAGCACAAACGTTGAAATCTGTCACACACGCACAGTTAATTAAGCAATTTTTCAGGTAGAGCGTCTAAGATGAACACGTGGCAGCACGATATAGACGAGTAAACTATCACAGGCGCCCCCAACACGCTGTTGTTCTGGGCCGCAAATCGCAGGTACTTAGTGGTATCATCGCAAGCCTTTTGGCCGTAGCACTATTTGCGGGTACCGCTTCAGCACTGCTCTATCACGATATTTCTTCGTCTATTAAAAGCCGCGATATATCACAATATATGGCTAAGGGTACGCAGGCCCCCTCGGATGATTTCACTGGGAGATCGTTAAATATCCTGGTTGTTGGCACGGATACTCGCAAGGGCGAAGGCAATGCGGTTGATAATTACCAGGATGATAGTTCTCGTTCAGATACAACATTTGTCATCCATATTTCTGCAGACCGCAAAGACGCCACAGTCGTTTCTATTCCACGAGATACGATGGTGAATATTCCTTCATGCAAGCACCCTGATGGTAATTGGTCTCAACCACAGCGCGCCCAATTCAACTGGGCTTTTTCCATTGGCTCTGATGATTCGGATATGGGTGCCGCAACTGCATGTACTTGGCAAACTGTTGAGAAGTTTTCAGGGATAAAACTTGATGCCTACGTTCTGGTTGACTTTTCTGGTTTCCGTCAGATGGTCAATTCACTTGGTGGTGTCGATATTTTCTTAGAGCAGCCACTTCATGACCGTAGTGCTGGCCTGGAACTTAATGCTGGCTGTCAGCATATGGATGGCGAGATTGCTTTGAAATTCGCTCGAGCACGCGAAGGTTTAACAGATGGTTCCGACCTGTCGCGTATTAAACGTCAACATTATTTGTTGTCACTTATGGCGCGAACAGCCCTTAATAAGTCTTTTGTCTCGGATCTACCTCAGTTATATCAGTTTGTTCGCGAGGGACTACGATCCCTTACAGTTTCGCCTGCTATCTCCCACGCAACTACCTTAGCTGGCCTTGCATATTCGATGAAAGATATTGATCCTACTCATATTCGTTTTATTACTGCCCCTGTTGGCCCTGATATTGCAGATCCTAATCGTGTAGCCTTTATTCAACCTTTGGCAGGCGATGTATGGCATGCTTTGCAAACCGATACTCAACTACCAGATGGTCTTGCGGTTCGCGATGGCTCCGGAAACGAATATATCTCCAGTTCAAAAACTCCCACCCCTGATAAGCCATCGTCATCGTCCTCTCAGTCCAGCCCTGATGCGCAGCCAACTCCCCTTCCATCAGAGGTTGAGAAGGTTCCCGAGGCAAGCGCTGGTGTTGGACCTAAGCGTGGTCAAGAAGATACTTTCGCTAAACAACGTTCCCAGTGTGAACCCTAGAGGTACCAATGAATTACACTCCTGGACATCCTCCAAGTTTCCAACCTTCTGGCAAGCGCCCCCGCCCAAAACGTCCACTAGGCTTTCGTGAGGGAACGGATCGCAAAGTGAAATCTTCTGAGGGTTCTTCGCGTGGCACTGCTCAATCAGGAAATAGTTCCTGGTCTTTACCCGAACCCTGGTCATATAATGCCTTGTCTTCTTCGAATTCAGCATCACCATCTCCACCACATTCTTATCAGCCCTCGCGAAATGGAGCGGCTTCAACACGTTGCGCTAAGCGCCCATCTGGTGTATCCAGCAGTTCTGTAAACCATCAATATGATCGTTCCTTCAGTGCTGGTCCATCTGGTCAACAGCCGCCGTCTTATTCTCCTCAACAACGTCGTTCAATTTTGGGGAAGCCGCAAGGGGCGTCCGGTATGTCCAACCGCCCCAATGTTTCCGCACCAGCTCGACCTACTTCACGCAATTCACCTGTTTCAATACCTCCTTCGATTCCACCTCAACGTCGCACTGGTATATCCCAAGACCGCTATCCAGGAAACACTCCTCCAAGTATTCCCCCCCGCATGCGCTCTGCTCATAGTAATGGACAGTCTAGTGGCCTCCAGCCCACCCACCAACATTCTCCCCAGGCTACACGCCACCCCATTCCCCAAGGCCCCGTTCATTCCCCTCAACCAGCTATCCGCCCCAGCCATTCGACATCGCGTCGCAGGCGACGTCTTTTTCGGGTCACAACCCTAGTTGTTCTTTTCTTTTTTGTGATAGCGATTATCTGGCCACTTTATGTGATCTGGTCGGTGAACTCCAAGATTCAACATGTTGATGCATTGTCGTCACGAGCGGCTGGCACTGGTGAGACATGGCTGATTGCTGGTTCGGATGAACGTACCCCTGGTAGTGCTGTTGTTCAAGATGGTACGCAGGGTCGCCGCGCAGATTCGATTATGCTTGTTCATAAGGCAGCTAATGGTCAGGCAGCAGTTGTGTCGCTGCCGCGCGATAGCGCTGTGGAGATTCCTGGTCGCGGTCTTAATAAAATCAATGCATCCTTTGCTTTCGGTGGACCAAAGCTGCTGGTTGAGACTGTTGAAAATCTAACGGGCCTCAAGGTTGATCACTACATGGAGGTATCCATGGATGGTGTGACAAAGGTTGTTGATGCTTTGGATGGAGTCAATCTTTGCTACGACGGCAAGGTAAACGATGCTGATTCTGGTATGGTGTGGGAACCTGGTTGTCATGATGTTAATGGGCAGCAGGCATTGGCTTATTCACGGATGCGTAACCAGGATCCGTTGGGTGATATTGGCCGAGCCCAACGTCAACGTAATGTAATTCAGGCTGTTGTTGGTAAGGCAACCTCACCTTCGCAGATGTTGTGGCCGTCTCGCCAGCTTTCTGTGGGCGATGCTGGCGCTAAGGCTTTAGCAGCCGATCAATATACGGGTGTTGTTGGGATTGGTCGCATGCTTTTGGCCTACCGTAAGGCTTCTGGCGAAAACCTGACGGGAGCTCCACCGATTTCTTCGCTTAACTATACCGATGGTATCCATGGTTCTATGGTGCAGCTTGATCCTTCAAAGATTGATTCGTTTTGGACCCAATTGGATAATGGGACGCTTACAAAGGAGTCATTCGGATCTCTTGGCAGTTAGTATGCGTCTTCCTTTGTGGAGGCGCTTCGCTGTCTATGGTCTGTATCTTTTTTCGTAAAGAGGGCGCCACTTCGGTCTTTTTTCACTAGTTTTACGGTGCGGAGTGGGATGATAGTTGAGGGCGTATCTGGCTATTGTCATCAGCATGAACTGTGGAGGATTGCCTGTCAATCATGTGTCTTTACCGCGATGTAGCATATATCGCCCAGTTGGCAGCTTTGATGCTTTTGGCATCAAGTACTTCCACGTTGCACATGCTCAGTAATGATATGCAACGTGGAAGTGGCTCTGGCACATACGTGCGCATTATGCGATTGGTCGCGGTCCTTGCTGCCATGCTGAATATGCAGATTGCAGAATCTCATCAACACCATATTGAGCATGCCAATCCAGGACTTCAGTTATCCGCGAGGCATCACCAATAAGTTGTGGGGGATCCCCTGCTCGCCGGTCAAGTTCTTCAACGGCAAAATCACGTCCTATCACCTGTTTGAGGCCATCAACAATTTCTCGAACGGACGTACCTTTACCTGTGCCGACGTTAAAAGTATGATACTCCATTTCTTTGCCACTTGTCAGATAATCAAGAGCCGCAATATGGGCATTTGCCAGGTCGGATACATGAATATAGTCGCGGACACACGTGCCATCTGGGGTGTCGTAGTCGGTTCCGAATATCATTGCTGGCTCACCCTTTTCCACTTTGTCCAATACCATTGGTACAAGGTTCAAAATAGCGGGGTCGCCAAGGTCGTTACTGCCGGCTCCTGCGACGTTGAAATATCGTAGTCCTATCCAGCGCAAACCGAATGCGCGTTCGCAATCGGCCATCATCCATTCACCAATAAGTTTTGTTTCACCATATGGGTTGATAGGGGTTTTCACAATATCTTCTTCTACTACTGATACGGGTGGAATACCGTAGACAGCCGCAGAGGAAGAAAAAATCATATTCCCTACATTTGCGTCTCGCATTGCTGACATCATATTTGCTAATCCACCCACATTTTGCTGGTAGTACCACATGGGTTTTTCAACGGACTCGCCCACCTGTTTGCGTGCAGCGAAGTGGATAACGGCGCTCACATCTTCGTCAACCATAGTATTAAAGAGTTCTCGCTGCGCCCCATCTGCAGCAACATCAAGTTCAACAAGTTTCGCATCACGAATCCGCGAGGCATCCCCATACGAAAGGTCATCTACCACAACAACTTCTTCACCGCGGTCAAGTAAATCGTGAACAACGTGCGCCCCAATATATCCGGCCCCACCGGCTACCAAAATACTCATCTTTATCTCCTCACATAGATGTGCCAGTTGCTCTTACCAAATAGTTTACTTATTATTATCTACTTGTTCTTGTAAACGTGTGCCTTTTTCAATGGCTATTGCCCGTAGCTCTTCCTGATATTTCTTCATTTTCTGTGCAATATCGTGCCCGCGGTCATCCCCTGGAATGCCAAGCATACGTGCTGCCAGTAATCCAGCATTTTTTGCTCCGTTGATCGACACGGTCGCTACTGGTACACCTGCTGGCATTTGTACAATGGACAGCAGCGAGTCCATTCCTTCAAGGTGTTTGAGAGCAACGGGAACGCCTATCACAGGAACAACAGTTGTTGATGCAAGCATTCCCGGCAAATGTGCGGCACCACCTGCACCTGCGATAATGACACGTATTCCACGTTCGTACGCGTCGGCTCCAAACTCAATCATGTCGTGCGGCATACGATGCGCCGACACTACCTGTGCCGTGTATTTAATCGAGAATTCATCAAGTATTTCTGCTGCCTGTTTCATGACGGGCCAGTCGGAATCTGATCCCATCACGATCGCTACGTTGGCTGTTGTATCGCTCATGGTTTCCTTCTTTCTTTTTGTCTGTGTTTTCTGACCCGGTCTTTCTCCACGACGTACTTCTGGTTGCACACCTGTGCCTGCCTCTTACCATCGGTGAGCCGCATGTACCACCGTGCGTGCCCTTTATGGCCTGTACTATTGCTGAGCCTCACACTGTTCGCGTAGACCGCATCCTCCACTAGCTAGGGTTTCAGTATTAATTTCAGAGGACGCTAATGCCTCGTCTCCCAGCGGACTCACCCCTTGTTGCAGGGCTTTCAATGCACGGTGTGCTTCCTCGTAAACAGTCTGCACATCGTCACCTGACAGGCATATATGCCCTATTTTTCGGCTAGGACGAACCCCTTTGCCGTAATAGTGTATCTTCACCGAAGGAAAATGCTTCATGACCAAAGGATAGTTGATGCGTGGGTCACTACCTTCCTGTGTTCCTAACAGATTAAGCATGACTGTCACTGCGGATCGAGCCTGTGTTTGTCCCAGTGGCATATCAAGCACCGCTCTTAGATGCTGTTCAAATTGATTTGTCACAGCCCCGTCGATTGTCCAGTGTCCCGAGTTGTGGGGGCGCATCGCTAGTTCGTTCACATAGAGCGCGGGTGCAGTGGTCGTATCGTTATCATCTGGTTCTATTACAAACATTTCAACGGCCAGAACACCAGTGACATCAAGTATTTCAGCGATGCGTGTACCTGTATCTTGAGCCTTTTGAGCCATCATGGGATCCAGGTTTTGTGCGGGTGCGATGACCTCGGCGCACATCCCATTTTTTTGTCGAGTTTCCACAACGTCCCAGTGCCGAATTTCTCCAGAGGGCGTTCGTGCTAATAGCACTGCTATTTCTCGTGTAAATGCGATATGTTGTTCGGCAAGTAATGTGTCATGATCACGCCACCATGTGTCAACATCGTGGGCATGTGTTACTACGGCAACTCCGTGGCCGTCATAACCACCACGCGGTGTCTTTACTACCAGTGGCCATCCAAGTTCGTCACCCTTTTCCTGTAGTTGCTGTGGTGATGTGACTACTGCAAAACGAGGGCATGAAATACCTGCTTCACTAAGCCGCGTGCGCATCTGAATTTTGTCTTGTGCATAAAGTAGTGCGTTTTGGCCTGGGTGAACTGGAAGTTTGCGTGCCATTGTTTCCATCACGTGTGTGGGAATATGTTCGTGTTCATATGTTAATACATCGGCTTTGGCACAGATTTTTTCAACTTTTTCAAGTTCTTGTGGTGTTCCAACTATGCTGTCGACAACTACTTGCGCTGTCGCGCAGTCGGGTGTTTCAACAAGTGCATGAAGGGTAATACCCAGGGCACTTGCAGATTCTTGCATCATGCGGGCAAGCTGTCCGCCGCCAATAACTGCGATATGAGGCTCTTTCATATCTCTATCCTATGCGGGTCGGCGGGGTTGGTGCGAGCTTTCGGAACTAGGTGAACACATTGAGATTACGCTTTATTCACGATAGGTTAGAAGATGTCATATTGAGTTCATAACCGCAGTGAAAGACACCCCGCCATGCCCAACTCTGTTTCCTCCGTTCGTTTCGTCGGACGCTCACATCTGACTCGCCGTCACCATCTTCGTATTGTTGCCATTGTGGCGACTCTGAGCTGTATTCTTGGCCTGTCTGCGGTAAGTGCCTACGGGGCCTCTATCTCGGTATCTTTTTGGACAAATGTTTCGTTTCAGCGTGTTCATGCTGGCGAGCCAATTCGTACTATCTGGTTTTCTGTCACAACAAGTTCAAAGAATGCGCCAAGTTTTTCGCTATCATCTGCCCTTCCCTATTCTCAACTTGAATATCAATCAAATACGGTGAAGGGGATCTCTGCGAAGTTGCCTCGCTCAACAACGCCAGGATTTTATACGGTAAATGCGCGTGTTTCCGTTGAAGGAAAAGCCCGCTATGCTCGGGCAACGGTAGAGGTTCTTCCTCCTGCAGATCCTGCCAATCCAATTGTGAGTGGTGGTCATGCTTCCTCGATGGCTGCGGCTAACTATCAAACCTGTGTCGTCACTCCTCAAAAAACTGTGCAGTGTTGGGGTCGTAATGTTTCAGGGCAAGTGGGTGCTTCGCCCTCTCAAAGAATTGTGGCTCGCCCCCAAACTGTTCCTGGACTTAGCAATATCACCCACATTTCTGCGGGCAATACGATGTCGTGTGCGTTGCGTAATGATGGACGCGTTTTTTGTTGGGGGGATAACTCACAAAACCAACTAGGTTATTCGTCAGTAACGTCTTCGTCACGTCCTGTCCGAGTCAATGGTCTTCCCACAAATATTACGGCGATCACCTCGGGGGCTTCCCATTCGTGTGCTCTTACTCAAACTGGTCAAGCCTACTGTTGGGGCAGCTCACAAAAGGGACAGTTAGGTAATGGCACAGCTGGTATTCCTTTTGCACAGGCAGTACGTGTTTCGTTGACAACGCCATTGAAGTCCATTTCTGCGGGGGCCTTCCACACCTGTGCGGTAACTAACAAGGGGCAGGCCTATTGCTGGGGTCAAAATAATTTGCATCAACTTGGTTCGGTTCAAACAAAGGCATCAAATGCCGCTAACCCGGTACCTCAACTTGTCAGCGGTAATGGACGTTATCTTTCAGTCCATTCTGGCTATGACTATACGTGTGCTATCACAACTTCACGTACGGTAGATTGTTGGGGCTCGAATTCAAATGGTCAGATTGGTGCAAATTTGGCGGCGAATTCACACAGTGAGGCAAAAGTTCCTACGCGTGTCACTTCCCTCAGTAATGTCTACCAGTTGAGCACTGGTTACTATCATGCTTGCGCGCTTGACGGCTCCAATCACCTAAAATGTTGGGGACAGGGCAAATATAGCCAGCTTGGGCCAGTTGGTTCATATAATCGTACGGTTCCAGCTGATACCACATTGGGCACACGTTACGGCACTGTGGCACAACTACGTATGGGGGCTGCTCATTCATGTCTGTTAACAACAGCAGGGCAAGTCTATTGTTGGGGCAACCAGTCAAGTGGTCAGCTAGGTGATGGCGTTGAGTTTTCTGATGTGTCATCACAGCTTCGCACCACATCGGTGCCAGTGCCTCCTCAATGGTAGGCTAACCGATACAATGGTGGTTGATACTATTTTTGGCGGTGAAAGCTGAGGAACGTGAAGAGTCAACTGCCTAACCATGTACATATCGGGCCGTGGAGCATCCCTAAGGAACGGCTTATCGAGATCCTGCGTTTTTGTATCGTTGGTGGCGCCAATTACATTGTTGATTTGTTGGTTTTCAATATCTTGCTTTTCACGGTCTTTTGGTCCCTCCCTATTACCGCAAAGGTTTTTGCTGTCAGTGTTGCCACACTGTTTTCGTGGGTAGCTAACCG
Organism: Actinomycetaceae bacterium; assembly: GCA_030540715.1. GTDB lineage: Bacteria > Actinomycetota > Actinomycetes > Actinomycetales > Actinomycetaceae > JAUNVQ01. The sequence goes on along the minus strand of JAUNVQ010000015.1, from coordinate 46,432 downwards.
TCAATGGACTTTTCGGCAACGCCGTACAGGGCATCTGACACGCGAACTGGTCAGTTTTATTGTTGTCAATATCCTTGGCATGCTTCCTGCGTTGGTATGTCTGCAAGTATCACACTATTGGATGGGGTTAACCTCGCCATTGGCTGATAATATCAGTGCCAATGTTATTGGGCTGATTATTGGAACGATTCTTCGCTACGTGTTTTATCGCAGGTTTGTTTTCACTGGCGACAGCTTTCATACTTCTTAACGTTCATCCCATTGAGCCTTCACAACTACATTTAGTGAGTTGTCTGTAATACAGCTAAGCACAGACAGTTAGCAACATACGATGGTGGTAGCTACACGATGCTCCGATTCTTCGGACTGTCTATACTTCTTTAGGATATCTATCTACAGGTACGTGTTGTGGCCCTGCTTCCATATTGATTACTTTGTAGCCTGTACAGATGTTCCTTTGTTGCATGGTAACGGTCATGACCTGCGTTAGAAACTGCGTCCGCGCCGCCCAACACTGACTATACTGCCTTTAGGGATCATTTTCTCTGGCTTCATTGACGATGGAATTGCCGATAACCCAATTCGAAAAATGGGGGGGCTTGCCTGTTCTACACGAATCCAGCCCCCGTCGGCCTCGATAAGGTCTTTTGCTAGGGCCAGGCCAATCCCTGTTGACCCATGTGTTGAATAGCCACGTTGAAACACCTTATCAACTTGTTCTTCTGTCATTCCGCGGCCTTGGTCACTAACGTCAATAAATAGCGAACGTTTAGAGGTTTCGGCACCAGTTTTTACCGTGACTGTTCCTTCCCCATATTTCAACGAGTTTTCAATCAACGTGGCAAGTGCCTGCGACAGCGAACTAGGTGTTGCCACAATCGCACGATGTAATTTATTATCAAATACAAGGTTGCGGCCTACCTTATCAAAATGTGACTGCCATTCCTCTTTTTGCTGTTCAAAAACCTGTTCAATAGAAATCGCCTGCGTTGTTGTTTCCTGTTCGCGCCTGCGTGAAGCACTCAGTAGCGCATCTATGATGGAGGTCAAGCGGTCCACCTGCTCTAAACATTCTTCAGCTTCATGTTGAATATGAGGTTCCTCGCTCATGAGCTGAATTTCTTCGATACGCATCGATAGCGCTGTCATGGGAGTTCGTAGCTGATGCGATGCATCGGCCGCAAATTGTCTTTCTTTGGCAATACGTCCAGCTAGTCGCTGGTTACTTCGCATGAGTTCTTCTTGAACCAGGTCGATTTCTTCAATTCCCGAGGGCGTTAACTGCGGCTGTACCATACCTGATCCCACTTGTTCGGCTTGGGCAGCAAGGTAGATAAGCGGTGCGGCAAGGCGACGAGATTCACGCCGTGCTATCACCCATGCTCCAAGACCTGCCGCACAACAGCCTGCAGCAACGAAGATGATGATAAGGACAATATGAAAAATCATCGTCCATGCTGATACCTCAATATGAACTGTTGCCCCATTTGTTGAAATAATAGTTTGTTCAATTGTTGGTGCAGACTGCGGTGCGCCAATTTCGAGTGTTTGACCGTCAACGGTAATAATTCGAATCTGTTTTGAATCGCGTTGTGCACCTAGCCAATAGTCAAGAGCTTTTCTTGAGGGTGTCGGGGATTCCCGATCCAACATCCGCCCTATTGAGTGCGCTTCTTCTTGGAGCTCTTCAAGTGTAGATTGCCATACATAGGCTGGGCCTACAACTGCTAGAGGTACTCCAAGAATAGCAACAGCCATGGCAACAGATTTCAGAGCCATCACCAAAGCTCGTTTACGCACAGGTAACCTCCTATGCTTTCAAGGTGAAGACACTAGCCACGTTCAAAGCGGAATCCCATACCGCGTACGGTTGTGATGTAGCGCGGATGATTTGCTTCATCACCTAGTTTGCGTCGCAGCCACGAAATATGCATGTCCAGTGTTTTTGTCGAACTTGACGGGTCAGAGCCCCAGACTTCACGCATAATCAAATCACGTGGCACCACATTGCCTGCGCTTCGCACCAAAATACGTAGTAACTCAAATTCTTTGGCTGTAAGGTGAAGCTCTCGTTCACCCTGGAAGGCTCGATGTGCGCTGACATCGACACGAATATCTTGGCATTGTAACGAGTCGTCGGTGGTATCGGTACCCTCGCGGCGAAGCAGTGCACGAACACGCGCCAATAATTCAGCTAGGCGGAAGGGCTTTGTCACATATTCGTCTGCACCAGTATCTAGTCCAACAACGATATCAACTTCATCAGTTCGTGCCGTTAAAATTAAAATTGGTACATCTGAACCTTGGGAACGGATTTCACGGATAATATCCAGTCCGTCAATATCGGGTAATCCCAGATCAAGAACTAATAGGTCAACATCAACAAGATCATTTAATGCTCCCCGGCCAGTACCATGGGCTCGAATCTCGTAGCCTTCGCGTGTAAGAGCGCGTGTTAAAGGCTCTGAAATCGCTGGGTCATCTTCAACAAGTAAAACTGTAGTCACTCTCCAATAGTAAAGGATAACTGCGGGTTTTTTCCACTCTGACCAAGTGTTTTTTACTTTTCTTTAACCTGTGTCTTATTTTCCTTAGAAAATATAGTGTTTTCTTGTTGTATTCCATGCGGTCAATACAAGCTACTATCTCATTTATTAAGACTGGGATACGCCGTTGGCGAGTTGGCCTGATGGAAAATTCACTTATGTTTATTGAACAGCGCTTCCGAAGTGGGAACTGTCGCACCATGACAGCGCGGCCAATAGCATCTGAATAGCTTATTCAATTGGATATCAATACCATGGTTAATAAGCAGGAAGGAGAGGGAATTGACTTTGGATTTGCCAGCTCATCGATTAACCATAACAAGGCTATCTTTGGGCTGGGATCTGGACAGTCGGTAGGCCACTACATGGCCTACACCTTGAAGATTGGTCTGCGCTGCTTCAGTTACAGAAAACTCCAGGTGGGTTAAGGGCAATTTTTCAATATCTTTTGCAGTAGCTTCGTCAACAAAAACCGTTCCTGTGGGAGCAATGTCGGCAAGGCGTGCTGCCAGATTGACTGGAGGGCCAAAAATATCACCTGAACGTGACACAACATTGCCATGAACCAGTGAAGCTCGAACAGGAAGTAATTGTTGATCGGCGGAACATTCTTCTACCAGCCCACACGCAATGTCAGCGGCCTGCCCTAAATCTTGTGATACAAATAAAACAGCATCGCCTATCGTCTTAACAACTCGACCACCACGTTCAATAATCACGTCACGACATGTTGATTCAAAACGTTCAACCAGACACGCTAACTCATGCGAGCCCATTGCAGCTGAGCTACGCGTATATGACACCATGTCAACAAATCCCATTGAACGGTCAAGAGGATAAGCATCCGGGTCATCTTTTTCAAGACCTCGGTCGCCTACTTCCTCGTTCATTTGATTCAATAGTTCACACATGCGTCTGCGCCAAGCGTAGACGACTTGATTTTGCAAAATATCTATATAATCTTCCATTCGATCAAGTAAGACCAGTCGCGCCGATGTATCATCTAATCCCAAACGCTCCACATAGTCTTGAACAAGTGCTTCAGTTTGCCATAGCGCCAGCCTATCCATCAAATGGCTTTGCGCACGAATCAACGATTTTGCGGTTGACTGGGCAATTTCTTCTTCGTCATCAACAAGAGTTACCCATTGTTCAAGGGCCTTGACATCCACATTGGTAAACAGAGGTTGGTTAACATCAGGATGGGTAAAACTCATTGATTGCCAAAAGGAAAAAACATCGGATACTGAACATTGGGCAGCTTTAGCCAACTCTTTACAGTTCAATGTTGGAGCTCCCCCAATAAGTGTCCATCTGGTGGCATCAACCGAGTGTTCAGCTTGTAACAAAAAGGAGGCCGCCTCAACTGCCTCAGGAGCTTCATCGGTCGCGTGAGGCTGACTTGTGTTCTCTTGTATATCTGGCGTATCCGTTCGGCTATCTTTAACAGCCGACACCTCATTCGTTATACTCAGCTCGCTGTGGCCATTATCGTTATTTACTGTGGTATTCACGCTGAGCGCCCCCTCCCAGTTGTTTGGCCTCATCAGTCCATAAGTCTGGCCAAAAAACATCAAGCTCTTTCAACATTGTGCGCAGCAGTGGCAGAGACAGACCAATTACTCCATGGTAGTCGCCATCAACTCGGTCAATAAACGCGCCGCCTAGTCCTTCCAGGGTAAAAGATCCCGCAACTTCAAGGGGTTCCCCCGAGTCTACATATGCCTGAATTTCTTCAGAAGTCATTTTGCTTACATATACATCAGCTTGACTTGCCGCTGTTTTCTGTCGTATTTCTTGATTACCTTCGCAAACAATGACGTGATGCCCCGTCATCAATACACCTTTTTTGCCTGCCATGGCCGCAATCCTTGCGCAGGCCGTTACCGGATCGTGGGGTTTGCCGCATAGTTCGCCCTCAAATAAGAACATCGAGTCACATCCAATGATGATGACTGTTCCTTGTGGACGGCATTTGCTATACAGTTCGTCGAAACAGCGCCGGGCCTTCGCTGTGGCCAAGGCGCACACTTTTTCTTCCAGACACCGATGCTGAACGCTAGCTAATATTGCGGCTTCATCAACATCGGCTATATGGACGCGTGGCTCAATGCCTGCACGTTCTAATGTTTCGCGTCGCGAGGGTGACTGTGATGCAAGAATAACCTGAATGGGCACGTGTACCAGTGTAGCAATTATTCGTGGCCTACGTCTCACTGTGGACATACTATCGCTCTTTTTCTGTTAACCCGCCACTTTGCTTCATATTTCGAGTACACCATCCTGGTACGCATCATATTCTCCATCCATCACCTGCTAACATCCCTCAACCCATTAGTTATCCGCCATTTTCACATTTTGATCATTTTTTCACACTGCACAATACATCTGCCTACCTAGCACACCACTAGGCACAAGACATCATGAAAATAGAGATATATAAAGCAGCACTGGGCACTTGAAAACTCGGTGACGGCAATTCGCTACACTGGTAGTCATGAGTGAAAAACAAGCATGGGGCCTGGGCCTCGTAACACAGTCGAATAACACCACACTAGACACATGGTTTCCACAACCACTTTTAGGTTCCATTAATGATGACGCTCTTTCATTGCAGCGCGAACAGCTTGCCAACTGTACAGGCTATGATGAACTACGTAAAGTCACCTTTAGCGTTGAGTTAATACTTACCGATCTTCATAAGCCGCCGTCGTCTACTGAAGATGCCTATTTGCGTCTTCACGTACTTTCACATCGACTAATGCCACCGAACTCGATCAATCTTGACGGTATTTTTGGGTTCTTACCCAACATTGTGTGGACAAACTATGGGCCCTGCTCTGTTGACGACATCAACCGTTTACGAGCAGCGGTGCGCGCAGCAGGAAAAATGCCAGTAACAGTGAAATCGGTTGATAAATTCCCCGCAATGCTTGACTATGTGGTTCCCCAAGGCGTTCGCATCGGTGATGGTGCGCGAGTCCGTCTTGGAGCCTACCTAGCTGAAGGCACAACGGTCATGCATGAAGGGTTTGTGAATTTCAATGCTGGCACTTTAGGTACGTCCATGGTCGAAGGCCGAATCTCTCAGGGAGTTATTGTAGGTAACGGCAGCGATATTGGGGGTGGAGCCTCAACAATGGGCACACTTTCAGGCGGCGGTTCTCAACGCGTTGCCCTTGGTGAACGCTGCCTTTTGGGGGCGAACTCTGGCTTGGGCATTCCTCTTGGCGATGACTGCGTGGTGGAGGCTGGGCTTTACCTTACAGCCGGCACAAAAGTTACCTTCCGCAGTGCCAGATCTTCTAATGATCCTGATAATGAGCGTATTGTGTCTGCCCGTGAGCTCGCTGGCATATCACACGCACTTTTCCGTAGAAACTCATTGAATGGTCGCGTTGAGGTACTGGCACATCATGGTGACGGCATCCAGCTAAATGAAGCACTTCACAAAAACTAGTTTCCCCCCCTATCTATCGAGATGATGGGTTGCCTGCCAGAACAAAAAGTAGGTGACAAGTCCTTGATTGTGCACAGATACTACGATTCTGAAGTGAACAACCCAGGCCCACCCAAAAGCGGTATTCTCAATACTACAACCAGGCTAAATTACGTTACCATCAGCCAGATTCCACGCACTCGTGAAACATTTCTGTCTCCTCGCTTACTAAGAGGAGACAGAAAGACCAATGGTTGCAATGCGGTGTTGTGCCTTGAAGTGCCACCGAAAGTGAAAGTATCGACAATCGCTACACCCAACATGTCAACGCGGCTACGACAAATTGCGATAATCTGTATGCGCATAGGATAAAGTACTTCCATGGAGGCTTCTTTGCCTACCAAGGTGCATACAGTTTTTGCTTTGCCGATATGACGGCATCGTTACTGACGAAGACAACTACTTACTATCCAGTTTCTAGGCCGACAAGGCGGCACCATAAAGTAATCGCTATCACGCTATGATGCGTTTTCCTGGTGCGGTATCTTCCCCACAACCAAGGAAACGCATCACAGCTCAAAGGATCCCCAGCGCAATCCTCTAATAAGTCTGGCTACGGCTCACCTTCGACTGTCGGCCTCAAAGGCATTGAAGTTTCTTGTGACGCTACACCAGATACGTCCACGCCCTCGAAGCATATGCCGTAGAAAACGTCGATCAGTAGCGCCACTATAGTCAACGACTGCAGCGCGGCTTCACTTTAGTTCTTACCACGTTCACGAACGGGGATATAGTCACGCAATACTTCACCATCATAGACCTGGCGCGGACGGCCAATCTTTGTTGCCGGATCATTGAGCATCTCGATATATTGTGCAATCCATCCTGGTAAACGACCAAGCGCAAACAATGGTGTAAACATTTTTGTCTTAAAGCCCATCGCCGTGTAGATCAGGCCGGTATAGAAGTCAACGTTTGGATACAGGCGACGCTTAACAAAGTATTCATCCTTCAAGGCTACTTCTTCAAGCTCCATAGCCATATCCAACATTTCGCTGACTTCGGAAGCACCCAGTCGCTTCAAAACGGTATGAGCCGTATCGCGAACAATGGCAGCACGCGGGTCATAGTTCTTGTAGACGCGGTGACCAAATCCCATGAGCTTAACGCCATCTTCCTTGTTCTTCACCTTGTTAACAAACTCTTTGACAGTCATGCCCGTATCGCGCATCATGTTGAGCATGTCCAACACAGCCTCGTTAGCACCACCGTGCAACGGACCTGAAAGCGCGCCAACGCCAGAAGCCACAGAAGCATACATGTTGGCCTGTGCTGAGCCCACCATACGTACGGTTGAGGTTGAACAGTTTTGTTCATGGTCAGCATGAAGAATAAACAGCATATCCAAAGCATGAACAATCTCGGGGTCAATATCGTATGACTGATACGGCAATCCAAAGGTCATGCGCAGGAAGTCTTCTGTATAGCTACGCGATGCATCAGGATAAAGCAGAGGAAGGCCTGCCGCTCGCTTTGCGGTATAGGCAATCATTGTGGGCACTTTAGCCAGTAACAAAATTGCTTGTTCTTCTTGCTGCTGCGGGTCAAGAACATTCTTTGTTGAATATTCATAGTAGGTTGACATACCAACGATGCCACCTTGAAGTACCGACATGGGGTGTCCATGTGCCGGGAATGCTGTAAAGAATGATTTGAAGTCTTCATGAAGAAGACGATTTTCGTGGATTCTTTCACTAAAGGCTTTGAGTTCTTTTGCTGTAGGAAGTTCTCCATGAATCAGAAGGTAACATACTTCCAGGAAGGATGAGCGTTCGGCAAGCTGTTCAATAGGGTAACCACGGTAACGCAAAATGCCTTTATCACCGTCAATAAAGGTAATCTTTGAATTACATGAAGCCGTTGAGTTAAAACCCGGATCCAGGGCAACTACGCCTGTTGCCGTACGCATTGCACCGATGTGTACACCGTCTTCACCACACGATGCTGGAACACGTGGAAGTTCAAGCGAGTTGTCGCCTACACGAAGTTGACCATTTGGTTTTTCATTAATATTCTCTGCCATGAGTTCTCCCTTTGACATATTCGGGTTTGATTTCATAAGACACAATCATTAGGCCTATAGACCTAAACATAACGCAAAAAACATGTTATTGCATTATGAAAATCAAAAATTGATACGGTTTTTTTCCAACCGCTCAACTGCCTGCTCAATTTTTTCATTACTTGCTGTCAAAGCAATACGCACATAATCCTTGGATACTTTGCCGTAAAACTCGCCGGGAGCTACCAGTATGCCAAGAGTGGCTAAACGTGCAACAATATCACGACCGTCCACTCCTTTAGTACTTGCTCGCATCCATAAATACAATCCAGCAACACAGTGTGAATCGAGCTCTAGCCCAGCGTTGCGCAATGCTGACAACAGTAGCTCACGCCTGTATTGATAGATTTCTTTTTGAGCACTTACATGAGTCTTATCCTGCAAGATCTTATGTAAAGCAGCTTGAGTGGGAGCTGGTGCCATAAAGCCACAATGCCTGCGCACACCTATCACTGCATTAATAAGTTCACGATCTCCCACCATGAATGATGCACGATAACCCGCCACATTTGACTGTTTTGATGCTGAATAAACCATGAGCAGGTTCCTCATATCACCGTGGCACACCTCATCAGATATAAGGCAGGGAACACCCTGTGATGCCCACGGTTCCTCCCAAGCCAGCGGCGCATAGCATTCATCAGACACAATAATAGCTCCGCGTTGACGTGCCCACGCTATCATCGTTTGAAGTGTATCTACATCGAGTACATGCCCAGTGGGGTTAGAGGGCGAATTAAGCCATACTATTTGGGCTTCTTCAGGCCACATGTCAAGATTATCCATTGGTACGGCATAGGGACGGGCCCCGGCTACTACGGCACAAATATGGTACGTCGGATAGGCAATATCAGGATAGACAACGGTGTCACCTGGTTGTAGTCCAAGTTGCCACCCCAGATTTGCTACGAGTTCTTTGGAGCCAATCGTTGGAAAACACTCCTCTGGCACTACTGTTGCGCCGCGTTCTTCGCGACACCATGTAGCTATTGCGTGGCGAACCTCGTCCGTGCCAGCCACTGTCGGGTAGGAATGGGAATTCCACGCTGCTTCCAATCCTTGCCGCGCACACTGTGCCACCTCATCTACTGGGGAGCCTACCGATAGGTCAATCATTCCTTGAGGATGTTCACGACACTGCCGTTTGGCATCAGCTAAGGTATCCCAAGGAAAGACGGGAAGATCTAAACTGCGGGGTAATGCTCGCACCATGTCATCATCCTTTTTCAACGAAGATACTACAGGTTGTTATCTCATCCTATCGCGAAGACCGTAGAACAGTTGAAGCGGTTCCACAATAACAAGTTGCCACTTCTTATTCTTCGTTAATATCGGCAGGGAGATTGGCAATCATTTCGTCATCGTAGTCTTGAGGACCAACTCCCATGGCTCCCCCTGGCGAGCCCAGAGTTTCAAAAAATTCCTCATTTGCACGATAGTAATCTGACCATTCTTCTGGCAGATCATCTTCAAAAAATATGGCCTCAACAGGACATACAGGTTCACATGCACCACAATCAACACATTCATCCGGGTGGATGTATAGTGTTCTTTTTCCTTCGTAAATGCAATCAACCGGACATTCGTCAACACATGCACGGTCTTTGACATCAACGCAGGGTTCTGCGATTACATAGGTCATTTACTGTAGTCTCCTCTAAAAAAAACTATGCACTTTGAATCGAAAGTACGTTCATGTCATCGTCAGTTCTGATACGTCATATATAGTCTAGTATTATGAACTCACTTCGCCACACCGATGATACACATCGTCATGAAATGTCACCTCCCCCACCACTGCCGTGGATGGCTTGGAAAGTCGGTGAACGAGTTGTCGTTCGCCGTCGTGAATCCGATGGCCTCTATGATGCCGTTGGGGAACTCACCGAAGTTCATCCAGGTCATGTGTGTATTCAGACACGCAAGGGAATTATTCATATTCCAGCCGAAAAGATGGTGACTGGAAAAAAGGTTCCTCCTCCTCCACATTTCTAAAAGGTAAAAATGCAGAAAAAGTATGACACAACAGTCACATTTTGTGACGTGGTTGCTGCAAAGTTTTCTCTGACACGGCTTCAGTTCATCACGCAATTAAACACAATCACTCTTTCCTATTCTTTATACTTACCCCATTCGTCCTCTAAAATGGCACCGCAAGACACAAGAATTGCACTATCTCCGTTTCCACACCCGCAAGGTCAACACAGTCCCTACCACCAGCACTCGAAATAATTGACAACATGCATCCAACTGAAAACCGTTTGTTTACTGGTGAAACACGTCTCAAATCATCATCAGATTTTCATGCTTAGCCTTCCTTGGTGACATACTGAGGATATGGGTCGTTTAACGTATGGATTAATGGAGCCTCGTGAAACGGGGGAATGTGTCAGCCACTATGACACTTTCGAAAAGGCACTTGCCGCTTCATCGACCCTTTATGCCGCAGATTTCCCTCCTCAATCAATCAAAATTGTCGGTCATGACCTTGTTACCGTTGATAGTATTCGCGGTAAGCTCACACCGGGAAAAATGTTTTTTAATGGGGTAGTCTCAGCGACTTTCACCTTACTTTTTGGCACAGTATTTTTATCCTTTTTGATGCCGTCCTCCTTTGCGCAACTCTTACAGTCGCCAAGTTCGCAGCTTGGCTTCTTCGCCCTTCTTATTCTTCTTGTGTTGCTTACTGGCCTTTCACGAGCAGGAGGGTTCTATATCGTCAATCGCTCTGCGAGCCCATCTGGATGGCGCCTTCGCACCGTGCGACAGGTAGTTCCAACAACCTTTAAACTGTGCGTCACTGAAAATGCTGTATTGGCACGCCAAATCCTTACGAAAAAAGGTCAGCTTCATCCCGCACCGCCAGCACATGCTTTATCTACGGCAACATATCTTGCAGACAGGAATGTTGAACAAGTACATACTCATACTTCGCAAAACGACACGGTGCCCAATGCAACTGACACCTCAGGCGTTACAGACTCAGCAAAACAGGAAAATACTTCTGCCCCACACGGTGATCAACCCACCGAGTTTGGTTCACGTGCCGATGAAAAACCAAAATTTGGCGTACGATTACCCCGTGACGAACACGGCCGTATTATCGACAGTTCACATCACTAAGTTTTCTTCACTATTCACGTAAACTCTGTTCACAAAAGGAATTGATATATGACCCAACGCTCCGATATTCGCAATATTGCCATTGTCGCTCACGTAGACCACGGCAAAACAACACTGGTTGATCAGATGCTTTGGCAATCAGGTGCATTTGGTAACCACGCATCCATGGGTGAACGTGTAATGGACTCCGGTGATTTGGAGCGCGAAAAGGGAATCACTATCCTCGCAAAAAATACCGCAATTCACTATGCTGGCAAGGCTGCTCACGATGCAGGAATGCCAGACGGCCTGACCATCAACATGATTGACACGCCAGGCCACGCGGACTTTGGGGGCGAAGTTGAACGTGGCTTATCCATGGTCGACGGAGTGCTGCTGCTCGTTGATGCTGCTGAAGGGCCACTGCCACAAACACGTTTTGTCCTTTCAAAAGCACTGGCTGCTCACCTGCCAGTTATCACTATTATCAATAAGGTGGACCGCCAGGATGCACGCATTGATGCCGTTGAAAAAGAAGCCTCCAATCTTTTGATGAGTTTAGCTCAAGATCTTCTTGATGACGATGTTGATGTAGATGTTGATACACTTCTTGACAGTCCTGTACTGTATGCCTCGGCCAAGGCGGGTCGGGCAAGCATTGTTCCCCCTGCCGATGGGCAGCTACCAGAGGGCGATTTAACCTGTGTTTTTGATGCGATTATTCGCCACATTCCAGCACCTTCCTATGATCCTAGCGCTCCCCTGCAAGCACATGTCACTAATCTTGATGCCAGTCCATTTTTGGGACGCCTTGCCCTGCTGCGTATCCATAACGGCACACTTCATAAAGGGCAAACCGTTGGATGGGCAAAACGCGATGGCACGGTCAGCCCCGTGAAAATCACAGAATTATTGATAACGAAGGCTCTTGACCGCATCCCCGCTGAATCTGCCAGCGCGGGTGATATTGTTGCCGTTGCAGGTATCAGCGACATTATGATTGGTGAATCGCTTGTCGATATTGACGATCCTCGTCCTCTGCCTTTGATAACAGTGGATGAACCAGCGATTTCTATGACTATCGGATGCAATACTTCACCGCTTGCTGGGCGGGTCAAAGGCGCTAAGGTGACAGCTCGCCAAATCAAAGATCGTCTAGACACAGAACTAGTAGGCAACGTATCGTTAAAGGTCAAACCTACCGAACGCCCCGATATGTGGGAGGTTCAAGGCCGCGGCGAACTAGCCTTGGCTGTTCTTGTGGAACAAATGCGTCGTGAAGGTTTTGAACTCACCGTTGGCTCACCTACCGCGGTGATGAAAAAAATAGATGGTGTTATCCATGAACCAATGGAGAGGCTCAGCATTGATGTGCCCGAAGAATATATGGGTGAAGTGACCCAACTAATGGCTGCACGCAAAGGCCGAATGGATACAATGGCTCAACGTGGCACCGGATGGGTACGTTTAGAATATATCGTGCCAGCTCGTGGCCTTATTGGTTTCCGTACACGTTTTCTTACCGTCACGCGTGGAACAGGCATTGCTTCATCTATTGCAGCAGACTATGAACCGTACCAGGGCCACATTGTTCGACGTCAAACAGGTTCGCTAGTATGCGACCGCAGCGGAACCGCACGTCCCTACGCTATGATTCAGCTGCAAGAACGAGGATCGTTTATTATTGAACCAACTTCAGAAGTCTATGAGGGCCAAGTTATTGGGGAAAACCCACGTGGTGAAGACCTCGATGTCAATATCACGCGTGAAAAGAAGCAAACAAATATGCGTTCGTCAACTGCCGATTCGTGGGAGGGACTTGTGCCACCACGCAAGCTTACCTTAGAAGAATCCCTGGAGTTTACTTCCGATGACGAATGCGTGGAAGTCACCCCTGAAGCAGTGCGCATACGCAAAGAAATTTTGGATCGTGATGCCAGACATAAGGAACACGTGAGAAAACGTAAAATGAATCAACACTAAATCGATAAGGGGGAACGGTGATGCCTCAAACTGCTCCACATCGCACGATTGAACCTATTGGAACTCGCGTATTTATTGGAAAACTTGCAGGAACAGCCGTTTTTGATCCTGTAGGCGACCCTGTGGGCACAGTCAGTGATGTAGTTGTTGCCGTACGGTTAACCAAGAATCCGCGTGCAATCGGGCTTGTTGTTGATGTGGCGGGGCGCAGGCGCGTATTTGTTCCCCTCACTCGCGTTACCTCAATGAAACCTGGTGCCGTTATCACAACGGGGTTAGTAAATATTCGCCGCTTTCGCCAGCGACCTGTTGAAATCCTTGTGATGGGTGAACTGATGGATCGCATTGTGGGGTTGAAGCACGATGGTGGTCAAGCAAAAATCATGGACATGTGTATGGAACAAAACCATATTCGTGACTGGGAGATTACCCAGCTTTTTGTTAAACGCCATACCTCAGCTCTTACTTTTCGGCGTGGAGAAACATTCTTGGTTCCACCTACAGAAGTCAGTGGCCTATTTCGCAATATTTTCCCTCAGGAAGCAACCACACTCTTAGCTACATTAGAGGGCGTGAAAGCACCCGACCTAGCCGATATACTACGAGATTTACCAGATGAACGTCGCAATGAAGTAGCAGCTCAGCTGGGTGATGAACGTCTGGCTGACGTTTTAGAAGAACTCAGTTTAGAAGATGCCGTCGAAATTGTCTCGTCGTTGCCCCTGCGTCGTGCTGCTGATGTACTGGATGTTATGCAACCAGATGATGCTGCTGACCTTGTGGGAAATCTTCCAGAGTCTCAGGCAACAATGCTGTTAGATGAAATGCAGCCAGAAGAGGCTGAAGACGTTCGACGTTTGATGGCTTATGAAGATTATGAAGCCGGAGGTTTGATGACAACGGCTCCTGTTATCCTGTCTGCCGACACTAACGTAGCAACACTTCTGGCGGGTGTACGCCGTCAGGATATTCCTCCAGCTTTAGCCGCTATCGTATTTGTTGTTCGCCCACCTTTAGAAACGCCAACTGGACGCTATATTGGTGCAGTTCATATTCAACGCGCATTGCGTGAACCACCGCAAACACTCCTGGGGCATATTATTGATACCGATGTGGAAGGTATCGCACCTAATACAGAGATTGGCACCATCACAAGGTTACTTGCCACCTATAATTTGACGGCCCTGCCGGTAGTAGATGATGCTAACCGTTTACTTGGCGCTGTTTCTGTAGATGACGTCTTAGACCATCTACTGCCCCACGATTGGCGTGATGCAGATGAAAATGTGATCGATACAAAGATGACAAGGAGTGCAAATGGCTAATTACACACTGGAAACTCCGCGTGAAAAGCGCCTAGTGAACTTACCAAAAGTTAATCTGAAGTCTGAAAAACTTGCTCGCATGGCCGAAGCCTTTGCACGTTTCAATGGAACACCACAGTTCATTGTTTATTTGACAGTTTTTGTAGCTCTTTGGCTGATTTGGAATACGTGGGCCCCCACTTCATGGCAGTTTGATAAAGCATCCTTAGGATACACGGTATTAACATTGATGTTGAGTTTGCAAGCATCCTATGCATCACCGCTGATTTTATTAGCACAAAACCGTCAAGATGATCGTGACCGTGTAACCGCAGAAAACGATCGTCGCCGAGCCGAACGTAACTTGAGTGACACTGAGTATTTAACGCGCGAAATTGCATCGCTTCGCACTGCTATGCAGGATGTTGCAACACGTGATTTTGTGCGCGCGGAGTTACGTGATTTGCTTGAAGAAATTGTTACTGAATCAGCAAAAGCACGCGAAGATATCCCTGCTCAAAAACACTAACAGCAGGCCATTGCGATATTTCTTTGCTTAACCATATGTTCGATGAACTCTTGTTTATTGTTTGCTTAGGATGCTCGCAGTGTGGTAGCCATATCTCAACATTACGTAAAGGGCGCGGTGCACTGGCACTTCTTAAGAATAGTATGCGATCCTATCAACATGAGAAAATTTATTCGTACCCATAAATCAGGTCCTGTCAGTTTTCGCGGTTCAATGATTCCTGAAGAAACTCATGCTTATAGGCTTCTTCAAGAACAATCCGATGTTGATTGGGTTCATGCTGACCCCTGGAGAGTAATGCGTATCCAGTCGGAGTTTGTGGAAGGCTTTGGTGCGCTGTGCAATGTGGGGCCAGCGGTGTCAGTATTTGGTTCTGCACGAACTAGCCCTGAAAGTCCTATCTACGATATGGCCTACCGTGTGGGCCGCTCACTTGCTCAACAAGATATTGCCGTGATAACAGGTGGTGGCCCGGGTGTGATGGAAGCGGCCAATAAAGGCGCTTGTGAGGCTGGTGGCGTGTCGATTGGTTTAGGTATTGAGCTTCCCCACGAACAAGAGATGAACAGTTACGTCAATATGGGTGTTCATTTTCGCTACTTTTTTGTACGAAAAACGATGTTTGTAAAATATGCTCAAGGCTTTATTGTACTTCCAGGCGGTTTTGGCACAATGGATGAACTTTTTGAGGCCGTCACTCTTGTGCAAACACACAAGATTAACCGTTTTCCAGTAGCACTTATTGGGAAAGACTACTATGGCGGCCTATACAGTTGGATTAAAGATGTCATGTTAGAATCTGGCAATATTTCTGAGGGAGATGAAAAGACTTTGTATCTGTGTGACAGCGCTGAAGAAGCTGTCGAATACGTGTGCGCCAGCACACGGCACAAAAGATTTTAAAGATCAATGTCACATGACAGCTGTCTGTGGGAGCTTCTTGCGGTAAAATAGAGGAAGATGTTACATTAACCACGTTCAAGCGAGGGCGCCATGGCAGCAATGAAACCACGAACAGGTGACGGTCCACTGGAAGTTGTAAAAGAAGGTCGCGGTATCGTTATGCGTCTTCCTTTAGAAGGTGGGGGTCGTCTTGTTGTCGAGATGAATGCCGCAGAAGCACAGTCGCTTTTTGACGAACTCGCCAAACTTTAACGCTTGATAGCAACAGCTATACCATCACCAACTGGCATGATATTGGTAATATATTCATCTGATTCTAATAGTCGTGTCACTACTTGACGCATCGACACCGTAGCGGTATCCCTCTTGGCTGGATCACAAACCTGGTCGGCCCATAACGCATGAACTATCACTATCAATCCACCTGGCCGCAGCATCTTGTCTGCTAAATCAACGTAGGTTGATAGCTCGTGAACATCACCGTCAATCACCACCATATCGTAGGCAGCTTTTGCCATTCGGGGTAATACATCTAAAGCGTTTCCATTAATAAGCCGTGTACGTGAATGAGCCACACCTGCATGTGAAAATGCGTGTCGAGCTGCCCGCTGAAACTCGTCCTCGCGATCAATACTTGTTAGTACCGCATCACCAGCCATTCCCGATAAAAGCCACAGTCCCGATACCCCAGCACCAGTACCAATCTCGGCTACTGCTTTTGCACCTGAGGCTAGTACAAGCATACGAAGCACCGCACCTGTTGCTGTTGATACTGGTTCGGCCCCAATATCAAGAGCTTCCATTCTGGCCTGTTGAATCGCTGGATCTTCCACAGCGTTTTCTTCCACCCACATCCATGCCAATGCTTTATCGGTGCTCATAAGAACTCCTTTGTATGCGCTGTTAACGCCTTCGTTGCTGATAAGGCTAATATGCCTCCCATTTTACCTGATAAGACCTATCGTGTGATGTTGCTTGCTATCTATTGATTTACCAATATTTTCTTACACCGGAGAAACCCCTAAAGACATCCCCGCTAAACCGCGTTTAACCTGTGAAAGTTTACGCGATACGGCAATAATTTCTTCAGCACCCACACCTCCGTCGTTGATCACTGATTCACCTTTATCAGCACCTTCACGCAATGTTATATCCAGTGGTACATTACCCAGAAGTGGAACCTCATAGTCCAGCGCAGCGGAAAGCCGTGCTGCCGTAGATTCGCCACCCCCGCGGCCAAAGACTTCCAAGTGAGTACCATCAGATTGCACCAGGTAAGACATATTTTCTACAACACCGATCACTTTTTGACCTGTCTGGTTAGCGATAGCTCCGGCACGTTCGGCTACTTCGGCGGCCGCCACCTGTGGGGTTGTCACTACAACGATTTGTGAGGACGGTAAAAGCTGCGCTATCGAAATCGCCACATCACCGGTGCCTGGCGGCATATCCAATAAAAGAACATCCAAGTCGCCCCAGAAAACATCGGCCAAGAACTGCTGCAATGCGCGGTGAAGCATCGGTCCGCGCCATACAACAGCTTGACCATCAGGAACAAACATTCCAATCGAGATAACTTTAATACCATCTTTTGTTTGCGGGGGAACAATCATACCATCAATAACTGATGGCTGCACATCAACGCCAAGCATCCGTGGAATAGAAAAGCCGTAAATATCTGCGTCAACAACCCCCACCTTCAAGCCATCTTTTGCCATAGCAAGGGCAAAATTAGCAGTCATTGTCGATTTACCAACACCGCCTTTACCGGAGGTCACAGCAAATACTTTCGTTAAGGAATCCTCTTGAGCAAACTGGATTTGACGTGTTGGACCAGTAAGTTTTTCCCGTAGCTTTTCTTTCTGTTCGGGTGACATCGCCCCCATTGTCACTTCAACATTGGTAACACCTGGGATCGCATAAATAGCTTTTTTCACATCTGCTTCGATTGTATTTTTGAGCGGGCAGCCCGCAATGGTCAACAATATGTGAACACTGACCTGAGTATCTTCAATGGTAACAGTATCAACCATTTCAAGGTCGGTAATGGACCTGTTCAGTTCGGGATCTTGAACATGAGACAGTGCTTTGCGGACGTTTTCTTCAGTAATTGCGCTCATGTCCTAACCATATAAGGTGCGGGCATGCAATAGGTAATCATTCAGCGCTCAACGATCACGCGGGATGGATAAGACAGGAACTTAAGCTCGTGACTGTACTTGCCTTCGCCAAACAACGGCGAAGGCTTCGCTGCTACTCCCCCACTAACGTCTGTGACCTTTTGTACATGTTCACTTGTCCACTCACGTGTGTCAACCCTGGTACGAGCCCGGCAGGTGCACTCTCTTAACGCAAAAACTCGATCAATCCCCTTGTACATTTATCAATGTGGGTCAGGGGACAGTTCTCGTTATCGGTATGGCACAGCATTGGGTCACCACACCCGTAGTTCACCGCAGGAATCCCCAGTGCTGACAGTCGTGCGACGTCTGTCCATCCATATTTTGGCTTCACTACTTCCCCTTCTCCCAACGCGTGACGGCAAAACTCTTGAACTAGCGGATTATCTAACCCTGGGCGTGCTCCCGCAATACGGTCATCAACCTCATAATCAAATTCAAGTCCATCAAGTACCTCTAAAATATGGGCAATGCCCTGGTCAGGAGTCTTATCAGGAGCAAAACGATAGTTGATCGCTACACGTACGTTATCGGGAATCGAGTTAAAAGCGTGTCCCCCACGAATATCGGTGACCGAAAGCGATTCACGGTAGTCAAGGCCATCCACATTCACAGTTGCCGCACTGTAACGGCTTATGCGTTCAAGAGCAGGAATAGCTTTATAGACTGCGTTATCACCACGCCATGCTCGTGCTGAGTGAGCTGTTCGCCCTCTGAAATATACAAAGACACGCACCGAACCATTACACCCACCTTCAACTTGTGCGTCTGTGGGCTCGCCTAAAATACCGAAGTCACCACGCACCCATTCCGGGTGATTTGCGCACAGTCGACGCAAGCCATTACGTTCTTCTTGAACTTCCTCGTTATCATAAAATATCCAGGTGACATCATGTTGAGGGGTATCTAAAACCGTTGCAGCATACAGTTGTGTGGCAAGTCCCGATTTCATATCAACACTGCCACGCCCCCAAATAACAGTCTGACCATCAATCGTGTCAAAACGTGCAGGAACATTATTTGCTATCGGAACAGTATCAATATGACCTGCAACAATGACGCGTCTATTACGTTGTAAATGTGTGCGCGCCATCAGAGCGTTTCCATCACGTAAAACCTCAAGGTGAGGTAAAGCGCGAAAATGTTTTTCTAAAACATCGCACAAAAAAGATTCATCTCCCGATACCGATGGCACATCACATATGGCCTTTGTTAAGAGGGCGACAGCGCTGGGAGCCTTATCGGTGCTTGGTGTAAAATCAATTGTTGCTTTCGCTAGTTGCTGTTCAACTTCTGCACCCAAGAGTTCATAAGACACCTTGGTGGTGGCGTGGTGTGAAATGGCGTGCTCACACGATTGCGCGCCACCCGTCATGGATGAATTGTTCTGTGCTAACATTACGACTCCTTGAGATTGACGCTGCTCGTGATATGCCTCTTTGGAGTGTCGCCACTGCGGCAAATGATGCAAGCGTTCATCGGTGCACATATGAGTGCCTATTGGCAACAGTTTATCAAGACAGCGATTTTGAACTGTCCTGTCACAAATATGTGAAACAATAAAAGAATGTCAAATAGTGAAGAATTCAAGGGGTGGGCGTGTCAAAACGTTTGTATCACAAGGCTTCGATAGCGTTGGTCGCTGCCGTTTTAGGGTGCGCGGCGCTTCTTGCGGGATGTTCTTCAAAAAATGTGGCAGCAACATCAACTTCTAATAATTCGAAAGACTATATTGCCTGTCTCATTGCCACCAATGACCATGAACGGGCCCAGCGTGGACTAGAGAAGGCAAAAAAAGAATATGGAATTACCACGATCTACCGTAAAGCCAACGATCGCAATAATCTGTCACTTCTATTAGATAATCTTGTTGACGATAAATGTAACGTGATTATTGGGGTAGGTAAGGCCCTCATCGAACCAATGATCCACCATGCAAAGAGTTTTCCTGCCGTTGACTATGCAGTCATGGGTGCGTTAAAGATGCCTGATGATGTTCCCCCTAATTTGCGGCCAATCTCTTGGGACGCCTATCAGCCAGCCTTTATGGCCGGATACGTGGCAGCAGGAACAGCAGCAACGGGAAATATTTATGCTTTTGCCGACAAAGACACACCTGAAAAACGTCAGCTCATGTCTGCATTTGCGCAAGGCGTTCACGCCTACAACAACGACCTATCTGACAGTCAACAGAAAAATCTTTCCCATGTTACTATCAATATCGATGTCCATACTGGACACACCACCTTTATTGGACGCACACTCACCCCAACGCTTCTTCAACAGCAGGTCAACAATGCCGTAGCTGCCCAGTCATCCGTAATTTTTGCCGCCCTGGATTCTCACATGGATACACTGGTAAGCCAGGTGGGTAGCATTCAGGGGCTCCCTCTTGACCATAGAGGCGATCCAGTAGCCACCGATGCGCCCTCAACAAAAACTCAAAAACGAGATGATACCCACGCCTTAGCTACAGTCACTTTAGTAGCTTGGCAACCCCTTGGGTACGACATCTACGACTCCTTAATTGACACAAAAAATCCACTACGTGTCAAAGGCAACCCTCGCCAAACGTGGTCTGAGACCTTCAGTAAGGACACAATGGTACCCCCCGTGTTAACCTCTATCATGTTTCATACCGATGAAATGGTCAAGCGAACCATTGAGGATGCCCGCACAACACATCTATCTGACAAACACTACTTCGCAACTATCGAAAATGGCGGATCCTCCCTGTCATCTTTTCATGCATTTAACTCAACAGTTCCATCTGCTCTGAAGAATAAACTTACTACCTACACAGCACGTTTTTCATCGAAAACCCTTCGCGTTGACAACATTGACAACTAGACAACATATGTTTTCACCTGCACTGAGATATTCCTCATCTCTTTACAAGGCCCTGATGACGGGCTAGACTGAGGGCGTATGCCGTCAAGGCATGTTTGAACGTCCACACAGAGAAGCGTAGGACAGTGAGGAAGGTCTCATGACAAAGATTGTTATTTTGGGCGCTGGTATTTCTGGACATACAGCAGCCCTTCATCTGACCCGTAAATTAGGGAAGTCTGCAGATATCACCGTTGTATCCCCCAATTCACAGTGGAATTGGATTCCATCCAACATCTGGGTCGGGGTTGGCAAGATGAAAGCCAACCAGGTTCTTTTTAAACTGGCTCCCATCTACAAACGCATGGGTGTGCGTTTCATTCAAGGAAAGGCTGTTGCCATTCGCCCCCATGGCGATAAAAAAACCGATAAAGGCCTTGTAGACGTTATTTCAACCTCCCCTGATTTTCAAGGAAAACAGGCGCAGATCCCCTACGATTACTTGATTAACTGCACAGGGCCTAAACTTAACTTCAGTGCGACACCAGGTCTGGGACCAGACGAGGGATACACGTTGTCTGTCTGCACTGCCCCGCACGCAACCGAAGCTTATGACAAACTGAAAAAGATTATTGACGCTGCACGTAAAGGCGAAAAGAAGACAGTAGTGATTGGAACTGGTCACGGCACATGCACCTGTCAGGGGGCAGCCTTCGAGTACACCTTTAATGTGAATCATGAGCTTGAAAAGGCACGGGTGCGCGATAATGTTGACCTCATATATCTTACTAACGAAGCCGCCCTAGGTGACTTTGGGGTTGATGGTATGACCTTTACACAACAGGGCTACACAACAACATCACGCGTATGGACGGAATCGCTGTTCCGTGAGCGCAATGTAAAAGCGATTGTTGGCACAGGGGTCACCAATATAGAGCCCAAGACTATTCATTATGAAACTTTGGATGGCTCAAAACATGAGCTTGACTATGACTTCGCCATGCTTATTCCCCCCTTTAGCGGTCACCCTATAAAGGCTTTCGATAAGCAAGGCAATGACATCACGGAACAGATGTTTGCTCCTTCAGGCTTTATGAAAGTCGATGGCGACTATACGCCACGTCCCTACGAAGAATGGTCAGCAGATGATTGGCCAAAGACATACGAATGTCCACACTTCCCCAATCACTTTGCCGCTGGGATTGCTTTTGCTCCGCCTCACCAGATTTCCAGGCCCCGTAAAAACCCCAATGGTGTCATGATAGCTCCAGCTCCGCCACGCACAGGAATGCCTTCAGGGATGATTGCGGCCGCTGTAGCAAAAACTATTGCCAACCGCGTGAAAGGCAAAGATGTTGCTGCAGCTGAAGCTCCTATGACATCCCTTGGGGCCGCATGTGTTGCTTCAACGGGTTCAGGCTTATCTAGCGGTACAGCTGCCGCAATGACGATGTATCCCGTTGTTCCAGATTATAACCGCTTCCCTGGAACAGGACGCGATGCTAAAGAAACACGTGGCGAAATTGGTTTGTCTGGTCACTGGATGAAACTGATGCTTCACTACCTGTTTATTTATAAAGCAAAGGCCTATCCATTCTGGTGGCTTATTCCCGAATAAAATCTGGTGCATTGCTCCAGACGATACCCACCCTTTTAAGGAGATATCATGCAAGTGAAACCCGATGAAGTACTCTGTCCTAACGGTGATGCATCACAACTGGTAGCTCAGGCTCCCATGCCAACAAAATCGACACTCTTTTGGCGCAACTTTATTCCGTACCAGTTTATTCGCTTTGCCGCATTAAACCTTAGCATCGTACGAATGGTGACGCGAGGCCACGACTGGTCAAAGTAGGCTCGTGCTCTAAGCAACAAAAAGAGGAAGTGGTGGCGAGCCTATCTGCTCGGCACGCCACCACTTCCTCTTTTATAGCTATCTTTTAACCGTCAACCTCTTTCACCGTTGATGAATCAGAACCAACGGTTGCGCAAAACGCTTTAATAGACATTCTGTACAAAGTTATCTCACCATTTGCAGGATCATCTTGACCCTTTTCAGCCAAAAACGTGCGAACAACTTCCTTTTGTTCCTCTTTAGACATTTCCTTAAAATCACCGCAGGTGGTGGCTCCTCCTTGATTGCTTGAACCTCCGCCGCAACCACTAAGACTTACTACAAGCGCTCCAGCACAAAGAATTGCTATCACTGATCGTTTCATGATGTACTCCTTGGATTATAGAGGTGACCACCAAAAACATCATTTTTCTAGGTGGTTCACATACTTTGATTGTAGACACACCTAATCAATAAATTATTCATCTTTATCACCCAACAATTAGGGTTCCTTCGGTAGTATTGAACTCACCTGTAAGTAATAGGGGACCAACCGCCTCACCCAAGCATAGTCTCCACGAGTCCACACATTTCCACCATCTTCTGTGCTCTGGTCCCTGTAGCATCTTCGAAGTCTACGCTACGGTTTACCCGCTATTATACGGTTCTTCAAGTCGCTCAATCACCTGCGGAATTTTGTCGGCATATTCACTAGTGGTAATCAGTACAGTCTGTCCTGTATCAACAACAATCAGATTGTTGACCCCTGCCAAAGCCAGCTGGTGCGGACTTGCTGCATTTTGTAACACAATCGTGTTTTTAGTATCGACTACCTTCATATGTGTCTGGGCGTTGGCAGTACCAATTGAAACAAGTGCATTACCATCGCTATCGATGCCGTTGAGTTCTGCGACTGTTTGGTAGGTACCAACATCGTTCCATTGAATGTCCCCTGTGGGAATAACTGCCATTTCTCCTTCACTGGCTAATGGTTGTGCTAAACCATGGTCAATGGAAAGATGTGGAAGCTGCGGCCATTCCTCAGCCATCACCCTTTCACATTCACTAGTATCGTAGGACTCGGCGATTCTTTGGAGTCGTAATAACATTGCAGGCTGGTGGCGCCGCATAAATTCGATGAATCGCTTGGTCGAAAAAACAAAGATTCCTGCATTCCAGTAAAAACGTCCTGTCCCCACATACTCTACAGCGGTATGTGCATCTGGTTTTTCATGAAAACGCACGACCTCACACCATTGAGGCACCGTCACATCTTCGTTCTCTTGGTATTGTTTACGCTGTTGGGCTATAGGCCCAAATGATTGTACGTCGTGTTCTTTCATACACTTATCAAGAGGTTTCGTACTATCTAGCGATAGTGGTGCTTGACTTACCTTTCGTTCAATATAGCCGTAGGAAGTAGAAGCATAATGCGGTGTAACACCTAAAGTGACCATTTTTCCGTTTTTTGCGCACCTTATTGCTGTTTCAATGCAGTGTATAAAGCGCTTCGGTGAGCCAATCACATGATCTGCTGCAAAAGATCCCACTATTGTAGGCCCATAACGTTGATGACACACAAGAGTCGCAAGCCCAATGGCTGCCAGTGAGTTTTTGGGTTCTGGTTCCACTATAATAGAAATATCAGTCCCTAAATCCTCTTTTTGTTCATCAACAACCACTTCACACTGCGCACCACCTGCACCATATAACGTCTTACCTGCAAAGCTTGACTCTATATCTTTGCGAACGCTGTTATGATGTTTTCGTCCAGTCACAATGCAGTAGCTGCTGGCGATAGGTGCCAGACGTATTATAGTGTCGCCAAGTAATGAATGCCCCGAAGATGACAGCGGCAACAAAAATTTTGGATAGCTCGCACGCGAAAGTGGCCACAGTCGTTTACCTGCCCCACCAGCCGGAATAATAACATGTAGCTGCTGTTTATCAGCTGTCACGACTCCTACTTCCCATAATGAAACATCGTTGAGGATTCATTCGTTCAGTTTACACGTCCTGCTGGAGCCGCAGGTGTCACCAGTAAAAATTCTGGTTCATTGAAGCCTCGTTCTTGGTAGGAATCAACGATAGCCTTCATGGTGGCATCAACTTTGTCATTATCTATAATGGCAATCGCAGATCCTCCGAAACCACCACCTGTCATCCGCGCTCCGTGCGCTCCTGCCTGACGTGCAACATCAACAGCGGTGTCAAGCTCTGGGCAGGTAACCTCGTAATCATCACGTAGTGAATCGTGACTTCCATTAAAGAGGGCGGCAATCGCTTCTAAACGCTGGCCCGACAGATCTCCTGAATCTAAAACGCTGATAGCCTTATCGGTTCTTTCAATTTCACTCAGAACGTGACGCACTCTTTTGTATTGTTCTTTATCATTGAGCTGAGCTAATGCAGCTTCAGTGTCGCTCACATCCGCCAGTAACTCAACACCAATAATGCTGGCTGCCTGTTCGCAAGCATTGCGTCTGGATGCGTATTGGCCATCATTGAGCGAATGTGGTGCTTTTGTGTCAATCACCAGCAAAGTCAGATTCTTTGCCCCCAGGTCAAACTCTACTGGGCGCACTGAACCGTCTTGACAGTCCAGCATTATTGCTTTTCCTTCACGGCAGCGCAGCGAAGACGACTGATCTAACCCACCCGTATTTGCGCCAGCAATATCATTTTCAGCACTCATACATGCTTCAACAAGAATTTTTCTTCCCTCATCATCAGGGTCGTCAACACTTCCCCCTAAACCTAGTTCGGCCAAATCATCTACTGCCACAGCAATCGCACATTCTAAGGCTGCCGATGATGATAGCCCTGCCCCAAAAGGAACACAGGAATCAATAGCAATATCGTATCCGGGGAAAGGCCCGTATCCTTTTTGTTCCAGTGCCCATAAAACACCAGCTACATAGGCCCCCCACCCATCAACCTTTTGGGGGCTATCGTAGGGACCAACTTTATTCAGGTCAATTTCTGTCACACCGTCAGCTTGACGTGACACTAAACGCAACAACCGATCATTGTCATCATGTGTGGCAACAGCAGCATAGGTGCGGTGCGGTAGCGCGATGGGAACACATTTTCCACCGTTATAGTCAACATGTTCACCAATCAGGTTTACCCGCCCGGGTGCTTGCCAAACGCCTTGAGGGTGATAGTGATATGTGTCGATAAATAGGTCAGTGACGCGACGTTCGCCCTCTTTTTGCGTCCATGCGGTAACTGTTGTGTATGTCGTCATTGCGTGTGCTCCTTTTTCCTGTGTTGAATAAAAGATTGATTCATGTGATTGGTGTTGTCTAGACTATGTTGCGCGAACTGTCACTTTGGCTGCGTGAAGGACTGGAATCATAAATGAGGGTACCTCCCCTGTTGTAATAATAGAATCCACTTTTGCCAGCTGGCATACCGTCACAAACCCAGGAGTTTGCCACAGATCTTGTGGTACTAACCCGACAAGGCGTCGTGACTGTCGCACATAGGTTTGCACAACTGGGGCTACCTGAGGGTCATTCATCATAAAACCAGCTTCCGGATCAATGCCTTCGGGCTGCAAAAAACTTATATCAGTGCGCATGTTACGTAAAAACCGTGAAGCATATTCGCCCGTTGCCGCATTTTGGTATACGATTCCGCCTGCAAACATTACTGTCATACCGCGCTGTTGGGCGCCCCAATCCCTGGCGGCACGCACAACGTCAAGCGAGTAGGTAACAACAGTAAGGCTGCGCGCCAGATTTGATTGACACAGTTTCGTCATCAAAGCCACGCATTTTGCACCACCCCCGATTCCTATCACAGTATCTTCTTCGATAAGGTCGATCGCTAGATTCGCAAAATGGAGTTCTGTTGACGAGGGCGTACGTACGGCTGTTGATTCCGGAGAAAAAGCGAGTTTCGCAGCGCCTCCATGAATACGTTCAACAAGACCCTGATCTGCCAGCTGCATAATGTCGCGGCGTACTGTTGCAGGAGCCACACCAAGTTCTTCAACGATTTGGCGGATTTTAATAGAGCCCTCTGCTTTTACTCGTTCAACAATGAGAGCTTGCCGTTGCGATGAGCGCATATACCATCCTTGTATAGCTAATTTACTTCTTCTATTGTACTGCGCTGCGTTGTTAGATTTTGCGAGTTTCCTGGATTCGGTTACACATGTCGCATCTGAAACAGGTAGGTTGGCCCTATGAGCAAC
The DNA here is from genome assembly GCA_030540715.1 of Actinomycetaceae bacterium. Lineage (GTDB taxonomy): Bacteria > Actinomycetota > Actinomycetes > Actinomycetales > Actinomycetaceae > JAUNVQ01. The sequence continues at coordinate 19,457 of JAUNVQ010000015.1, read as the reverse complement.
AAAAAACCGACAACACTCAAGATGACAAAAAAATCACCCACAGTTTCAGAGCCCATCGATCCCACTTATCCAGAAGCATCTGCCACAGTGGGATCGCTCAAAGATTTTCCCTGGTTAATGCCAAAAGTCAACGCGTTCATATCAATTTATAATAATTCGCGTATCGGCCGTTCAATGGCAAGATATTCTACTAACCGTGGCGCATTATTAGCTGGTGGCATCACCTACGTTGCCCTTTTTTCTATTACGGCTATTTTAACGATTAGTGTCACGATAGTCATGAAGATCCTTGGCGGTAACCCTCGGCTGCAATATTCAGTGTTTGCTTCGGTCAATAAACAGCTTCCAGGAGTGCTAGCTATTGATGGAAATAAAGGGATGATTGCTCCCGAAAAATTAGTTATTACTTCCGGTTTTTCCATTGCCGGAATCATCGGCATTATTGTTCTTATTCTTTCAGCATCGCGTTTGATGAGTGCTATTAAACGCTCAATTCGAGCAATGTTTGGTATTGAACGACCTTCTTTGAACTTTGTTAACGATCAGTTACGTGATTTTCTTGGCCTAATGTCAATGTTTATTGCCGTTATTTTTACGGGTATTTCTTCGGCTCTTAACTCCACAGCGGGCACCTATCTTTTGCAGCTGATTGGTTTTGATGGTGGCTTTGCACGCTTTGCGATGCGCGTTGCTTCACTTCTGCTAGCTGCTGTTGCCGATGCTTTGGTGCTGTGGATAATGATTCGAGTGGTCGCATGTGTTCATGTTCCCAAAAAAGATGCCATTCCAGGACTTGCCCTAGGCATGATCATCGCGGCAGTTCTGCGCTTCGTGGGAACATCGGCAGTTGGCTCAGTTGATTCGCCGATGCTGGTTTCTTTTGCCGCACTTATCACTGTTCTTTTGTGGGTCAATTTATTATCACGTATGCTATTGATTGTCAGTGCCTTTATGGCAAACCCGCCGCGTTCATCTGCCCCCATTACTGCGGAGCATATCCATGGTGATGCAACACCTAACTATGTTTCACTAAGCGATCCTTCTACTCTAGCGTGGCCTCACCACAGTATTAGTGGTGCCATTGACCTTGACTGGCACACCAACCCTCACCGCCCAGATTCCATCCTTATGCGCAATAACTACCGGGGCGGTATTATCGGAAGGTATCTACTGCGGCGTCTTCGAAGGACTCAACAAAAAGAAGAAAAGCTGCGGGCTGCTTTGCGTCGTTAATGATGCTGCAGGTCATATGGGCAATACTTCGATAGTGTGCCCCCTAAGGAAAGGATTTCTTATGTCTGTGACCATTGCTAGTGTAAATGTGAATGGAATTCGTGCCGCAATGCGAAAGGGCATGCCACAGTGGCTTAAGGATTGTGGAGCCGATATTGTATTGACCCAGGAGGTTCGCGCTCCCCATGATGTTGCAGCCACACTTTTCGGTGATGAGTGGCTGGTTTACAACGCCGTTTCTGACATTAAAGGCCGTGCTGGTGTGGGTGTTGCTGTGCGAAAACAGAGTGGTATTACCGTCACTGATACGCGAAGCCACGCTATTCCTGCCAAGGTTCCTGAAGATTCGGGACGTTGGCTTGAAGTTGACCTTCTGTGTAACGATGTGGCACTGACTGTAGTATCAGCCTATTTTCATTCTGGCGAACTTGGAAGTCAAAAACAGGACTATAAGTATTCACACCTTGAACGCATCGATGCCCGACTGGAACAGTTACGCACCTACAATGATCACAGTGTTATCTGCGGTGACTTCAATATTGTTCACACTGAACGCGATATTAAAAATTGGAAGCCTAATCATAACAAGCGTGCAGGTGTATTGGATGAAGAAATCGCCTACCTGGATCGCTGGATGACAGGTAAATGGGTTGATGTTGCACGCAGCCTTGCAGGAAACGTTCAAGGCCCCTATACCTGGTGGTCATGGCGCGGAAAAGCCTTCGATAATGATGCTGGCTGGCGCATTGATTACCATATGGCAACGCCACAACTTGCAACCTGCGCAACGAATGCTCGCGTCGACCGTGCAGATAGCTATGACCAACGCTTTTCCGATCATGCTCCCGTAATTATTACCTACGATCTTGACACTCATAAATCACAGAGCATCTAAGTTGCGAAACGACGCTATAGAAGATATTTGCAAGAAAATAGCAAAAGAGGCCCCGATACTCCTTAGAATAATTCCCAAGGAACACCGGGGTCTCTTGTCACTTTATAGATATAGTGTGCGCCAATAATGAATTAGTTCACTGGCGAAGGTGCGGAACTTTTCTCTGCATCATCACCTTCAGTGTTGCTCTTTTCTTTATCTTTGTCATCTTCAGTTTTATCCCCTTCAGTGCTTTGAGGATTAGAGCCGGTATCGTCTTGTGAAGATTTTGCCTTTGGTGATGGTAACGGCTTTGCCTGGCCATCGGTAAGCTCTGAACGCAGCGATTCAATTTCTTTTCGCAGCTCATCAGATATCCACGCAGTGTAGTCATGGAAGTCTGCCAGTGTTATTACATTGTTAGCAATACTACCGTGAAAAAATTCTGCATTAAAACTGTCATCACCAATTGCTTTCACAAGCGCCCGGGCAACAGGGGCGGTGTCTATCAGCAGGGATGTCAGTGATTGACCTGCGTATTTGTCATAGTTATCATGCCCATTTTCTCCAACCCAGACAATACCTGTTTTATTGTCGTCAAGGGCCTGAGTAAAGGCTTCTGCTTTTCCGCTAAGCCCTGGAATGGATGCTTGTTCTTGCCCAACAACTGCCATAATAATATCTGCTTTCGCTTCAACAAGTTCTTTCACAGTAGTGTTGATGTCGTTACTCACCGTTGCCTGAGAGCTATCGGCTCCATGAACCTCAATACCAGTACCGTGAAGCTGGTTGTAACGCGATACCCCTTGAGCAAAGCCTTGAGCTGCACCTTCACCTGATTTATCGCGAATAACTGTTCCCACAATTCCTGTCTGCGTAATTCCGGCAGCAATGTAACCAGCAACAATACCGCCCTGTTCGATATCGATTAAATAGGGCTTCACATTTTGTGGCAACGATGTCTGATCTGCAGTCTGAGGTTTTTCAGGAAGTGACTGTGGCTGCATCGCTCCGTCAATCGCGTAGTGAATTGCTGGATTCTTTTTGGCAAATTTAACTGCCTGCTTGGTGAGTGCCGAACCGTAGGTAATTACGGTGGCACATTGTCCATTACTGGCCTGGGCAAGATCGTCAACATTTTTTAATGTCAGTTTTTTCTTTTGAACGTTCTGCTGTAGATGTGAACGTAAATCTTGAGCAATGGTTGATTCCAGGTAACCATTTGTTTTACTCACAAAACATGTAGAACGCGTATCTTTAGGCTGCGCTCCCTTATCGGTAGGCGAACATCCTGCTACACCGATTGCAACCACAGCACCAAGAAGAAGGGCGCCCATGCGTTGCCCCCTGCGCTGTCCATTTCTTTTCATCCTGATTGTCCCCTTCACTGCATGTTGCCAAGCATCAACCCTGCAACAATTTCACCATACGTCTATCTTAAAGTTATTGTAACGTTATACTTTTGTTACAACTAATTCCACTTTCTTTTTATTAACTACCTAAACAATTAACTTACCCAATGGCAATAATTGTTATTCTGACCTTACTAGGGCATAATAGAACAATAAACAGTATCTTACCTGCAACAACAATATCTGTTCTTAATAATTTCACAGTTATGTCAACAGGGCATTCCCCTCTAAGTAGAGTAAATAACGATACTGACTATGACGGAAAGGCGACCAATGTCTCACAATGTCCCCTTAGACAATGGGAATCACACATCAGACTGCGAAACGAATCTACTACACACACAAAAGGACCATTCTCACAATGATTCCCACGGCCACGAACACAATCGTGGACATCACCATGGACATGGACACCATCACCATGCGCCAGCCACACGTGGACGCCTAGCCATTGCCCTTGGCGTTACTTTCACAATTTTTATAGCAGAGGTCGTAGGCGCACTTGTTGCTAACTCACTTGCACTACTGGCTGATGCTGGGCACATGCTTGTAGACTCCTGCGGGTTAGTTATCGCCGTCATTGCGGCCTATCTCATGAAAAAGCCGCGCAGTGATGAACGCACCTGGGGCATGATGCGTGCTGAAGTCGTGGCAGCAATGCTTCAATCAGGAATGCTACTTCTTATCTGCATCGTTGTTTTCTATAAAGCAATCGAACGGTTCTTTTTTCCCGAGCATATTCACTCCCACGCAATGCTGTGGTTTGGTGTGATTGGCCTGGTAGGTAATCTCATTTCTTTAGTTGTATTGTTAGGTGGCCGCAATGAAAACCTTAATATGCGTGCCGCTTTCCTTGAAGTTGCCAACGATGCCCTGGGCTCCGTTGCCGTTATTACTGCAGCAGGCTTAGCCTGGGTGAGTGGTTGGGACGGATGGGATTCTGTTGCCTCACTTATTATTGCCCTTATGATGGGACCACGTGCTTGGATGCTGTTACGCGATTCAGTCCGCATCTTGATGGAACGTACCCCTGACGGTTTAGATCTTGGGCAGGTACGTGAACATATTTTGTCTGTCGATCACGTGATTGATGTTCATGATTTGCATGTCACTACTATCGCTACAGGGGTTATTAGTTTAACGGCACATGTTACCGTTGAAGATGAATGTTTCCATGATGGTCATTCTGTTTTAATTTTACATCAAATTCAAGACTGCGTTTCCAAGCATTTCCCAGTATCGATAGAGCATTCAACAATTCAGATTGACACTGAAACTCATCGCGACCACGAGAGACTACATCATTAGCACACCCTTAAGTATTGACTAGAAGAGCTTGAAACCTGCTGGTAAACCAATGTGACATAGACATATAAGAATCACGGCGCGTTCAAACTCGAATATGCGACAACCACAGCTCACTAGCTGCATCATAGGTATCAAGATAAATACCGTATATACGCACCCCGCCACCCCACAACCAACACCAATGACCACACGCCATCTTCGGGGCTAGAAATTTTACCCCCATCCAAGCAAAAAATACCAAAAAACAGCATCACCCCAACTTCCACCCACACAAAATAACACCAAACAGCGAACACACTGGGTGTAATTAGAAGAGTTCTGGCGACGTGATACCTGCGGCTCGTTCAGCTGCTTCGACAATATTAACCAGCAACAGAGCCCTCGTCATAGGGCCAACACCTTGCGGATTAGGTGACAGCCACGATGCTACACGATCAACACCATCAGCGACATCGCCTTCTAGACGAGCCTTTCCAGTTTCAGGATTTTCAACACGCGAGACACCGACATCTAGGACTACAGCTCCAGGTTTTACCATATCGGGGGTAACGATACCCGCAACACCAGCCGCTGCCACAATCACATCGGCTGATTTACAGTGTTTCTCAAGACTTCGTGTACCTGTATGACAGCTTGTGACAGTTGCATTGATATCTTTTCGCCCCATCAGCAAGCCGATAGAACGACCCACGGTAATACCGCGGCCAATGACCGTCACATTTTTTCCGTGTAGATCTAATCCGTAGCGAGCCATCAACTCGATACAGGCGCGCGGGGTACACGGCAAAGGTGAGTCAATAGGTTCTGATGATTTCAATACTAGGCGTCCAAGGTTCATTGGGTGCAAGCCATCAGCATCTTTTGCAGGATCGATACGCTCAAGAATTGCATTGGTATCGATACCGCCTGGAAGTGGCAGTTGAACGATGTATCCCGTACATTCTTCCAAATCATTTAAACGGTCTACCGCTGCTTCCACTTCAGCGTAAGTGGCATCAACAGGCAGATCCTCACGAATGGACTTAATCCCGATTTCAGCACAATCGCAATGTTTACCTTTGACGTAAGAAACAGACCCGGGATCCTCGCCTACTAAAATTGTTCCAAGCCCAGGTGTGATACCACGTTGTTTCAGCTGCGCAACACGCTTTGCAAGTTGTTCTTTAATAAGAGCTGCAGTAGCTTTACCATCTAAAATCTGTGCTGGTCCATCCCAGTTACGCCGCATGTTTCACCCTCCTTTATTATGAACGTATTGCCCCGCGATACAGATCACGGGGCTTCATAACGTTATGCCCACACGGTTCCGCGTGGCCCACCGTAAGACAACCCTGCATACAGCGGTTTCTTATCCGCCAATGCGCGGGTACGTAGACGTAAAGCATCGGTATCAACGTTTCCGTTGCATGCCCCCACCAGTGCTTCAGCAATAACGTTAGCAACTTCGCTGAATTCGTCGGCACCGAAACCGCGTGTTGCCAAGGCAGGTGTCCCAATGCGTAGGCCAGAACCCGTCATTGGTGGGCGCGGATCCCACGGTACAGTGTTGCGGTTAATCGTAATACCGCACTCATGCATCAAAGCCTCGCCCTGTTTACCATCAAGAGAGGAGTGACGCAGGTCAACCATCACTAAATGCACATCTGTTCCCCCCGTCAACAATGTAATACCGCAGTCACGCACATCCTTGGCGCAAAGGCGTTCAGCCAGAATCTGTGCGCCTTCAATAGTGCGGCGCTGCCGTTCTTTGAACTCTTGACTAAGTGCCAATTTCATAGCAACGGCCTTAGCTGCAATAACATGCATCAAGGGGCCGCCTTGCTGACCAGGAAAAACAGCAGAATTGAGCTTCTTTGCCCATTTTTCACCGTGTGAAGACACAATCATACCTGAACGTGGGCCTCCCAATGTTTTATGAACAGTGGTAGTGACTACATCGGAATCTGGAACAGGTGAAGGGTGTAGTCTAGCGGCAACAAGGCCAGCAAAATGAGCCATATCTGTCCACAATACTGCACCAACCTCGTCAGCGATCTCTCGGAAAGCGGCAAAATCTATATGGCGTGGATAAGCTGACCACCCCGCAATAATCACCCGAGGACGATATTCAAGGGCTGCCCTGCGCACCTGATCCATATCAAGACGGAATGTATCTTTATCAACTTGATAGGCAGTGGCATTGTAGAGCTTTCCCGAAAAGTTCAGTTTCATTCCGTGGGTCAAATGTCCACCGTGATCTAACGACAAGCCCATAATGGTATCACCAGCTTGAGCAACCGCAGCTAGCAGCGCCGCATTTGCCGAAGCCCCCGAATGTGGTTGCACATTCACATAATCGCCACCAAATACGTTTTTGGCACGCTCAATAGCAAGGCTTTCTACCTTATCAACAGCTTCACAGCCACCATAGTAGCGCCGCCCAGGATATCCCTCGGCATATTTATTGGTCAGTACCGAGCCCTGGCAGTCCAGTACCGCGCGTGGCACAAAATTTTCCGAAGCGATCATTTCAAGTTGACCTTGCTGGCGGGCTAGTTCTTCGTCAAGCATAGCGGCAACATCGGGATCATATACGCCAATAGGCTCAGATAATGATGAAACTGATACGTCATTCATAACGGCATATCCTATCTGTAATACAGTAGTCCTTGCCTCAGCCCAGGCGGGCGACTGAAGCTATCGTTTGATACAGTATCGAAATTGCTCCCCGATGGTATTCCATCTTAGGTATCTACAAGCCCACGCCAGTTGCACTTCGATACATCTTTAGCTTAGCGCAATGTTGATAAATGCCCACATCTATCCATCCATTAAACACAGCTAAATCTGTGATGTGACGCTAACAAAATCACGTCTTTCACATGAACATTCACCATTATTTTGTAAGTAGATCTTTCAGTATTGGGTGATGAAAGACATACTGAAAATACCTTAATTTTTTCTATTTCCCAACGCACAGCCATGTTAGACTAAACGCTGTGTTGAAGTCTCCAACGTATAGCTCCCAGTTTATTTCACGTCTTGCTCACTATGCTCACAATTTGAGTGGTGAACAAGGCCGGGCTGTTGCTGCGTGGAGTGGAAAAGAAATTGCTTCTTTTCCTACCGCTTGTGCGAACGATATCCCACCCCTTGTTGTAAAAGCACGTGCGGCTCAAAAAGAATGGATCTCCATGTCTGCTTCGCGGCGTGCACTTGTTTTTCGTCGATTTGCTACGCTTGCCTGGCGTCACCGCGATAAGTTGATTGTTCTTAGCCAAATCTTGTCAGGCGCTTCTCGTATTGACGCTCTAGACGAAACCATTGAAGTAGGAAATGCGGCCTCTGCGGTTGCGAACCTGTCGAAACGTGTCATGGGCAAACAGCGGCGCCCCTCCATTTTGCCTATTGCATCGTCTGTTCACGCCGAGAATATCCCCGTTGGTGTTGTCGCTTTTTTTACGCTGGGCGATTTTCCTATTTCCTACGCTTCAATGGATTTGCTTCAGCCCTTTGCCGCTGGTAACGCCGTTATTCAATACGCCCCCAGCCAGGCGGTACTTGGTTCCTACGCAATGCGCGAATTAGCAATTGCGGCTGGGATGCCCAAAGATTTATGGCAGATCCTTCCTGGTAATACTATTGATACAGGCGTGGAATGCCTGGACTTGGTGGATCACGTTGCCTATATTGGTAACACTGCAGATGGAGAAAATATCGCTAAACGGGCCTCAGAACTTTTTATTGGCTCTTCCTTGTTTTTATCACATAAAAATGTGGCCGTTGTCGCTCACGATGCCGATATTGATAACGCAGTGCGCTGTCTAGCCCGCTCGGTATTTATCCACGGAGGGGCCTCGTCAAACAATATTGAACGCATTTGGGTTCACCGCTCAATATATCGCGACTTCCTCAAGGCTTTCCGACGCCATATCTACAACCATGTTCGTATTGGAAAATCGTTTGACCATACGGCAACTCTGGGCTCAACCTATTCGCAATTCAGGTTTGACCGTTGCAGAGCTCATGTTCAAGATGCATTAGATTTGGGTGCAAAAGTTGTGACTGGAGCAAAAGCCCGCCCCGACTTGGGCCCGTGGTTTTATGAGCCCACAGTCCTTACCTCTGTTTCGCGTGATGCCTTAATGTGGTCAGAAGAAACATATGGTCCCGTCACCAACGTTGAGCCCTATGACAGCTTGGACGAACCCTGTCAAGATCTAACATCCAGTCAATATGCACATCTGCTGACCATGTACACACATTCCCAAGATGTCATTGATGCACTCAGTAGTTCAAGTTCCGCAGGTCTTATCGCCATCAATGATTCCTTTATCTATCTGTGGGCCAATAAACATTCCTCTATTTCGTCAAATCGTGACACTGGTAATGGTATTCGTTTCGGTGAAGAAGGGTTACTTCAATACACCTACCCTCGTTCAGTGAACTATCAACGTTTTGGCAACCTAGAGCCCTGTGATTCGCTTCCCCCGAAACGCTACGAAACGTTAGCAACATTGCTACTAAACTTCACCTTCATACGAAGACTTTTTGGTCTAATGTAACGCTAAGATATTCGTACGGTTATTCACCACTACTTTTGAAAAAATCTTCTCTTCGTGACAACGAAACCGCATATTCAATACATTGAACATTTTCATACTTTCCTCTATTAGGACACACAAATGTTACTTAATTACGTCATTTGAACTTCGCTCCTCAACAGTAGTATTTTCTATTTCTCCTGTTCATTAATATGTGGCTAACTTAGCATCACCCCTAAAAGACATTATTTAGAGAAATAAGAAAATTCAGATTATCGTAAAGGGGTGGTCTGTTATTGAACTGGGTTCTCAATGCTGAGTTTTAATGATGTACATAGACAAGATCAACGACAGATCTCGATGACACCAACATTTATACCAACTCATCTTAAGGATGAATAAATGACAACTTTTACTCCGACAACTGATCCGGTTGCTGGCTCACTTTTCCTGTCTGCTCTTTCCGGAATTCTTCCACTTGCTGTATTTTTTGTGCTGCTGGGAGTATTCAAAATTAAAACACACTGGTGCGCAATCATCTCTTTACTTGTTGCACTAGCTGTTGCCATCTTTGGCTTTAAGATGCCCACCACGCTGGCGCTTCTTTCAGCAAGCCAAGGTATAGCATTTGGCTTCTTCCCTATTCTTTACATCATTATTGCTGCGGTGTGGCTGTACAATCTCACAGAAAAATCTGGCCGATCTGCCGATGTCCGCGCTGCTTTCAACGTTGTTGGTAAAGGCGACCAGCGTGCACAGGGACTGTTGATCGCCTTTAGTTTTTGTGGCCTTTTGGAAGGCTTAGCCGGGTTTGGCGCTCCCGTTGCCATCGTTGGCGCAATGCTTGTGACAATCGGCATCAATCCCATTAAAGCAGCATTAGCAACCATTGTTGGTAATGCCATCAACGTTGGTTTTGGTGCCATGGCAATCCCTGTAACCACCGCCGGTAAACTGGGTGGAACCCAACCAACAGAAGTTGCCTGGGTTATGGGACACCTTACCCCTTATATCGGCGCTATCGTTCCTCTGATTCTTCTTGTTATTCTTGATGGTTTGCGCGGCATGAAACAGTTGTGGCCGGCAGCATTAGTCTCAGGATTTGTTACAGCGTTAGGCCACCTGTGGTGTGCTTCCTATTTTAGCTACGAGCTCACCGCTGTTGTGGCATCCCTACTAGGCTTCATTGCTCTGACGGCAGTTTTGCAGGTCTGGTCACCCAAGACACCTGAAGACTGCCGCAGTACCAAAGCTGAAAGCATCAATGTTTCTCGAGCGGTTATTGCTCTGCTTCCCTACTGGCTGGTCGTCATCGTTTTTGCCGTAGCAAAACTGTGGACCCTGGGTATTAATATCCCAGAGGCTTTAGCTTCTACCGATCTCAAATTTGGCTGGCCAGGCCTCCATGGACATCTGGTAAATACAGCTGGTGAAGCTACCAACGCCACACTATTTACTTTACAGTGGCTGTCGAGCCCTGGAACACTGCTGGCACTGACCGCCATAGTCGTTACCTTCGTCTATGCCTCTACCTCTAGCAACAATCTTTTCCCCTTCAGTGTCAAACAAGGCTTTTCCACACTCATAGCAACCATTGTGGAACTACGTATTGCGATTCTTACCATCGCCGTTGTGATGGGCCTCGCCTACGTTATGAACCTGTCGGGACAAACCGTCTCCATTGGTGAGTGGATGGCTGGAGCCGGTGCTGGTTTTGCCTTCGTTTCCCCCGTGTTGGGTTGGCTTGGTACAGCTGTTGCAGGCTCAGCTACCAGCGCTAACGCTCTCTTTGCCAAGCTTCAGGCTACCGCCGCTGCCCAGGTTCATGTTGATCCGAATATTCTGCTAGCTTCCAATACCATCGGTGGGGGCCTTGGCAAAATTGTCAGCCCTCAAAATCTTGCGATTGTATCGGGTGCAGTTGGACAGTTAAACTCCGAGCCCTTGCTTCTACGCAAAGTCGGCCCCATTTCAATCGGCTTACTGATTATTCTTAGCGTCCTTACTGGCTTGGCAAGTTTCGGTTTGATGCCGGGAATAGGATAGCTCAACCATGAACAGGTCGATGTGGTCTTTCGCTGAGGTCTTGGCTCAAAGCGGTAAAACCCGCGTATCGGGACCTTCATCACATCCACTTGTCCTCCTTATCGTTTGTCCTTTATAGCAACCACGGAAGAAAAGGTACTCATGAAAATTGCACTTTTTGCCACATGTATATCTGATGTGATGTTTCCACAAGCGTCACAGGCAACCGTCCATCTGCTGCGGCGTCTAGGGCATACGGTAGTTTTCCCTGAAAGCCAGGGATGCTGCGGGCAGATGCACATTAACACTGGTTACTATCCTGAATCCATTCCATTGATTAAAAATCACGTGGAAACATTCATGCCAGTTCTTGATGGAACCTGGGATGCAATTGTTGTCCCCTCAGGTTCATGTACTGGTTCTATTCGACATCAGCAGCAGTTAGTGGCAGAAGATGCAGGGCTTCGCAAACTTGCCCACTATGCACAAGCAATTGCTTCGCGCACCTATGAGCTGTCTGAACTATTGGTCGATGTTCTTGGTACAGATGATGTGGGAGCATATTTTCCCCATCGAGTGACCTATCATCCCACATGTCACTCGATGCGTATTGCGAAGGTGGCGGACAAGCCGTATCGTCTCCTGCAAAATGTTGGTGGCATTGATTTTGTTCCTCTTCCAGAGGAAGCCTCCTGCTGCGGTTTCGGTGGTACTTTTGCATTGAAAAATAAAGATGTTTCCACGGCTATGCTTGCTAAAAAGATGGCAAATGTTGTGTCAACAAAAGCAGAAATTTTGGTAGCTGGTGACTATTCATGCCTTATGCATATTGGAGGAGGCCTGTCACGTATCCATTCAGGTATCCGTATTATGCATTTGGCTGAAGTCCTGGCTGGCTCGCAGGACAATCCGTGGGTGGCACCTGCATCAACAACGAAAGTGGGGGCATAATGTTACGTGAAATGCTAGAAAACAAGAATTTTTTTCAAAAGACGCAACATGCGTCGTATCAACCAGAGGCCCCCTCGTCATCGTGTACATGTCACTGCAGTACCACTGGTGGCAAGACCTCTGGGCGGCGCGAAATAATTGAGCGTACTCCTGAAACATGGTCACCGGGTCACCCTATTCCTGACCAACCTCTTCGGTGGGGACGATTCTTTGCTGACTGCGCAAAAGAACAGTTACGAAATACCCAGTTGCGCAGAAATATTGGCCACGCCACTACGACCATTCGCAATAAACGCGCTATGCGCGTTGACGAAATGCCCGACTGGGAAGATTTACGTCAATCGGCCTCTGAAATTAAACGCTACACACAGGCTCACCTGCCGGAGCTTCTTGAACAATTTGAACGCAATGTGACGGCTCGTGGGGGTATTGTTCACTGGGCACGTGACGCGAAAGAAGCATGCCAGATAGCTGTGGCCCTGGTCAAAGAAAAGGGCGTGGACGAGGTTGTTAAGGTTAAGTCCATGGCGACCCAAGAAATTAACCTTAACGAGGAACTGGCCGATGTCGGGGTTGCTGCGTGGGAAACTGACCTGGCCGAAATGATTGTTCAGCTAGCCATCGATATGCCATCACATATTGTGGTTCCAGCGATTCACCGTAATCGCGCTGAAGTGCGTGCTATTTTCGAAGGACGTATGGGTGATGCCCCAGACGATCTGACCTTTGAACCGCGCCGTCTAGCTATGGCTGCGCGCGAGCATCTTCGGAAAAAGTTTCTTAATGCTGAGGTTGCTTTTTCAGGCTCCAATATGGGGATCGCTGAAACCGGTACTTTAACGGTATTTGAATCTGAAGGCAATGGCCGCATGTGCTTAACCCTACCAAAAACGCTAATCACGGTGATGGGTGTGGAAAAACTGGTTCCGACCTATCAAGATGCAGAGGTTTTTGCTCAGCTTCTTCCACGTAGTGCCACCGGTGAAAGAATGAACCCATATACATCGTTTTGGACAGGTGTCACCCCAGGCGATGGACCTCAAGAGTTCCATCTTATTTTGCTTGATAATGCACGTTCACGGGTGCTGGCTGACCCTGTTGGCTGCGAGGCATTATCGTGTATTCGCTGTGGCGCATGTTTGAATATTTGCCCAGTATATGAGCAAGTTGGCGGTCACGCCTATAATTCTGTTTATCCAGGCCCTATCGGTATTTGTTTAACACCACAGCTTACCGATAGTTTCAGCCATGACGATCCTAACTCTACGCTGCCATTTGCGTGTTCACTGTGCAATGCGTGTGCTGATGCTTGCCCGGCTCATATTGATTTACCTGGCATTATTGTGGAAAATCGTCGTAAATATCAAGATGCTGGGCGAGGGCACGGCCTTCCAACTGGTTGGGATGTTGCCATGAAAGCAGCATCCAGCGTGATGCGCAGTGGTTCACGAATGAAGATGGTTGGCAAAATGACCACACTTGCACGCCCACTTGGTGGCAAAACACAAAGCATTGGGCATATTCCACTTCCCGTGGCGGCAACGTGGACCGACGCTCACGATATCCCCGCCCCACCGGCAAAGTCATTTAGACAATGGTGGAAAGAAGAGGGCGAAGCTGCAGGAGCTTCCTCCAGCAAGAAAGAAGGCAACAATGATTAGTCACAATATTTCTCGCTTCCAACCTACAGGTACTTCCCATCGTGCGCCTGCCGATAATGCGGATGATGTTTCAGATGCACGCTTTGTCAATCGTGCTGAGAGCACGGTAGGCAATGTCACTGACCAACCATCGCTGATTTCTTCACATAATTGCAACTGCGCTACTCATGGCTCTCACGGTGTTGACGTATTATCAGATGAATACACGCAATCTGCTAAGGCTGCTGTTCTTGGTAGTATCCGTAAGGCATTGGTTGCTAATCCCATTGAAGCTCCAGAACCTTCACGTGGCTATATCAGTAGCAGTGACAATGCGCCTGGTTCCGATCCTGTTATAGAGGTGTTTAAGAATGCACTGATTGACTATAAGGCGCAGGTGCAGGTAGTTGATAGCACCCGCAAGATTCCTGGTGCTATTGCGAAGGCTTTAGAAGATTCTTCCAGTATTGTTGTCCCCGAAGGCCTTGATAAACAGTGGTTGCAGAAGCTGCAGAAAAAGCAGATACATATTGATTCATTGGACAAGCCACTGAGTCACCATGCACTAGATCAGATCAATGCCGTTGTCACTTCGTCACGTTGCGCGGTAAGCCATACTGGCACAATTATGTTAGACGGCACACCCGACCAGGGGCGGCGCGCAATTTCTTTGGTACCAGATACACATGTGTGTGTTGTTTTTGCTTCCACAGTGTATCCCACAGTTCCGCAGGCAGTAAAGGTACTATCTCGTCATCCTTTACGTGCATGTACCTGGATTGCAGGCCCGTCGGCAACCTCTGATATTGAGCTCATCCGTGTGGATGGTGTACATGGCCCACGTAACTTACACGTGATTATTGTGCGCGATTAGTATGACTGTTTGCCTGCTGTGAATCTTATTTCATGCATGGTTTGTAGAGCTTTTATGGAGTGTGTTTCGTTGCATCAACTGTGCGATTACCGTCCCAATTATGAGTACTACTATTGCTGTAACAACGATGGTTGCCCCGGGTGATACTGGGTGGAAATATGAAATAATAAGGCCACTAACACATAGAATAGTGCCGTTGAACATTCCAAAAAGCATTGTTGAATAAAAGGATCGTGCATACAGTTGAGCTATAACAACTGGGACGATCATAATGGCGCTCACAAGAAGCACGCCTACGACCCGCATTGCGGTGGCAACGGTAAGAGCTGCTGTCACAGCAATAAGATAGTTTAGTCGGCCAACAGGAAGTCCCGTTGAGCGTGCAAAATCATCATCGTAGGTGATGCTAAACAACGCGGGATAAAGCCCGAGTCCTACTGCGGCAATAAGCAGAGCCAGCAGCGCGGCAATGACCACATCTTGCCACGAAACCGAGGCCAGCGAACCGAACAGGTAGCTTGTCAGATTTGCCGTTGTTCCTCCTGCTAACCCAATAATGAGGACGCCAGTGGCAATACCTCCATAAAACAGGAGGGCCAAAGCAATGTCTCGTGATGTGTGCGATTTTTCCCGAAGCTCCTCAATAAAAATCGCACCGATAATTGATGTAATAATTGCCCCTGGAACTGCCAACTGGTCAGGCGCAATATTCATTGCGTTGCCTACAAGCCATCCCAGTGCCACACCGGTAAGCGCCACATGCCCTATCCCATCACCCATCAGTGCTAGACGGCGCTGTATCAGATATGTGCCAATAACTGGAGCACTGCCTCCCACACATATTGCTACTAGTAGTGAACGGATCATAAATGGAGAGGTTAATAATTCGGTCCAAGTAGACAGCGTCATAGAAGCCCCTTTTCGCAAACAGATGTGGCAGCCACTTCGCCCTCGTGAAGAAAAATTGTGTGTGTAATGAGGTCGCTTAGTGCGGACTCTTCGTGGAGCGCGATAAGGACAGCTACTTTTTGCTGTGCAAGTGTTGAAAGAAGTACGGCAAATTCTTTTTTGAACTGCTGATCGGAACCTGATAAAGGCTCATCAAGAAGTAAAAATGCCGGTGTGCGGATAAGTGCTCGGGCAATAAGAACCCTTTGCTGTTGTCCACCCGAGAATGTATGAATGGGATCTTTGATGCGATGCGCAAGCCCCACCATGTGAAGTGCCTGCTGTATCTGCTGGGCTTTATTGCGCGGAAAAAACAGATGCCCCGATCCCAGTAAACCTGTTGCCACAACTTCGCTGGCCGTTGCACTCATTGGCGAGTTCACTAATACATGTTGAGGAACATAGCCGATTGATAAGCGTTGAGACGCAATGGGGACTTTCCCCACAGTGATGGAGCCTTTGTGGTAGCTGACGATACCAGCAATTGCCTTAAGAAGTGTGGATTTGCCAGAGCCATTTACACCTTTTAGGGCAATAACATCACCTGGCTTTAAGGTGAGCGACACGTTGCGGATGATGGGATGGCCCCCCAAATTAACGTGAAGTCCGCTCACCTTAAGCCTGGGTAACTGATGTGAATCTTCAATTAGTCTCATTGTGTGCACTGCATTGCAGTTGATAGTTTCTCAAGATTATCTTCCATGACTTTTATGTAATCCTTAGAAGTATCCGAATGGATTTCAAGAGGGTCTAGTACCTGGGTTTTGATTCCTAAGTCATCGGCTAAAACCTTGGAATCTTTATCCTGGATTTTACTTTCAGTGAAGATAACATTGAGTTTATTGTCCTTGACCACCTGCGATATTTCTTTCAACCGTGCAGGTGATGTTGTTTGTTCTGGATCGATACCAGCAACACCGATTTGGTGAAAACGGTATTTTGATGCCAAGTATCCATAGGCTTCATGGCCAACAACTATAGTTGGCTGGATGCATCTTTTCAGTGTTGTATCGTAACGTTCGTTAAGATCGTGAAGCTGTTGTTTTACCACTTTTGCATTGGCAGCAAAGGTGGATTTATGCTTGGGGGCAGCTTCGGAAAAAACCTTTTCAACTTCATCGACAGCTTTTTCCATACGCTTGGGATCTAACCAGAAATGCGGGTCCTTACCGCCGATATCATGATGATGTCCTTCTTTCCCCTCATGGTCGTGGTCGCTTTCTCCACGGTCGTGACCGTGCTCTTCTTCCGTGTTCTCGTGACCGTGGCTGCCCTTGTGTTCATTGTGCTCATCTTTCGCTGCTTCATGGTTATGACCATCCTGTGCATCCTCATTTTCATGGTCATGGGCACCGTCTTGGTGATCGTGGCGATCATTTGATGTAGCATCTTTACCATCGTCGCGATGTTCATCATCCTGCTTGCCGTGCCTATGTGCGGCGATATCGACAAGGTCGACGACTTTTGACACGTCGGCAATGTTTTTTGGCGATGCTTCTTTAACGGCTTTGTCAATGGATGGTTGAAAACCTTGAAGGTACACTACCGCATCAGCTTGAGCGATATCAGCCTGTGTTTTTGCCGAAATCTCAATATCATGTGGTTCAGCTCCGGCTGGAGTTATTGATGTAACCTGTACCGCGTCACCACCAACTTTTTCGGCAATAAACTGCAGTGGGTAAAAACTTGCCATTACTTGCAGTTTTCCTTCCGCATTTCCAGATGTTGATGGTGTACATCCGGCAGCGGCAAGGACGGTTGCTGCCATTAGTGAAAACAATACTCGTTTATTTCTCATGAGAATCATTATCGTAATGTCTATTTGCCCATGTCAATCAGAAAAACTATTTACTACCAATAAAAACCATATAAAAACAATAAGGACTTCCTTAACAACAAGGGCACTAACATGAGCGATTATTATCGCTACCGAAGCATCATTGTTTTTGTCACATTTTGTCTCTTCAAGGCATTATTGGGCGTCCTCTTGTTCCCTGATAGAATCAACACCATGAATTCATCTCGCACTTCACATCTTGTTATTACTCTTTCGTGTCCTGATAAACCGGGGATTGTTCATGCCGTATCAGAATTTATTGTGAACTTGGAGGGTAACATTGTTGATTCTCAGCAATACGATGACCCCGAAAATGACATCTTTTTTATGCGGGTTGAGATCCACACCCCGCATACTGTTGATAAGGTACGCACTTCATTTAAGCCACTTGCTAAAGATTATTCAATGAACTGGGAGATTGATGTTGTAGGGCGTAGGCTTCGCACAATTATTATGGTATCTAAGGAAGGTCATTGTCTGGCAGACCTACTTTATCGCTCGAAGTCAGTGCATTTGCCTATCGATGTTGTTGCCGTTGTGGGTAACCACCCTGACCTTGCTACTATTGCACAGTTTTATGATGCCCCATTTTTGTGTATTCCAGTAACGAAAGCCACCAAGGATGATGCTGAAAAACAGTTACTCAACCTCATTGATGCCGAAAAAGTTGAGCTGGTTGTGCTTGCACGCTACATGCAGATTCTGTCAGAAAAGGTCTGTCAAAAACTTCACGGACGTGTCATCAACATACACCACTCATTCCTGCCCTCTTTCAAGGGAGCACGCCCTTACCGTCAAGCTCACGAACGCGGTGTGAAACTTATTGGCGCCACAGCCCACTACGTTACCGCTGACCTTGACGAAGGCCCAATCATCGCCCAGGAAGTCACACGTGTATCTCACCGCGATACCATTGCCTCAATGGTAGAAAAGGGCCAAGACGTCGAACGCCTAGTCCTCGCCCAAGCCGTAGCCTGGCACTCGGAACACCGTGTTATCCTTAACGGCACCCGCACAGTAGTTTTCGAATAGCCCACCATACATCTTCCCCACGCAAGAAACAATCCCATCGCTACTGGTTGATGATACGGGCACGGTTGCGCAATGAAAAACCCCGTTGAGCCTTACATCTCGTTAATCCTCAAGGGGTGCCTCGTTGAACCCCACATCTCCCCCTCATAACAGCTCTCCACCCAAAAACACGCTACATACTGCCGAAGAAGAATAATGCGGAGCAAGGTTTTGCTCCAAGGGAGTGCGTTAAGTACGACAACTCACCCCCTCTGCGCGTAAACCTTGCCCCGCACCAAGGAACAGCAAGAGTATCAGACTGGCTACCTAGCCGCTTTGGAGGAAATACTCAATTCCGGCTGGCAGCACAATAATTATCGTTGCCGATATTGCCGACGTGTGACCATCGCCAGTCCACCAATAAGGGATACTACTATCGCCCAGCCTGCCAACGATGTTGCAGCCGAACCGGTTGTCGCTAAAGGCAGTGTTTTCCCTGATTGCAATACTGTTTGTATCTTAGGGTCATTGTTTACATCACCCTGACCACCACTGTCACCCTTATGCTCTTGAGGGTTCTTGGTGTCAAAATCCTTTCCACCCAAGCCATCTTGATCGTTCTTGTTCCCAGTATTGCTACTATCGGAAACATCAAAGTGACCTGACAAGTCAGTTGACGTCGCTGAATCTTTGTTTCCTTGTAAAGGTGTACCAGAAGGAGCCGTGACAGTCGAAGTTGGTTTATGTGCAGGAGTTGTAGGTTTACCTGCCGGCTTTGAGGTATCAGAACCAGGCTTTGGCACAGAAGGCGAATCAACAGG
>JAUNVQ010000014.1:3782-71008 GCA_030540715.1 Actinomycetaceae bacterium | reverse complement strand
GCGTCGTGATAATCCGCAAGATTTTTACCGCGCTCTTGATGCCTTCTTGGAAAAATTCTAGAGAAACGCGCACTCTAAATTCCGCTTCGCCGCATCGAGAGTTTTCTGGATAGTCAGGCACTCCTGCAGGTTCTTGAATCGCAGGGTAACACGGTCTTTAATGCGTTATTTTAGCGTGGTTCGCTAAGGGGCTAGGGATATGAATAAAGGGAAGGGTGGCAGGAGGTAGTGATCTAGAATATTCAGTTAGACTTCAGTGCTTATGCCAAACCAACTCAGCGGCAACACACTGAAATAAAGGCCCTGCGTTTCGCGTTCCCATAGTAAACCTAGGGTTCCATCGGGTAAAACAGTCATACATTGATACACGTAGTGTGCTGGGTTAAAAGTGCGTGAAGCGGCCCACGTTTTTCCACCATCGTGAGACAGACGCAATTTACCGTGGCCTCGATAGGGCATTAGTTGCGAGGCATTGGCAAAAATAACCCTATCAGGATAGGTTTTGCACGGGACGTTGATGGCGTTTGGTTGGGAAAATATTTCCGGAAGTGCCGGGTCGAATTCGATGTCACTCCACGTCAGTCCGCCGTTATAACTGCAAGCTGTCGCTACTTTTCCCAAGCTGTGTTGATTGCGCATGAGCATAAGCAGGCTTGCGTCACTACGTTCAATTACTGTCGCTTCATAGGTAGCAACCATGGGATCTGTGCCTCCGCCACGGTGCCATGTTTCACCGTTGTCATCTGAATAGACTACTGCGCAGATAAATTCCATCGGGGCTTTCCCCGAATAATATACTGGCGCAACAATGCGCCCAGCGTATTTGCCGTGGCGTATCTGAATTCCCCGTCCAGGACCGGTTCCCAAAAAATCCATCCAGTCGTCTTTTACCTGGTGGTTGAGGTTGCGTGGTTGTGACCATGTGTGACCATCATCATCAGAATAGATCATCTGTAAAAAACTTGTAGAGGCAATATGGAAGGGAGCACTGTCGGCCAAAAACACATTTCCTTCAATGGCACCACTATCATCGTCAGTGCTGGTGACATCGCCATTTTCTGCAATAAGATAGCGCGGTTCACGATGATGTGGTCTTGGATCTTCCCTTTGAGCGTGCCGGGTCGGGCGGGCATATCCATCCTTGCACCACACAAAAGTATTTCCGTCGTTGTCATAAAGCTCGAAAAGCCCTTCCTTTGTGACACCGCGCCCAGGGGTGGATTGCGGTTGGCCTATTGTGCCCGGAAAAAGATCAAAGAGGGCGATAATGCGACCAGTATCTGCGCAGTTTATCAAAGAAATATCGGTTGCGGCGGCACCTTGATGATCTCTTCCAGGATATTCAACTATGGTTGCCATATCGCTCCAGGTAACTCCATTGTCACTTGAGCGTCGCATGACAAGATTGATGCCATTGGGAGCATCATTGGGGATTGTCACACGCTGATCGGCTGCAGCAATGAG
This sequence comes from Actinomycetaceae bacterium, assembly GCA_030540715.1. Classification (GTDB taxonomy): domain Bacteria; phylum Actinomycetota; class Actinomycetes; order Actinomycetales; family Actinomycetaceae; genus JAUNVQ01. The sequence continues at coordinate 69,544 of JAUNVQ010000014.1, read as the reverse complement.
TGTCCCATTCGTCGTTGTAAGGAGCGCGGGGATTCTGTAGCTGGCTGAATGATTGTAGCCCTTGTCGAACAGGCAGACAGTGCGAATGGGTTTAATGCGGCTCAGATGTTTAATTTGTGCATCGTTAAGAGTAGTTGAATAGATCGCAGCGGATGCGACTTCACCAAAAAGTCGTTTTCCGTAGGTGTCTTGACCAAGGACTATTGAGGTTGTGTCTGTATGAAAGAAGGGCCTGCCTGGAAGATGTGATTCTAGGTAGCCGTTAACATAGATTCGTACTGCGCCGTGCCCAACGGTCAAGACGATATCGTGCCAGTTTCCGTCATCCCAGGTACCAGCAGCATGGAAGGTTTGGGTGTTATCTTTCTTGTCTGTTTTTCTTTGTGCACTCGATAAAGTAGAAGTTGTAGCAAGGTAGGTAATGCCTGTGGAATCAATATCAATCCGCATCAATTCCTGTGTTCCATCAGATGTTGCCAACAGTGTGCCACACTGTCCTGGGCCACGCACGCGGTAACGCAGGGAAATGGAACCTGTGTCTAAACTGGCTACTTCGGATGTGTCTGCTGTGGAAAGGGTGTGTGCTGCAAACTCGATAAGAGGATTGGGGAGGGGGGTTAATGCCAATATTTCATCTGGTGATAAAGTTTTTTTACTGTATTGGTTGTTGAAGGTGTGTATTCCAGTGTTATTGGAAAGGAAGAAACATTGAAGGCCATTTTTTGCATCGTTCATTAGGTGTGCGGTGCTTGAAAAGCATTGGTAGCCATCAAGAAATATCTGTGAGCCGATCTCCTGTGTGGTGATTGCGCAATGGTGCGTACTTCCATCGCATAGAGGGGTGGTATCTTCTATGAAAAGTTCAATGGGGCGTTCTTTACCTTGACCTTTTAGAAAGAGGGCGGAGCGCTGTAGGGACAGTGTCCACGAATAGGTCGAATCGTGAAAGGAAACAAGTTTTCCATCGTTTGAGGCAATAAAAGAAAAAAAGAATGTGTGTTGATGGTGGGGTGTGTAAGAGGGTAAATCGGTCACATGAAGTATCTATCAAAATAAACTCCAATTCTCAACCATTTTTTCTAATAAACAGGTGTGACAGTATTACGAATATGTAACGGTTTGAAAACTACGGACATAAGTCTATTGCCTTTTTGAAAAACCTCGCATAGTATGTGGAGTACATGCTATTTGTCGGACATCAGACATCCTGGTTTATGTGCAACAATAGAGAGAATTTCGAAAAAACTGCATAACATGGGTGATACGACAAAGACATGTCAATGGACAAACAAGTCAGCGCTAACAGACGGGAACGTAACAGTGTGTAAGGACGCACATCAAAAACCACGTATAAGCTGACAAGATTACAAAGGAGTAAGTGACAATGCACCAGACGACAAAACGCTTGTCTAAGATACTGGCCGTCGGCGCAGCAGCGGCGCTCACACTAACAGCCTGCGGGGGAGGGTCTAACTCAGACTCATCTGGCTCGGGTGCTGAAGGTGGTAAAGGCGGAGTGATTAAAGCTGCCGTCATGTACGAAACACAGACTTATACGCCCGTTGCAGCCTCATCTGCACTTGCGCTCAGTGCTAACTGGCATGTGATGGAAGGCCTTTATGAACTAGATATGGCGACAGGAGTACCATACAAGGCGCTAGCAAAACAAGATGAGCCGACAAAGGTTTCTGATACCGAATATGAAGTAGCCTTGCGTGATGATGCCAAGTATTCTGACGGATCAGAGGTTAAGGCCGAAGATATTGTGAATTCATGGAAGAAGAATACTTCTGATGATTCACTATATGCGCCTATGCTGTCCTTTATCAAAGAAGTGAAGGCAAAAGACGATCACACCGTCAGTATTGAGCTTAACTATCCCTTCTCTCTGTTAAAAGATCGCCTACCGCTTATCAAGGCATTCCCTGCAAGTGCATCAGATGATGACCTGGCTAAGCAACCCATTGGTTCAGGTCCTTACAAGTATGAATCAATTGAAGAAAACCAAAAGATTGTATTTGTGCCTAACGAACACTATAACGGTGATAAACCCGCAGGTGCTGACAAGATGGAATGGTCGATTCTGAAAGATAACACTGCGCGTGCAACAGCGTTGCAATCAGGTGAAGTTCAAGTGATGGAAAGTGTGCCACCTGCACTGCGTGACCTTGTTGAAGGTGCTGGTGCTAAGATTGAAAATGTTCAAGGCTTTGGTCTTCCCTTCCTAATGTTTAACACCAAGAAAGCCCCATTCGATAACGCAAAGGTTCGCCAAGCAATATTCTATGCGATAGATATTGATAAACTCATTGACAATGCAATGGCTGGAGAAGCCGCTGCTGCAAAGTCATTCCTACCCGAGAATCATAAGAATTTTCACCAGGCAAAGAATGTTTACACCTATGATGCTGACAAAGCAAAAGCTCTGCTGGACGAAGCTGGTGTCAAAGATCTGTCGATTACATTGATGACTACCGACCATGATTGGATCAAGGCATTGTCACCACAAATTAAGAACAATCTTGAAGCAATCGGTATTAAGACGGAAATCCATGAAGAAGCCTCAAGCTCGTTGTATTCCAATAACCTTGATATTGAAAACCCAACATTTGATATTGTGCTTGCACCTGGCGATCCTGCAGTGTTTGGCTCCGATCCTGATCTATTGATGAGCTGGTGGTACGGTGATGGCCCTTGGACCGAAAAGCGTAGCCAATGGAAAGGCAGCGAAGGCTACGAGAAGCTACACAAACTCATGGAAGAAGCTGTTCAAGCTACCGGCGAGGAGCAGCAAGCCAAATGGAACGAGTGTTTTGACGTATTGTCTGAAGAAGTACCGCTGTATCCACTGTTCCATCGCCAGATCCCAACAGCTGTCTACACAGATAAAATCAAAGATTACAAGCCTATTGGTACAACGGGCCTGAACTTTGTTGGTGCATCAGCTGTTGAAAAGCAGTAATTTCTATTCATAAGGGCGAGGGCGTTCATCCCCATATGAAAATGCCCTCGTCCTTCCTTTCCCAGTGATAATACGTACGTGTTATCACGTAATATTTGGAGCACACAAAAGTGAATAATCTCATTCGACTCGTTGGGCGCAGACTTGTTGCGCTGCCCATTATGGTCTTGGGAGTGACACTGTTGGTCTTTTTTTTGATGTCCTTCTCTAAGATCGACCCCGCTTATTCGGCATTGGGTGAAGGAGCATCAGAAAAAGCACTCGAAGATTATCGCGAAGCGCATGGCCTCAACCTTCCATGGCCAGTTCAATACGTTAACTTCCTTATTGGATTCCTTAAAGGTGATTTAGGAACCTATGGGGCAAGTCAGACAAGTGTGGCAGAGCGAGTATCACACGCATTCCCAATTACTATTCAGCTTACATTCTTGGGCCTTATTATTGCTGTTATCTTTTCAGTCCTTTTTGGTGTTCTTGCGGCGCTTTACCGCGATACTTGGGTTGATCAGGTAATTCGTATTATTTCTATAGCCTGTATCGCAACGCCTTCCTTTTGGCTTGCTGTCTTGTTGATTCAGGCATTTACCGTCAATACATTTATTTTCCCGGCAGCTGGGGCGCTACCAGCTTTTAGTGATGACCCTTATGGCTACACTATGCGCATGGCGATGCCCGCCTTCGCATTGGCCGTACCAGTTGCCGGTTCCCTTACTCGTGTCATTCGCACAGCCATGGTTGAAGAACTCGACAAAGATTATGTGCGCACTGCTATTGGAGCGGGTATTCCCAAAGCGGTCGTTGTCTCTCGCAACGTTTTACGTAATGCGTTAATCACACCAGTGACCGTTTTAGGTTTACGTATTGGTTACTTGATGGGTGGTGCTGTCATTATTGAAGTTATCTTTACTCTTCCTGGTATGGGGATGGCAATTCTTGACGGTGTTCAGCAAAACCATCCTACCTTGGTGCAGGGAGTGACACTGGTTGTTGCTTTGGCATTTATCGTCATCAACATCGTGGTTGATATGTTGTATGTCCTTATTAACCCACGAATAAGGACGGTGTAGCCATGCGTAGAAATCTAACAAAGAAAATGGAGCAGCCCAATCTGCGGTTCCGTCGCTTAAAGGCAATGAGCTGGGAATCACGGATTTCATTGATTGTTATTATGCTCGTTGTTCTTATTGCCATTTTCGCATCATTTGTTGCACCACATAATCCATTGACAATCGATCAGGCTCGCCAAGCTCCGTCCTCTGACTATCTTTTCGGAACGGATGACAAGGGCCGAGATGTCTTGTCACGTATGATGTACGGTGCCAGATATTCACTGATTATTGGTTTGTGCGCAACAGCTTTCGCGCTGGCATGTGCTGCGATTATCGGCTCAGTAGCAGCAGTGGCACGCAAATGGGTATCTGAAGTTATTATGCGCATCATGGATATTATTATGTCCTTCCCAGGTATTGCCTTGGCTGCGGTGTTCGTGGCCGTGTGGGGTAACTCGATTCCAGTACTTATCTTTGCAATTGGTTTCTTATATATCCCGCAGCTTACCCGCGTTGTGCGTGCTAACGTAATGAGTGAATATGGTGAAGACTATGTTAATGCGGTAGTTGTTTCGGGTGCGCGCGCGCCGTGGATTTTAATGAAACACGTAGCACGAAACTGTTTAGCACCCATCATGGTGTTTACAACAGTACTGGTAGCAGATGCGATTGTCTTTGAGGCGTCGTTATCATTTATTCAAGCTGGTGTTCCAGAGCCCTATCCGTCATGGGGGAATATTCTGGCCGATGCTCGTTCCGGTGTTATCGCTGGATACTGGTGGCAAGCACTGTTCCCTGGTCTAGCGATTATGATTACAGTGCTTTGCTTGAATATTTTGTCTGAAGGGTTAACCGATGCAATGGTTGCGGCACCCTCAGCTCCTGTTCAAGAAACTGCTGATGAAGCTGCTCGTGAAGCCGATAAGCTGCTTGTGGATCCCGTTGCGGCCTATGCAGCACAACGTGAAAGCCTGCAGCAAAGACTTGATAGTTTACGTGAGATGGAAGCACTCCGGAAAGACCGCTACATTCCTGAATCAACAGAGTCGCCACTTCTTGAAGTGAAGGACTTGTGTATTAAGTTCCCACGACATGGTGATGTCAACGTTGTGGATCATGTGAGCTTCAGCGTGCGCCCAGGCGAGACTATGGGCCTGGTGGGTGAATCTGGTTGCGGTAAATCAATTACCTCATTGACCATTATGGGGCTCCTTGATCGCCGTGCCGAAGTATCGGGGCAAATCTTGTATCAGGGTAAAGATCTGTTGAAGATGACCCCCAAGGAACACAATGCATTACGTGGCCATGAACTGGCAATGATCTACCAGGATGCATTATCATCATTGAATCCGTCTATGCTGATTAAAGCTCAAATGAAGCAACTGACAAAACGCGGAGGAACACGAAGCGCTGAAGAACTGTTGGAATTGGTAGGCCTCGATCCTCGGCGGACCTTAGATTCTTATCCGCACGAGCTCTCAGGTGGCCAGCGCCAGCGTGTCTTGATTGCTATGGCACTTACACGTGATCCGAAACTTGTGATTGCTGATGAACCAACAACTGCACTTGATGTGACAGTTCAAAAACAAGTAATTGAACTATTAAATGAGCTGCGTGAAAAACTTGGTTTCGCAATGGTTTTTGTCTCCCACGACTTAGCGCTTGTTGCTGAAGTGGCTCACAAGATTACCGTGATGTATGCAGGTCAAGTAGTTGAGCAGGCTCCAACTGTTGAGCTACTGACAAATCCGCAGCACGAATATGCGCGTGGACTGTTAGGGTCGGTGTTGTCTATTGAGGCAGGTTCTGGGCGATTGCATCAGGTTCCTGGCACGGTACCCTCACCAAAAGACTTCCCATCTGGCGACAGGTTCGCACCGCGATCATCGCATCCAGATGTTGGTTTAGATGAACGTCCAGTTTTGGTTGAAGTACCAGGCGCTAAAGAACATGTATATGCTGTGGTTCCCTCCCTTGTGGAAGCCACGGCAGGCAAAGGTCAGGCAGTACATAAGGAAGGTGAACAGTAATGAGTGATACACCGATTATAGAGCTCAAAGATGTTCATGTGACCTTTACAACGCGAACTGGTTCAATATTTAAACCCAATAAGGTTCATGCAGTTCAAGGTGTAAATATGAAGATTATGCCTGGGCAAACATTGGGTTTGGTGGGCGAATCTGGCTGTGGAAAATCAACTACCGCCAATGTTATGTGTGGCTTGCAGCGACCAACTTCAGGCAAGGTCTTTTTCAAAGGCCAAGAGGTTACTAAACGCAGTGCATCAGACCGTCGTAAAATTGGCAAAGTTGTCTCCGTGGTTTTCCAGGATCCAGCAACGGCACTCAACGCACGTATGGTTGTGCGTGACCAGCTTGAAGATCCTTTGATCGTCAACAAGATAGGGTCAAGTAAAGAACGTAAGGAACGGGTCCATGACCTTATTCATATGGTAGGTCTGCCATTTTCTTCACTTGACGCTTTGCCTGGTCAGTTATCGGGTGGTCAGCGTCAGCGTGTGGCTATTGCTCGCGCTTTAGCGATTCACCCCGACGCAATCATTGCTGATGAACCAACATCGGCACTGGATGTCTCTGTGCGTGCTCAGATCCTTAATCTGTTGACTGACCTGAAGGATCAACTGGGCTTAGCGATGGTCTTTATTAGCCACGATATTCAAACAGTACGCTATGTGTCAGACCGTATCGCCGTGATGAATGGCGGTAAAGTAGTTGAAGAAGGGCCCGCTGCTCAGCTATTGGCAAATCCTCAGGATGCCTACACCAGAACACTATTAGGTGCGGCACCATCACTACTGCATCCTCAAATTAATTAGGGAAGGAAAAATAGTATGTTGCACGCACCATTAACCGGCGTTATCCCGCCGATAGTGGTTCCGTTGACTGATTCACGGGAACTGGACATTGCCTCTTTTGAGCGTCTGATTAATCGAATGATTGAAGCTGGAGTTCATGGTCTGTTCTTCTTAGGTTCATCGGGGGAAGTTGTTTTTTCTCCCGACCACCTACGTAAGCAGATTCTTCACGAGGGAATTCGTATTGTGAACGGTCGTGTTCCAGTGTTAGCCGGCGTGATTGATACCGAAACCCCTAGGGTTATTGAACAGGCTAAACGCATTAAAGATATGGGCGTAGATGCCCTGGTGGCAACTGCCCCTTTCTATGCGCTTGGTGGCCCAGCAGAAACACAACGCCATTTTGAGTTGATACGCGAAGCCGTTGATATGCCCCTCTTTGCCTATGATATTCCCGTATGCGTCCACCAAAAGCTGGATTACCGTATGCTGGTTCAACTAGGTAAAGACGGTGTGTTGGACGGGGTGAAAGATTCCTCTGCTGATGATGTGTCATTTAGGATGATGGTTCTGGAAAATCAGCGTCAAGGGCGTCCTCTTTCCCTGCTGACAGGACACGAGGTCGTGGTTGATGGGGCCTATCTTTCTGGTGCGGACGGCTCAGTGCCTGGCTTGGCTAACGTTGACCCACATGGCTATGTGCGCATGTGGGATGCGTTCCAGCGCGGTGATTGGCAAAGCGTTCGCACTGAACAAGATCGCCTGGCACTGTTGATGCGTATCACCATGGTGGTACGCTCAACAGTTGGTTTCGGCGCAGGTATTGGTGCCTTCAAAACTGCGCTGCAGCAACTAGGGGTATTCACAACAAATCAGATGCCCCTGCCAGTTGCGCAGCTTCAAGGTGAAGAAATCACATGGATACGCCAAGTCCTTGTACAGGCAGGGCTTATCGATGAGTAACAACAACGCAACATATGGTGCCATCGACATCGGTGGCACCAAGGTTGCGTCAGCGATCGTTAACTTCGACAGATCCGCTACCCAGGGCCGCTCTGACATCCTTGAGCCTATTGTTATTGACGCTCAGTCTGAACCAACACATGCCAAGGCAGGGGGAGACGCTGTTTTAAAGACCGTTATCAATGCTGCACGTCGCGTGGCCACAGCGGCACACAACCGGGGAACACCGCTGAACGCTCTTGGCATTGGCAGCGCTGGTGTGATTGATCCTGCAACGGGTTCAATAAGCCAGGCTACCGATGTCATGCCAGGGTGGAAGGGCCAGCCACTGCGCCACGCCCTACAGGACGCTCTTGATATTCCTGTTACAGTGATCAATGATGTTGGTGCGCATGCACTGTGCGAAGCGACTTTTGGTGCAGCACGTTACGCTTCATGTGTTGTCATGGCGGCTGTTGGCACAGGCCTAGGGGGAGCCATTGTCATTGAGCGTGAACTCTATGAGGGGCGTCAAGGTGTTGCGGGACATATTGGCCACATTGTGCATCCTTTGGCTGAGGGCCTTCCATGCTCATGTGGATCCCATGCCGGACACATCGAGGCGATCGCCTCGGGTTACGGACTATGTCAGCTGTACCACCACACCACCGGTGAAACTGTAGAAAATGCCTACCAACTGCAGCAAATGGCTGAAAATGGTAATAAGCAAGCCGCGCAAACCTACACAAAAGCTGGCCAAGCCCTTGGCGAAACCTTGGCAGGTATTGCCAACACTATTGACCCTGACATGATTGTCTTGTCAGGCTCGGTAGTCAAAGCGGGGAGTCTGCTTACCAATAGTCTGCGCGAAGGCTTCGCCGATACTGCATTACCTTTGGTTAGGTCATGCTCGCTTCGTATCGCAGAGCGCGCCGACCATGCGGCACTTATTGGGGCGGCTTTCCGTGCGTCTCACTCACGTCAATAATCGCAGAGGGCGTTGCAGGTGTACTTACTGATGAGTGCAGGTGACTACACATTTCTTGTGTAGTGCATACCAGGTTCAGCAGCTGTACGCATATGCGAGAGGCGCTATGTAAGAAATCTTCTTACCCACTCTATTCATCATAAAGAAAGGTACATGATGGAACTCATTGATTCCTTGCGTGGTGGCCTTATTGTTAGCTGCCAAGCATACCCAGGTGAACCTATGCGTAATCCAGAAACGATGGCACAGATTGGCCTTGCAGCTCAATACGGGGGAGCCCGCGCTATTCGCTGTCAGGGCCTTGCCGATATTATGGCGATGAAAACCAGAGTTTCCATTCCTGTTATCGGTTTATGGAAAGAAGGTGATGAAGGTGTTTATATTACACCAACGCTTCGTCACGCCCAAGCCTGTATCAGTGCAGGTGCCGATATTGTTGCTATTGATGCGACGCGCCGTCCTCGTCCCGATGGAAGAACCTACCATGATACCGTGAAAGCCCTTCACGATATGGGTGCAGTAGTTATGGCTGACTGCGGATCATATGAGGATGCCGCGCAAGCTGTTGACGCGGGCACCGACATTATCTCAACAACTTTGGCTGGTTACACTCCTGACCGTCCCAAAACAAAGGGCCCAGATATGGAGCTTTTACGGGAAGTGCTGGCAGAGTTCAATGGTGTACCCGTGATATGCGAGGGGCGAATTCATACGCCTGACCAGTTGGCACAGGTAATGGCGGCTGGGGCATGGGCGGCTGTGGTGGGAACAGCTATTACGCATCCCACATCGATAACCAGCTGGTTTGTTGACGCCTTACAGGATGACGCAAAATAGGATCTCGCCTAGGGTGAACCTGCATGAAAACAATAGGATAAATATAAGAAGTCACATATGATGACAAGTGTGAGTACCCGAAGAAGGAACAGGTAAATGCTAGTTGGAATTTTTAACTCAGAGGACGAAGTAGCGCAAGCTGCAGCAAAGAAAATTATCGATGTTTTTGATTTTCAGCCCGAATCAGTTTTGGGGGTAGCTACAGGGTCAACCCCGCTGCCACTGTATCGGCTACTGCGCGAAGCCTACCAGAAGGGGACGTTTTCACTGAAGGAAGGTCAAGCATTTGCGCTGGATGAATACGTGGGACTGCCTGTTGACCACAAGCAATCATATCGTTATTTTTTGGTGAATGAACTTGTCGGCGACGATAAAACGGGGCTTCTTGACGAAAATTTGCGTACCCCAGATGGCAATGCTCCAGATTTAGCTGACGCAGCAATATACTATGATGATGCCGTTGCAGCTGCCGGTGTGGACATTCAGATTTTGGGGATAGGCTCCGATGGGCACATTGGTTTTAACGAGCCGTCGTGTTCCTTTGCTTCACGCACCCACGTGGGGGCTTTGACTGCTCAGACACGTCAAGATAATGCACGTTTCTTTGCTTCTATTGATGAGGTTCCCACGCAAAGTATTACTCAGGGTCTTGGCACCATTATGGAGGCTGGTGCAATTCTGTTATTGGCTACAGGCAAAAATAAAGCCAAGGCGGTAAAACAGATGGTGGAGGGGCCTGTATCTGCACGCTGGCCAGCCACAATTTTGCAGCATCACCCGCAAGTATTTGTGCTGGTTGACAAGGATGCAGCCAGTGAACTAGAGCTTACCGACTACTATCGGCAGAACTGGGATTCTTACCATCGCCATATTTGATGTCACAACAACTGCATGCTTTAGCAACCTGTTTTTATGTACGCGTTGACGCGAAGTGCGCGTTGACGCACACATTTTTGTATAAGGACGTAAGAAAGACCATTGACGATATTTACATCAACACATACGTGATTCTGAGTGCGGTAATAAGATAAATATTGTTGAAGGTAGCAACAATTCGTATTGAGCCTGACGATTCTTTTGGTCAAACTCGTGTCAATCTTTTGAAGATGGGGACAGGGCGACGAAAACAATTCACTCGATGATAATGAATGAATAATCTTCATGGAACACGTACTTACTGTGATAAACCAACCTATCCGATTCGTGCCGGTGAAGATACGACAATGCCTGGTAAAGAATAACGTTTTGCCACGATACACTGTTGAATCCGCGGCACAACACACCCGTCTTGCCGATGCTGTCACTGCTTGAGCTACACAGGCTAACAGCCTTGTGTACTTTCGTCGATACTTTGGAACTTGGCGCATGGATGTCTGTATTGATGCAGATTCGTTAAAGGTAAAGCCAATCATAGTCTGCAAATATCTAAAGGTGGGGTGATCAAAGCGACAACCCCACCTTTATGATTGCTTCCGTAGCTAAGCATGGAAAACCAGCTTTCACAACGAAGGCTTTGTGTGTAACAGGTTATCAAGAAGATATGTCCGTGCAAGTTTGTCAATAAATTCGTCGTCACTTGAAGGGATAATGTTTTTCCAGTGTCCCTGATTGGCAATGTGTCCACGCCGAATAAATACGACGTCGGCATCTAAAGCGGTAACGTCGGCAATATCATGGGTAGCAATCACTGCGGTAATGCCGTGCAGGTGAGTGCGCAGCAATGAGCGCATTTGTTCTGCTACCTCAACATCTAAAGCCGCAAACGGTTCATCAAGAAGAACAATATCTGGTGTAATCGCTAATGCTCGGGCTAAAGCAACCCTACGTGCCTGACCACCTGACAAAGTGTGAGGCATACGGTGGTGCAAATGGTCAACAGAAAGTGCTGTCAGCTGCCTATAGGCAAGTTCACGGGCTTCATTTTTCGCAAAACCGTGGCTTGTTAGACCAAACACAACATTATCCAGGACATTCATATGAGGAAAAAGCGCTGGATTCTGTTCAAGAATAACGATACGCGGCGATTGTGTAGAAAAAGTAATACTGCCGCTATCAGGCAGCAGCGAACCTGCAATCAGCGAAATCAAAGAGGACTTTCCTGAACCATTGGGGCCAAGGAGAGCTGTAGTTGAACCCGCACAAAGTAGAAAGTCCATATCCAGGTGGCGCTCGTCAACACGCGCATTCACATGAATGCTGGGGGAAGAATGCTTAGACATCAACAAGTGCTTTTCACCAGCCGTACCATCCTTTGAGGATTCGCCTATTGTTGCAATCATGTCAGAAGTGTCTTTGGCATCAATACCAGTAGTACTTGCCGTAGCGCGGTGAGTAGTAGCCACGGTGGTGGCTTTATCGGCGGAACTTTTCACAATAGTCCCTGTGGCGCTACCTTCTGCCGTATCGCCCTCGGACTGCCCCTGACTTGCTAGGCTATCCCCGGCTCGTTCGCCCTCAACTATGCCCCCCATTGCGGTGCTTTTTTGGGTGGCATCCTCAGCGCCGTCCTCGGCTGGTGTCGAATAAACAAAACGATGACTTAAAGCCTTTGATAACAACGCTGTGCCACCTACGGCTAATAAAGCAATCGCAATCAGAGTTACCGACAGGGCAAGTGCCAAATCAGAATCATTTTCGCGCTGTAAATATATTTCCAGCGGGAGTGTTCGAGTGACACCTTGCAAGGAACCTGCAAAAGTTAACGTCGCCCCGAATTCTCCCAAGCAGCGCGAAAAAGCCAACGCGGTAGATGATGCAATTGCTGGTGCCGATAATGGTAGCGTGACATGAAATAGAATCCGAGTTCTTCCTGCCCCCAGGGTATGTGCGGCGTCCTCGTAAATAAAACCCCTGGTGCGTAAGGCTCCTTCCAGGGAGGTGACAAGGAACGGCATTGCCACGAAGGTCTGTGCAAAAATTACCGCAAGCGTACTAAACCCAATGTCAATACCCATCAGGCTCAGGTGTGAACCAACCACCCCCATACGTCCCCATGTGATAAGCAGTGCAAGTCCCGCCACCACTGGCGGCAATACCATGGGAAGCGTGGCAAGTGTTCTTACGGTGCGGGTTAGCCATGTGTCGCTGCGCCGTGCCAGCCACAACGCCAAAGGAATACCGCACACCATGCAAAGCGCAGTGGATGCCAGACAGGTGCGAAGTGACAGCCAAAGGGCATCTTGACTGGCAGGTTGCGCAAGAAGGCTTGGTAAGCGATGCCATTGTACGCGTAGCGCCATAGCCCCAAATGGAAGCAACAAAAATGCGATAGCGATAACAATGGGCACCCCTAACCACACAGGCGCATGGTTGTGTGCAGAGCGCGGAGCAAGATGGCTTTGCGACATCTGCTTTTTCTGTTTTATCACAGCTAAATCGTTGACCTTACCTGCGGGCTAACTGCCTGCGGTGGGTGAGCGAAATCCGTATTTCTCCAGGATTTTCTGCCCTTCCGGAGATTTCACTGCTGCGATAAATGCTTTGGCTTCCTTGGTATGCTTGCTGGTGTTAACCATCGAGATGGGATACATGTTCACTACTTTGTCACTACCATCAACATCAATAATCTGCACCTTGTTGCCAGCGGCCTTTGCATCGGTGACATAGACAAGGCCCGCATCGGCTTGTCCGTTTTCAACCTTAGCGCGCACATCAGTTACCTTTTGTTCCTCTGATACGGGGCTGAGCTGCACATTCAGTTGTTCAGAGAGTTGTTTTGTGGCATTGCCGCAGGGTACCTGAGGGGCGCATACAACCAGTTTCTTCCCGTCTAGTGAGTCATTAAGACCAGTTATATTCGCGCGATTGCCTGCTGGGACAATAAGTGTGAGTACATTAGCGGCAAAAAGTGTCACATCGGAAACTAAGTGAGCATCGGTTGCCTTCGTCATATTTTTTTCATCTGCCGAGGCGAACACGTCGGCTGGAGCGCCCGAGTTTAGCTGGTCAACCAGTGTTGATGATCCTTCAAAACTAAAGTTGACATCAATATGGGGATGATCCTTTTTCAGGACTTTGTCCACAATATCAGGAAAAGCTTTATTGAGTGATGCCGCGGCAAACACTGTCAGAGTCACCGGGGCCTTCGCGTCATCTTTTTTATTATCGGAGGACGTTGTGTGCTCCTGCGACGATGAACAACCGCAAAGAGCTAATGCTCCTGCTGCTAATGTGGCAAAAAGTAGGCGTAATGATTTTTTCATAGTTTGTCTCCCTCAAAAACATGAAGTGATACGTTGGTTGCTTTGATTTGAGCGATGGCAATGGAACCAACCTCTAAGCCAAGCTCATTGACTGCTTCGGTAGAAATAAGTGAGACAATACGGTAACGGCCACACTGCATCTCTACCTGACTCATCACCCGATCCGAGATAATATTAGTTACCAAGCCGTGCATGTGGTTACGAATGGATTGTGCACTCAAATGGTCATCATGATGAACCAATTCGGTACCTTTGTTAATAAAATCAACCACGGAATTGCCATCAATTTTTGTTGGTTCCTGGGGCTGTTTATGTGCTGTGACATAGCCGTCATCGATCCAGCGGCGAACGGTGTCGTTGCTTACCCCAAGAAGATGGGCAATTGTGCTAATCCTATATAGTGGCATAGTCACACAATAACGCATATGCGATATAAAACAAAAAGAAATATCGCAAATGCGTCAATATTTATCACTTTTTTATGTGGGTATTGTGTGACCGTGGGTTGTTTCACGTTTCCATGTACCCGAGCGGCCACCCGACTTTTCAACCACATAACAGTTTTCCAGGCTCACCCGCTTATCTACACCCTTCACCATGTCAATGAGGGCAAGACCAGCAACAGTGACACCCGTAAGAGCCTCCATCTCGATACCTGTACGATCGGCAGTTCTTACCACGCACTCAATCAAAACACCACCATCAGCGACATCCAGATCGATACTGCAATAATGCACCGCAATCGGATGCGCCAACGGAAGAAGTGAAGGCGTTTTCTTCACAGCGGCAATACCGGCAACGCGTGCCACCGCCAAAGCATCACCCTTAGGAACATTATTACTGGTAAGAGCTTCCATAATAGCGGATGAACATCGAACAAAACCACAAGCCTTTGCCTGGCGAACACTAGGAAGTTTCTGAGTAATATCAACCATATGCGCCTGACCGTGCGCGTCAAGGTGAGTAAGCCTAGATTCTTTTGTCATAGCAATGCTCTTTCTTTAGTAGTCACAGCTTATCAGATGTAGTGCCAGCAACGCCCTCCACGATGATTGTAAACTGTGCGCGCAGGTGAAGAACGTCAACGCAAGGTGTGAAAGGCGTGTGAACCGTGGGCGCTACACACGGATTACGTCAATAATCGACCACTGCTCAACCAGATCAACATCCTCAGGGATGACAGCCAAAGCGTTCGCAAAAGTCAAAGACACGACAAGATGCGACTTCGAGCCAAGAACATGCGTTGGTGTAGCAAGTGGCGTTTCGCCAGCATGTTGAGGATCGTTAAGCTGAACAGGTACAAACTGGCGTTTCCCACTTACAGAACGCCACCCCTGAGCAGCAGTTGCAGCAAGACGATGGTGAACATTATTTGCGTCGCGTCCAGTTAAAGCTGCAATTACAGGGCGCACAAACATGTGATATGACACAAAAACACTTACCGGATTACCAGGCAAAGTTGTAACAATAACTCGGTGACCATCACGTGCCTGCAATACACCGCATCCCTGCGGTTTACCTGGCTGCATAGCAACACGATGAAAAGCCACATCAACCTGCTTGCCCACAGCCTTCACAAAATCATAGGCACCAGCACTAACGCCCCCAGAAGTAATAATGATGTCAGAATGCTGAGCCGCTTCAAGCAACACCTTACGGAAAGAAACAGCGGTATCAGCGCAACGCTTCATACCCACAAGCTCACAATCATCGCGGGCAAGCAAACCCTGAAGAAGCGTCGCATTAGAATCAGGGATCTGAGCGCCCTCTAAAGGCTCGCCAGGAGCTCGTAACTCAGAACCAGTTGAAATGACGGTCACACGTGGTCGAGCATACACCTGCACATCGGCGTGACCAACAGAAACAATTGCCGAAAGAGCGCTGGGAGTCAATACGGTGCCAGCCCGCATCACCATGTCACCCACATGAACATCCTCACCCTGGTGGCGAACAAACTGTTGCGCGCAAGGCACACGATGTATCTGCACCTCAGAAGGAAGCGGGGCAATACCCGCAGGCTGATCGGTGTCTTCTACTTTCACCACACAATCCGCGCCCTCAGGTAGGCGAGCACCCGTCATAATACGCCAGGCCTGGCCGGCTTCACACACATATTCGGTGCTGTCACCAGCGGGAATATCGCCTGCCACGGGAAGTGAAAAAGGTGGGGTTTCAGGGGTATCTTGACTTCGCATAGCAAAGCCATCCATCGACGAGTTCGTAAAAGGTGGAACCGCGTAACGCGCGTGAATATCACAGGCAAGAACACATCCCAAAGCCTTTTCAATAGGGAGGATACGCGTGGGGAGCGTATGGGTCAAAGACGTTACCTGGTGAAAATAGTCATCAACAGAAATCATGAGTTGCCTCCTGGTTCGTCGAAAGAATGGTTGACACCATCAGGATGTACGTCACGGTGTGACTGTTGGTCACACATGCTGTGGTGATTGTGGGGTGTGCGATTAGTAGCAGACTCCACATGAGGGCGGAACGGGACTATATTCCAGCGGCCCTCTGCGGCATCAACAATTAAAAGACGTCCAAGAAGCGGAGTTCCCATACCTGTAATCCATTTAATTGTTTCAGTTGCCATTGTTGAGCCCACTTGGCCGCATACAGCACCTAAAACTCCTTCAGCAGCAGAAGTAGGAGTAGTACCGTGTGGGGGTGGTGTGGGGTAAAGATCGCGCAGCGTGATGTCATCAGTGAAAAGAGAAACCTGGTAGCTCATACCTACAATCGTGCCCCATACGTGAACACCGCCAACTCTTTGACACGTATCGCTGAGCAGGTACTTTGTGTCAAAATTGTCGGTTGCGTCGATAACGACATCATAGGAGCTGCACAAATGTGTGGCATTGGAGGCCGATACCAACGGTTCAATAGTTACTGTGATAGTGGGATTTAATGCGTGGATGGTCTGTGCAGCCGATTGGGCTTTCACCATACCGATGGAATTGTGGGAATGAATAACCTGTCTTTGCAAATTCGACAGCTCAACAATATCTGGATCGGCAATGCCGATATGGCCGATACCTGCAGCTGTCAGGTAAGCCAGAACGGGGGAGCCTATTCCGCCAGCACCAACAACCAGTACGGATGAAGCATGCAGTTTGTCGATCCCCACTTCACCAATCCCTTTGACCTGCGCGGTAAGCCGTTCGCGTTCACTGACCACATTGTTCCTATCTGTCAAGGCTGAATAAGGCTCTGGATGTCGTCTTATTGTAGCTTAGTCTGCATGTAGGCCGTGCGCATATTTATCTATCGGGCAAAGAGGAAGGTGTGTGGGTGGTTGTGGTGGCGGGGGAAGTTTGGTGGGGTGTGTTTTTGGGTGGTTATGTGCTTGATTGTGTGTTTGTGCGTGGTTGTGCCGCCACGGGGGTGGGTGGTTGTGCCGCTGTGAAGGTGCCAGGGTATATCATGGGGAAGAATACACAGATAGGACAGATAGGCCATCAAGGGAAGGTATGTAAGGGAGCAATGAGCATAAGGAGTAGCCATGATTATTGATACAGCAATCGTTGATACGGCTGAATGTATGACAAGCGATATTCCTCTGCCGCCAACATCAGGTGCCCGAGTAAAGTTTCACGGCTGCGTCAGAAACCATGATGGCGGCCAAGAAGTGACCCATCTTGATTACGAGGCTCATCCCGATGCAGGAAAATTTTTACGTGTAAGCGTGGAAAAGGCTGCAAAGAACTTCAGTGTTGACAACATCTATGTGCGTCACCAAGTAGGCAGGCTGTATATTGGCGAAATGGCATTGCTGGTTATAGTTGATAGTGCTCACCGCAGCGAAGCATTCGCCTTGGCTGCACTGATTATTGACACTATTAAACAAGAAGTCCCTATCTGGAAGCATCAATATTATGGGGATGGTACCTCCCAATGGAGTAACTGCCCTTAAGATTCTTGCTCTAAAATCACGTGAAGCCGTTGCTGGATAAATTCAAAATGATCAGCCATTGCTTTTCGAGCTGCTTCCTTGTTGTCGTGAAGATAAGCGTCAACAATTGCTTTATGGATGCGATGCGTTGCTTGGATCCCTTCATTGGGAAGCTGAGTTTTAATTTGGTCAAAGGCATCCCAAAACGCTGAAATCAGCTGTTTGACAATCTCATTATCTACCTGCTCATACAAAATCGAGTGAAATAGCCGATCGACATGTGCGTTATCGCTGTCGTCTGTCATTTTGTTGCAGCATGCATACAATCTTTCTATTTGATCGTCACTGAGTTTCCCGGTGACCTGTTCAGCCAGCGATACCTCTAACATTTTGCGTATGGCAATAAGTTCTAGCATGCCTTTTGCTGGTGGTTGACCAGGTGCCATCGTGCGAAATACCAGTGCTTCAGATAAAAAACTGAGTGATGCTTCGCCAACAAATGAACCAAATCCGTGACGCACCTCAATAATTTGAAGTGTTCGCAGTTCACGCACTGCTTCACGCAGGGTTGAACGTGACACTCCCAACTGCTCCACCAGGGCAGGTTCACTGGGCATGGGATCGCCCGGAATTAGTTGGTTCGTGCGGATATAGTCAAGAATTTGTTTAATGACCGCACTTGTTTGGGTACTCACATCATCTAGTGTAGCTCACCATATTTAGGTGGGGTGAAAAATCGTGACTCAGCGTCAAACAGCGCTATAGTGCAGCGCTCAATAGTGCATAAATACTCGCAAGAATTCCTGACAAGTCCCGACTGTGCCACATGCCAGCACTGCTATTTGGCTATGAAGCACCCCCGCCTAGTCTGTGCCAGTTCGTATATCGCCCGAAGAATGTCATCCAGGTTGTTCAAACGAATTGTAGTGATAACAAGCCATGCTTGGGTATCATATCGTCCCCGCAACGGCATGGCCCATGATGTTGGCTCTGGAACTCGTTATGGCAGCGAACCCAGTCGGCACGCTCCTGCCTTGCCGTCTTTATAGGAAATTGTGACGATTGCCTGTGTTTCTTCTGCTCCAGGAACAATGTCGGCTTGCAGTTGGTTAGCGCTTAAACGTGAAACGATCTGGTTAATCATTGCTGCATGCATGGTGCAAATAATTTCGTGAACGCCTTCTTCGTGGCTGGTATAGGGAAGTGTGTGCAGCGTAAATTGTGTGGGGTCTTCACACGGTTTGGCATGAAATCCCTGTGCTGTAAGAAACAGGCGGATTTTTGATACGTATAGCGAAATATCGGATTCTGCATTGAGTTGTGGAAAATGTGAATGGTCGGGGATATGTGCACGTTTCATGTATTGTAAAGCCCACTGTTTACCTAACACGTTGGCAATATCCACATAGTCATCATGGGTGTTTAGTAGTGTTTGCGCAGTTGCCACCATTAAATCGGCAACATGCTCATGAAACTGTGTCACACTTTCTGGGACGACGGCCTCATATACCCAGGCTGGCCGACCGCGCCCAGCACGTGGTTTTTGCCGGCGGATCAGCAGCTTTAGGCCCACTAATGCGTCAAGTGTTTCGCGTGCTGAGTTGGGGTGTATTCCAAGTGTGTGGGCAACTTCGTTAACGGTGACTTCACTGTCAAGGCGTGACACCGTTTGCAGCATCGTGTGCTGGGCAGGTGAAAGTTGTGAAAGGGCTCGAACCATGTCGCGTGTGTTGCCCATACCGGTTGCGGTGGCTTCAGGCATGAGTTTCTCCATCTGAAATAACCATATGCGTATAAGGTAGCACATACTTACCGAATAGCGGCGAAACACTGGTTCACGTGCGAGCGCGGGACGCGGTGAGCGCTGTGCGTATCCCTATGATGCTAGGCTCCCAACGAGTGCGCTTCACCTTGTTTTTGTCTGCCTTTACTGACTGGTTTCCAGCCGCGTCGTGGCTGGGCGGTGACTGTTGAGCCTTCACGAGATCGGTACACTATCCATGGTCGTGTGGGGTAGGCTACGGGTGCGCTGACCATATGTACTAGCCGTGTAAAGGGTAATACTGCAAACAGTATCAGGCCAGCAATAATATGGAGTTGGAAGGATAGTGGGACTGATGTCATTAACTCGATATTGGGGTGGAAGGTGAAAATAGAGCGGAACCACACCGAGATTGTTTCACGATAGTTATAGCCACCTTCGGGCCCAAAAATCTGGTTGGCTGCTGTTGCGAAAGCTCCTAAGCATATAGGAATGGTCAACAGTATGTACATGATGATGTCGTTGGGGGTGGTGGCAAGGCGAATCGATTTGTTGACGAAGCGCCGATATAAAAGCCCTACAAGCCCAACAAGTGTCATCAGTCCAGCAAGTGTGCCACCGATAGTTGCTATAAGGTGGTAGGCGTGTTGGCTGATTCCCATTTGCTGTGTCCATGTCATTGGAAATACCAGCCCCATGATGTGACCTGCGGCAACGAACAGGATGCCGAAGTGGAAGAGGGGGCTTGCTGCGCGTAGTATCGCGTGTTCGTGAAGCTGGGATGATCGTGATGTCCACCCGAATTGGTCGGTTCGCCACCGCCATATTAAACCGCCAATTAGCAGGGTAAACGCAATATAGGGCAGTATTGCCCACAAAAATACACTCATGATTCCTCGCTTTCTTGGGCTTTGTTTCCAGAGGGCGTAGGTACCGGCTGGGGTGTTGCCGTTTGGGTTGGCCAGGGCAGGTATTCGTGGTCTTTTATTCCCACCATTTCAGAGGGCGGGCCTTGGCGAATTAGTGTTTGCATTCGCTCATATATTTCTGGTGTGACTGCTGGCAGTGACATGCGTAAGGCAGTGAGGACATGTGACCACGGTGAGTCCATGTCATGCAGGGCTGCATGCAGTATCTCTATACCTTCTCGATGTGTTGCCAAGGTGTTGTCAATCAGTTCAATAATGTCTTCTTTGCAGCGTGCCCCTAGTTCAAGAAGGGCAGGAAGATAGTCGGGCAAATGTGTGGATGCGCATTGCCATCCCACGGCGCTGTAAAGATCTTTCATGATGCTTAATGCAATGCCGCGTTGACGTGTATCACCAGTTGCATAATAGGTAAGTTCCAATGCGCAGCGTCGTTTATGGTCAAAGGTTGTAACGTAGTGTTGTTCTACCTGTTGTTGGCCAACCTTTCGCGCCCAGGAACAAAATGTTGCAAGTTCGTTCGCAATCTGTTGAGGTAGTACACCTGGTGTTGAGGTTATCAATTCGATCTCGTCAAGGATAAGTGTCCAGTTGTCCCCCGGGTAATCAAGCAGTAGTGAACATGCCATCCACACGGTTGAACGCTCTTTTCTTGTCAGCGTGACATGCTTAACCTTTGGCTCTGGTTGAGCTTTTGATAAGAAGCGTGGAAAAGAGCGTGGGGGTGTCATGATGGTCATGGTCGCCGTCCAATCGTGACTGGTACTTTTGTGGAACCAGTTTTATTCATCATTGGCATCTGGTCAGCTACTGGGCATATATACTGTGTGGGTGTTCGTTGGGTTTCAGGATGTGATGTAGGAATCACGTAGCGGTCTTCGTATTTGGCGATGGACAGCAAACGATACATTTCTTTTATATCGTCTTCATCCATCCCAACAGAACGAGGAATCTCTGGATTGGTTTCCTGCCCAAGGTTTACGTCACGCATATAGGAACGCATTGCGGCAAGTCGGCGTAGCGATAGTTCTACGGGGCGTGTATCGCCAGCCGTGAAAAGACCTGCCAAATATTCCAGGGGAATACGCATTGTGGAAAGTGCCGTTAACAGTATGTGATGGTTTTCGCCGTCATTGCCCGATGCGGTGACTGCGTCAACAACTGGAGAGAGCGGCGGGATGTACCACACCATCGGCAATGTACGGAACTCAGGATGTAAAGGTAAAGCCAGCCGGTAGTCAACAATGAGTCTGTAGACGGGGGATTTTTGGGCGGCCTCAACAAAACTACGTGGTAGTCCGCTTGCTTCAGCTGCTTCAATAACGTCACTATCGAACGGGTTAAGAATTATTTTACGGTGAGCATGATACAGTTCCTGCTCGTCTTTCACTGAAGCGGCTTCACTGACTTTATCGGCATCATAAAGCAATACCCCAAGGTAGCGCAGTCGCCCCACACAGGTTTCTGAACAAACGGTTGGTTCACCAATCTCTAGACGGGGATAGCAAAGCGTACATTTTTCAGCCTTGCCTGTTTGATGGTTGAAGTACACCTTCTTGTAGGGGCATCCTGACACACACATCCGCCACCCGCGGCAACGATCCTGGTCAACCAGAACTATGCCGTCTTCAGTACGTTTATACATGGCTCCCGAGGGGCATGCGGCAACACAGGTGGGGTTCAAACAGTGATTACAAATACGCGGCAAATAGAACATGAAGGCGTCTTCAATGCTACGTTTGACTGTCATATTCATTTTATTGAGCACAGGATCGTTCTGAAGTGTCTCCATTGAGCCACCCAGATCATCATCCCAGTTTGGCCCCCACTCAATGTTCTTCATTGATTCACCGCTCATTTGGGAGCGTGCCTGAGCCACTGGCAATGCTTTGGCGCCAGCTGGGGTGGACAGCAGCTTGTCGTAGTCGTATGTCCACGGCTCATAGTAGTCATTGATGGTTGGCATATCGGGGTTAGCAAAGATGCCCGCAAGTTTTGCTAGACGCCCACCTGCACGCGGTTTGAGCTTTCCTGAAGGGGTGCGTATCCAACCGCCACGCCATTTATCTTGGTCTTCCCAGGTTTTGGGGTAGCCAATGCCGGGCCGTGTTTCTACATTGTTAAACCACACGTATTCGGTGCCTTCACGGTTAGTCCATGCTTGCTTACACGTCACAGAACATGTGTGGCAACCTATGCATTTGTCAAGGTTCATGACCATGACGACTTGGCTCATGACTTTCATTGGAGGTTTCCTTTCTGCGTATTTATGTAAGCATTCACGCTATGTGACCTGCAGCAGGTGTGTGCCTGCCCAACGCCCTCTAAAAATAAATTGACACGAATCATCAGAAATCAACCTCCTGGCTGCGCCGACGCAACATTGTGACTTCGTCACGCTGATTACCTGTGGGGCCAATGTAGTTGTACCCATATGACAGCTGCGCATATCCGCCTACCAGATGTGAAGGCTTCAAGAAGATACGGGTCAGCGAGTTGTGTGTGCCTCCGCGCCGGCGTGTGTGTTCGTTAAGCGGAGTGTGTGCGACGCGTTCTTGAGCGTGATGCATAAACACTGTGCCCTCGGGCATACGGTGTGACACAACGGCTCGTGCGCTTACCACGCCGTTGCGGTTATGGGCTTCCACCCATTCGTTATCGCGTACGCCAATCTTTTTTGCGTCAGCTGGCGACATCCAAATGGTTTGCCCGCCGCGTCCCAACGTCAACATGTGGAGGTTGTCAAAATATTGCGAGTGTATGGCCCACTTATTGTGCGGGGTTAGGTAGCGAACGGCCACTTCGGTTTGTCCACGACCGTCGGTGGTAACGGTTCCAGGTGGGGCCTCGCCATAGAGATGATGCAGATCAAGGGGTGGCCGGAATACGGGCAGGCTTTCACCCATAGCTTCCATCCAGTCATGGTCAAGGTAGTAGTGCATCCGCCCTGACAGAGTATGGAAAGGTTTATGGTATTCAATATTTTGTGAAAATGCGGTGTAGCGTCGCCCTCCGTGTTCTGACCCTGACCATTCGGGACTGGTGATGACTTGGTGCGGTGCGGCTTGCACATCGGTAAAGGTAATGCGTTTATCTTGGCTGCCTTCCGACATTTCGGTCATTGTGGTGTTACCCACGCGATCCTGCAGTTTTTTGAATCCCTGTGTTGCTAAGCGCCCATTTGTGGTGCCTGACAGTGTCAGAATCGCGTTGCACGCTTTTTTATCGGTATCCACAAGAGGACGTTGGCCTGCCGGGGTGTCAGCCGTGCCGTGCAGGGCAGCTAGTTCTTCCATTTCTTTGTCGGCCATAAAGCCCACACCCTTGGTGGCCATTCCAGCTTTGGTGATAAGGGGGCCCAGCGCGTTGAATTTGCGTGATAGTTGCGTGTAGTCGCGCTCTACAGGAATAATTTTTGGCATGGTTACCCCAGGAACCCAGCCACATTGTTCGCGTGGTTCTACCCGGCCGTGAGGCAGCGTTAATTCGTCGGGACTGTCGTGACCTAATGGGGCAGCCACCAGGTCAATTTGGGTGTCTAGGCGTCCTGGAGCCAATGCAGAAACACGTTCGGCTAGTTCCTGGAAGAGCTCAAAATCGGTGTGGGCTTCCCACGGGGGCTCAATGGCAGCATTGAAGGTATGCACATAGGGGTGCATATCGGTACTGGAAAGGTCGTGTTTTTCATACCATGTGGCAGCAGGCAACACAATGTCAGAAAAAAGTGTCGTGGAGGTATTGCGGAAGTCTGCGGTGACCATCAAGTCAAGTTTCCCGTGAGCCGCTTCGTCTCTCCATTTCATTGTTAGAGGGCGTTGGTTGGGGGCGAGTTCTTCAGCCTGTACATCATTATCTGCGCCTAGCATGTGACGCAGGAAGAACTCTGTTCCTTTTGCCGAGGATCCCAACAGGTTTGTGCGCCAGTTGAAAAGGATACGTGGATAGTTTTTTGGGTCGCCTGGATCTGTGCACGCAAAATGGAGTTTACCTTCGGTGAGCTGCTGTGCCACATAGGGGCCTGGCTCCATACCTGCAGCGCGAGCCTCGGCGCCAAGTTGGGTTGACGAGCGATTAAAAGTAGGGTAGGTGGGCATCCATCCGCGCTGCGAGGCTTCCACCAGTGTGTCAGCTGCCGTCAGGTTCCCAAACTTATTTGCTGAAAGTGGTGATCCCAGACGTTCGGCTTGCAGGCCATCATAGCGCCACTGGTCGGTAGTGAAATACCAGAAACCAGTGGAAATCATTTGACGTGGCGGACGATTCCAGTCAAGGGCAAAAGAATATTGTGCCCAGCCAGTAAAGGGACGTACTTTCTCTTGACCCACATAGTGTGCCCATCCGCCACCGTTGACACCTTGTGTTCCACAAATTGTGGTGAGGGTTAAAATAGCGCGATAGATCTGGTCAGCATGATAGTAATGGTTGACGCCAGCACCAAGAATAATCTGTGATCGACCGTGTGAGTCAAGCGAGTTTTGGGCAAATTCATTGGCAATGCGGATGACTGCCTGTGCGGGAACTCCTGTGAGTTCTTCTTGCCAGGCGGGTGTACCAACAGCTGTGGCATCTTGGTAGCCGGTGGGCCATTGGCCAGGCAAACCTTCGCGGGCCACGCCATAGTTAGCTAAAAGTAGGTCATAGACTGTGGTAACAAGTTTGCCGTCGATGCGGCGCACAGGAACTCCGCGGCGAATAATACCTGCGCCAACGGAGGAATTGTTACCGTATTCTGGGACTGCGCCTTGGCAGGCTGTATGGTCTGTGGTAGTCGTGTCTTTTGCTACGAGGTCGAAGCGTGGTAATGCTACTTCGACGGCTTCACATCCAGGTTCATAGCAGCTCATTTGAGCATTGATACCGTCCATCCGCAGATTCCATTTACCTTTGCCTTCTTCTGTGAAGCGATCGGCTAATGTTCCGTGCGGGTCGCGAAGCTGACCTTTGTCGTCGAATACCAAGAGACGGAATTGGGGGTTGGGGGCATTTTTTGTGTCTTTGTCAATACTGGTCACATCGGCCGCTGTAAGGAACTTACCTGGCACCAGCCCTTCGGGAGTTTCACGTAGCTGCACCAGGAAGGGGGCATCAGTATAGGACTTCATATAGTCAAGAAACTCTTTGGTCTGTTTTTTCACCAGGTACTCACGCATAATCACGTGACCCATTGCAAAGGCAAGTGCGCCGTCAGTGCCTGGGTTTACCCGCAGCCATTCATCGGCAAACTTTGTGTTATCGGCATAATCAGGTGAAACACTGACAACTTTTTGACCGTGATAGCGGGCTTCGGTCATAAAATGTGCGTCGGGGGTGCGGGTGAGTGGGATGTTGGAACCCCACATAATAAGGTATTGAGAGTTAAACCAGTCGCCAGCTTCAGGCACGTCGGTTTGGTCACCAAAAACCTGGGGGCTGGCAACTGGAAGGTCCGCATACCAGTCGTAAAATGACAGGTTCACTCCGCCAATAAGCTGCAAATAGCGGGCCCCTGCTCCAAAAGAAATCATTGACATGGCAGGAAGCACACTGAAACCGATGATGCGGTCAGGGCCGTAATCGGCAATGGTTGCCACGTTGGCGGCGGCAATAATTTCCATTGCTTCATCCCATGATGTGCGCACAAGCCCGCCTTTGCCGCGTGCCGACTTGTAGGCGCGCGATATGGTGGGGTCGGCTGCTATGGAGCGG
This sequence comes from Actinomycetaceae bacterium, assembly GCA_030540715.1. Taxonomy (GTDB): domain Bacteria; phylum Actinomycetota; class Actinomycetes; order Actinomycetales; family Actinomycetaceae; genus JAUNVQ01. The sequence goes on along the minus strand of JAUNVQ010000014.1, from coordinate 43,484 downwards.
AAAGCTTCTACTGAGTCGCCACCGTGTTCCTTTTTCGCTTTTCGATATGCTTCAAGCAAGACGGAACGTACATAGGGATAACGGATACGTGTGGGGGAGTATTCATACCATGAGTATGCAGCACCACGCGGGCAGCCACGCGGTTCATAGTCGGGCATGTCAGGGCCGGTTGTTGGATAGTCAACTTCTTGGGACTCCCAGGTGATAAGGCCATCTTTGACATACACTTTCCATGAGCATGAGCCCGTACAGTTCACACCGTGGGTAGAGCGAACTACCCTGTCGTAGCTGAAACGCTGCCGATAAAAGGTGTCGGATTGACGGCCTCCTACCGTAAACATTTGCCTGGCGTCTTCGCTGACTTCAGCCTGACGTAGCAGGCCACCAAGTTGAAAGAGCCGTGAATCGGGCATGACTACTCCTTTGTCAGTTTGTTTCTACTTATCCTGGGAAGGGGGCATCTTTGCGTGCATATCTGAACCAGCACAAAGCTGAACCAAGTACACAAAAGAGTGCGCAGATAATAAACCATGTGGCCGGGGTGAAGATTGTTAAAGCAATGGACACAATGAAGGGGCCAAAACTTGCGATAGCTGCGGTGAAACCAATAGCACCGCCAGCTTGACGTGGAGGCATGATCATAGGCATTTGTTTGAATGTTCCCGCATTGCCGATGCCTGTAAAGAAGAACATGGCAAGCATGGCAAGAAGGAAACCATAGAAATCGCCCAGACCTTTGGGGTTGGTTAAGAAGTATGCGGAAATTGCCAAGGTGACGGCCATTCCCACACCAGATACGAATGTCCATATGGCGCCACCGAATTTGTCGCAAAGTGGGCCCCACAACATGCGTACAACCGAGCCGATGAGTGGGCCAAGGTAGGCAAAGGTAAGACCTGACACTGCTAGCTTGAGAGTAGATTCAGAACCATAGTTGTTGTTAATAAGTAGCCCGAAAACAGCTGAATAACCCGAGAATATGCCAAATGTCATGACATAGAGAATTGTCATATACCAGGTATTGGGGTTACCGAAAATATCGAGCTGCTGTTTGAAGTTTGCTTTAATGGGAACATCGCGCAGTAACGTAAAAGACAGAATTGCCGCAACGATTGTCCAAGGAATGAAGAATGCTGCGGAGTTATGAACATATAGCGGGGCGCCCTCTGGAGTTATTTGAGGTGATACCCAGGTTAAACCGAAAATGGACATCCCCATGAGCATAGGTGCAATAAATTGGACGATTGACATTCCTAGGTTGCCAATACCAGCTTGAAGGCCAAGTGCTGTTCCCACTTTGCGCTTGGGGAAGAAATAGCCGGTTGAGGGCATGTAGCCACTGAATGAGCCACCGCCGATACCGCACATGAAACCTAAGCAAAGTAGCCACCAGTAGGGAGTTTGTGGGTTTTGAACGGCAAAGAACCAGCCCACCATTGGGATGAGGTAAAGGAGTGAAGAAAACCCAATGAGTTTGCGAGTGCCAGTAATGGGCGGTAAAAACGTGTAGATGAAACGGAGGAACCCGCATGATAGGCCAGGCATTGAAGCAAGCCAGTAAAGCTGCGTTTTTGTAAGGTCAAAGCCGATTTCGTTGAGTTTGGGGGCGATGGCACTGACGAGAAACCATACACAAAACGCCAGAACCATCGAGTATGTAGTGACAGACAGGGTGCGCCAGGCAAGTGAGGAATCCCAGTTTTCTTCGGGATTCCATTCTGTGAGTTTATAGCGCGATTTATCTTCTGATTTCATAATATACCTTCTTTGGTTGAAAGCATTAACTGCTGGTTTCTAATTTATACGGAAATAACCATAAATAAAGAGGGGTGATAAAGGGGCTGGTGGTGGCGGTTTTTTACGGATAAAACCGTGGAAAAAATATGGGTCTGAACTGAAATAACGTAACAGTCGGCTTGTTTTAATCCCTCAAGGTGGCTTTTATGGGTGCGTGGTTGGTGTGTGGATCTGGTGGCGTAGTGGTCTGTGATGTGGGTGTTGGTGTGTGTTGTGTGGTTTGTTTGTGGTTGGCATGGCGGGCGTTTTGTGTGGGGTGGCCCTGTGGTGCGTGTGTATAGTGACCGTGTTGTGTGGTGCTTGGGTGTTGATAGGGCAGGAGGGGTGGGTGTTGATAGGTGATGACGTCGTGCTTCGTGTGTTCAATGGCTGTGGGGTGTGTGGTTGGTTCGTGATGGGGATGAAGGAGTAGTTGAGGATATGGATGCTGGCGTATATGTGTGGGTGTACCTTATGCAAACCTGTGAACAATGTTGATGGAACGTTGTAGAGTAAAGATAGGAAGAGAAAATCACTCAGGACAACACAGATAGTAAGACGCTTACCGCTGCACATATTGTATGCACGTAGTGGGTTTTCTTGTCTGGGGCAGTTTCACTCAAGACAATGTATGGTGAAAGCTGTGGAAGCTCAAACACTACAGTGTCCGCACCGAATATGATCACCTTTGAAGTGGCGTAGAAAACTGCAGCACGGTGTGAATTCTTATCGAAGAAAAGGGGAGAAGAATGGCTCAGCTTGATGCTCATGATCGCATTGAACAAAAAGGACTTCAACCACTTCGTCACCAGGTGAAAGGAGCGGTGATTACAGTTTCGGACCGCTGCATTTCTGGTGAGCGTGAAGACAAATCAGGCCCACTGGCTGTCAAACTATTAGCCAAATATAACGTTGATGCTGATGTTCGCCTGGTTCCCGATGGGATCGATTCGGTACAAAAAGCAATTCACTGCGCGATTGCCGACGGTGCACGCATTGTTGTGACTAGTGGTGGAACAGGGGTAACGCCGCGCGATCTGACTCCCGAAGCCACACAACCGCTTGTGCAGGTCAGGCTTGACGGCATTGCTCATCAGATTCGTGAATACGGCCTGAAAAATACACCACTGGCCTCGCTATCGCGTGGGATCGTTGGGATCACTCAGCGCGGCTCAAAGGGCGTGCTGATTGTGAATGCGCCAGGTTCACGTGGGGGAGTCAAAGACACAATAGCAGTTGTTGGTCCGCTGATCCCACATATTTTAGAACAGTTCGACCCAGAAACCTTCGAGCTGTAATAACGTATGAACAACATGCATTGTCATCGCAGAGCTGCATCCAACGTAGCCCTATCCTTTCGGCATAACAATAACCGCATTCGCTGACGCAACCTTTTTCGGTAGAGCAAAACCATTGCAGGTGTTTGCTGACTTTGCTTCGCTTGGGGTGCTCTTTTCCGGCGTTTTCCCCTCGATAGTGGATCTTTCTTTCCGTGAAGTCTGGCCCTTATTCAAGTGGATCGACTTTATGTGGTAGGGGTATCGCAGACAAAGGCAATAATATCTTGGCCGCTACCTTTCCGGCAGCAAACCGCTGAGGCATCGCGGGCGTACACAATTGTGTAAGTAGCATGTGAACTGGCTGTATTCACATTTGTTAACTATATAGTTTTACGCACGGTTAGCCGATAGTAGTTCTGCAATGTGGGCAAGATCTTGTGGTGTGTCCACATCGCAGACCCACTGGGGGTTTACAGGAATTTCTCGTATGTTGTTTTCAGGGATGCGTTGCAAAAAACGGCGCATTGATATGTTTCTTGTCTTTTCTTGACAGGCATCGACAAGTGCAGAGGGCGAAAAAACACCAACGCATCGTTGTACATGGTTGTTGGCATAAGCAAGTAGGCAGCTATCAGGGTAACTATAAGGCTTACCATCGGTATCATCGCTGTTTACGCGAAATTTTTGTGTGAGTTCCCGCAAGGCATATCCCGCTAAAGGGGCATCGACAGGTAAAAGCCCAATCACATCTTCACGTAAAAGATGTAGTTCGCCACGGCAATAGTCCCATCCAGCATGAAGGCCAGCAGCTGGTCCCGACAGTGGAGGGTCTTCAAGCAGCCGTATAACGTGCGGATCGACTGTGACAGTTGGTGGAGCAATAACTATTGGCTGCGTATTGTGCGGCAGATGGTCTAAACAGTGGTCAAGAAGGCGTTTACCCGCAATCTTTATGTCTGGTTTAGATACTCCACCAAGGCGTTTACCCGTTCCACCAGCCAAAATAATGACGGCTCGAAGATGTGCCTTCAGGGGAGCGTCAACGAATTTATCACAGGACGATGCGGGTGAGTTGACAGAAAAACTGGTCATGAGCACATATCCGTTCCTAGTCGCAATACGTCAACGATGCCCCACTGTGGTATTTCTTCGACATCTTCGGGGATTACTGCAAGACCATTTGCTAGATGCAGTGATGCCACTAAATGAGATGTAGACCCGAGGTGGTGAGTGGGTGTTGCCATCGGTGTTTCACCAGGACGTAAGGGGTCGGTAACATGAACGGGCACGAACTGGCGTTTACCTGCTCGTGATGTCCATGACGAGGTGAAAGTTGCAGCAATAGGTGGCAACACGCTGTTGGGGCTTCGATGTGTGAGGCGGTAAAGAACCGGCCGAACAAAAGCAAAAAATGACACAAAAACACTTACTGGATTGCCTGGCAGTGTGGCAACAAGAACCGAATCGCCACGCGAATTGGTCATCACTCCGCATCCTTGAGGCTTTCCTGGCTGCATTGCTACTCGTGTAAAATACATATCCGATTTCATGCCGAAAGCCTTCACAACATCATAAGCACCAGCACTAATACCACCAGTTGTGATAATAATGTCAGCGTTTTGCGCTACTTTAATCAGTGTGTGGTAAAACTCTTCTGTTGAGTCGTTGCAGCGGTGAACCGCAGTTACTTTACAGTGGTTTGAGATAGCAAGGTTATGTAAAAGTACCGAGTTTGAGTCGGGGATCTGCCCGTGACGAAGGGCTTTGCCTGCTGTCACAAGCTCGGTTCCGGTAGAAATAATGGCAATTCGTGGTTGTGGATACACGGGCAGTTGACTGTAGCCAATGGAAGTTGCCGACGATAACGCGGCAGCTGTTAACGGAATACCTGATTGTAAAACGATGTGACCTTCTGTGACATCTTCACCTGCTTGGCGGATATTGTGGTGAAGTGATGGAGAGGTAAAAATGGTGACAGCTTTGGGTAGCGGCGCATTTCCTGAAGGCTGATCGGTGTCTTCCACTTTGACAACACAGTCAGCACCATCAGGCAGGGCAGCGCCAGTCATGATACGCCATGCTGTCCCTGGTTCACAGGTCAGGTGGCGTGAATCCCCTGCTGGAATATCACCAACAACCCGCAAAGAAAAAGGAGCATCTGCGCAGGTTTTTTCTGGAATATCAGCGACGCGCATTGCGTATCCATCCATTGCTGAGTTAGTAAAAGGAGGTACCGAAACAAGGGCTGGAAGGTCGCGGGCAAGAACGCACCCCAAGGCATCGTAGACACCCAGCATCGTTGGTGAAAGTGGCTTGACTAACGAAACGATATGGCGAAGGTAATCATCAACGGGAATCATGTTTTCCTTTCTATCGCATATCCCATACGCATTGGTGTACCCTGCCCTGTGTAGGGTGCCTCTGCAACAAAAGATGTCACGGCTGGCATGAGTTTACGTGGCATCTTGCGCCTTTCAAGATGTTGTTGGAGTAAAGAATATGGAACGTTTCCAGGGCAGTCGAAACAATAACCGCAACGTATATGGTCAGCCATCAACGAGCGCTACATAAGTCACACAGCGCTGCATAAGCCACCTAGCCACCTGCAAAAGGAGGAAGAACATCAACACGGGTATCAGCAGGTGTGTTTAATACTGTTGACCCCTTATGAAGTGTTCCATCAACCAGAAATGAACTTACCGACAACACTTTGCTCAGGTCGTCTTTGTGAGCCCCTTGTTTGAGGCCAGCCTGAAGAGCGCCCTCGTAAATTGTCATGGCAGTGTCGAAGGGGACGTCAGCCCTCTCGCATCCTGAGGCTTGGGCGGCTCCAGCGAAAAAATGGACGGTTAATGTTGGCACAGTTATCCTCCGATGTGTGACATAGTTGCTGAAAGTGGTAAAGGTGCTAAGATTTTGTGACCAGCTGGTTTATTGAACATGGCGCCTTTCCATAGCTCGGCGATTTCCAGGTCGGATGCACCGGAGCGCAAGGCGGATTTTAAATCTGTAAACGCTAAACTGAACAGACAGGAATAGACTTTTCCGTCGGCACTGACGCGAGTGCGGTCACATGAGGAACAAAAAGGTGTGGTCATTGACGAAATGACTCCAATAATTCCGCCGGGATGATCTGAGGATTCACGAACTTTCCAGCGTTGAGCAGGCGCACTAGCGCGGGTAGCCACAGGCTCAATGTCGAAGTGTTGGTGGATAGTGCTCATAATGTCAGCAGATGTGGGCCGCCACTGCGCGGTGCGAGCTAACGGACCAATAGGCATATATTCAATTGCACGCCACTGAAAGCCGTTCACAAGTGCAAAAGTAATAAGCTGCGGGATTTCCTTCAAAGATGTTTCATCAATAATCACCGTGTTGAGTTTCACGGGCCAAAGTTGGCTATCGCGAATCGCTGCCAAAGTGCGCATTACGCTTGCTAATCGATCGCGTTTAGCAAGGGCGGCATAGCGAGCTGGGTCAAGTGAATCCAAAGAGATATTGATGCGTTCAAGCCCGGCATTAATCAAGCCATCCAGACGTTTATCAAGGCCAATAGCATTTGTTGTCATCGCAATACGTGGTGTCATCGTGCGTTCGATAAACGCATCATGAACGGTGGAAATAATTGCCTCAAGGTCGCGCCGCAAAAGTGGCTCACCGCCGGTAATGCGTACATCGGTAACCCCTAAGCGTAGGGCAATGCGAATGAGGCGAGCATAATCAGGCAGGGTCAATACGTTATCGCGGTGAATCCAGTTGGTGTGTTCTTCAGGAAGGCAGTATTCGCAGCGCAGATTACAGCGATCGGTGACTGACAGCCGCAGATCGCAGGCTGTTCGATTGTAGGAGTCAACAAGGCCCGGAGTGATGAGGTCCAGTGTAGGGTCGTTCCATTGTGAAGCCGGTGCTGCTTTTGGTGTGGTGGAGCAAGGCTCAGAGGGCGCATCTGTGGTTAACGTGTGTGAAACGAGCTGTGAATTGTGACGGTGTTGTTGATTCTTTGCGTGTTGAGGTTGTGGGAGCATACCCGCAGCGGACTTGCCCACAGGGGAAAGCTGGCGGATATTGATACCGGTCATTTTAAGAAAACCTTACACTGCCTGCGATCTTTTGATCGGTGAATGATGTTATATCCAGTCTATTCTAAGTACGAGGGGACACTCAATGCCAATTATTAAAGGAAAAAACCGTAAAAAATATAAAAACATGTGATAATCGCCTAATTCGTTCTGAACGAACAGATCAAAGTTGTAAGTTAAGGGCAGAACCTAATACACTCGGTTAAGCAACAATCGCAAAGGAAACCCTTCGGCGAGTTTCTGAAGTCGTGACCAATCATAAATAAACATTGATCGGTAAGCACTGAAGAAAAATGCACTGTGTTTCGTCAAGAAATACAGAAAAGGGCAGTGGCGCAATTGGTAGCGCATCGGTCTCCAAAACCGACGGTTGTGGGTTCGAGTCCCGCCTGCCCTGCGATAGTCCAACGTGCTAAGCTGGCACTAAGTGACAAAATCCCAAGATCTACATAATGATCTGACGAGAGCGAAGGTAATACAGTGGCAGAAAAAGACGCGACTGATAGCAAAAACATAGCGAGTTCACCATCGCGTGATCCGCGCAGGTCACGTGATGCCGCTGCAGCAGAAGCTGCTGTTCGAAATGGAAATATCTTTAGTCGTATATGGATCTTTATCCGACAGGTCATTGCCGAGCTAAAAAAGGTAATTTGGCCAACGCGTAATGAACTGTGGACCTACTTTTGGGTTGTTATCATCTTCGTGATGATTCTTATGACCGCGATATTCCTTTTCGATTATTTCTTCGCCTGGGTAACAAACCTGGTTTTTGCCTAAAAGCTGCAACAAAACCCTATACATGGTTGGATATGATAGCCCTATGAGTGACCCGCAATTTAGTGATAGCAACAATGCAGTCTCTGCACCTCAAACCGATGCAGACGATGTATTGTCGGCAGTAGAAGAAGAATTAAGTGCACTGACATCCGCAGAATTTTCGGACACACAAGCGGATGATGTCAGTGATTCATCCGTTGCATCCACCGAAGAAACAACAGGCGATACAAGTGAAACAGTGGATGAGCCCGTACATGGTAGCGATGACGATAGCGCTGAACAGGTAGAAGCTCAACAAGCTGTACAAGAAGATGAGGATGCTGCGCCCTCCAATAAAATTGATACCCAAGCAGCCCAAGAAATCCGTGAAGAACTTGAGTTCCTTCCCGGTTACTGGTACGTGGTTCATACATACTCGGGCTATGAACGCCGCGTGAAAGCCAATATCGAACAGCGCATCCAAACCTTCAACATGGAAGACCAGATATATCAGGTTGAGGTTCCCATGGAAAAGGTTATTCTGGTCAAACAAACTGAACGCAAAGTAGTCGATCGTGTACGCATCCCAGGCTATGCGATTGTGCGTATGGAACGTGTTGAGGAAGCCCCCGATGCGTGGCGTGTAGTGAAAGACACACCGGCTGTTACAGGTTTTGTTGGCGACCATCAGCATCCTGTGCCACTGTCACTTGATGAAGTTGTGAACCTGATGGCCCCCACAGAGGCCTCACAACGCGCTGAAGAACTTGAAGAAGAAAAAACCAAGAAGAAAGCCAAACCTGCAACAAAGGTTGAGTTTGACATGGAGATCGGTGAATCCGTTACCGTTATTGACGGACCATTTGCAACAATGGATGCCACCATTTCTGAAATCATGCCTGAACAGCAAAAACTCAAGGTTTTGGTTGTTATCTTTGACCGCGAGACCCCAGTTGAGCTTCGTTTTGACCAGGTAGCTAAGCTGTAGAAACGTCAAGGGACTTCACGAGGTTCCATTACGTGACATACTTCGTACCCGCGCTTATCTAAGCAGAGCATGGGCGCAAAAACTTTTCTTTTCCGCAGCAAGGCTGATGCTTAGTGCGTGAATGATGCTTTCGGGCTTGCCAGGAACATTGATTGTTATGCTTAAAGCCAGGGGGTAGCACAGTGTTTCTAAGCAAGCACGTGCATGTGGGCCCTGAACATGTTGGCATTGAATGAGCCTTGAAAGTGAAGCGCACCTTAGCTGTGGGCTAGCTGCGAGGTGCTGAGTCTGCTTGGAAATGTGCCTACCTGCAAAGCGCCAGTGAGCTTGCCTGCGTCACTATCACCTTCACAGACAGATACGATAGCTGCTGCCGGTGATACCGTGTATCATAGATACAGAGTAAATGTCCCCTACATGTGAGACGTATAACGCATGTTGGCACAGCAGTCTTGTCACGCGTATAATCGGCATCTGTGTGCTTTATTGCAACAGTTTGTATGACGGTTGTCTACCTTGAGTGGATAACATGAAAACTCCTGTGGCAATAGCGATGCCAACCGAACAGCATTGCAGATAATGAAAAGTCGGTTTCAACCGATGACTACATGTAAACAGAATGCTGAAAAACTGGCCGAACATAAGGGTGTCAACAGCATCAGCATATCTGCCAGAACTATATGGCACGCGCAGTGTGGAACATAGTGTGAAGCTGACTAGCAGCTTGATATGTGTTCTATACCAAAAAAGCATACACCACGAGGCGTCAATGCCGTCACGGCAAGGCGCACCTAACAATAACCGAAAATCATTTATGAGGACCCACAATGGCAAAACCAAAGAAAAAGGTTGTTGGCCTTATTAAACTCCAGATTGAAGCTGGCACCGCCAATCCAGGCTCGAAAGTAGGCCCGGCACTTGGTCAGCACGGCGTTAATATCATGGAGTTTTGCAAGGCATACAACGCTGCAACAGAATCACAACGTGGAAATATTGTTCCCGTTGAAATCACCGTTTATGAGGATCGTTCCTTCGACTTCATCACCAAGACTCCTCCAGCTGCACAGCTGATTAAAAAGGCTGCAGGTGTTGCAAAAGGATCAGGTGAACCCCACACGAACAAAGTGGGAACCATCACCATGGAACAGGTCAAAGAGATCGCAAAGATCAAAGAAGAAGGCCTTAACGCCAATGACATTGACGCTGCCGCAAAGATTATTGCCGGTACCGCACGTTCAATGGGTATTGAAGTAAAAGGCTAATCAGACTGAGGAAATGCCAAATACACACGAAAGCGGAATGGCAAAAACCCGCTGTAGCGCCCTCAAAGAAAAATAACGAAGAAACATAACAACTGTTTCGGTGGAAGGGTCGGCTCGGCCCGCTACCACGACTGCTAGGAGAAACGCAGATGAGCAAAAAACGCTCCAAGAGCTATAAAGATGCCGCCAAGCAGGTACACAAAGATAAACTGTACCCGCCGTTGGCTGCAATGAAACTTGCGAAGGAAACTTCGATTACAAAGTTCGACGCAACCGTTGAGGTTGTGTTCCGCCTGGGTGTTGACCCACGTAAAGCAGACCAGATGGTTCGCGGCACAATTTCACTGCCGCATGGTACCGGTAAAACACAGAGGGTCCTTGTGTTTGCAAACGGACCAAAAGAGCAGGAAGCTTTGGACGCTGGCGCTGACGAAGTTGGCGGCGACGAACTCATTGAAAAAGTATCAAAAGGTTACACCGATTTTGATGTTGCCGTGGCAACCCCTGACATGATGGGTAAAGTTGGTCGGCTGGGTCGTGTGCTGGGTCCGCGTGGCTTGATGCCAAACCCCAAGACCGGCACGGTAACCATGGATGTTGCCAAAGCTGTGAAAGAAATTAAAGGCGGACGTATTGAGTTCCGCGTGGATCGTGCTGCTAATTTGCCGTTCATCATTGGAAAGACATCTTTTAGCGCTGAACAGCTGACGCAAAACTATGCTGCAGTTCTTGATGAGGTATTGCGTGTGAAGCCCGCAGCAGCGAAAGGCCGCTACATCAGAAAAGCAACCGTTTCAACGACAATGGGCCCGGGTATTCCCCTGGACGCATCGCTGACACGCGATCTGGACACAGACAACGCTAGCTAGCGTGGCCCACTGACCGGGGCTAGCCGGATGAGCCGGTGCAGCTTGCTCTGGTTGGCTGGCAGCTAGGAATGGCTGGTACAACCAACCGGAATGGTTGATGTCGCCACGTCAGCAGCGGAGCTTGCCCGTGGTAAGCTAGTAGCGCTGGCTTAACGTCGACTATACCTGCTCACCTGGTACAACCAAGCTGCTAGTATCGTTGGTTTGTGAAGACGATTGAAGAACCCCCACATCGTGACTTAGTTGTCACCTTGTGGGGGTAGCTTTGTTTTAGGCGGAGCGCTGTTTTATCAACATGTCAGCGCTTTGTTAACATGTCGTAAATTATCACCCCCGACATATTAATTTTTCGTCGACATGTTGCTGTCACTACTTGTGTGGGCAGATATAACACAAAGAAGATGCCACTACGTGCAATACATTTAACTCGGTCAATTCATCATCGATATGCTTTACTACGTCCTAGATGTGTTGCAAGTCGATGAATTCGTCGGCGCGATCGGTAAAAATCCCGCTTACTCCCCAATCAAAAAGTTGTTCGGCGCGTTGACGTTCATTGACAGTCCAGACATTAACCCCGTAACCGCGATCAATAAACTCACGGATTTGAGCTGCGGTCAGACCTTCGTCCTCTGGATGAATAAAATCCGCCCCCACAAGCTCTAAGATGCTCAGCCAGTCCGCGCCCAACGTAACGTTGCTAAATAGGCACCCTACGCGAATGTGTGGTGCTCGGCGTTTAAACTCGGCTAGCAGCAGTGGGTTGAAAGACGAGACAATATAATCCACGCCTGAGCGGACGCGCGAAAGCTCGGCGATAACACCGTCAATCAAAGCAAATGTGCGTTCACGTCCACAACGGTTAGATTTGATTTCAATATTGGCGCTCAGGCCAGTGGAGTTCATGAAATCGACAATCTGTGGCAGCGTTGGGATAGGTTCGCCAGCGAAGGATGAGTTGAACCACGAGCCAGCATCGATACATGCCAGCTTGGCGGCACAAAGGTTGTCGTAGGGGCCGGATGCGTTGGTAGTTCGGTCCAGCGTTTCATCGTGCATAATCAGTAATGTGCCGTCTGCAGTGATGTCAACGTCTGTTTCAAACCATGTGACACCTGCCGATGGAAGTGGAGCAAAAGCTGACATTGTGTTTTCAGGAGCCTGTTGGTTCAGGCCGCGGTGTGAAAAAACAAGGCGTTCCTTTGATGAATTAATCATAAAAATCCTTCGACGGGATGTATATATTAAGTCAAGTTTACCCGACGGGTGTTACGTACAGTCAGAGTATGGTGACTTCACAAGAGGCTTGTATATTTCGCTGTCAGATAATGGAGATTTCGTAAAAACAAGGCAGGTATGTCAGTGAGTGTTTCGGTGGTGACACGAGACAGCCGCGGTACATCAGTGAAGTGCTTTTTCAAGAGGTTGCCGCAGCAGCTACTTTTCGTGCACACCACTAAGAGTAAGGGGTATCTCACAAAATATCTGTGGGGAGAAAACGTTAGTTCTGTTATGCTTAGTTAGGTTACTAACACCGTAACTTCATAGTTATATGACGACCTTACAATACGTACAATACGTGAAAAACTAGTTATATAGCCACCGAAAAACTATACGTTAGGAGCGCATATGCGTCGTCTATTATCAATCACCGTAGCTGCAGTTCTTGCAGTTGGAATGTCTGGGTGTGGGCAAGCAGCCAAGGAATCTGCGGAGCCAAAAAAGGAACCCGCTGCAAAAGAAACTACGGCAGAAGCCACCAAAGAACTCAATGTTTACTCATCACGTCACTATGATGTTGATAAAAAACTCTATGACAAGTTCACCGAAGAAACAGGTGTGAAGGTCAACGTTGTTGAAGGCAAAGGGCCTGAACTTGTGGAACGCCTTGTTCGTGAAAAAGATGCCCCAGAGGCTGACCTTTTTGTTACCGTAGGTGCCGAATCTATTTCTCAGCTTAACGATGAAGGTGTTTTGGGTGAATACTCATCTGAAACAATTGAAAAGAATATCCCAGAACAGTATCGTGGCGACGGCTGGATGGGCATGTCATCACGTGCACGTGTGGTTGCCTATGTGAAAGACCAGGTTGATCCCAGCGCTATCACATCCTACGAAGATCTGACCAAGCCCGAATGGAAGGGCCAGATTTTGGTTCGCCCTTCAGAGTCGAGCTACAATCAGGCACTTGTTGCTTCCTTCGTTGATACGATGGGCAAAGACAAGGCAAAAGAATGGGCACAGGGTGTGACCGATAATATGGCTCGCGAACCCAAAGGTAATGACCGCGACCAAGCAAAAGCAATTGTTGCAGGTGAAGGTAAACTCGCCATTATGAATTCCTACTATTGGGTGAAGCTGAAGAACTCCTCGGATCCAGAAGAACAAAAGGTTGCTGAAAAGATTGACCTTATTTTCCCAAAGGATACCCATGTTAATTTGAGCTATGCTGGCGTTATCAAAGGTGGCAAGAACTCGGTTAATGCAGTGAAGTTCATGGAGTTCCTGACGTCCAGCGATATCCAAACTATCATTGCTGAAGATAACGGAGAGTTCCCGTTAAACCCTGAAACCACTGTGCCAGAACCGCAAAAGTCATGGCTTGGATTTACACCTCAAAAGATCGATTACGCGACATTGGGTAAGCATATTCCTGAAGCCACAGAAATCTTCACCGAGGTTGGCTGGAAGTAAGCAGCCTACGCGGATGAATAACCGCCAGAGTATGAAAGAAAGTAGACACAGTTGACCGCGACACTAGCGAAAATCGTTGTACAAGCGACACTAGCGAAACGGGCATCATAAGTGAAACGAAAACAACTGGATGGGACCCCCTGGGCAGCAGCAAGCACGCTGATCGTTACGATCATGGTGTTGCCACTGTTGGGGGTCCTCTCCAGTTTTTTTACACCCGCAACGAAGGCGTGGACGCACATTCGCGACCATCTTCTGGTGACCTACATTCGCGATAGCCTGCTTTTGGTGGTGACCTCGGTGGGGGCGGGTGTCATTTTAGCGTCTGCCCTGGCATGGTTTGTGACAGCATATAATTTCAGAGGACGCCGCTTCGTGGCAGCTGCCTTAGTGTTGCCACTGGCAATCCCGCCCTATATTGGCGGCTATACCTATACTGCGATGCTCAGCTATACGGGAGCAATCCAGGTGTTTCTTCGCAATCACCTAGGGTGGGCACCCCCAGCGGGTTTCTTTGACATACAAAACCACATAGGTGCTGCCTTTATCTTTACCATTTTCTTATTCCCCTATATTTACCTTGTTGTTCGCGCTTTCCTTGACCGTCAAGCAGGCCAACTTATTGAAGCATCAACGATGCTTGGTGCCAACCCGCTGCGCACCTATTGGCACGTCGTTGCACCTTTAACGCGAAACGCAGTGATTGCCGGTGCCACGCTCATGGCTTTTGAGGTGCTCAGCGATTATGGCTTAGTTTCTTATTTCGGCCTCAATGTATTCACAACGGCGGTTTTTACGTCGTGGTTGGGGTATCGCGACCTTACTTCGGCGTTGCGCCTGGCAGCAATACTCCTGCTTTTTGTGACGTTTCTGTCTGCCGGCGAGAAAGCACTTCGCGGCTCGCGTTCACATAGCTATTCCAGTTCAAGTGTGATTCCTTTACATCGCAAACAGTTACGCGGCCTGCACAAGGTCGGCGTATTGTTGCTCTGTTGGGGTGTGCTTGCACTTGGGTTGTTTATCCCGATGGCTCAGATGATCTACTGGGCTGTGCTTTCGATTCCCCTCATTCGTCTTGATGGTTTGTTCCACGATTTTTTGACAAGTTTCACCCTGGCTTTCGCGGGGGCACTTATCACAACGGTGTGTGCACTACTTGTGTCGCAATATCAACGTGTGTGGCCCAGTTGGTTTTCACGCCTGCTGGCCCGGCTGACTGTGATGGGTTACTCAGTGCCTTCTACGGTGATTGCACTGAGTATTTTGACGATTGCCGTATGGGTTTCCCAGGCTAGTGGCTGGAACCCTCTGTCTGGCCCAGCAATAGTTGTTCTTGCCTACACAATTCGTTATCTGGCTGCCAGTATGCAATCGGTTGAATCGGGGTTGGAACGCATTGGCATGCGGTTCCATGAGTCGTCGCGACTGCTTGGCCGCGGGCCTTTTGTCACAACTTTACGTATTGATATTCCAATGATCCATACAGCGATTATTGGGGGATTTCTGTTGGCCTTTATCGATATGGTCAAGGAGCTTCCACTGGTTCTGATCCTTCGACCATTTAATCTTTCAACATTATCCACCAGGGTTTTCGAATATGCTTATGACGAAAAGATTCCCGAGTCATCACTAGCGTCGTTACTGATCGTGTTTCTTTCGATGATACCGATTGTGGTGGTCATGATTATCCAGTCACGTCAAACACGGATGGGGGCTTTTCAATATGAATAATAAAGGTGTACAGGGCGCCGCGCGCAGCGCGGATGTTACAGGTGAAGATTTCCGTTGTGTAGGTCCAAATGGTGCTGATAATGTGGTTGTGACGGACTCTGTGAAGGCACCAAGTGATTCTTCGTGTGCAGCAGGCGATGTTTATTTACAAGATGTTTCTTTCCAATACCCAAATACCGATGCCCCTCAACTGCAGGACTTTACGTTACATGTTCCAGCGGGAACATGTCTGGCATTGTTGGGGCCAAGCGGATGCGCAAAAACAACTGTACTTCGACTGATCGCTGGCCTTGAGGTGCCAAACAGTGGAACGATCACTATTGGGAAACGTGTTGTGGCGGGTCCTGGTCTATTTGTTCAGCCGCAATCACGCGAGGTTGGCCTAGTTTTTCAAGACTATGCGCTGTTTCCACATTTGAGTGTGGAAAAGAATGTTGCCTATGGGCTTTTTGTTCTTCCCAGAAATCAGCGTGCAGCCAGGGTGACTGAAATGCTTGACCTGGTTGAACTGGGGGAGTATGCGCGCAAATATCCTCACCAGCTTTCAGGGGGGCAAGCCCAACGTGTTGCCCTTGCGCGAGCATTAGCGCCGCGTCCCAAAGTGCTGCTATTAGACGAACCCTTTTCTCATCTTGATGCAAACTTGCGTTCGTCTGTGCGTGAAGAAGTGTCACAGGTGTTGGCAGCAACGGGAGTAACAGCCATACTGGTAACACATGATGAACAAGATGCTACGCATCTGGCGGATAACGTTGTGGTGATGTCTGCACCTTAGTAGTGTGAGCGTCACACAAACATCTAGCAGTTAATGGAAGGCTGGATACCTTACGGGATCTGTTAGTTGTCTTGTCGCAATGGGAGCTCTTGGCAAAGGCATATACACACCAGTATGACAACAATAGTGTTCTGATAACAGAATTGTGGAGGATTTTCATTTCGTCGTGTTTACTGAGCCACCTTTGTTGTCTCTTCGTTTGCCTTGGATGATGGAGTGCGGTTAAGTCAATCACAATTGCTGTTGTAGGTGGTAACAGAAGAAGAACGGGTGATAGCATAATGATTGCCCAAGACCGCCGGTGTTGTGCCAGGAGCACAACGAAATCCGTCAAGGAGCCAGCGCAGGTGACAAAAGGATAACTCGATAGTTTCAGCAAGATGATGTGCCTGGTGCCTCGCCCTCTGAAATGAAAAATATCGTATGTGTTCCCCGCGTAACCTGCGTGGGGATTTTTTGATCCCTCCCGTGCTCTGCGATAGACCGCCGACGGCTGACTACACGGAAGGAGGGCCATGGCAAAGCCCAAGAAGCAAGCAGTTATTGACGAGCTTGAAAAGAAGTTCAAGGACTGCAACGCCGTGCTGCTCACCGAGTATCGTGGATTGAGCGTGCCTCAGATGACTGAGCTGCGCGACAAACTACGCGATACCGCAACATATTCCGTCACGAAAAATACGTTGGCTCGTATTGCTGCTGATCGCGTTGGCTTTGAGTTCCTGAAAGAGGATCTTGTTGGCCCAACAGCGCTGGTTTTTGTAACTGGCGAAGCTGTCGATGCCGCAAAAGCTCTGCGTGATTTCGCCAAGGAAAATGATCAACTGGTTATCAAGTCCGGCGTTATGGACGACCGTTACTTGAAGCCCGAAGATGTGAAAGCACTGGCTGACCTTGAAAGCCGCGAAGTTCTGCTGGCAAAAGCCGCTGGAGCAATGCAGGCAAAAATGGTTCAAGCTGCATACATGTTCAAAGCACCTGCATCCAAACTGGTTCGTACCATCGATGCGCTGCGTGACAAACAGGAAAAAGCCGCTTAGTGTGACCATCGCGCTAAGCACATAGACATCAACCCTGCTTGTCAAAGCAGGTCCGTAATCGGAAGGAAACAAAAAAATGGCTAAAATGAGCCCCGAAGAACTGTTGGAACAGTTCAAAGAAATGACCCTTATCGAACTCTCCGACTTCGTGAAGAAGTTCGAAGAAGAATTCGACGTCGAAGCTGCAGCTCCCGCAGCTGTTGCTGTTGCTGCACCTGCCGCTGGTGGCGCAGAAGCTGCTGCAGAAGAAGAAAAGAGCGAGTTTGATGTCGTTCTGGATTCCTTCGGCGAAAAGAAGATCAACGTTATCAAGGCTATCCGCCAGATTCTGCCTGAGTTGGGTCTGAAAGATGCTAAGGCTCTGGTTGACGAAGCTCCTAAGGCTGTGCTGGAAGGCGCCCCCAAGGAAGAAGCCGAAAAGGCAAAGGCTGCTTTGGAAGAAGCCGGTGCTACAGTTACCCTGAAGTAGGGGTAGTTGCCAACCGCATGTGGCAGGCGGCGTGAAAGAAAGCTGATTGTTGCCATAGCGGCGTAGTACATCAACTTCATAGAAAAGATCCCGTAACCGGGCGATGCACGTGTATTCACGTGTGTTGGCTCTGGTTGCGGGATTTTTTATTTCGAGTGGTGTTGTCGGCGGGTTGGTGTGGCGGTGGAAGTGTGCTGTGGGTTGTTGTGGTGGCGGTGGAGGTCTGCAAGGGGCGAATTTGTGGTTGTTTTGTGGGTGGAATTGGGTTTGTGTGTGCTTCTAGTGCCGTGGGTTGGTGTGGTGGCGAGTAGTGCTGTGGCTTGGCGGTGTTGTGAGCCGTGGGTAGTGCTGTGGCGGTTAACTGCTGTGGGTTGTTGTGGTGGCGGTGGAGGTCTGCAAGGGGCGAATTTGTGGTTGTTTTGTGGGTGGAATTGGGTTTGTGTGTGCTTCTAGTGCCGTGGGTTGGTGTGGTGGCGAGTAGTGCTGTGGCTTGGCGGTGTTGTGAGCCGTGGGTAGTGCTGTGGCGGTTAACTGCTGTGGGTTGTTGTGGTGGCGGTGGAGGTCTGCAAGGGGCGAATTTGTGGTTGTTTTGTGGCTGAAATTGGGCTTGTGCATACTTACATCGCCACTACCCATAAGGTCATAATTTTGCTCATTTTTCCTTCCCTTTGGACGTACTCATTACTTGTGAGCACAAGTAGAGTTTGATGTCATCGGTAAGACATCGTCAAGACCAAACACAGAAAGGTTAGTTATCACAGGTCACAGCCTTAATATGCATGAAAGCTCTTTGATTTCGCAGAGGAGTTTCACATTGCGTCTCAATATGGTCAGACCTGTTTAATACGACAATCAATGTCTCTGTCACGTAAAGGGATGAGAAATGGTGATACATGACGCCTTGGGAAGTAGAGCCACTCGCAAGCGCATTGCAAAGGCACGGCGCACCATTGTTGAGGCTATCGAAACGGTAGCTAACGATATTTTGAACACCCGCACACCACCTCTCAACCACGATGTATCACAAGATAACATACGTGATCACACCATAGACATCCCCGCGGGCAGCGCCGCAAAACGCATGGCAAAACGCGGTGTCACCCGCGATTTATCCATATGTTCATCTGATGGGAAAAACAGTGTTGATACTACACAACAAAGCGGTGTGTGGGACCAAGACATCCTGGCCCAAGACTCAGTGCGTTTTCTGTACGGAATTGTTTTTATGCTTCATCTGCCGCATAAATCCACAATAGTTACCAAGATTGTTCACACATATCACAACGCTGACCCCAGAGGTAACCAGATATTTAATGCACTTGTTCAACAGATGAAAAACGATGCCTCCTGGGCAAGTGACTCGCATCATTTTTGCTGTGAAGAACAAAAGAACCGATGCGATTTTACCGCACCTCCTTTACCCACCAGCACCCCACATAGCTTATTTAACGGACATCACGTCTCCAACAAAACACTCATCATGCTTGTCGAACAACTTCATGATTTATGCGCATCATTGAGCCTTGAAGAACTAGGATCAGTGTATGAAGGCCTCATTGGCTACAGCGGTTTTATTGCCAACGAGCCGCTCTACGAAGTGGCAAAAGAAGCTGGAACAACATCAGTTTCATGGGTTGTCACCAAAGAAATAGCCGATGGCCTTGATAAGCGGCATCTTCTAGACAAACAGGTGCTTCCTGCAGGGCAATTTGTATTTCGACCTTCGGCTCGCGCTCGAAAACAAACGGGAGCATTTTACACCCCACAGTTATTAGCGGAATTCATCGTTGAACAGGCATTAGAGGTTATCGACACCAACGCCCTTAAAGCCGATGAGCTGTTGTCACTGAAAGTGTGTGAACCTGCATTGGGTTCAGGGGCATGTGCTCTTGAGCTTGTACGCCAACTAGCACAGGCCTATTTGCAGCGAAAACAACAAGAAATGCAGCGCCAGATTCCCGCTAATGACTGGCACAAAGAATTGCGGAGGGTAAAAGCATGGATTGCGTCGCATCAACTCTACGGAGTTGATGTCAACGCTCATGCTGTAACACTGGCAAAAGTAATGCTCACAGTCGATATTTGCACAACAGCTTTATCCACTTCGCACACTGATAGCGGTGCCATTGCACAGGCGCGCGCCAAGACGACACCGCACCAACCAGCCGATAAAGATAACGGCAAAGGTATTCGTAATTTTCAAGAGCAGGAGTGTTGTCAATATTTTGCACGCGGAAACGCACTTTTGGGTGCGCGTAACAGAGTGTATCCGAGGACGAAGGTTGCACAGCAGGCCTATCTGCATGAACAGGGAATAAGACACTGTGTTGGTAAGACATTGCCTGATGGGCACGTTTTTCAGTTTCTTCTTCCTGGCGATGGTTGGGGTGCGGTTGGCTATATCAACGATCCCCTAGAAAAACGTGGCGTTGTTGATACCTATCGTTCGCGTAAAGATCTGCAACGATGGTCACGCATGATGAAAAAACCGCTGCAACCTTCCCATGTCAAGGAGCTTGCAGATTTATCCCTCAAGGTGAATCAGCTATGGAAAATCGTCAGTGACTACCAGTTGGCTCACCAGGAATATCACGACACATACCGCAATGTGTGGCCCTACATGGATGTCGAGGGTAATAAGCAGAAAGAGCGCAGACACCTCAATAGTTGCAGTGAAAATCTCACTTCTTCTTCTCGGGCTGTTTATAACCAGGCAAAACGGTGTTTGAAAACAATTATGGACTGCTGGTGCGCGCTGTGGATGTGGCCCTTGGATGCACCTGTTTCACCCGAGGGGAAACACATACAGCCACCCACGATTGATCAGTGGATCGATGGTCTGAAATCATTGTTAAATGATGAAATATCACAAGGTCCATACTTATCGCAATGTCTGAACAATGAGGCTGACCCCACCCATCTGTTCAGAAAATACCCGTGGATGGGGGTGTGTGCAAACATCGCAGAAAGGGAAGCATTTTTTCATTGGCCACTTGAATATGCAAGTGTGTCAGCGCAGGGAGGATTTGATATTGTGGTGGGAAATCCACCATGGACGCGCCCCGATTGGGATGAAAAAGCTATCTATTCCGCTTACGATCCTTGGTGGCAAATAGAAAGCAAAGTGACACAACAGCAAAAACAAGAGCGAAAACAATGCGCACTCAGCTCTCATAGCCATTGTGTTTATGTCATGCAAGAAGCCAGTGAACTGGCGGGTCTTCGAGCATTTTTGAAATCTTCAGCCCTGTATCCAATGACTGCTCATATTCGCCCTGACCTGTATCGTTCATTCCTAGAGCAGGCATTTCACCACACATACCGCAAAACCGACACGCGACCTATCGTCGCTTTTATTCATCCCGAGACACACCTGATGGATCCTACGGCCAGCGAATTTCGCCAAGAATGCTACCTGCGTTTACGCAGACACTGGCAGTTTGTGAATGAAAAAATGCTATTCGATACCGCGCATGGCAATCGTTACGGTGTTCATATTTATGGCCCCCGCCAACATAACGTCAGTTTTATGAGAGCATCGTCGCTCTATCATCCCGATACGGCCCGCCACTCATTACGCATGGTACAGTCTGGCCCCAACCCGCCTGCCACTAACAGCACCAATGTTGTGTCCAAGGGTCTCAACATGAATTCAAAGCCAAAGCTGCTTGCCCTCAACCATAGTGCGGATGGCCCTTCTACTGATTCCAGCCTGGGACTGCCCGTAAAGTCAGATTCTGGTGCGCATACGTATCGAAGTATGGTTCTGAACGCGCCTTCTCATACGTCTGGCGCTGATGTGCCTGTTAACGCCCTTGGCCCCGACACATCGGTCAGCCTTCCCGCTACACATTCACTTACCATCAAACCCGCAACCAATGCCAGTTCCGGCACACAACAAGACTTTCTTCCTGGTGTGAAAGACAGCGACGGAAAATGGGATGTACGCCCTCATGCACAACGCATTATTCACGTAGACAATGCGATGCTCAATGTGTGGTCACAATTGTTTGACGAGCCTGGCACGCAACCGCTTCACGCGCGAAGTGTCTACCCAATCAACCAGGTGTCGGCACGGGTGTTACACCACTTGGCGGAATTGCCGAAAGTGGGTGACCTTGGGTTGGAGTTCTCGGCGGGACTTAACGAAACGGTTGATCGGCGTCGGGGCCTTTGCGAAGTACACCCTGGCAGACCTACCACCTGGGATGATGTGATTCTTCAAGGCCCCCACATTAGTGTTGGTAATCCCTTTGCCAAAGAACCAAACCCCTCAATGCGCTCTAACCAGGATTATCAGTCGATTGACCTGCATGCCTTGGACTCGCAGTTTATTCCGCGCACGATTTATCGCCCGCATCTGGATAAAATGCAGACCACTCCCCGGCTAAACACCTATCGTCTGGCGTGGCGAACAATGGCTTCTATCACATCGGTACGAACTTTCTATGCCTGCGTTATTCCCCCAGGTGCCACGCATATTAACAGCATTATTAGTGCTTCAGGTGGTGTTTTTGAAGATGGTGGAAATCTATTAGAATGTCTTGGTCAGTGGATAAGTTTACCGCTTGATTTTCTGATCAAGATTTCGCATCTCAATAACCTATTTGGTTCCACCATTGAACGCCTTCCAACGGTTTTGCATGGCCCAGCACGCCAAGAAATAGTTGAGCGAACAGGACGTCTTGTATGTTTAACCAGCGTATTTGCTCCACTGTGGGAATCGGCCACAGGGCAGGGATGGACTCCGCACACACCAGTTCGCACCGCTCTACAACGCTACCGAATAGGTGTGGAACTTGATGTTTTGGCCGCGTTGACCTTTGGTCTAAACAAGCAAGACCTGTACGGACTGTACCGTACGCAATTTCCTGTTTTGCAATATTATGACCGTTCGTCCTTTTACGATAGGCATGGCCGTGAAATCCCAAAGGGGCTTGCAAAAAATCTTAACAAAGAGGGCGAAGCCGCCAGCACTTTGCACGATATGACATGGATTCATCCGCAATCTGGACAGCAATACGTGTGCGAGCCACCATTTTATCGGCGTGACCGCATGTCTGATATCAATAAGGCTTATCAGCGGTTTTCTCCACTGTTTTCATAGCGAGTAACCGTGTTGTTAAGCCCGATAAACAGGCGTAGAAATGCGGATAAAAGGCAATTGTGGACGTATTCCATATGAATACTGGAAACATTGTGAACAATTGGCGCGTGTGAGCGTTTTTCGTCACAATACATTTTTATTCAGTTGGGTAGTATGAAAAAATGCAACTTACGCAAATCACGCAAAGGATGACGTGAATGTGCTGACCAGGCATAGTGCGCACAAAGAGTGCTCGAAAAATCTGCGCAAAGAAGCGGTGGGAAGATAACTACCGATAAGTGGCTGCAGAAGAATATCGACTAACGCCCTCGGCAAAACGCCGAGGATCGCCAACAGACCAGCGATCCGATGTCCAGGCAACACCAAGATCCATTGGGTTGGGGTCATTGACACGATTTGGGAACTGCGGTTCAACAATCAGTTCGGGAGTAATAGCGATACCAGTTTTCTTACGGGAATGAGGGGTATCAGCTTCGTCCTCTTGAATTGTTGATATTTCGCGCCTTACCTGCCTTCGCCATAACCACTCGATGATGGCAACATAGACGAAAAGAATTCCGAGCTCGATAACAAGATCAAGGGGTTTTCCAGAGCCAGAAACAACTACCTTTCCATCTATAAAAACCTGAAGAATCATTGTGATGACGTTATTGATAACGTGCAGGGCAACACCCGCTTCAATCCCGCCTGTGCGCCAGGTCAGGTAGCCAAGGGCAAGGCCAAAGAGGAAGACGCTGGCAAGTGCCCAGGTGTCGTAGGCGTGTGAAATAGCAAAGAGGATAGCCTGGATAACAATTGCCCAGGCAGGATGTTTGAGCCATGTTCCAATCGCCTGCATGGCGATGCCGCGATAGACAAATTCTTCGGTGAAGGATTGAAGTGGGATAAGTATCAACAGCAAAAGAGCAGAAATGACGGCAGCTTTAAGTGTGTCTTCAACACCGGGCAGGGGAGTCCACGTTGAAGGGGAAAGCTGATGAGCTAGTGCAAGATTGATACAGGTCATCACTAAGAAAATAGCAGCCGACACTGCAGCGCACGTCCTTAGCCATTTCCAACGCAAATGTTTGGTGACCGAGAAAACGGTTGTGATGGGCATCCGGAAAACTGCAAGCCACAAAATAAATGCGGGAAGAAAGACGATAACGAGTGCGAAAATGGGAACGGTCTGTTCAAGGGTCTTCACGCTCATTTCGCCGTCATCGGAGAGCAAGCCTGCAAGGAAAAAGAAGATGCTGAGGATAAAGGTAAAAACTAAGGCTGTTAAGATGCCTAACAGTACCGCTGGAATTGGTTTCCACCAGCGCATCTGGGGGGAAGATCGAAAAAGGCGGTGATAGGGGTAGGCCCCGGCAGAACCCGGTGCGCCACTAGATTGAGGGGGCTGCCACTGCGAGACATCATTAATAACAGAAAAAGGAACCGGGGTAATCATTGGTTGGGAGTGTTCCCACATGCCGTTGCCATGTGTTGTTGGCAAGGGACGATAGTCGGCAGATGACCACGCGGTGACGTTTTCAGAGGGCGGGGTAGCAGGTTGCTGTGCAGGTTGTTGCTGTACTGGCGGGTGAGTGGATACTTCGGGGGATTGGGGGTGCTCCCAGGACTGTATCTGAGGTTGGGAAGGTTGTTGAGAGGAGGGTTGCGCTGGCTGCTGTGTTTGCTGGAAAGTAGACACGGGATTGTTGAAAGACGGTGGTTGAAGTTGTGATTGAGCAGGTAGCGGCGGTGCTTGTGCGGGTTGTGGTGACAGTTTTTCAGGTTGTTCAGATGGTGTGTGAGCTGCGTGAAAATCTGTAGAAGTATCCTTTGTCATAGATATATTATGGCACAGGCTGATGGGCCCCGAATCTTCAGGGAAGATAGTTTCTATTGTTCGGTACTGGCTTGTGACGCACGATTACGGTAATTTTCTTTGATATATTTCTTGGGACACTTTTTATGAAAAAGATAAACTGCACGGAATAGCTGGCCGTAAAACTAAGCAGCTATGGTGTTTCCATGACCTGATTTTGGTGACCGATCAGGTTGTTCAATAGGTATGTGGGGTGTAGCCACCCTCGACGGCCTTTAGTCAAAATCCAGTCGGTGGCGCAGCGATGTGGTTCCTTTCAAAAAGATTGATAATCCAAAGGCGACCAGCGTCAAAACCAGCGCCAGACCCACAGATGCCGCCCAGCCATACTCCCAGGCTACACCGATGAGGTAGCCGAATACGGATGATCCTGTGTAGTAGAAAAACGAATAACCCGCCGCGGCTTGACCCGTTACCCCACCAGAGGCTTTACCGCGTAATGCAACCCAACCACTGGCAACGCCGTGGGCGCCAAAAAATCCTGCAACGCTTAAACACAAGCCAGCAATAATTGCCCACAGGGAATGGAAAAACAACAGTGCCGTGCCGACAGACATCACGAACACCGTTATAGGCAACACCGTACGAAGCCCGTATTTGGATGCCTGACGTCCCGCCCATGTAGAGGTGAACGACCCTATAATATAGCTGAGGAACAGTAGTGATATTTGCCCGGAGGTAAAATGGTAAAGTTCCTCCATTTGATAACCCACTACATTGAATACACCAACAGTGGCACCCAGTAGTGTTCCTCCTACACCATATAAAGCAACGATCACTGGGTCGGTAGCTAATAGTCGAGTGTCCTTCCACAGACGTTTTATCCCAAGAGAACCAGCAACAAAACCACGTTGACGGGGAAGAAGAAAATGAACGGACACAGCGCATATTACCGCCAAAATACCAACAATTAACAGCGCATATTCCCAGCCAACGTATTCATTACTAAATCCAGCAAGTAATCGCCCTGCCATCCCCCCAAGAGCGGTTCCTCCAATATAGATTCCAGCGGCACGTGTTTGTGCCTTTGGAAGTAGTTCTTCAGCAAGATAGGCAACGGCTACGGCGGGCAGCCCAGCAAGAGCGATTCCCTGCAAACCACGCAAAGTCAAGAGTATCGGCCATGTGGGTGCGAAAGGGATAAGCACCGCCGTGAGAGCCGAGCAATAGAGGCTCGCAAGAATAATAGGGCGACGCCCAAAACGGTCAGATAAAGGTCCCGCCAGTAGCAGTGCACAGGCAATACCAAATGTCGCTACAGATACAGCAAGAGATGCCTCATCAGCACCGATATTAAATTCGCGTGAAAGTTCTGGAAGCAAAGGTTGGACATCATAAAGAAGCGCAAACGTTGCCAAACCCGCTAAAAAAAGAGCGGTGATAATCTGAAAATATTGCCGTGAGTTTAACTGGTAACCACGAAAAGGAGTATCCGCATTATCCTGCGACACTGGGGCCTCCTTTGGTAATCGTCAAGATGCGCCACTTGTTTCATCCCATGAAAGGTTTGTTGCATTACTGTGGCGCAGTGCTACATGTTTGGTGCATACAGCTACAAGTGTATAAGCCAATACGATCTGGTACTACAGGAGTTCATAATCTGGTGCCCCTAGCTGTACAGCAGGATTCTTCTTGCGAAAGAAGATATCGCTACTTTTCTTTACGTGACATCCTTGCGAACGAAGAGCCGCCACTATTGGGGCTGGAGCCTGTTAGGCAATTGTGTAGAGTGGTGGCACCAATCACCAACAAGCTCACAAAAGATAATGGAGCGTTATGCGGTCACATCAACGCGAGTACCCGCAGGATCGCCCTCTTGAATTGTTACCTGGCCTTCCAAGACGACACCATCACTAAAATAGCAGTTACCCTTGACTTTAAGTGTGCTTACGTTTCGGATTGAGGGGATACCTCCGGAAAAACGCTCTTGATAGTCTGCAATTTTCTTGTAATATTTTGGCTCCAAATCAATAACAGGTGCGCGCTTTGTGAGCATATTGAGCAAGCCCATATCATCAAGCTCATACACATCAGACGATACAAGTAGTAAATCATTTGTGGTTTTTACCGGTAAGAATCGACTGCGCGGAACCACCACCGCCGTTGCACCAGGGAAAACCTGGACAGCAGCACCCATCGCACATTCAATTTGCACGACCTTCGGTGAAGATGCGTCCGTTGGATCCACGGTCTTTTCGTTCTTAATAAGCGGTAAACCAAGTACGGCTTTACGCTCTACCAACGTATCGTACAAAACTTGCAGGTCAAACCATAGATTATTGGTATGGAAGAACGGATGGCGATGCTCATCGGTAAAATAATTCATCTGTTCGGGAGGTGTTTGCGCAGTATCGCGAAGGATAAGCTGACCGTCTTCTTTGCGAATAGCCAAATGACCGCCTTTACGGTCGGCAGGTGTACGATGGCACACCTCCGCACAGTAGGGCGCGCCCGAAGCAGCAAACCATGCTGCAACCTGCGCATGTGGGCTGGCGCCCAAGTTGTCGGAGTTCGAGGTCATCGCATAGCGGTAACCTTTATCCAAAAGTGTTTTCAGCACTCCCGAGCCTAACAAAGCAGTATAGATGTCGCCATGACCAGGAGGACACCATTCTAACGAGGGATCGGCAGGCCACGTGACCGGTTCCAGGGTATCAGCCAGCAGTTTTGGTTCCTGGTTCTGAACAAAATCCAGTGGAATACCATCAACTTCGATACCCGGGTGAGCCTTGAGAGCTTCCAGCGTATCGTCATGAGTGCGAAACGAGTTCATGAAAATCAGTGGCAGGCTCACATCATAATATTCGCGAGCAGCTTTGACCTGCTCACATATAATGTCAAGGAATGTTTTGCCGTTGCGAACTGGCAGCAGTGACTTCGCTTTTTCCATCCCCATTGAGGTTCCAAGCCCACCGTTGAGTTTAATTAACACGGTTTTTGACAGGGCCTCGCGTGCCGCATCTTTGCCAATGTCCTGTTCTTCAAGGGACTCAACATCGGTAAGGGGGCGAATTGTTTCTTCAGGGATCAATCCAGAGGCACCGTGTTCAAGCTCGTGATAGTAGTGTGTGAAAACATTGATTGCTGCGTCAGTAACGCCAGCATCGCGCATTTTTTGCTGTGCGCGTTCTAGTCCTTCGTTGCTCATGGTTCTATCGTAGCTATTTTGCCCTGTGCTTGGTGGCGGGTTCGGGGCTCGCATCGGAAAGCAAGTAAGAAGTTGTAGCGAGTTGTATTTGGCTCGCTGATCTTCTGGATATAAGCGCAGTGGCGGTGGATGTATGGTGGGGCGGTTTTTTGAGGGGGTAGTGGGGGGATTTTGTGTGTGGGCATAGTTCTACCGCCACACAAGTCGCACGTCGCATCCAGGTGCCTACGCCCAGTCTCCAAAGAGGAAGCCGCACGTTGAGATTGAGTAGCCAATCCGTTTCCACCAACCCACGCTGCGCCAACGCAGGGTAGAATGTTGAATGACGAAAAGAAAGGTTAGCCATGCCACCAGTGTCTAAAGCGCCTTCCGTTGTGAAAACAAAATCGGGCGAACGCGCTATCAGGGTTTCTTTTATACTCTCCCTTCTAACCGCATTTTTTGTGGCAGTCATTTTCGTTGCTATGGGGCGGATGGTTAATGAGGTTTCGGTCATCACCGCACAGAATACGTCGTCTCAGTCCGTGCGGTCACTGTTCGTTCTAGTCATTGTTGCCATTATTTTGGCTGCTGTTGCGGAGTTTTTTCGGATTTATTACGGCCACTCCGCAGCGGCCCACCAAGAGGCCCTGTTGCGCCATCGCCTTGTTGAGCGGCTGTTCCATCTTGGCCCAGCTATTACTGATAAAGAAGAAACAGGGTCGTTAGTGTCAACCTGTACCGATGGTGTCGAACGTGTTGCCACCTATCGTCAAACTTACCTGGGCACGCTATGGGCAGGATTTGCGATTCCCATTTTATCTTTGACATTTATGGCGCTGTTTGTTGACTGGCTGACAGCTTTGATTTTGCTGTGCCTGTTTCCAGCAGTGCCCCTTCTATTGGTCCTGTTCAAATACGTGATGAAGAAGTTTACGCCGGGTCAGCGTCACGCCCGCAACAAACTGGCTGCTGCCTATTTGGAGGCCATACAGGGGCTGGAAACGCTGACACTGCTGGGTGCGACAAAGCGTATGGGCGTTGAGCTGCGCGAAACTGGTGAAGCAAATCGCCTGGCCATTATGCGTATGCTTGCAGGCAATCAGCTTATTCTTTTCGTTGTTGATTCGGGTTTTAATCTGTGTTTGATCACAACAGCAACACTTAGCTGCGCGTTTCAGGCCGGAAGTGGCATGCTGTCTGCTGGACAGGTTGTCTCCATTATTGGATTGACAGTGTTGCTATTGGAACCGATGGACCAAATTGCTGGATTTTTCTATGTCGGTATGGGCGGTATGGCCAACCAGCGAAAGATTGGGCGTATTTTTGGCGAGTCACCTTCAATGATTCACGGCGTGAAGGGTTTTCTTTCTTCAATCAGAGGACGTCGTGCGGGGTCTGCTCGTGGTGAAGCCGGTCATGGCAGTGGCACTTCGTCTGACGCGAAAGTGCAGCAACACGGGCATCCAAGAGCACACGGACACTCAGGAACGCGGGGGAATGCGCGAGCTCATGGGCATCCGGGAGCATCGTCAACACTTGACATAGGTGAGCTTGAAGAACGTACCTACGCAAAGAGGTTGCGCTCGCCACTACATCGTATTGATGCGCCCCTTGTGGTTATCGATACTCCACTATGCAGTGGATCTGGGATCGTGAGCGTTCGTGGCCTCAATTACTCCTATGGTGGTTCCCACCAGGTACTTCACGATATTGACCTTGATGTTTCGGCGGGTGAACACAGCGCAATCGTTGGGCCTTCCGGCGAAGGTAAATCTACTCTTGTCAAACTTCTGAAAGGTGTCCTGGTGGCAAAGGAAGGGTCTATCAGCGTTAACGGTTGTGACTGTCGCAACGGAGACCAAGCTCATGCGCTTCGGGAGGCATCTGCTTTCGTCGCCCAATCAACGTGGCTTTTTAACGCTACGGTGCGTATGAATCTGCAAATTGCCAACTCTGAAGCCAGTGACGACCAACTGTGGCAAGCACTTGAGCAGGCAAATATTGCCGAAGACATTGCATCCATGCCACAAGGGCTTGACACCTGGGTTGGTGACCGTGGGTTTGGTATGTCCGGTGGACAAATGCAGCGACTCTCCTTGGCACGTGCATTTGTTTCCAATAAAAGCATCATCATTCTTGATGAGCCAACCTCGCAGGTTGATCTGATTTCTGAAGAGAGAATCATTGAGGCAATCGCCAGGATCTCGCAACAAAAGACCGTGCTCATGATTACTCATCGCCGAAGTTCACTGCGTGGATTCGACTGCATCTATGACCTTGCGCAGGGACGCCTCTATCATTCGCGTACTACGACAACAACGACAACTAAGGCTCCACCTGCGTCAACACCATCACAGCCCGGTCTTTATACGCCACCTCAACCTGGTAGCCGCCCGCCTCATGCGTCCTCAGTTCAGCACTCGCCAATACTTCCACCAATCGATAGTGCAGCTTCCCCCGCTGCGCAGGCAATACGAAACAACTCAGTATGCGATGAAGGTGTCCAACGATGAAACACAACAAAAACATGCCTCAGTCACCGGTTCCTTCACAAAAACCAACAGGCAAGCCAACGCCTTCTTTGATAAAAAATGAACAGCGGAGCACCGATACACCACACGTTAGTCGCTGGGTGTTGACCCGTTGGATGCTGCGTGTAACAAAACCAGTGTTGGGCGCACTGGTGACCTCGACGCTGTGCCGTATTTTTGACCAGGTACTTGTTATCGGCATCTATGTGTATGCCGTTTATCAAACCCTTACCATCGCGATGTTAGCCTCCTATGGGCAGATACCTTCGTGGCAGAAAATATGGACGATTCTTATTGTGATGGTGGGGATGTCGTTGGTGAAAGGGCTACTGCGTTACGGCGAACAATTTTTTGGGCATTTTGTTGCCTTCAAGGCCCTGGAACTTCTGCGTCGCGAGGTGTATGAAAATCTTGTACCGCAGGCTCCCGCAGTGATGAATGAATCGGATTCTGGGGATTTACTCTCGCGCATTACCTCAGATATTGACCGCATTGAAGTGTTTTTTGCCCATACTATTGCTCCCGCTATTTCTGCCATTGTTGTTCCGGCAGGCCTGGTAGCTGTGCTGGCGTGGACCACTACGCCGCTGGTGACGCTGATGTCTGGCTCGGTATTACTGCTGGCACTGGTGATTATTCCAACGATTGGTAACGGTGAAGGAATGCGCTCGGCCACTCGTGTTGCCAACGCTAAAGGCCAGGTGATGCAGGAAGTCTCTGATTCGATTCAAGGAATTGAAGAAGTCGTTGGTTACGGTGCTGTCCGGGCACGCCTGGACAGCATGGCTCAGGCAGAAAAACAGGTGCAGGCCAATGGTCGCGGCTATCGCATATTGTTGGCAAGTCGTCGCGCATTATCACAGCTTTTCATGCTGTGTGTGACGGTTGGTGTATTTGTGGTGGGGCTTCCTGCTGTTGCTGACCCTCGGGGGGTGACGGTGTGGTCGGGGTATGTTCCCAATGTTTTATCGATCGCAGGCCTTGGGGCGGCTGCTATGGCGGTGTTGCGCTGCTGGGAGGTTATCCGCGGTGTCGAAGGTTTTGCCACATATTTGGCAAATTCGTTTGCTGCGGCGGGGCGTATTTATCAGATTGCCCATACCTCACCTGCGGTTGAGTCGGGGTCTGTGGAGCTTCGTGTTGATCCGGAAAAGGCTGCTGGATCGTTGATGGTGTCATGGCGTGACGTGACCTTTAGGTATCCAGAAGTAAGAGGGCGAAGCTCGGATCGTCTAGCGGTAGACAACGTTTCGCTCAATGTTTCAGCGGGTGCATGGGTGTGTATTGTGGGCGCAACAGGTTCGGGTAAATCGACATTGATTTCGCTTTTGGAACGCTATTGGGATCCAGATTCTGGTCAGATTCTTGTGGCGGGGCGGCCAGTGGGGGATTACCAGATTGATTCTTTGCGTCGCCAGATTGCTGTGGTGAGTCAGCGAACACATATTTTTGCAGGATCAATTGCGCATAATTTACGTCTAGCTGCACCTGATGCTACTGATGAACAGCTGATGGATGCACTGCGTTATGCGTGTTTGGATTCAGTGGTTTGCCAGTTGCCCGACGGTATAGACACGGTGATTGGTTCGGGGGGTGCCGGGCTTTCTGGGGGGCAGATACAACGCTTGTCGTTGGCACGAGCCTATTTGATGGATGTGCATATTTTTGTGCTTGACGAGTTTACTGCGCATTTAGATCCGGAGCTTGCTGTTGAAGTTCGGCGTCGGTTACGTGAGTTAAAGCCTTATGCAACTGTTATTGAGGTGACTCACGGCTTGGAAATGGTGGAAAATGCTGATTGGGTTGCGGTGATTGATGCTGGGCACCTTATTGAACAAAACCGCCCAGAGGTGCTGTTGGCTGATCCTCGAAGTGCCCTGTCACACTTAGTCAGTCGCCTGTAAACGAAGAAATAAGATCGGTGGGGGCGATCTTCCTTTACCATGACAGATGTCATGGTGAAGTCTGGATCGACTACATAGGCCAGAGTCAATAATCTGGTCGATGATAGAAGTATGAAAGCACAAACTCAGCCCACAGCCCTTACGCTGCAATCAGTAACGAAATCATTTGGTACTACCACAGCAGTTGACAGTATCGATATCACTATCACCGAAGGTGAAGTGGTTGCGCTCCTTGGCCCCAATGGAGCAGGGAAATCGACAACTATCGAGATGATTCTTTCCCTGTTGACTCCAGATTCGGGCACGGTCACTGTCAACGGTGTATCCCCACAACAGGCAGCAGCCAATGGCAGCGTTGGCGCAATGCTGCAAACTGGTGCTCTTTTAGAAGACTTACGGGTGAGCACAATGCTGCATCTCATGGCTGACCTTCATGGTGCCCAAGAGCGGCTAGCTGTCCTTATTGACGAACTTGGAGTGACAGATTTGATGAAGCGCAGGGTCAGAAAATGCTCTGGTGGTGAACGTCAACGTCTGCGTCTTGTTATGGCATTGCTGAGTGAACCGAGCCTGTTGATTTTGGATGAACCCACAGCAGGGCTAGACCCTACCGCGCGCAGAAAGTTTTGGGAAGCAATGTCAGAGCAAGCTCGAAGTGGGCGAACAATTGTGTTTGCAACCCATTACTTAGAAGAAGCTGAAGAGTTTGCTCAACGAACCATCATCATGAATAAAGGATGTATTGTTGCTGATGGACCAACATCTGAAGTTCGCTCCATTGCGTCAATCCAGCATCTTCAAGCCGCAATTCCAGAAAATATGTGGTTGCACTACAAAGATCAGATCCTCACCTTGACAGGTGATAGCGCGCACGTTGATTATGCCAACGGACAGTTACGCATGACAGGGCCCGCAATGCGCGAGGTTGCACAGTTGCTTTTGAGTATTCCCGAAGCTCACGGTATTGAACTGACTAATACCTCGCTCGATGATGCGTTTTCACAATTAACTGAAGCAGCTTCTTTACCTACCAACGCTCAGTAATAAAGAACAAGAAACTGTGCGTGAGTACACCATAGACCATCGCCGCGACTTCGAACTGAAAACAAGACAGATAAAGGAGCCAATCATGACAGACAAAAACGCAAGCAAACATGTGACAATAGCGATATTAGACCAGCCAGTGACCTCAACTAACACGGCGACGCCCTCCAAGAATCATCACCACAAAAGCCAAAAGATACACGCACTTTTTGCTGCCACAAAATTTAATTTCTTGGTCTCGATGACGAATCCATATCAACTGGGATTTGCATTGGGAATGCCACTCTTTATGTATTTTATGTTCGGAGTTGGTGCCGAATACTCCCAATACGAGCTGGCACACGGTAACGTATCAGCGCAAATTTTGGTGTCGATGACGACATATGGAGCACTCATTGCTTTGTCAACGCACGGTGTCAATACGGTGTTAGAGCGAACAAACGGGTGGGTGCGCCAGATTGCGTTGACACCGCTGGGTGTGGGAGGTTGGACGATATCGAAAATCGTATCTGGCCTGATGGTGACAATGTTGCTTATTGCTGTCACCTTTAGTATTGGCGGGATCGTTGAAGCTGAAATGGAGCCTTCGGTCTGGGTGGCAACTGCTGTTACCGTCTGGTTGACTTCAGCGATGGCATCCCCGATGGGTCTTGCAGCTGCGTATTGGGTTCGCTCTGATTCGGCCTTTGCAGTTGTGGGTGGCGGCTCTTCAGTGTTGGCATTTGCTTCAGGGATGTTTATTCCTCTTGACCAACTTGGAGAATTGATGAAGACTATCGCACCATATATGCCCTTTTACGGAGTTAATCGCGTTCCGCTGGCGTTTATCTTTGGCCTTGAGGAGCTAGAGCTCTTTGATATTGCCTCGGTTATTGTATGGTTTGTGATTTTCACAGGGCTTGCGCTGTTGGGAGCTAAGTACCGCGTTGAGCGCTAACTGATGGTAGTGCCAGGTACGTTACTGGAGTTGTGATGTAAAGTAACACAGACTTTGAGCGCACAGTTGGACACCAAACCAGTGCTGATGACAAAGGAAGCGAAGAGAGCAGATGGATGTAACGCAGTAGGTGACCTAAAGTGATTGATACAAAATCCAAGGTGGGGGATAATTAATATGATGAGTAGCGAGATGAATACACAACACCCAGATGATGTCTTACCCGCGCGGGAAGCGTCGATAACGAAAGTGATGACATCCCTCTCTGATGCTGATTCGTCGCGTTGCGCCGATTCTGGTGCAGGTGTCCAAGAAGATGGCATCCAGGGCGCGCCTGCACAGAATCCACACGCTATCCCCTCTGAAGGCCCCGCACAGGTTGCATCCCCGTCCTCTAGAAAAAAGCACATACCGACACGCTTGAAGAATCGCTTCATTGCGTTAGGCTTTTCAAGCCCTTTCCTGGTCTTTTTTATCTTCCCGATTATGGGACTTGTTCAAGCAGAGGTACACGGTATTGAGTGGTGGTCAACGCTGCTACATTTGGTGATGTATGCAATTATTTACATCACTTCCTGGCTTCTTTTCGATGTCAGCCCCGTTCGTCGTCACCCTCAAGTATCGTTGCTCGTGATTTTTGCGATCATGATTGCTCTTCAGATGAGCATGGTTATTTTCGGTGGTTTTAATTCCATATATATGCTGTGTTATATCGTTGCGATGGTATTTTTGATGCCGCATTCATGGGTGATGGGCTCAATGCTCGTACTGATTGGTGTTGCTTTCCTTGAATGGTTGACCTGGTGGAATAATCCCGCTGCCTTTATTCCGTTTATTGTCATTATCGCTAATGCCATAGCTATTTGGCGTATAGCGGAAGAAATGTATCGTGATCGCATGAAGGAACAGCGTCACTTGGAGCAAGTTCAAGCTGAAAAAGATCGGCAGCGGCTACAAATTTCTGCGGATTTACATGATATTTTAGGTCAACAGCTCACAGCAATCGCCGTTAAATCCGAACTGGTGTCCAATATTGTTTCCTCCTTTCTTCAAGAGGAGGTTTTTGCTGACTCTTTTCCAGGTGAACAAAAGAAATCAGGTGAGCTCACTGGCGAAAAGAATGCTCGTCCTTTACTGCGGCACGACGTAACAGACAGGCAGTTCACGGGCAAACATCAGGAGGAGTCCCAGGCGCAGAAACAAAAAATATCTGTTCTCCAAGAACGAGCCCTCCTTGCTGAAAAAGAAGCCCAGGCTGTTGCGCAGCTGACCCGACAAGCGTTAGCAGATGTGCGAAAAGTTGTATCAGGTACGCGTGAAATGTCACTTGAGCAGGAACTTCTTGATGCTCAGAATCTGTTAGAAACAATAGGTGTGGATATGCGGGTAAACTGGTTGGTGCGGGCAAAGGATATCGAACCAGCGGGAATCATAGAGCGTTTTGGCCCCTATGTTGTACGTGAAGGGGCAGCCAATATTGTGCATCACGGACGTGCTGTCAGTGATGTTCACATCAGTATTGATGCTGAACGTTTAACCATGACAGACAATGGTAAGCATCGTGGCGTTGAACAAGGGCGTCGCCAAGGCAGCGGATTAACTGGCCTGGCGTCGCGTGTCGATGGTTATGCCGTTGTCAGTTGGGGACCTGTTGGGTCAAGTCGTGGGTGGCATGTGACATTATCAGAACTTCACAATGGTTGTGTTGGTGATGTTGGCAAAGCAGAAAATTCTCACGATGGCAATGCTACCCCTAGCGTGGACATTGTTGCGCCTTAAGCTGATAGACACAGACAAGACAACGTTGTGCACTAACAAATACGGAAAGGTCATCTAATGAATACGGATGCAGCAGCTCTTGGCGGCGATACAAAGATGATTCACGTCATTGTTGTTGACGATCAGGCAATGGTTCGTGGTGCCTTAGCAACACTGATTGGACTTGAACCAGACATTCATGTTGTTGGTCAGGCAGCAACAGGTCAAGAAGCCCTTGACCTTGTGCGTCATCTGGAGTCACGGGGAACGCACGTTGACGTTGCAATTATGGATGTCGAGATGCCTGTTCTTGACGGTATCGCAACAACGGCCCGGTTAAAAATGCAGCACCCGGATGTGAAAGTGCTGATGGTGACAACATTTGGGCGTCCCGGTTATGTTCAGCGCGCAATTGAATCGGGTGCCAGCGGATTTATAGTTAAAGATACACCCGCATCCCAGCTATCACAGGCAATCCGCAAGGTTGTGAAAGGGGAACGTGTTGTTGACTCCCAGCTTGCCGTTGATTCACTTCTTCAAGGAACCTCGCCACTGTCAGAACGTGAAACCGAAGTACTGACAGAAGTTGCCAAAGGTGGAACGATTGACGATATTGCCGCAACACTGCACTTATCTTCGGGAACAGTTCGTAACCATATATCTTCCGCAATAACAAAAACCCAGGCGCGCACGCGGGCTGAAGCAGCATCAATAGCGCGCGAACGTGGCTGGTTGTAATCGCTGATGGAATAGAGTTTTGTGCCGACATTGAAGAAAATCCAGCTTTGGCACTACGGCATCGTTGTCGAAAGAGGCCAGACTAAAAATAGTGTGCTTCACTTGCAACAGCACGGCTCCATTATGATATTCCTGTGAGTTACTAGGACGCAGGTAT
Source organism: Actinomycetaceae bacterium (assembly GCA_030540715.1). Lineage (GTDB taxonomy): Bacteria > Actinomycetota > Actinomycetes > Actinomycetales > Actinomycetaceae > JAUNVQ01. Next base: position 6,607 of record JAUNVQ010000014.1, on the reverse strand, counting down.
GTGACAACTCATCTTTTGTGCGCGACCTTCTGAGCAATTCACCATGAAACACACTTATCAACCTGTAACAATGAAACAAGAATACGCGATGTCAAAACCTGTTCATCTGTGGAATCTCGATTTCATATCGCTGCCAGCTATTCTGTTTAAACACAGCTGAAGCCAATTGAACTCTCTAGTTGTATGATGAAAACCGTGAGAGGTTTCTTCAGATAGCATTATCTATCGCGTAACTGACAGGTTCATTCGCTAGACATTCAGATAATGACACTTCAACGAAAGGCTTGAGATGACACCACAAACATGGATGATCACGAAGAATACCCGCATTGAAGGGTATGTGTGGGAAAAGCCTGCACTTCGTGAGGGCCAGCTACCGTGGTATCCAAACACACGTCCAGCAATCTTGATCTGCCCAGGTGGTGGATATTTTCATGTTTCTGCGCGTGAAGCTGAGCCCGTTGCCATGCGCTTTTATGCGCAGGGCTATCAAGTGTTCGTTCTTACCTATTCAGTACAGGATGCTTCGGCCTACCCAGCCCCGTGGGTAGAAGCCTCACGCGCGATGCGTTTCATTCGTTTTCATGCTGACAAGTGGAGTATTGACCCAGAAAAAGTTGCTATCGCAGGGTTCTCGGCAGGGGGACATTTGGCTGCATGGTTGTCATCATCCTTTGATGACCAAGAGCTGCTTTCGTATGAGCGTGAAGCCGTCCTCCACAATTCTTTTTACGAGGGCGAAACCAGCGCCATTTCCGAGGTTCCTAACCGGCCTGACGGCTGCCTGCTTGCCTATGCGGTCACCGATATTAAAAACAAGGCGCTTGAAACTTCCGACAATCTGACACCAGAAAGAATCATTGCCGAGCTTGGCTACATGCCTGGCAAGATTGTGATGGAGCAGCGCCCCGATTGTTCCCCTATTGATCGCGTGACCAAGGCGCACCCTCCAACATTTATATGGGCAACAGCTGAAGATAGTATTGTTCCTCCTGACCAAAGCCTGCGTTATGCCGTGGAGCTTATCCGCAATGGTGTGAAAACGGAGGTACATATTTTTCCGGAGGGGGGTCACGGTCTTTCCACTGCAGACCATGTTTCGTGCTGTGACCAGCGTGAAGTTCCTGTACGTACGAAACAGTGGATGGGCTTAGCTCAAGATTTTTTTGATGACCTGTTCCACGTGAATTAAAGAGGGCACCGCTTTACGGATAGCTGGACAATCGGATAGTTCGGCAACCTGTGCAACTGCGGGTTGTTGACAACCAGATCTGCTGTGCATTTTATATCTGCAACCGTGGTATCTTTGCATGGATAAAGAACGAAAAGACACCCCTTGCGCTACCGCATAGCGTGTGCACGACGGCATAAAGTTTCTATAAGACAGTGTACATCTGCTGCATGGTCGCAGTTCAACTGCACAACAAATGCATTTTATAACCGCCTTGTGAACCTAGCGGCAGTGGCACGCCAGTGTTTTGTGCAGGTTCTATAATTCACTTAGCCAGGGCGGGTTTGCCCCTGGGCGCGATACTGTTATTCCAGCGATTTGCGAAGCATGAGAGATCACCCCGGCAACGTCTCCGCCTGAAATATCGCGCAAAAGATGACGTTTTTTTGCTCCCAGGAGGCGTTTTGTCCACAGTCCGTCGATGATGCCAGCCATAAATGAATCGCCTGCACCTACTGTGTCAACCACTTCAACACTGGGTGCGTCGTCGTGATATTCCACGCCGCCTGCACTAAAAGCATCAACACCGTCACCACCGCGGGTAATCACCACAAGTTTGGAATCAAAGTTTTCCAGCCAATCCAAGGCAACATCACGATAGCTACGTTTTCCCTGATAAAGCCAGTCAATATCATGGTCAGAGGCCTTCACTACGTCAGCTAACCTAATGTAGCGTTCCACCATTTCTAAGGTTTGTACCGGGTCTTTCATAATCGAGGGCCTTGCATTGGGGTCAAAGGTAATGGTGCATTGGTCATGTGCGCGTTCCAGGCGTTCCAACACGCGTTCAGCGCCAGGCTCAACTACGGCGGCAATTGAACCAGTGTGAACAACAAGATCAGAGCGCTCTAAAGCTATCTCTTGGGGGTTCCACTCCAGGTCAAACTCGTAGGATGCACTGCCTTCGGCGTCAATATGTGCAGTTGCGGTCGAGGTGTATGCTGCCTCAGTTGACTGAGCATCCACGCTCACTCCAGCATCGCGCAGATGGGCCACAATCATGTCACCACGTGAATCATCGCCAATCCATGTTGCCAAATGAGTGTTGCGACCTAAACGCCCTAAACCGATTGCCACATTCATCGGTGAGCCGCCAGGGTATTCACGTTGTGATGGTGCGGTGGAAGCATCGGCAGCACCACCTGTATTAACAATGTCAATAAGAGCTTCGCCAATGATCAGTGCACTGCGTTCATGTGTGGATGCCATGATTGTCTCCAGGTTGGTTGAGCGGGCGGTGTTGTTCTTCACTTCTATGATACTCGTATGATACCTGGCCTGCAGTCGTGCTGTGATAAATTGGTGTGGCTTGGCAATGTCCATGCTTCCAAACACGGTGGGTTGTTCCCTGTGGCATTCCCACCGTTGTATCGTGGAGGTTTTGCTGGTCAAGCGCAGTAGGTCTGCTGGTGTATCTGGTTGACAGAACTGGTGGTATTGTCCGCTTGGCCCGCTTACCACTTCGGATGGTATGTTGCATGTGCCAAGCCCAGCACCCCTACCGTACCGCTGCTGTCTTATCACCTAGCAGGGCACACACCAAGACAGCATTCTTGCTGGCCGAACTCATTTCGATCAAGGAGTACCGTGAACA
>JAUNVQ010000014.1:0-3682 GCA_030540715.1 Actinomycetaceae bacterium | reverse complement strand
CCAAGACAGCATTCTTGCTGGCCGAACTCATTTCGATCAAGGAGTACCGTGAACACCGCGTCAGTTTTTTGCGTATCGCCGTCGCCCGAATGTACACGCAATCTGGGGCAGGCTGTTGCTGCACTGTGCCGCGCAGGTGACGTTATTATGCTTAGCGGGGACTTAGGTGCAGGCAAAACCACATTTACGCAGGGTCTGGGTCAGGGCCTGAACGTATGTGGTGGGGTGTCTTCGCCAACCTTTATTGTTTCGCGTGTTCACCCGCCACGTATTCAAGGTGGCACCGCGTTGATTCACACCGATGCCTACCGCATTGGCGACCTAGACGACGTAGAAACACTTGATCTGGATTCCCAGCTTGACCAGGCTGTGACTGTCATCGAATGGGGGGAAGGTAAAACCGAGTCGTTATCGGCAGATAGGCTCGAAGTGTTTATTTCCAAAGAAGAGGACGATGCGCCGCTTATTTTTGACGATGGAACTGTGGATTTGGAAAATGCAGATAATGGTCGGCGCTATTACGAGTTTCGCCCTGCTTCGAAACGCTGGTCAATTGATGATCTTCGTTCCGCAATTATTGCAGCCAACGGGGTAGAGCTGTGTGATGGTTATTCAACTACCGATCCAAAGGTTTGAACGTAAGGGCACACAACGAAGGGCAAAAATAATGCGATATTTATGTATTGACACCGCAGTAGGTGCCACGGTGGCTATCATGGAAAAACAGGAGTGTTTGACGCATCATTCAACGGCAAGTGCACGCCACCACGCAGAACGAACAACCCAGTTGATACGTCAATGTGTTCATGACTGCGATGCGCAGTCATTAGCTGATGTGGGGCTTGATGCCATTGTCGTGGGAACTGGTCCAGCGCCATTTACGGGTTTAAGAGCTGGGCTGGTAACGGCCAGAACTTTGGGTTACTCTTTGAATATTCCCGTCTATGGTATGTGTTCACTTGATGGTGTTGCCTATCGTTCACTGTGTGATGGGACAGTTACCAATACTCATCAGCAGTGGTCCTACCCGGAAGGAGCCCCTACGCGTCTTCACATTCCCGCTGGACAATCGGTGTTAACACTCAGTGATGCAAGAAGGAAAGAAGTTTATTGTGCGGCTTACACATGCCGTGATAACTATGCGTATCCACTGATGGCCCCTACTGTGCTTACTCCAGAAGATGCGGTAGCACTGGCTGTGGAAAAAGACATTTCTACGATTATTGCTGCTATTGCCAATGAGGATTCGTGTGTGTGGCATGCAGACGAACTTCCGAAGTTTCTTCACTCAGTGGTGGATGCTTCGCCCTCTGATATGAAACTATATGTGTCTCAATGCTATGCCAGTGACCTTGGTCAGGCGTGGTGGGCTCGCTACCCTCAACGGGGCCAAGACGGCAACCGCGACACCGCCCCCTTGTACTTGCGTCGCCCTGATATTCACGGTCAGCCAGCATAGCGTGTTACTTCTTGTCAGTCATTCTTTGACAGAAGCTACATTCCGTTTTTGTGCCATATGATTTGTGCAGCATCATTGTAAGAGATTGGTGGGGTAGTGCGGATGCTTCATACGGTACTACTAGCAATGATTCTGACAGGTAAGAGGATGCCATGATTATTTGGCGGAAGGATGTGGACAAGTGATTATCGCGTGGACACAGGGGAAAGGAAGGATTGATGGGCCAACAGCGTTTTGTGACGCGCCAACTTGATGGTGGTGATGCGGTGTTGGTGGCTGCATTGGAGGAGGAGCTTTTTCCTGGTGATTCGTGGAGTGCCACGATTGTCCGTGAACAATTGAAGTTACCCTACACCTATTTTGTAGGAGTGTTCGACTCGTCGTGGCAAAGTAGAAAGCAAACTGACATGTTAGCCCGCGATATTGTATCAGACGATGTTGTGTCAGACACGCTGGTATCTGTTGACCACGGTGGGGTGAACGCTGGGGGTGGAGGTCACGACTTGTCCAGCGCTGGGTATCACAATACCTGTGGCACGAATGGCTGTGAGCGACTTATTGGTTATGGGGCACTATGTTTTTTTGCGCCAGAGGGCGACGGTGCCGACTTGATCACCATCGGAATCGTTCATGACTACCGTCGAAAGGGATTGGCTTGGCATATCCTAGAACAGCTTTTAGACGAGGCACGACGCCGAAATAGTAGGCAGATACTGTTGGAGGTTCGTGCGGGCAATGTAGCGGCAATTGCCATGTATAAGAAAGCCGGTTTTCGCGTCATTGACAAGCGTAAACGTTACTATCGTCGGCCCACAGAAGACGCGCTTGTGATGAGACTGCGGCTTAAGGGCCAATGAACATGGGCGATCACGGTAAGACAGAAGCAGGGCTTTCCTTTCCAAAAAGTAGGTTGCAACGCTCAGTACGAACTTGTAACGGAAGGTGATCGAATGTCTGTGCGTAGTGTGAAGGGGCAAGTAAGAACTGGCGAAGATGGATACGCCGACAGGGTAGCGTGGTAAGATTTCCTCTTTATGTCATAAAATAGTGATATGGCCAGCCAAGATAGATGCGATGTGACTGCAATTTTTGAACACTCCCATTCACAACGGCATTTTAGTGATGCGTATGTGGATAAACAACTCATTATTGATGCTTGGGATCAGGCCAAATTTGCTCCGACAGCGTTTAACTGTCAGCCGATGCGCATTGACTTAGTTGGCCAGGGGCCAACACGCAAAGCACTTGTTCCTTTGGCAGGTATCAGCAACCAGGATGCGATTTCTTCCGCACCATGGGTGTGCGTCCTTTCATGGGATCCAGATCTTTCAACAGTGATGACAAAATGTAAGGCTCCGCAGGATTTTATTGATATGGCACAGTCGCGAGTTGATACGGTGAGTCCGCAATCGGCAACACTCCAGGCCGCATATTTTTTAGTGACTCTGCGAGCCAGAGGTTTGGGTGTTGCCCCGATGACGGGTTTGTCGATAAATGCCGTGGATAAATTGCTGCACAGGGAAAATCATTGGCGAACAATGATGGTTTTTTGTATTGGATACCCAGATTTTACGCAGAGGAATCCAACGAGGGCCCCGCGACCATCATGGGGTGATATTGCACAGGAATATGATACCGATTCCTTATCACCAACAGATTTTGTTTGCTAAGGTTTCTTATACTAACCTTCGAAGGTTTCTTCAAAGGTAGTGTGATACTTCTATCGGCCTACCTTTCTTCATTTATAGCGCTGTGGACAGCTAAGATAGTTTTGTCTATTAGATACTATTGCAACATGGTGTCAGCAAGACAGTAGTTGTTTTTGTATATGAAAAGATAGGTAGGCCAATAAAAAATTATTTATGGGCCCCTTAAAGGAGAATTGTGCAAGTCTCGTGTTGCTTATTAACAAGATGATCGGTCGATTTTCCATTGTTTTTGATGTCACATTATTGAAATGTGTCTTTTTTGTTACCTTCTTTTTCGCTTCTCTTACCTGCATAAATGATAAGTAAGTTATAGGTTTCCTTATAAGAATGAGGGGGGCAGGATATTAGCCCTAGCCTTTCGGAAAATCGCTAGATAACGTTGAAACGTGGCTAAGACAAAATCTCCGAAACAAAAGCGTGCCTGGTCTACCCAGGTTTTTATGAAGCTGATCATGGCAGCTTCAGGGCTTTTCTTTGTAATGTTTGTATTTATGCATGCATACGGCAACCTGAA